>NZ_JBCNLU010000005.1:0-224141 GCF_039595295.1 Roseateles sp.
CGCCGCCGGTCCTCGCTTCGGTGCGGCCTTGCGCCGCGACAGGCCCCGGCGTGACTCCCACCACCCCGAGGGCCAAGGCACAGGCGCTACAGTGCAGGATCCATTCACGGCGGCGCATCTGCGGTTGATTCATGGTTCAGAACATCCTCGAAGTCGATCATGTGAGCAAGTCGGTGCAGGACGCCGACGGGCTGCTGACCATTCTGCATGACATCAATTTCCAGCTGCAGGCCAGGGAGTCCGTCGCCATCGTCGGCGCCTCGGGCTCGGGCAAGAGCACGCTGCTGTCCATCCTCGCGGGCCTGGACACGCCCTCGCAAGGGACGGTGCGGCTGCGCGGCCAGGACATGTTCGCGCTCGACGAGGACGGCCGCGCCGCGCTGCGCGGCGCGCACCTGGGCTTCGTCTTCCAGAGCTTCCAGTTGCTCGCGCACCTGACCGCGCTCGAGAACGTCATGCTCCCATTGGAGCTGCGCGGCGAGCGTGACGCCCGCGCGCAGGCCAGGCAGATGCTGGAGCGCGTCGGCCTCGGCCAACGCCTGTCGCATTACCCACGCGTGCTCAGCGGCGGCGAGCAGCAACGCGTCGCGCTGGCCCGCGCCTTCGTGCAGCAGCCTGCGCTGCTGCTGGCGGACGAGCCCACCGGATCGCTCGATTACGCGACCGGGGAGCAGGTGATGGGCTTGATGTTCGAGCTCAATCGCGAGCTCGGGACCACGCTGGTCATGGTCACCCACGACAACACCATCGCGGCCCGCTGCGAGCGCCAACTGAAGATCTCGGCCGGCCATCTGCAGGACATCACGATGGCGGATCTGCCGGCCTGACGATCACCGGCGCCGGCGTGATGCTGGTGCTTGGCAGGCACTTGGCCGGCATTTGGACGGCGCTGGTTCAGACGCGCAACTCGCGCTCGCGCAGGCGGCGTCGGCGCTCGTAGCGGATGACCGCCCACCAGCCGACGTAGACCACCACGTAGAGCGTCGCGCCCAGCACCACGCCGGCGCAGGGCAGGCCCACCAGCAAGGGGGCGCCCAGCTCCGACAGCCATTGGCTGATCGCGTGCCACCAGCTGCCCGGGTCGGCCCAGTCCAGTGCCAATTCCTTGGGGGCCGAGATCGGCCCATGCACGCCCAGCACCTGCCGGCCCAGGAAGATCGCCAGGCCCCAGATCGGCACCAGCGTCAGCGGGTTCGTCAACCAGGTCGCGGCGATCGCCGCCGCCACGTTGGCGCGGAACAGGATGGCCACGGCCGCGGCCATCAGCATCTGCGTCGGCAGCGGGATCACGCCCACTGCCAGACCCAGCGCCGCGCCCAACGCCACGCGCCGGCGATGCGCCACCCACAGCCAAGGGCGGTCGCGCAGGTACTGCCCCAGCCACTTCAGCCCCCGGGTCTGTTCCAGGGTCTCGGGCGAGGGCAGCAGGCGGCGGGCGAGTCGGGAAGCCGTCATGGGTTCAATCTGGGCACGCAAGCAGAAACGACAAGCCCGCGCGGCTGTTTCCAGCGGCGCGGGCCTGCTTCATCCTAAAAACCCGTCGGGGCGTTCAGGTCGATCAACGTGGATCAGTTGGCGGAGAACTTGTAGTCCGTCTTCGCCTTGGTACGCAGTTCCTCCTGGAACTCGGCGACCTTCTGCTGGCTCAGGCGCTGCATGATCTGCGCCTTCACGTCGTCGAAGGCCGGGAACTGCGCCTGACGCGTCTCTTCCAGCTTGATGATGTGATAGCCGAACTGCGACTTCACCGGCTCTTGCGTCATCTCACCGGCCTTGAGCTTGGCCATCGCGGCGCTGAACTCGGGCACGTAGGCGTCCGGACCGGACCAGCCCAGGTCACCGCCGTTCTGGGCGGAACCGGTGTCCTTGGAGTTCTTGGTCGCGACGTCCTCGAACTTCGCGCCGCCGTTGAGCTGCTTGATCAGCGCCTTGGCCTCGTCTTCCTTCTCGACCAGGATGTGGCGAGCGTGGAATTCGGTGCCGGTGGCTTGCGCCTTGAACTTCTCGTACTCGGCCTTGGCGTCGGCTTCGCTGATCGGGTTCTTCTTCACGTAGTCGTTGAAGAGCTCGCGGATCAGCAGGGACTGGCGGGCCAGTTCCATCTGGTTCTTGTAGTCGTCGGTCTTGTTCAGGCCGCGCTTCTCGGCTTCCTGCAGGAAGATCTCGCGCAGAACGACTTCATCCTTGACCTTGGCTTCCATCTCCGGGCTGCGGGGCTGGCCTTGCTTGGTGATCTGGCTGATCAGCACGTCGGCGCGCGCCTTCGGAACCGGCTTGCCGTTCACGATCGCGATGTTCTGGGCCATGGCCGGCAGGGACAGGGCGCCGATGGCCGCCACGGTGGCGGCGAGCACAAACTTCTTCATGGATAAAGGGCCTTTCAGAGACTCCCGGGCGAGCGTCGATACGCTCCAAAACAAAGCGCCGATGAACGGCGCTGCTTCAACCAAATTTCTGCTGTTCGTCGGGCGCGCGAGCATCGATGGCCAGCGCGTGAATGCCCTTCTGCATCAGATCGGCGAGGGCATCATATACGAGCCGATGCCGCGCCACCCTGGGTAAATCGGCAAAGCGCGAGCTCACGATTTCGAGGTAATAGTGACCCCCCTCGCGCGCGCCGGAATGGCCCGCATGGTGAACGCTGTCGTCACGCAAACTTAACGACACCGGGTCCAGCGCGGCCCGCAGACGGGCCTCGATCTCCACCGAAGGCGTGGCCACCGGGTTCACCTTGGAGCTTGGTTTCGGGCCGGACGTCACATCCGGATTCGACGCGTCGCTCATGGCTTGCGCTCCTCGGTGGCGGCTTCTTCCTGCGGCAGATGGCGGCTCATGTAAATGCCCTGGCCCAGCGTGAACAGGATGATCAGTCCGGTCGACCCGATCGCCTTGAAATCGGCCCAGGTGTCCAGGCTGAAGTTGTAGGCGACGTAAAGATTCACGAAGCCCATCGCGCCGAAGAACAGGACCCAGGCCCAGTTCAGGCGCGTCCAGACGTAGTCAGGAAGGACGAGTTCGGCGCCCAGCATCTTGCGCAGCAGGTTCTTGCGCAGGAAGACGTGGCTGATCAGGAAGGCCGATGCGAACAGCCAGTACAGCAGGGTCGGCTTCCACATGATGAAGGTCTTGCTGTGGAAGTAGACCGTGGCGCTGCCCAGGACCACGACCAGCGCCAGGCTGATCCACAGCATCAGGTCGACCTTGCGACCGCGCAGCTTCAGGAACAGCACCTGCGCGATCGTGGCCGCCATGACCACGACCGTCGCCAGCAGCACCGGCGCTTCCTCGGGGCCGATCTTGCCGCCCGAGACCAGGAAGCCCAGATGCTCGGTGGCGAAGGCCGCTGCCCAGTCGGGTTGCCTGTCCGCGTACTTGAAGGTGACGAAGAACAGGAGCAGCGGGAGAAAGTCGAGCAACAGCTTCATGCGGAAATGCAGACGCCCCGACGGCGCGTGGCGCTCAGGGCTTTGAGGAGGAGGGCTCGAAGTCTATCGCGGCGGAATTGATGCAGAAGCGCTCGCCCGTCGGGTCCGGGCCATCGGGAAAGACGTGGCCCAGGTGCGTGCCGCAGTTGTTGCAGCGCACCTCGACCCGCACCATCCCGTGGGTCGAGTCGACCACCCGCTCCACGACCTCCGCGTTGATCGGCTCGTAATAGCTCGGCCAGCCGCAGCCGGCGTCGAACTTGGTGTCCGCCTGGAAGAGCGGCGTGCCGCAGCCCACGCAGTTGTAGCGGCCGGCCTCCCAGTGGTCCCAGTATTTGCCGGTGAAGGCGCGCTCGGTGGCGGCGTGTCGGGCGACCTGGTACTGCATCGGGTCCAGCTGCTCACGCCACTGGGCGTCGGTCTTCTTGACCGGGTAGTCGGTGTCGCGATCGCGGTCCTGGTCGGTGGCGTCTTGGATGAACTTGTCGTAGCGGCTCATGATGAACAGGAAACCTCCAGGTCGTTGGCCCAGTCGGGCGGGAATCCGGCATCGGAAGCCCGCGCCGGCTCGTCGTAGGGGCGGCGCAGCACCTCCAGCAGGCGGCGGACTTCGCTGAAGTCGCCGGACTCGGCCTGACGGATGGCGGTCTCGGCCAGATGGTTGCGCAGCACCACCGCCGGATTGACCGCGTTCATCCGCTCGGCACGGGTCGACGGGCTCGTCGATGTCGAAGGGGTCCCAGATGCGGTCTGCGGCTCCAGCTTCAAGCGCGCGGCGTAGCGCTGCGCCCAGGCGTCGAAGGCGGCGCGGTCCAGGAACAGGTCGCGCAGGGCCGCGTTGCCGGGCGCGTCCGCGGCGTCCGGCGCCTTCGACTCGTCGAACCCCGCCAGCCGGCGGTGCGCGATCGTGTAATCGGTGCGATGCGTCGCCAGCAGGCGCAACCAGTCGTCGACCAGCGGGCCGTCCTCGCCGCGCTCGTCCAGCTCGGCGCTCAGGCCGAGCTTGGCGCGCATGGCGTTCAGCAGCGCTGTGCCGAAGCGCTCGCGGTAAATGTCCAGCGCCGCGATCAGCTCATCGCCGGCCGCCTCCTGGTCCTCGTCGACGCCGGGCATCAGCGGCAGCAACGCCTGCGCCAGCGCATGCAGATTCCAGAACGCCACCTGCGGCTGGCGCGCGAAGGCGTAGCGGCCCTGATGGTCCGAGTGGTTGCAGACATGGCCGGGATCAAAACCGTCCATGAAGCCGAAGGGGCCGTAGTCGATGGTCAGCCCGAGCATCGACATGTTGTCGGTGTTCATCACGCCGTGCATGAAGCCGACCGCCTGCCATTGGGCGACCATCTCGGCTGTCTGCGCGGCGACCTTGGCCAGCACCGCCGTCACCGGATTTGGCGCGTCGGCGCATTCGGGCGCGTGGTGGCGGACGAAGTGATCGAACAGCTCCCGCGTCTGCGCCTCCATGCCGTGATGGGTGAAGTGCTCGAAGTGGCCGAAGCGCAGGAAGCTGGGGGCGACGCGGGTGACGATGGCGCTGGTCTCGACGGTCTCGCGCTGTACCTTGAGCCGCGTCGAGCCGGTCAGCGCCAGCGCGCGCGTGGTCGGGATGCCGAGTGCCGCCATCGCCTCCGAGCAGAGGAACTCCCGGATGGACGAACGCAGCACCGCGCGGCCGTCGCCGCGGCGCGAGTAGGGCGTCAGGCCCGCGCCCTTGAGCTGCAGCTCGAAGTGGCCGTTGGGAGTGTCGATCCCGCCCAGCATCAACGCGCGGCCGTCGCCGAGCTGGCCGGCCCAGACGCCGAACTGGTGGCCGCTGTAGACGCTCGCCAGCGGGCGCATCCCGCGCAGCTGCGCATTGCCGCTGAAGACCGCCAGCGCGCCGGGCCGGGTCCACCAGTCGGCGGGCCAGCCGAGCTGGGCGGCGCAGTCCGGGCTGGTGGCGATCCAGTGCGGATCGGGCAGGCCGGTGCCGGGCAGCTCGGTGAAGAAGCGGTGTCCGAGCGTCGCGAAGCGGTTGGTCCAGCGGGCCGGCTCGGCGCCCTCGAAGCCCTCGGCCAGCACGGGCGAGGGCAGGGCGGTCGTCTCGGGGAAGGTCATGGCGGGCAGTGTAGCCAGCAGGCCTTCTCCCTAGGGGGAGCCGAGGCTCTCGGCTCCCAGTGTCCCGGCCTTACAGCCGGAACACCGCCACCGCCTGATTCAGCTGCGCGGCCTGATGCTTGAGGCTCTCGGCGGCGGCGGCCGATTCCTCGACCAGCGCGGCGTTCTGCTGCGTGACCTGATCCAGCTGCGCGATCGCGTCGCCGATCTGGTCGATGCCCTGGCTCTGCTCGGCGCTGGCGGCGCTGATCTCGGCGATCAGATCCGACACACGCCGCACCTGGTCGACGATCTGCCCCATGGTCTCGCCGGCGCTGCCGGCCAAGCGCGTGCCGGACTCGACCTTGGCGCCGCTGTCCCCGATCAGCGACTTGATTTCCTTGGCCGCCCCGGCGCTGCGCTGCGCCAGCGCACGGACCTCGCTGGCCACCACCGCGAAGCCGCGGCCCTGCTCGCCCGCGCGAGCGGCCTCGACCGCGGCGTTCAGCGCCAGGATGTTGGTCTGGAAGGCGATGCCGTCGATGGTGCCGATGATGTCGTTGATGCGGCGCGAGCTCTCGTCGATCTGGCGCATCACCGCCACGACTTCCTGCACCGCCTGTCCGCCGCTGACCGCGACCTCCGAGGCCGACTGCGCCAGCTGCGTGGCGGTGCGCGCGATGTCGGCGTTCTGCTTGACGGTGGCGGTCAGCTCCTCCATCGACGCGGCGGTCTGCTGCAGGTTGGCCGCCTGCTGCTCGGTGCGCTGCGACAGGTCGGCGTTGCCGCTGGCGATCTCGCCGGTGCCGGTGGCGATCGAGTCGCTGCTCTGGCGCACCTGGCCGACGATGTTCATGAGGCTCTGGTTCATGCGCTTGAGCGCGGTCAGCAGCTGGCCGGTCTCGTCGCGCGCGTCCTGGTCGATGTCGGAGCGCAGGTCTCCCGCCGCGACCGCCTCGGCCACCTGCACCGCCTGCGCCATCGGCAGCGCGATCGCGCGGCTGAGCAGCCAGGCCGTGGCGATGCCCAGCGCGGCGATCACCAGCGCGGCGAAGCCCGCCTGCCAGCGCAGCGCGGCGCGCGCGTCCAGCGAGGCCTTCCGGGCCGCGTCGGCACGCTGTTCCTGCATCACGACGAACTGGCCGATCGCGTCCAGGTAGGCCTTGACCGAGGGCACGTACTCGTTCTTGACGATGCGGCTGGTGGCGGTCCAGTCGCCCGCCTCGCCGGCGTCGCGCGCCTTCTTGCTGGCGGCCAGCAGCACCTGGCCCAGGCCGACGATCTCCTTGAGCTTGGCCTTGTCCTCGGGCCGCTCGGCCTGCTTGGCGATGCCCTCGCGCAGCTTGGCCACCTCGGGCGCGTCGTTGGCGATGTTCTCCTTGAACAGTTCGCCCACCGCCGGGTCCGAGCTGATCGCGCTGGCCATGCTGCGGGCCACCGCGGTCTGCGTCATGCCCTGCCACTGGACGGACTTGCGGATGATGTCCTGCGCGTCGTTGATGGAGGCCGTGGCCTGGCTGATGATCTGGTCGTTGCGGACCAGCGTGCCGCCGCCGATCACCAGCATCGCGAGGATCAGCAGGCCCATGGCCCCGTAGAGCTTGCTCGCGAGCGGGAGGTCCTTCAAACGCATTCGATGTCTCCTTTGCCGCCCTGGCGCGGCCTTGTTGTTGTGGGTTCGGGTTTTCCGATCCGGTCTCGCATGGAATCTCGCATCCCCGACGCGGCTTGCCAATCCGGGGTTGATCCCCGAGAGACTCGATGACGACGCGTTCCCGCGCATTCCGTGACTTCGGCCTCGCGTGCACCAGACTGGAGCCCAGGGTTGTACCGCCCGTGTAATCCCCTATGCCAGAAGCGCGGCCGCGTCACTAGGGTGACGCCAGGCGCAGAGACCGGTCGATAGACTGACTCGAAAGACCGAGACACGGCGCCCGCGACTTCCGGATCCGCCTCTGTCGGCGCCGGACGCGGCGAGGCACCGGACCAATCCAGGAGACACGAATGGCACTGATGGGCCAGATGATGTCGATGCCGCTGCTGATCTCCTCGTTGATCACGCATGCGGCACGGCACGCCGGGGATACCGAGATCGTCAGCAAGCGGGTGGAAGGCGACCTGCATCGCACGACATGGGCCGCCGTCGAGAAGCGCTCCCGCCAACTGGCGCAGGCCTTCGCGCGGCTCGGATTGCAAGCCGGCGATCGCGTCGGCACGCTGGCCTGGAACGGCTACCGCCACCTGGAGATCTACTACGGAAGCTCGGGCTCCGGACTGGTCTGCCATACCATCAATCCGCGTCTGTTCCCCGAGCAGATCGCCTGGATCGCCAACGACGCCGAGGACCGCGCCCTCTGCTTCGACCTGACCTTCCTGCCGCTGGTCGAGAAGATCCACGCGCAGCTCCCCAGCGTCCGTCACTTCATCCTGATGACGGACCGCGCGCACATGCCGACCGAATCGGCCATCCCGAATCTGCTGTGCTACGACGAACTGGTCGACGCCGAGGACGGTCAGTACCTGTGGCCCGAGTTCGACGAGAACACCGCCTCGTCCATCTGCTACACCAGCGGCACGACCGGCCATCCCAAGGGCGCGGTGTACAGCCACCGCAGCTCGGTGCTGCACGCCTACGGCGCGGCGCTGCCGGACGCGATGTCGGCCTCGCGCCGCGACGTGATCCTTCCCGTCGTGCCGATGTTCCACGTCAACGCGTGGGGCCTGCCCTACAGCACCGCGCTGGTGGGCTGCAAGCTGGTGTTCCCCGGCCCGCATCTGGACGGCAAGTCGCTGTACGAGCTCTTCGAGAACGAGAAGGTCACCTTCAGCGCCGGCGTGCCGACGGTGTGGCTGGGCCTGCTGAATTACGTCGGCGCCAACCAGCTCAAGTTCTCGACCTTCAAGCGCACGGTGATCGGCGGATCGGCCTGCCCGCCGGCGATGCTGCGCACGCTGATGGACGATTACGGCGTCGACGTGATCCACGCCTGGGGCATGACCGAGATGTCGCCGCTGGGCACGCTCTCGCGCCTGAGCAGCCGCCAGCTGGAACTCCCCGTCGAGCAGCAGCGCCGTCTGCTGGAGAAGCAGGGCAAGGCCATCTACGGCGTGGACATGGCCGTGGTCGACGACAGCGGCCGCGCGCTCCCCTGGGATGGCGAGAGCTCGGGCAACCTGGTGGTGCGCGGGCCCTGGGTCATCAACAGCTATTTCGGCCACACCGGCTCGCCGCTGATGCGGGTCACGGGCTGCGACGGGCGCGACATGGGCGAGTGGTTCCCGACCGGGGACGTGGCCGCCATCGACGCCGACGGCTTCATGCAGATCACGGACCGCAGCAAGGACGTCATCAAGTCCGGCGGCGAATGGATCAGCTCCATCGACCTCGAGAACATCGCCATGGCCCACCCGGCCGTGCACGAGGCCGCGGTCATCGCCGTGGCGCATCCCAAGTGGGACGAGCGTCCGCTGCTGGTCGTGGTGCGCAAGCCCGGCGAGGCCGGCGCCGCGCTGACCCGCGAGGCCTTGATCGGCTTCTACGAGGGCCGCATCGCCAAGTGGCAGGTGCCGGACGACGTCGTCTTCGTCGACGAAATCCCGCACACGGCCACCGGAAAGATGCTCAAGCTCAAGTTGCGCGAGCAGTTCAAGTCCCACAAGCTGCCGGGCTGCTGAGCCCGGCACGTCACCGTCCGAGAGTTCCCCGCGCGCGATGAGGCCGCCGCGCGGGGCGCCGCACCCGCAGGAGCAACGACCACCGATTTCCCCTTGATCGCGCATCGTCGCAGTCGCCGCGGTCCGCCGCAGTACGTCGCTTTGAATCGCCTTGCCACACACACAACCACATCAGGAGACAAGCATGAGCAAGCACAGCACGCGTTCGATTCCCTCCCTGGCCCGGCCGCTGGCCGTCGCCGCGTTCGCCGTGATGGCGGCGACCGGCGCTTATGCGCAGAAGGGGGAGACGGTCAAGATCGCCTGGATCGATCCGCTCTCCGGCCTGATGGCGCCGGTGGGTCAGAACCAGGTCAAGTCCTTCCAGTTCTTCGCCGAGAAGTTCAACGCCAACAACCCGGCCGGCGTGAAGTTCGAGGTCATCGCGATCGACAACAAGCTCAGCCCGGCCGAGTCGCTCAACGCGCTGAAGTCGGCGATCGACCAGGGCGTGCGCTACGTGACGCAGGGCAACGGTTCGGGCGCGGCGCTGGCCATCATCGACGCGGTCAACAAGCACAACGAGCGCAATCCCGGCAAGGAGGTCGTGTACCTCAACCACTCCGCGGTGGACCCGGACCTGACCAACAGCAAGTGCAGCTACTGGCACTTCCGCTTCGATGCCGACACCTCGATGAAGATGGAGGCCATCACGACCTTCCTGAAGGACCAGCCGGACGTCAAGAAGGTCTTTCTGCTCAACCAGAACTACGCGCACGGTCATCAGGTCGCGAAGTACGCGAAGGAAGGTCTGGCCAAGAAGCGCCCCGACGTGCAGATCGTCGGCGAGGACCTGCACCCGCTGGCGCAGGTACGTGACTTCGCGCCCTACGTGGCCAAGATCAAGGCCAGCGGCGCGGACACGGTGATCACCGGGAACTGGGGTTCGGACCTGGCGCTGCTGGTGAAGGCCGCGGCCGAGGCCGGCTACAACGGCAAGTTCTACACCTACTACGCCGGCGTCACCGGCACGCCGACGGCCATGGGTGCGGCGGGCGCCGGCCGCGTCTACCAGGCGGCCTACAACTACAACAACATGGGCGGCCAGATGGACCAGTGGGCCAACGAGTTCAAGGCCAAGTTCAACGACGACTTCTACACCGGCTCGGTGATCCACATCTACAACGCGCTGTCCACCGCGATGGCCAAGGCCAAGAGCACCGATCCGGTGAAGGTCGCGGCGGTGCTGGAAGGGCTGAAGTTCAAGTCCTTCAACGGCGACGTCGAGATGCGCAAGACCGACCACCAGCTGCAGCAGCCGATCTACATCTCGCGCTGGGAGAAGGTCGACGCCAAGCACCCCTACAACGTCGAGAACACCGGCTATAACTTCGCCCCCGTGAAGACCTACGACGCGTATGTGTCGAGCACGCCGACCTCCTGCCAGATGAAGCGTCCGGGTTGACGCGTCTGCCTGCCGCGCAGACCGATCTCGGGCCTGCAGTGCTTGCCGTACGGGAGTACGGCTGGGCGCTTCGGCCCGACCTCGGCCCGCTCGCGACGGGATCCACGCCAACCCGGCTCGTGTAGAGAGAGGATGATGTTTTGGAACAGATACTGATCAACCTGCTGAACGGCCTGTCGTCCGGCCTGCTGCTGTTCATGCTCAGCTCCGGGCTGACGCTGATCTTCAGCATGATGGGCGTGCTGAACTTCGCGCATGCGAGCTTCTACATGCTGGGCGCGTACTTCGCGTACACGCTGGCGGGGTGGATCGGGTTCTGGCCCGCGCTGATCCTCGCGCCGCTGCTGGTGGGCGGCTGCGGGGCGCTGTTCGAGCGGGGCGCGCTGCGGCGTGTCCACAAGTTCGGCCACGTCCCGGAGCTGCTCATCACCTTCGGCCTGTCCTACGTCGTGCTGGAGCTGGTCCAGCTGGTCTGGGGCCGCACCGCGGTCCCGTTCCCGCCGCCGGCCTCGCTGCAGGGCGCGGCCTTCACCCTGGTGCATGCGCCGGGCCAGGCGCTGCAACTGGTCTGGGGCGACGCCTCCACCGCCGTCTGCGCGGCGGCCAGTTGCTCCAAGTTCCCGCTGACGCGGGCCTTCATGATGCTGGTCGCACTGGGCATGCTGCTGGCGCTGTGGCTGTTGCTCACCCGCACCCGCATCGGCCTGGTCATCCAGGCGGCGCTGACGCATCCGGAGATGGTCGAAGCGCTCGGCCACAACGTCCCGCGCGTGCTGATGCTGGTCTTCGGCAGCGGCTGCGCGCTGGCGGCGCTCGCGGGCGTCATCGGCGGCATCACCTTCGTCACCGAGCCCGCGATGGCCGTCATCGTCGGCTCCATCATCTTCGTGGTGGTCGTGGTCGGCGGCATCGGCTCGCTGGCCGGGGCCTTCGTCGCGTCCATCGTCATCGGCCTGCTGCAGACCCTGCCGCTGACCGTCGACGTGTCGCTGGCGCAGGCCTTCAAGCTCGGCCCCGACACCTTCGGCTATCCGCTGCTCAAGCTCACGCTCGCGCAGGTCGCGCCCATCCTTCCGTATCTGCTGATGGTCCTGATCCTGATCTTCCGGCCCAAGGGCCTGCTCGGCACGCGGGAGGGCTGACCGATGTCCGCCGTCATGTCCTCATCCAACCCCTCTTCCTCCGCGACCGGCGCGGCCGCCTCGGCGTCCGGCCAGGCCGCGGCCAAGCACGCGAGCCGCGCCGCCGCGCGCGGTCAGAGCTATCACTTCAAGCCGCACAACGTCGGCCGCTGGCTGATCTGGAGCCTCTACGCCGTCGCGCTGATCGTGGCGCCGCTGATGTGGACCAGCAGCCTGGCGCAGACCATGCTGTCGCAGATGGGCATCGCGATCATCGCCTGCCTGTCCTACAACCTGCTGCTGGGGCAGGGCGGCATGCTGAGCTTCGGCCACGCGGTCTACAGCGGCCTGGGCGCCTATCTGGCGATCCACACGCTGAACATGATCGGCGGCGGTCAGCTGGCGCTGCCCGTGAGCCTGGTGCCGGTGGTCGGCGGCTTCGCGGGCCTGTTCTTCGCGGCGCTGTTCGGCTATGTCTCGACCAAGAAGTCGGGCACGCCTTTCGCGATGATCACGCTGGGCCTGGGTGAGCTGATCTGGTCCATGTCGCTGATGCTGCCGGAGTTCTTCGGCGGCGAGGGCGGCATCTCCTCCAACCGCGTGGTGGGCAAGGGCCTGATGGGCATCACCTTCGGCCCGCAGATCCAGGTCTACTACCTGATCGCCGTCTATTGCTTCGTCTGCACGGCGCTGCTCTACGCGTTCACGCGCACGCCGCTGGGCCGCATGCTCAACGCGGTGCGCGACAACCCCGAGCGCGTCGAATTCATCGGCTACGACACGCAGTGGGTGCGCTTCCTGGCCTTCCTGATCGCGGGCTTCTTCGCCGGCGTGTCGGGCGGTCTGTCGGCGCTGAACTTCGAGATCGTCACCGCCGAGGTCGTCGGCGCCGCGCGCTCCGGCGCCTATCTGCTGTTCACCTTCCTGGGCGGCGCCACCTTCTTCTTCGGTCCCATCATCGGCGCCGTGCTGATGGTGGTCGCGCTGGTGCTGCTGTCGGAGCTGACCAAGGCCTGGCTGCTCTACCTGGGCCTGATCTTCCTGTTCATGGTCATGTACGCGCCGGGCGGCATCGCCTCGCTGATCATGATGAATCTGCGCCTGGCCGCCTTCGGCAAGCTGCGCGCGCTCTGGCCTTCGTATCTCGGGCTGGCCGGCGCCGCGCTGACGGTGCTGGTGGGCGGCTCCACGATGGTGGAGATGCTCTATCACCTGCAGCTCAACGAGGCGCTGGGACCCAAGATGAGCTACCTGGGCGTCGCGCTGGACGCCAAGAGCGTGGATTCCTGGTTCGGCGCGGGCTTCGTGCTGCTGACCGGGCTGGGCCTGTTCGAGGTCGTGCGCCGCCAGTTCCGCCGCGAGTGGGACCAGGCGCAGGAAGAGATCGAGAAAGAGATCAAGCGGAGGGAGAGCCTGTGAGCGCGCCGTACGCATTGGAATTGAAGTCCGTCCGCAAGAGCTTCGGCAAGAGCGAGATCATCCGCGGCGCCGAGCTCGCGGTGAAACCCGGCGAGCGCGTGGCCATCATCGGCCCCAACGGCGCCGGCAAGTCCACGCTGTTCAACCTGATCAGCGGCCGCTTCGCGCCCACCAGCGGGGAGATCAGGCTCTTCGGCGAGCGCATCGATCAGCTGCCCCCTTACCAGATCAACCGCCGCGGGCTGTCCCGCAGCTTCCAGGTGTCCAACCTGTTCACGCGGCTGTCGGTCTTCGAGAACATCCGCTGCGCGCTGCTCTGGTCCATGGGCCACAGGTACGCGTTCTGGAAGTTCCTCGCCGGCATGGAAGACGTGAACGAGCGGGTCGAGGAGCTGCTCGAGATGATCCATCTCGACAAGAAGCGCGACGTCCCGGCGATCAACCTGACCTATGCCGAGGCGCGCGCGCTGGAGATCGGCATCACCATCGCCGGCGGCTCGCAGGTCATCCTGCTGGACGAGCCGACCGCCGGCATGAGCAAGAGCGAGACCAAGCGCTTCATCCAGCTGATCCGCGAGGTCACCGAGGGGCGCACGCTGCTGACGGTGGAGCACGACATGGGCGTGGTCTTCGGCCTGGCGGACAAGATCGCGGTGCTGGTCTACGGGGAGGTGATCGCCTTCGACACGCCCGACGCGGTGCGCGCCAACGCGCGCGTCCAGGAGGCCTATCTCGGGTCGGTGCTGGCCGAATCGCAGGCCGCGGGAGCGCATGCATGAGCGTGGTGATGAACGACTCCAACGTCGGCGCGATGCGCGCCGCCTCGTCCACGGCGGCGTCCGTCGCCGGAACGCGGGCGCTCAAGCTGGACAACGTCCATGCGTTCTATGGGAAGAGCCATGTGCTGCACGGTGTGAGCATGGAGGTCCGCCCCGGCGAGATCGTCAGCCTGCTGGGCCGCAACGGCTCAGGGCGCTCGACGACGGTCAAGACCATCATGGGTCAGGTCGAGGGGACGGGATCCATCGACTGGGGCGGCCAGGCGCTGCTGGGCCAGAAGGCCTACGAGATCGCGCACCGCGGCATCGGCTACGTGCCGGAGAATCGGGACATCTTCCCCAAGCTGACGGTGCATCAGAACCTGATGCTGGGCGAGAAGTCGGCTCGCCGCGGCAAGACGGCGCGCTGGGGCTTCGACGACATGTACGCGATGTTCCCGCGCCTGAAGGAACGCCAGCACACCGAGGCCGGCGTGCTCTCCGGCGGCGAGCAGCAGATGCTGACGCTGTGCCGCACGCTGATGGGCGATCCCGACCTGATCATGATCGACGAGCCCACCGAGGGCTTGGCGCCCAAGATCGTCGAGCTGGTCGCGGAGTACCTGAAAGAGCTGAAGCGGCGCGGCGTGTCGGTGCTGCTGGTCGAGCAGAAGCTGGCCATCGCGTTGGAGATCTCCGAGCGCTGCTACGTGATGGGCCACGGCCGCATCGTGTTCGAAGGCACGCCCGCCGACCTGCGCGCGAACGCCTACGTACGCAAGGAGTGGCTGGAGGTCTGACCCTCGGCCCCGCCCTGCCGGGGTGACGCCGCTCACACCCGACATTGCCGCCCCCCTTGTTCAAGCTGCCTGACGTCCCCTGATCCCGGGAAGCGACGCGCCCCATGTCGTGCGAGCGCCGCACTACATTGGCTGCGGGACAGAAGAACAAGGACTCGTCATGAACTCGGTGCAGCCCTTGATGGCGGTCGCGGCGGTGGTGGCCGGGGTCGCGGCCGGCGGAATCGGCGCCAGCCTGTGGTGGTGGCCGCGCGTGAAGCGCGCACGGCGCCTGATCGATCGCATCGAGGCCTCGCGGCAGCTGATGAATCAGCAGAGCAGCCAGGCGCGGCGGCAGATCGAGCATCTGCAGTTGGAGCTGGGCGAACTGCGGCTGATCGCGGAACGTTTCCGCCGCAAGGCGATGACCACCGGCAGCCCGGCCGAGACCCTCGACGGCCCCGAGTCCATCCTGCCTGCGGAACCGCCGCCCGCGTCGCGCCGTCCCGCGTCGTCGGCCGGCGAATCCGATGCCGGCTTCGCCCAGACCCAGTACGAGGATCCCGACGACGCTGCCCGCCACGGTTTCGCGCCGACGCAGATCGAGAAGCGCTTCTGAGCGCTACGGCGCCCCGCCGGACCGCCTTCCTCCGCGCCCGCCCGCCCCGCCATTCCCCTCCGCACTTCCCCCGGTGACGCCTTGTCACGGCAGAGACAAGCATCGCGACGCGCTGCTGCCTAGAATCGAACGATCGTTCTTTTCGCTGACGCGCGACCGGGGAGACACGGCGACGGCGGCGAGGCTTCTCACCTGCATTGGAAGGAACAAGCATGGGTGCCAGTTACGAAGTCCGCGGCCAGGTCGCGGTGATCACGCTCAACAACCCGCCGGTCAACGGCCTGGGCCACGCCACGCGACTCGCCGTCTCGGACGGCATCGAGCGCGCCGAGAACGATCCGGCCGTCAAGGCCGTCGTCCTCACGGGTGCCGGCAAGGCCTTCTCCGGCGGTGCCGACATCCGCGAGTTCGGCTCGCCCAAGGCCCTGGCCGAGCCCAACCTGGGCTCGCTGATCAACCGCGTCGAGTCCTGCACCAAGCCGGTGGTCGCCGCCATCCACAGCGTCGCCATGGGCGGCGGCCTGGAGCTGGCCCTGGGCTGCCACTACCGCGTCACCGCGCCCGGCGCCAAGGTCGCGCTGCCGGAAGTGAAGCTGGGCCTGCTGCCCGGCGCCGGCGGCACGCAGCGCCTGCCGCGCGCGCTGGGCGTGGAGCCCGCGCTCAACATGATCGTCAGCGGCGAGCCGGTGAACTCCGAGCTGCTCGCGCAGGTGCCCGGCCAGGTGCTGTTCCAGAAGGTCATCGAGGGCGACCTCATCGACGGCGCCGTCCAGTACGCGCTGGAGATCGCCGACAAGCGCCCGCTCCCCCGCGTGCGCGACCTCAAGGCCCAGCACCCGGAATCCCAAGCCTTCTTCCAGTTCGCGCGCAACACCGTGGGCGCGATGAGCAAGAACTTCCCCGCGCCGCTGCAGTGCGTGGAGACCGTGGCCAACGCGGTCTCGATGAAGTTCGAGGACGGCATGCGCGCCGAGCGTGAAGCCTTCGGCGCGCTGATGCTGACGCCCGAGTCCAAGGCGCTGCGCCACGCGTTCTTCGCCGAGCGCGCCGCGTCCAAGATTCCGGATGTCCCCGAGGACACGCCGCTGCGCAAGATCGAGAAGGTGGCCGTGATCGGCGCCGGCACGATGGGCGGCGGCATCGCGATGAACTTCCTCAACGCCGGCATCCCCGTCGTCATGCTGGAGATGAAGCAGGAGGCGCTGGACCGCGGCGTCGCCACCATCCGCAAGAACTACGAGGCGCAGGTCAAGAAGGGCAAGCTCAAGGAAGACAAGTACACGCAGCGCATGAGCCTGCTGCACACCACCCTGAGCTACGCCGAGATCGGCGACGCCGACATCGTCATCGAAGCCGTCTTCGAGGACCTGGGCGTCAAGGAGCAGGTGTTCAAGCAGCTCGACGAGGTGATGAAGCCCGGCGCGATCCTCGCGTCCAACACCTCGACGCTGGACGTCAACAAGATCGCGGCTTTCACCAAGCGTCCGCAGGACGTGATCGGCACCCACTTCTTCAGCCCGGCCAACGTGATGAAGCTGCTGGAGGTGGTGCGCGGCGAGGCCACCGCCAAGGACGTGCTGGCGACCGTGATGGCGCTGGGCAAGAAGATCCGCAAGACCTGCGTCGTCTCCGGCGTGTGCGACGGCTTCATCGGCAACCGCATGATCGAGCAGTACAGCCGCCAGGCCGGCTTCCTGCTGGAAGAGGGCTGCACGCCGCAGCAGGTGGACAAGGCGGCCGAACGATTCGGCTTCGCGATGGGCCCGTTCCGCATGGGCGACCTGGCCGGCAACGACGTGGGCTGGTACATCCGCAAGCGCCGTTATCTGGAGAAACCGGATCTGCGCTACTCCAAGACCGCCGACCTGCTGTGCGAGATGGGCCGCTTCGGTCAGAAGACCGGCGCGGGCTGGTACGACTACCAGGCCGGCAAGCGCGACGCGATCCCGTCCAAGACGGTGGTCGAGATGATCGAGATGCACCGCGCCGCGCTGGGCATCACGCCGCGCAAGATCAGCGACGAGGAGATCGTCCACCGCCTGGTCTTCGCGCTGGTCAACGAGGCCGCCCGCATCCTGGAAGAGGGCATCGCGCTGCGCGCCTCCGACATCGACATGGTCTACCTGACCGGCTACGGCTTCCCGCTGTGGCGCGGCGGCCCGATGTGCTACGCCGACACCGTCGGCCTGTACAACGTCGTGCAGGCGATGAAGCGTTTCGCCAAGAACCCGCATGACGACGCGAAGTTCTGGGAGCCCGCGCCGCTGCTGGCCCGCCTCGCGCAAGAGGGCAAGGGCTTCAACGAATAAGACGAAGGAGCAAGACATGAGCAAGGCACTGATCGTTTCCACGGCCCGCACGCCGCTGGCCAAGAGCTGGAAAGGCTCCTTCAACATGACCCACGGCGCGACGCTGGGCGGCCACGTGGTCCGCGCGGCGGTCGAGCGCGCCGGCATCGACGGCGCGGACGTCGAGGACGTGCTGATGGGCTGCGCGACGCCGGAAGGCGCGACCGGCAGCAACATCGCGCGCCAGATCGCGCTGCGCGCCGGCCTCCCGGTGACGGTGGGCGGGCAGACCGTCAACCGCTTCTGCTCCAGCGGCCTGCAGACCATCGCGACGGCCTCGCAGCGCATCATCGCGGGCGAGGGCGACGTGTACATCGCCGGCGGCGTGGAGAGCATCTCCTGCGTCCAGAACGAGGCCAACCGCCACATGATCCAGGAGAGCTGGCTGATGGCGCACAAGCCGGAGATCTACTGGTCGATGCTGCAGACGGCGGAGAACGTGGCCCAGCGCTACAAGATCTCCAAGGAGCGCATGGACCACTACGGCGCGGGCAGCCAGCAGAAGGCCTGCGCGGCGCAGGCCGAGGGCCTGTTCAACGACGAGATCGTGCCCATCACCGTGCTGGCCGGCGTGGCCGACAAGGTGCGCGGGATGATGACCAAGGAAGTGACCGTGAGCGTGGACGAAGGCCTGCGAGTGGGCACGACCTACGAGAGCATCAAGGACATCCGCACTGCCATTCCCGGCGGCGTGGTGACGGCGGGCAACGCCAGCCAGTTCAGCGACGGCGCGGGCGCTTGCGCCATCGTCAGCGAGTCCTATGCGGAGAAGAAGGGCCTGAAGCCGCTTGGCCGTTTCCTGGGCTTCGCGGTCGCAGGCTGCGAGCCCGACGAGATGGGCATCGGCCCGGTCTTCGCCGTGCCCAAGGTGCTCAAGCGCCTGGGGCTGAAGGTCTCTGACATCGATCTGTGGGAGCTGAACGAGGCCTTCGCGGTGCAGGTGCTGTATTGCGCCGACACGCTGGGCATCCCGATGGACCGGCTCAACGTCAACGGCGGCGCGATCGCGATCGGCCATCCGTACGGCGTGTCGGGCCAGCGCCTGACCGGCCATGCGTTGATCGAAGGAAAACGTCGCGGTGCGAAGCGGGTTTGTGTCACGATGTGCATTGGCGGCGGCATGGGTGCCGCCGGTGTCTTCGAGGTCTTGTGAACCCCTATCAAACGACTGAACTGACCGCAGGGGCGCCGAAAGGCGCCCTTTCTGTTGCTGGCGCCTGGATCGCCGCCGCGTTGCTGGCCTTGGGTGCGACCCAGGCGGGCGCCGCCGGCCGCAAGGAGCCGCCGACCAAGCCGGAGTCTCAGGCCATCGCCGACATCCACGACGCGATGCGAGCGCAGGACTGCGGCTTGGCGGCCAGCCGGCTCAACGAGGCGCTCAAGCGCAAGTACCCGTCGGCCTATCTGCTGGCCGGAACGATGTACGAGCAGGGCGTCTGCCTGAAGCCGGATTGGGAGCGCGCGGCGCGGCTGTACCAGCAGGCCGACGCGGCCGGGGAGCCGCAAGGCCGGCTGCGCATGGTCGCCGGCATGGCCGCGGGCAATCGCGATCGGGCGGCGGCGATGTACTGGGCGCTGGAAGACTCGACGGTGAGGCTGCCGGCCGAGTGCGAGGCCGGGCGTGAGCTGCGGTCCGAGCCCGAAGCCTATGTGGCGCAACTGCGCAAGTGGCCGGCCGGGCGGCTCGACGCCTGCGTCTATCTCGTCGGCGTGATTTCGGCCATCGCCGGAGAGATCGAGTACCCCAGCATGGGCGTGGCGTACGCGATCTACGGCAAGTACCGCATGAGCTTCCAACCATCGACCGCCACCATCGAGTGGACCGAGGAAGACCTGCGACTCGGCGACATGCTGGGCGTGTCCGGCGGCGACGACGTGCGCGACCGCGACAGCGGCCGGGTGCGGCAGACCCTGCGGCGCGCGCTGGAGGAAACCAGCCAGCGCACGTTGCGGCGCTTCACCAAGCCCGCGGAAGTGCCCGGCGGGTGGAGATTCCAGCAGGACTTCGCGTTCCGCATCGTCGGGTGACGTGATCGGATGCCCCGCCTGCTCGGACCGAGCGCCGAGCAGCGGGTACCGACAGCGCCGCCTCGTCAATCGCTCCGCTCCGGTCGTTCGGCTAACGCTTCGCTTCCGCCTCTCTTCCATCGCTACGCATTCCTCGCCGACGCTGTCGGTACCCGCTGCTCTCGTGGCAGTTGTGGCAGTCATGGCAGTCGTGGCAGT
The DNA here is from genome assembly GCF_039595295.1 of Roseateles sp. Taxonomy (GTDB): domain Bacteria; phylum Pseudomonadota; class Gammaproteobacteria; order Burkholderiales; family Burkholderiaceae_C; genus Roseateles. Next base: position 19,888 of record NZ_JBCNLU010000005.1, read on the forward strand.
CGTGGCAGTCGTGGCAGTCGTGGCAGTCATGGCAGTCGTGGCGATTCGTCGTTGGGAGGGCGGGGTATCGCGCAGTTGACAGCCACGGGCGCAGCGCTGCGCGAGGATGGCGGCTTCTTCGATCCGCCGTTCCGGTCCGTCCCATGCGCAATACCCTCGACTTCCTGCTCTACGACTGGCTGAAGGTGCAGGACCTCAGCGGTCGCGAGCGCTTCGCGGACCATTCGCGCGATACCTTCGACGCCGTGCTCGATACCTGCGAGCGCATCGCGCGCGAAAAGTTCGCGCCCTTCAATCGCCTCGCGGATACCGAGGAACCCCGCTTCGACGGCGAACGCGTCCATCTGCCCCAGGCCACGCACGAGGCGCTGGCCGCCTACGTCGGCTCCGGCATGCTGGCGGCGGCCCAAGACCATGGGCATGGCGGCATGCAACTGCCTTGCGTCGTCGAGATGGCCGCCAACTGCTTCTTCAGCAAGGCCAGCGTGGCCATGGGCGGCTACGCCATGCTGACCAACGGCAACGCGAATCTGCTGATGGCGCACGGCACCGAGATGCAGCGCAAAGTCTTCGCGATGAACGAGTTCAGCGGCCGCTGGTTCGGGACGATGTGCCTGTCCGAGCCGCAGGCCGGCTCCTCCCTGTCCGACGTCGCGACCCGCGCCGAGCCCGATGGCGAGGGCTTCGACGCCGATCCGCTGGGTCCGCGTTATCGGCTCACCGGGAACAAGATGTGGATCTCCGGCGGCGAGCACGAGATCACCGAGAACATCGTCCACCTGGTGCTGGCCAAGATTCCCGGCACCGACGGCAAGCCGCTGCCCGGCACCAAGGGCATCTCGCTGTTCATCGTGCCCAAGCATCTGGTGGACACGCAGGGGCAGTTGACGGGCGAGCGCAACGACGTGGCGCTGGCGGGGCTCAACCACAAGCTCGGCTATCGGGGCACGACCAACTGCCTGCTCAATTTCGGCGAGGGTCGTCAGACGCCGGGCGGCAAGCGGGGCGCCATCGGCTATCTGGTGAGCAAGCCCGGCGACGGCCTGCGCTGCATGTTCCACATGATGAACGAGGCCCGCATCGGCGTCGGCCTGGGCGCGGTGATGCTGGGCTATGCCGGCTACGAGGCCAGCCTCGAGTACGCGCGCCAGCGTCCGCAAGGCCGGCCGATCACGGCGGCGGGCAAGGACGCCGCGCAGCCGCAGCGTCCCATCATCGAGCACGCCGATGTGAAGCGCATGCTGCTGGCGCAGAAGAGCTTCGTCGAGGGCGGGCTGGCGCTGGAGCTGTTCTGCGCGCACCTGGTCGACGAGCAGCAGACCGGATCGGCCGAGGACGCCGACACCGCCAAGCTGCTGCTGGAGGTGCTGACGCCCATCGCCAAGAGCTGGCCCAGCGAGTGGTGCCTGGAGGCCAACTCGCTGGCGATCCAGGTGCTGGGCGGCTACGGCTACACGCGTGATTTCCCGGTCGAGCAGTACTGGCGCGACAACCGGCTCAACATGATCCACGAGGGCACGCACGGCATCCAGGGCCTGGACCTGCTGGGCCGCAAGGTCGTCATGGACGGCGGCAAGGCGCTGATGGCGCTGGCCGCGCGCGTGAGCGACACCGCGCAGCGCGCCGGCCAGGTGCCAGGTCTTGCCGAGGCCGCCAACGAGCTGGGCGCGGCGCTGGCCGCGGTCGGCGGCGCGACCAAGAAGGCCTGGTCCACCGGCCAGCCCGAGGAGGCGCTGGCCAATGCGACGCCGTATCTGCAGGCCTTCGGCCACACGGTGCTGGCCTGGATCTGGCTGGACGTGGCACTGTCGCTGACCGATCGCGACGACGACTTCGCGCGCGGCAAGCGCGCGGCGCAGCGCTACTTCTTCGCTTACGAGCTGCCCAAGATCCACGCCTGGCTGGGCGTGGTCGCGCGGCGTGAGCCGCTCACCCGCGAGATGCAGGACGCGTGGTTCTGAAACTTCAACAAGGAGACGACGATGAGCAGCAAGGTGCAAGACCTTTTCGACCTGACCGGCCAGGTGGCGCTGGTGACGGGCGGTTCCCGCGGGCTGGGCCTGCAGATCGCCGAGGCGCTGGGCGAGGCCGGCGCGACCATCATGTTGAGCTCGCGCAAGGCGGCGGACCTGGAGGAAGCCGTCGCCCATCTGAAGACGCGCGGCGTGCAGGCGCAGTGGATCGCCGCCGACGCGTCCGACGAGGCGCAGGCGCGGGGCATCGTCGAGCAGACGCTGGCCAAGCTGGGGCAGATCGACATCCTGGTCAACAATGCCGGCGCCACCTGGGGCGCGCCGGCCGAGGACCACCCGGTCGAGGCCTGGGACAAGGTGATGGACCTGAACATCCGCAGCCTGTTCGTGATGAGCCAGGAAGTCGCGCGCCGCAGCATGATCCCGCGCCAGTCGGGCCGCATCATCAACGTGGCCTCGATCGCCGGGCTGGCCGGCAACACCGGCGTGATGAAGACCATCGCCTACAACACCAGCAAGGGCGCGGCGGTGAACTTCACCCGCGCGCTCGCCGGCGAGTGGGGCGTGCATGGCATCACCGTGAACGCGCTGGCGCCGGGCTTCTTCCCCAGCAAGATGACCAAAGGGTTGATGGCCGCCATCGGCGAGGAGAAGCTGGCGGAGCATGCCCCGCTCAAGCGCATCGGCGATGATGACGACCTCAAGGGCGCCGCGCTGCTCTTCGCGAGCCGCGCCGGCAAGCACATCACCGGGCAGATCCTCGCGGTCGACGGCGGCGTGTCCGCCGTGCACGGCGCCTGATCCCCACATCGCTCATCGAAGCCCGCCCCGCGCCATGTCCGAGTCCATGAAGTTCCCCGTCCACATTCCCTTCGTCCAGCAACTGGGCTTCGAGCTGGTGCGCGTCGACGAGGGCGAGGCCGAGCTGCGCGTGGACATCCGCGAATTGCATCTGAACTCGTGGGAAGTGGCGCACGGCGGCGTGCTGATGACGCTGCTGGACGTGGCCATGGCGCATGCGGCGCGCAGCGTGCACCGCGACCTGCCGGACTTCGGTCCGGGCGTGGTCACGGTGGAGATGAAGACCAGCTTCATGCGCCCCGGCGAGGGCGCGCTGCGCGCGGTGGGCCGTCTGCTGCATCGCTCGACCACGATGGCCTTCTGCGACGGCTCGGTCTATGGCGAGGACGGCAAGCTGTGCGCGCATGCGACCGGGACCTTCAAGTATCTGAAGGCGCTTCCCGGTCGCGGCCGCAGCCTCAAGGCGCTGCAGCGCAACGAGAACTGAGGCGCGGCGGATGAGGGCCGGCGAGGGTCAGCGGCCCGGCGAGCGCTCGTAGCGCGTGAGGTCGTGGTGCGTGTTGCCGAAGCGGGCGATCTTGTACGCCTCCGCCGCCTCGCGGTTCTGCAAGGTGGCGACGGCCGTGCACAGCGCTTCGACCTGCACGGCATTCAGGCGCAGCGACTGGCCGGCGCCGCGTGCCGCGAGCGCGGCCTTGCCGGTGCTGAAGGCCCGCTGCTCGACCCGCGACAGCCCTTGCGGTTCCAGCACCAGCGCGCGCGAAATGGCGTGGGCGTCCTCCGTGCCCATGGCCGTCATGCCCTCATTGCCTTCGGACGAGGCATGGTGCAGCAGCCAGGCGTTCAATGGACGCATCGCCCGGACGGCTTCCTCGAGCACCTCGTCGCGGGGCTGCTCGCTCGGGGGCGGCAGGTCACTCGGGGGCGGCAGATCGCTCGGGGGCGGCAGATCGCCGAGGTCGACCGACGTCTCGGGCACGCGCGGCGCGTGGACCGGATTGGCCGGGCGCGGCGGCAGGAAAACGCCGCGACCCCGATGGATGAAGGCCAGCTTCTCCGCCGGGCGGTCCAGCGCCGGGCGAGCGGGGGCGGGCTCGCGCTTCAGGTGCGTGCCTTCGGTGCGCGGCGGCGGCGAGGGTTTCCCGGGCGGGAAACGGTAGCGCGGCGGCACCGAATCGCGCGGCGTGATCTCGACGTTGGGCAGCTCCTTGGCCCAGTGCAGACCGACGTCCTGCGGACAGCCGTCCGGCAGGACCAGGGTGGCGAGATGCGCGGTCAGGCGCCCGATCAGCGCCGGGGACATCTTGTGCAAGGCCATCGGATCCGCGGACGACAGATCCAGCTTGCCGGGCTTGCGATCCAGCGCCTTCTCCATCAATCGAGCCAGTGCCTTGACCGGCTTGGCGTGCTTCGTGGTCTGGAGTTCCATGCGCAGCCACAGCTGCACTTGCGGATCGGAGGGCGCCTTCTTCGGCGGGGGCTCCGAGAACAGGAACGAAGGGAGCATGGAACGGCGAATCAGGGACATGGCGTCGACCTTTCTGGCTGGCGGTAGGAGGGGGCGCTCGCGGGTCGTGGACGGCGACGGCGACGGCGGCCGGGTGGATCAGTGACAACGTTGTTCGCCCAGTTGCTTGCATGAACGGGTCATCTGGATGTCGCCGGAAACCGTCCTGAAACGGGAAAAGCACGCTCGTTCTTTTTTGTCACCCGAGGGACGTCGGGGTCTGGGCGGGCGTGGTTCAATCGCCGGCATTCCGTCACGGATCGCCAGCGGCGCGCGCCCGGGCGATCGTTCATTCAAGCCATGCGATCGCATGGCCTCATTGCCACCGAGGAGCCCCCGATGAGCCAAGTCAACCGTCAGATCCTGCTGGCCTCCCGCCCGACCGGCGAGCCCGGCGCTGACAACTTCAAGCTGGTCGAGACGCCGGTCCCGACCGAGCTGGCCGAGGGCCAGGTGCTGGTCCGCAATCACTACCTGAGCCTGGATCCCTACATGCGCGGCCGCATGAACGACGGCAAGAGCTACGCCACGCCGCAGCCGCTGAACGAGGTCATGATCGGCGGCACCGTCGGCGAGGTGGTGGTGTCCAAGAACGCGCACTTCGCGGTCGGCGACAAGGTGGTGGGCATGGGCGGCTGGCAGGAGTTCCAGCTGGTGGACGCCAACCAGCGCGGCGTGCTGCAGAAGGTGGACACCACGCACGTGCCGCTGTCGGCCTATCTGGGCGCGGTCGGCATGCCGGGCGTGACCGGCTGGTACGGGCTGGTCAAGATCATTGATCCGAAGCCGGGCGAGACCGTCGTGGTCAGCGCCGCCAGCGGCGCGGTGGGCGGCGCGGTCGGCCAGCTGGCCAAGGCCCGCGGCGCGCGCGCGGTGGGCATCGCCGGCGGCGCCGACAAGTGCCGCTACGTGGTCGAGGAACTGGGCTTCGACGCCTGCATCGACTACAAGCAGCACAAGGACGCGAAGTCTCTGTCCGCGGCCCTCAAGGCTGATTGCCCCAAGGGCATCGACGGCTACTTCGAGAACGTCGGCGGCATGATCCTGGACGCGGTGATGTCCCGCGCCAACGCCTTCAGCCGCATCGCCATGTGCGGGATGATCGCCGGCTACAACGGCGAGCCCATCCCGCTGAGCGCCCCGCAACTGATCCTGGTCAACCGCATGAAGGTCGAGGGCTTCATCGTCTCCGAGCACATGGAGGTCTGGCCCGAGGCGCTGAAGGAGCTGGGCATGCTGGTGGCCACCGGCAAGCTCAAATACCGCGAGTCCGTCGCGCAGGGCCTGCACAACGCGCCCGAGGCCTTCCTGGGGCTGCTCAAGGGCCGCAACTTCGGCAAGCAGCTGGTGAAGTTGGTCTGATGGCCGGCCCGCGCTGGACCTGCCAGCGCTTCGACGACCTGAGCGTCCGAGGCCTGTACCGCGCGATGCGGCTGCGGGCCGAGGTCTTCGTCATCGAACAGCGCTGCATCTATCTGGATCCCGACGGGCTGGACCAGCACGCCTGGCATCTGCAAGGACTCGGCCAGGGACTGGGGCAGGGCGCGGACGGCGGCGACACGCTGCTGGCCTACGCCCGGCTGCTGCCGCCGGAGATCGGCGACGGCGCCGCTCGCATCGGCCGCGTGATCACCGCGCCCGCCGCGCGCGGCGGCGGCCTGGGCCGCGCGCTGATGAGCCGGGCGGTGCGCGAGTGCCAGCGCCTGTGGCCGGGCATGCCGATCGAGCTCGGCGCCCAGGCGCATCTGCGCGAGTTCTACGGCAGCTTCGGCTTCACGCCCATCTCCGACGTCTACGACGAGGACGGCATCCCCCACATCGACATGCGCAAGGAGCCCACGCCATGAGCGCTTCGACTTCCGCTTCGACTTCCGGCGCCGCGAGCGCTTCGGCGGTGACCGCTGACGACCTCGTTCTGCATCACTACGCCGGCTCGCCCTTCGCCGAGAAGGCTCGGCTGATGCTGGGATTAAAGGGCCTGGCCTGGCACTCGGTGACGGTGCCGATGATCCTGCCCAAGCCCGACGTGGCGGCGCTGACCGGCGGCTATCGCCGCACGCCCTTCCTGCAGATCGGCGCCGACATCTACTGCGACACCACGCTGATTGCCGAGGTGCTGGAAGGCCGTCGCCCGACGCCCAGTCTGTTCCCGGCGGCGGTGGCGGGCCAGGCGCGGCTGCTGTCGCAGTGGGCCGGCACCGATCTGTTCTGGACGGCGCTGCCGTACGCGATGCAGCCGGCCGGCGCGGCGGCGATGTTTGCCGGCGCGCCGCCGGAAGTGCTGCAGGCCTTCGTCGCCGACCGCAAGGCGATGACCGAGGGCATGCCTCAGCCGCGCGGCGGCGACGCGGGCGCGGCGCTGTCGCAGTATCTGGAATGGTTGTCCTCGATGCTGACCGGTGGCCGGGATTGGCTGCTCGGCCACGCGCCCAGCATCGCCGACTTGAGCGTCTATCACCCGCTGTGGTTCGTCGCCAAGGCCGGTCCGCTGGCCGAGATCCTCGCGCCGCATGAGGCGCTGCGCGCGTGGATGGCGCGCGTCGCCGGGATCGGCCATGGCGAGCGCGCCGGCAAGCTGGACGGCGCGGCCGCGATCGCGCTGGCCCAGGCCTCGACGCCCAAGCCGGCGCTGGTCGAGGAGGGCCTGGGCTTCGCGCGGGGCGACCGGGTCACCGTCGCGCCTAGCGACTACGCCCGCGACGCGGTCGCCGGCGAGCTGGTCGGCCTGAGCAATGACACCGTCACCTTGGCCCGCGACGACGAGCGCGCCGGCCGCGTGCATGTTCATTTCCCTCGCATCCGCTACGTGCTGAGGAAAGCCGCGTAAGACGGCGCCGCTCGCACCACGCCAACCTCACATCTAGGAGACAAGCGCATGAAGGACTATCAAGGCAAGACCGCGGTCATCACCGGCGCGGGATCGGGCTTCGGCCTGGAGGTGGCGCGCATCGCCGCCGCGCGCGGCATGAACCTGGTGCTGTGCGACGTGCAGCAGGACGCGCTGGACAAGGCCGCGGCCGAGTTTTCCGGCCATCAGGTGCTGGCGCGCCGCGTGGACGTGGCCAAGGCCGATCAGATGGAGGCGCTGGCCGGCGCGGTGCGGGAGCGCTTCGGCGCGCCCAACTTCGTGTTCAACAACGCGGGCGTGGGCTCGGGCGGGTTGATCTGGGAGAACTCGCTGGCGGACTGGGAGTGGGTGCTGGGCGTCAACCTGATGGGCGTGGTCCACGGGGTGCGGCTGTTCACGCCCATGATGCTGGAGGCCGCCCAGGCGGACCCGGCCTGGCAGGGACATATCGTCAACACCGCGTCCATGGCCGGCATGCTGAATCCGCCCAACATGGGCGTCTACAACGTGTCCAAGCATGCGGTGGTGTCGCTGAGCGAGACGCTCTATCAAGACCTGGCACTGGTGACGGATCAGGTCCGGGCGTCGGTGCTGTGTCCTTACTTCGTGCCGACGGGGATCACGCACAGCGAGCGCAACCGGCCCGGGGAGTTCGAGGCGGCGAAGCCGACGAAGAGCCAGTTGATCTCGCAGGCGATGACGGACAAGGCGGTGAGCTCAGGGAAGCTGACGGCGGCGGATGTGGCGCGGATGGTGTTCGAGGCGCTGGATGAGGAGCGGTTCTACATCTTCAGCCATCCGCAGGCGCTCAAGGGCGTGCAGACCAGGCTGGAGGACGTGATGCAGGTGCGGAATCCGACGGATCCGTTCCAGGACAAGCCGGAGATCGGGGCGCGGTTGCGGGAGTCGTTGCGTAGCGCCTGACCGAGCGCGGGGCAAGAGAAGACCCTCTCCCCAGCCCTCTCCCGCAAGCGGGCGAGGGGGCCGTCTGGCTCCTCTCCCGCAGGAGCTTGAGGGGCCGACTTGTGCCTATCCCGCAAGTGTCTGAGCGGGGCCGGTCTTACCCCCTCTCCCGCTTGCGGGAGAGGGCGGGGGAGAGGGTCTTCGGGCTCTCCCTCAAGTGGACGAAGGGCCCGTCTTACCCCCTCTCCCGCTTGCGGGAGAGGGCAGGGGAGAGGGTCTTCCGGGGCTGCTGATGACGCCTCCGTGATGTTTCCGATCTCCGGGCTCCCCCGGATGCGGGTTCCCCGGACCTCCGAGACCGGGACGGCGGCATCACAATCCGCCCGTGGTCCACGCCGTCCTCCCTGTCGCGCGTCTCCTACGCGTCCTCATCCGTCTGTTGCCGATCGCGGCGCTCGCCGCGGCGGCCTGGCTGTCGCTGGCCGGTCAAGGTCACGCCGACCCCCGCGACTGGCTGACCCCTGAAGAACGTGCCTGGGTCTCTCAGCACCCCGTCCTGCGCGTGGGCGCTTCCGCCACCTACGGCCCCTTCACCTTCACCGACCAGGAAGGCCGCACCGCCGGTCTGTCGGTCGACTACGCGCAGCGCCTGTCCGAACTCACCGGTCTGCACTTCGAGTTCCAGCCCGCCAAGACCTTCGCCGAGAACCTGTCCGCGCTGACCGACGACCAGATCGATCTGCTGATGTCGCTGCGCGAAACCCCGGAGCGCACGCCCACCATCGGCTTCACCCGCCCCTACATCAGCGTGCCGGCGGTGCTGCTGCGCCGCGTCGGCGACGGCGCCGGCCCGCTGCAACCGGGCGAGGCGGTGGCGGTGGCCCGCGGCTACGCGGTGAGCGGCTTCCTCAAGGACCGTTATGCCACGAACCCGGTCCGCGTCGAGGCCGACGACCGCGCCGTGCTGCGCCGGCTGGCCGGCGGCGAGATCGGCGCGGCGGTCATGGACCTGGCCGGCGCCACCTACCTGATGCGTCAGGAAGGCATCGGCAACCTGCGCGTGGTGGACGACATCGGCTTCGCCTACTCGCTGGGCATCGGCTACCGGCGCGACTGGCCCATGCTGGGCCGCATCCTCGACAAGGCGCTGACCCGCATCAGCGAGAGCGAGCGCCAAGCCATCGCCGACCGCTGGATCACGCAGGACACGACGCTGATGCGCTGGCAGCGGCGCGCGCTGTGGGGCTTCGGCATCGCGCTGGTGGTCGTGCTGGCGGGGTTGGGGCTGGTGCTGCTCTGGAACCGCGCCCTGCAACGCCAGGTGCGCCTGCGCGGCGAGTTGCTGCAGCGCGAGCTGGTCGAGCGCACCCGGCTCCAGGACGTGGACCGCGCGCGCGAGATGGCCGAGGTCACGAGCAAGACCAAGAGCGAGTTCCTGTCCCAGGCCAGCCATGAGCTGCGCACGCCGCTGAACGCGGTGCTGGGCTTCAGCCAGTTGCTGGCGCAGGATCCCAAGCGACCGCTGGACGAAGTGCAGCAGGCGCGCATCCGCCACATCGACGAGGCCGCCAAGCATCTGCTGGTGCTGATCGAGGACATGATGACGCTCTCCCGCGTGGAGGCGAACACGCTGACCGTGCAGGCGCTTCCGTTGCAGGCGGGGCCGCTGCTGCGGCGTTGCGTGGAGCTGGCGCAGCCGGCGGCCGAGGCCGCGGGCATCGAGCTGCAGCTGAGCATGACGCCGCAGGAGGACAGCACGCTGCCGCTGGTGCAGGCCGATCCGATCCGGCTGGAGCAGGTGCTGCACAACCTGATCTCCAACGCGATCAAGTACAACCGCCGCGGCGGCTGGGTGAAGGTGCGGGCGCAGGTGGAGTCGCGCGGCTTCCGCATCGAGGTCGCGGACAACGGCATCGGCCTGAGCGCCGAGCAGCGCGCCCAGCTCTTCCAGCCCTTCAACCGGCTGGGCCGGGTGGAGCAGCCCGGTCACGGCATCGGGCTGGTCATCTGCAAGCAGCTGATGGAGCGCATGGGCGGGCGCATCCTGGTGGACTCCGAGAGCGGCAAGGGCTCGCGCTTCACGCTGGAGCTGCCGGCCGTCCCGGCGATGGGCTGAAGCGACCCCGACCGCAAGGTCTGGCACACTGCGCGCCCTTCGGCGCACACTCGGCCTTCCGGGCCGCGCCCTGGCGCCCTACAGCAGTCACACTCCGCCCATGTCCTCTGAATCTTCCCGCCGCGCCGTCGTCATCGGCGGCGGCCCCGCCGGCCTGATGGCCGCCGAACGACTCGCGCTCGCCGGTGTCGCCGTCGACCTGTACGACGCGATGGCCACGGCCGGCCGCAAGTTCCTGCTCGCGGGCAAGGGCGGCCTGAACCTGACGCACTCCGAATCCCGTCCCGATTTCGACAGCCGTTATTTCGAGCGCGCGCCGCAGATCGGCGCCTGGCTGGATCGTTTCGACGGCGAGGCGCTGCGGGCCTGGACGCAGGCGCTGGGCGTGGAGACCTTCGTGGGCACCTCGGGCCGCGTCTTCCCCAAGGACCTGAAGGCCGCGCCGATGCTGCGCGCCTGGTTGTCGCGGCTGCGCGGGCAGGGCGTGCGCTTCCACATGAAGCACCGCTGGCAGGGCTGGGCCGAGGACGGCGCGCTGCGCTTCAGCACGGCCGAGGGCGAAACCCGCGTCCACGCCGAGGCCGTGGTGCTGGCGCTGGGCGGCGCGTCCTGGCCGCAGCTGGGCTCGGACGGCGCGTGGGCGCCGCTGCTCGCGGGCGTCGGGGCCGAGGTCTCGCCGTTGCGCTCGGCCAATTGCGGTTTCGATCTGGGCTCGACGCGCGAAGGCGCGGCGCCGGGCTGGTCGCCGTTCTTCGCCGAGAAATTCGCCGGTCAGCCGGTCAAGCCGGTGGCGCTGTCGGCCGAGGGCGTCGACGGCCGCCGCTTCTCGCGGCAGGGCGAGTTCGTCGTCACCGCGACCGGCATCGAAGGTTCGCTGGTCTATGCCGCCTCGGCACTGCTGCGCGAGAAGATCGAACGCGACGGCGAGGCGCTGGTCCATCTGGACCTGCTGCCCGGGCGTGACGCGGCCTGGGTGGACGAGCAGGTCGCGTACCCGCGCGGCTCGCGCTCGATGTCCTCGCATCTGAAGAGCCGTCTGAATCTGGAAGGCCTGAAGGCCGGCCTGCTGCACGAGGCGCTGACCAAGGAGCAGTACGGCGACGTCGCGCTGCTGGCGCGCACGATCAAGGCGCTGCCGCTGCGCCTGAAGGCGGCGCGGCCGGTCGCGGAAGTGATCAGCACGGCGGGCGGCGTCAAGCTGGAATCGCTCGATGAGCAGCTGATGCTGAAGGCACGGCCCGGCGTGTTCGTCGCGGGCGAGATGCTGGATTGGGAGGCGCCCACCGGCGGCTATCTGCTCACGGCGTCGATGGCGAGCGGCTTGATCGCGGGCGACGGCGCCGCGCTTTTGCTCAAGCGCTGAACACGAGCTGACGCCCGAGATGCCGGCCACCAGAGCTTCTGCGCGCCAATGGCTCTTTGCCATGGGCGTCGGCCTCCTGATCCTTGGTGTGAACTTCGCCGATCGCGTGCTCGATGCGACGCCCTTCGCGCCGTTCACGGAGCTTACGGGGACGCTGGAGGTGATCCAGCATCGGGGCCGCTCCTACTTCGCTTTCGAGACCTCCGAGGGACCGATCAAATGCGACACGATCCGGTGCTACGGCATCGGACTTGAAGCTGCGCACGGACAGGCGTTCACCTTGACCGTCGATCGACGGAAGACGATCTTCGCGGTCCGCTCCCAGGGCCGGGAGCTTCTGAGCGCAGCCGACTCCGATCGAACCAAGTTCCGAGATGGCGCGATTGCGGTGAGCCTGATCGCGCTGTCGCTGGTCATCATGGGTGGGACGTTGCGGGCCAGATGGCGCGAGAGGCGTGATCGGAAGAAGTCCCAGCTGATCCGCCATGGATGAGCCGCAAACCCCGTGATTCGACTCACGCCGTGAGTCGAATGTCCGGAAATACGGCTCATGGCGTGAGCCGCATTGGGTGGGATGCGGCTCACCAGGCGACGCGCGGCAGAGGCCGCGTCGCCAATGGCAGCCCGCTCACTGCGGCCGGTACGTCACCTTCAGCTGATAGCTCCCCGCCGCATAGCCCTTGAGCAGCACGTACACGTCGCCCGCCGTGGTCATCGTCACCGTGCACCCCTCCGTCGACGTGGCCCCATCCGACTTGCAGGTGTAGGTCGAGGTGGTCGGCACCGCGCCCTTGCGGGCGTAGAGATCGATGTCGCCGGTCCCGGTCGTGCTCGCCGCCAGGCTGCCATTCGCCGCGACCTTGAACGGTCCGAAGCTCTTGGTCTGGTTGCGCGTCAGGCTGCCGCTGAAGGTCTCCGTCTTGTCCACCGGCGGCTGCGTGCCCGCGCCGTCGCTGCCCAGCTCCACCGCATACGCCGCGGCGAGCCGCGCGAACTTCAGCGAGTGCTCCGCCTGGCTGCCCATGCTCGCGTAGGTGTCGTTGGCGCTGTGGATGTTGGGGTTGTCCGCGGCGAAGCTGGACTCGAAGGGCATGCTCGCCGCATAGCCCTGCGCGTTCCAGGACGCATGGTCCGAGCACGCATAGCCGCAGCGGTCCGTCCCCACCGTCAGCGTCGGCAGATAGGTCGCGATCAGGTTGGACAGGAAGGTGTTCTGCGAGGCGTCGGTGTAGTCGCTGAACAGATAGATGTCGGCCGCCGCGCCCTTGTAGTTGGTCATGTCCAGCTGCAGCACGCCCACGACATTGGTCCCCGCCGTCGCGAAGCTGCGCGCGATCTCCTGCGAGCCGCGCAGCCCGACCTCCTCGGCGGCATAGGCCATCAGCTTGATCGTGCGGCGCGGCTTGTAGTTGGCCGACACCAGCGCCCGCAGCACCTCGGTCAGGCTGGCCACGCCCGAGGCGTCGTCGTCGGCGCCCGGCGCGCGCATGGTTTCGGCCGAGCCGCCCGACTGGTTGATCGAGTCCAGATGCGCGCCCATCACCACGACTTCGCTGCCGTTGTCGGTGCCCTGGATGGTCGCGATCACCGACTTCTGCGCCCAGCCCGAATGGGTGAACTGCTCGACCGTAATGTCCGCGCGCCCGCTGGCCATCGAGGTCCAGCGCTGCTTCAGCCAGTTGGAGGCGTTCACGCCGCTGCTGCTGGTGTAGTAGCGGTTGGTGTAGCCCGACAGGTCCACGATGGTCTGGCCGATGTTGCTGGCCTGCATCTGCGCCAGCAGCGGCGTCACCACGCTCTGCTGATCGATGACGTAGCTGGGCCGCGTCGCGATGGCCGCCGCGGCCAGGCGCTGCGCACTCGCGGGCGTGCTGTGCCGGCGCAGCGAGGCCAGACCGTCGGCCTGGCTCGCATGGAACATGTAGCCGCCGCAGCGGCGCAGCTCCTCGTGGATCGAATGGCTGAGCGAGGCCAGCGCGTCCGCGTCGACTTCGACCAGATGGATCTTCTCCGGCGCCTTGGAGCGCGCGGCGCTCAAGGACTGCGACGCATCCTGCGCCGGATCGGCCAGCACGCTGGAGACGGCGCGCGCGGCGGGCTGGCTCTTCTGCAGCTGGATCAGCGCGGCGTCGCCGAGGCTGATCCAGACCTTTTCACCGGCTTGCGCGGCCGGGGTGAGGGCGGCCATGGCGAGGCACAGCGCGCTGAGGGTGAGGAACTGACGCATGAACTTGCTCCCTGTGATGCCGGCGATCCCCGTGATGACGGGCCCGCGACGGCAACGGATGATTCGGTGGAATCGAAAGGACCGGGGCGGAAGTCCGCTCCGGAAACGGCGAAGCCGGCGCGCCGCTCGTGGCGGCGCGCCGGGATCCGGTCAGGCGTGGATCAGTAGGTGGCGACCAGCGAGGTGCTGGTGACCTTCGAGTACGCGCTCAGCAGCACGTAGTACGTGCCCGCCGTCGGCGCCGAGATCGTGATGGTCTCGCTGTTGGTCGAGCCGGTGGAGGCGCGGTCGTAGGTGCTGGTCGTCGGCGCGGAGCCGCGACGCACGTACAGGTCGCCGTCGCCGGTGCCGCCGCTCAGCTTGAAGGTCACGCTGCTGCGGCCCGCCGGCACCGCGATGCTGTAGAGCTTGGTCGCCTTGGACGCCAGCGAGATGCCGGTCACCGGCACGCCGCTGGTCAGCACGGTGGCCGTCGGCGGCGGCGTCGTGCCGCTGCAGCTCACGCCCACGGCGGCGAAGGCGGCGGTGACGTCCGCCTTCGAGTAGCCGCGATTGGTGGCCGCCGTCTCCACGCCGCAAGCGCCCTGGTTGAAGGTGCTGTTGGCGGTCCAGTACAGGCGGTTGGCGTCGACCATCACCTCGAAGGCCTTGCGCGTGTTCCAGCCGGCCGTCGTGGCCAGCAGATAGAAGGCGCGGTTGTAGACGCCGCTTGAGTAATGCACGTCCATGCCGCTGCGGTAGTTGGCCGCGTTGCCGATGGACGAGCCGTCGCGCGTCGGGTCCTGGAAGTAGCGCAACGCGCCCGAGGACTTGAAGATCTGCGCGCCCACCAGCCAGTCGTTGCTGCCGCCGTTGCGGTAGTACTCGGCCGCCTCGCCGGCCATGTCGGAGAAGGCCTCGTTCATGCCGCCCGACTGGCCGGAGTAGACCAGTCCGGAGTTCTGCTCGGTGAAGCCGTGGCTGACCTCATGCGCCGAGACGTCCAGCGACACCAGCGGATAGAAGGTCGAGCCGCCGTCGCCGAAGCTCATGCCGGTGCCGTCCCAGAACGCGTTCTCGTAGTTGCTGCCGTAATGCACGCGCATGTAGAGCGTGCCGGTCAGGGGCCGCAGGTTGAACCAGTCCCGGTACATGCTGAAGATCACACCGCCGAAGGCGTGCGCGTCGTTCAGCGGCGAGTAGGCGCCGTTGATCTGCTTGTACTCGTTGCGCGGGCAGGTGAACTGGAAGGGCGTGTTGCTCGCGCTGGTGCTGCCGTTGAGGTTGACGGTGACCACGTTGCCGTCGCTCATCTGGCAGGAGTCGGTGACCTGCAGCGCGGGGTAGTTGGTGCCGTACTCGTAGCGGCCGGTCTTGGCGTTGCCGCCCGGGCCGGTGGCGTCGCGGTGGGCCAGGCCCTCCCAGCGCTCGAGGATCTTGCCGCTGGTGGCGTCGATCATGAAGTGCGGGCGGCTGGGGTGCTTGGTGTCCTCGCGCACGAAGGAGACCAGGTAGAAAAGCTGCGCCTGGTTGCTGGCGTTGAGCCGCACGTAGAGCTTGACCTGCTCGTTCTGGGTCAGCGTGGCGTTGACGGCGCTCTTGGCGACGACCAGCGCGCCTTGCGAGGTCACGCTGGGTTGCGCGCTGGACAGGTCCTGCTGGATGTTGGACAGCATGGTGCCGGCGTAGCGCGAGGTGCCCGCGTTGTTGTCGCGGTGCTCGATCACGCCTTCGCCCCAGACCGGGACGCCCTGGAAGAACTGCTGATGGCGGGTGACCACCTTGCCGTTGGCGTAGCTCTGGCTGCGTACGGCCTGCAGGTCCGACGGGGCCAGACCCAGCGCGGTGGCCGCATTGGGCGCGGCGCTGGCGGCGCGCATCACCGACTGGGCGTTGACGGGCGTGTTGTCGTCCAGGACGACGCGATCCGCGGCCAGGGCGTTGCAGGTGGCGACCGCGGCTGCGGCCATGATGCTGGCGCGCAGGACGCGCCGGAAGTTTGCCTGTGTCATGTCGACTCTTTCATCGTGATGGATCGTTCAGATCTCCCGAAGAAATCGCCGGTCTCGTTCGTGTGGATCGGGACCAGCGTCCCTGCTCTCGGCCCGGGATGCGGGCGTCGCAGGTGTGCTTGATGCGGCTGGCGCCGCGTCCCGAGGTGTCGACGGGGTGCCCCGGAGGACCCGGGGTCGGTTGTGGTGGTGGTCCGTCGACCAGCGCGAATGTAGGGCCGGTTGCTAATCGCCCGACCTGTCAGGGTTGACATCCGTAACAACCCCGGAATCCCTTTCCCGCAGGCACGCCGGTCGCTACGCGCGCACACGCCGGCGCGCGACGGGCGCGGGGACTAGACTCGCGCGAGGCCTGTCCATGGGACATCACCGGACGCCGCGAGCCCGCCTCGATAGCGTCGGACCGGCCTGCTCACCCCCAAGGGAGACGAACAGATGACACACACGGAGACAAACCCGGCCGGCGTCGTTGCGTCGGACACCACAGCGGGCGGGGGCTGGCGCACGCATGAGGTCGCGAATCAGGTCGACGAGCTGTGCGGGTATTCGCTGCTGGAGACGGATCCGGCGTTGAAGGAGGCGCTCGCGCGCGCCGGCGCCGAGGCCTTCGTGCCCGGCCTGTCCGCCTACGCGAGCGCGCTCGGCCGGCCCGAGACCTTGGCGATCGCCGAGCGCATCAACCGCGTGACGCCGACGCTGGAGAGCTTCGACAAGCGTGGTCGCCGCATTGACCGGGTCGAGTTCGACGCCGGCTGGCACGAGCTGCTGGCCATGTATCGCCAGGCCGATCTGGTGGCGATGCCCTTCCGCGACGAACGCCCCGGCCGCTGGGCCGCGTGGGCCGCCGGCTTCTACCTGCACGGCCAGGTCGAGGCCGGCACGCTGTGCCCCGCGACGATGACGCAGGCCAGCATCCCCGTGCTGCGGCGCGAGCCGGCGCTGTGGGACCGCCTGCGGGACCAGCTCTTCAGCACCGACTACGACGGCCGCGATCTGCCCCTGGCACAGAAGCGCTCGATCTGGCTGGGCATGGGGATGACGGAGAAGCAAGGCGGCTCCGACGTGCGCGCCAACACGACCCGCGCCGAGCCGGTCGGCGCCGGCGGGCGCGGCGGCGAGTACCGGCTGACCGGGCACAAGTGGTTCTTCTCGGCGCCGATGTGCGACGCGCACCTGGTCGTGGCCAAGACGCCGGACGGCGCGCCGGGTTGCTTCTTCGTGCCGCGCTGGCGGCCCGACGGAACGAAGAACGCGGTCAATGTGCAGCGCCTCAAGGACAAGGTCGGCAACCGCAGCAACAGCAGCTCGGAGGTCGAGTTCCAGGACGCCTACGGCGTGCTGATGGGCGAGGAGGGTCGCGGCATTCCGACCATCATCGAGATGGCGACCTATACCCGGCTCAACTGCGTGGTGGGCAGCGCGGCGATGCTGCGCCAGGCGCTGGCGCAGGCGCTGCATTACGCACGGCATCGCCAGGTCTTCGGCAAGCGGCTGGTCGAGCAGCCCTTGATGCGCGCGGTGCTGGCGGACCTCGCGCTGGAGAGCGAGGCGGCGATGCAGCTCAGCCTGCGGTTGGCCCAGGCCTTCGAGCATCAGGGCGACGCGCGCGAGCGCACCTGGATGCGGCTGGTCACGCCGGCGGCGAAATTCTGGGTCTGCAAGCGGGCGGTGGAGCTCACCGGCGAGGCGATGGAGGTGCTGGGCGGCAACGGCTACATCGACGACGGCGTCATGGGCCGGCTCTACCGCGAGGCGCCGGTCAACTCCATCTGGGAGGGCTCGGGCAACGTGATGTGCCTGGACGTGATGCGCGCGGTGGCGCGGGATCCGCAGGCCTTCCTGGCGCTGCTCGACGAGATCGACGCCGATGTCGGCGAGGACCCGGCGCTGCGCGCCGAGCTCGATGCGCTGCGCGCGATGCTGGCGACGCCGCCGGATCAGCTCGAGGCGCTGGGGCGTCGGCTGGCCTCGCGGCTGGTGCTGCTCGCGCAAGCGGCGCTGCTGCGGCGGCATGCGCCGGGCTTTGTCGCCGACGCCTTCGCGGCCAGCCGGCTCGATCCGCGCTGGGGCGCGGTGGCGGGCGCGCTGGACATCCGCCGGGTCGACGTGGACGCCCTGTTGCAAAGAGCGTTTCCCGCGTGACCTAAACTCGCGCGCTTTCGTTGCTCTCTCGGGCCTCCGGCCCCGTCGCTGTTTTGGACAAGATCCTCCTCCAGATTGCCGCCGAGCTGAAAGTACGCCCGGCCCAGGTCAACGCCGCCGTCGAGCTGCTGGACGGCGGGGCCACCGTGCCCTTCATCGCCCGCTATCGCAAGGAAGCCACCGACGGCCTGGACGACATCCAGCTGCGTGAACTCGAGGCCCGCCTGACCTATCTGCGCGAGCTCGAGGACCGCCGCGAGGCCGTGCTCAAGTCCATCGAGGAGCAAGGCAAGCTCACGCCCGAGCTCGCCGCCGCGATCGCCGCCGCGCCGACCAAGCAGGAGCTCGAGGACCTCTACCTCCCCTACAAGCAGAAGCGCCGCACCAAGGGCCTGATCGCCCGCGAGGCCGGCCTGGAGCCGCTCGCCGACAAGCTCTTCGCCGATCCCACGCTGGATCCGCTGACCGAGGCCGCCGCCTTCCTGAATCCCGATGCCGGTTTTGCCGACGCCTACGCGGTGCTGGACGGCGTGCGCGACCTGCTGTCCGAGCGCTGGGCCGAGGACGCGCTGCTCATCGGCAAACTGCGCGAATGGCTGTGGGAAGAGGGCCTGTTCAAGTCCAAGCTGATGGACGGCAAGGACGAGAACCACCCCGACATCGCCAAGTTCCGCGATTACTTCGACTACGCCGAGCCGATCCGCACCGTGCCCTCGCACCGCGCGCTGGCCGTCTTCCGCGGCCGCACGCAGGAGTTCCTCGACGCCAAGCTGGCGCTCGACGAGGAGGTCGTCGTCGGCCAACCCTCGCTGGCCGAAGGCCGCATCGCGCGCCACCTCGGCTGGAGCCATGGCAAGCGCGCCGGCGACGAGTTGATCCGCAAGACCGTCGCCTGGACCTGGAAGGTGAAGCTGTCCCTGAGCCTGGAGCGCGACCTGTTCGCCCGGTTGCGCGAGGAGGCCGAGAAGGTCGCCACCAAGGTCTTCGCCGAGAACCTGCGCGACCTGCTGCTGGCCGCGCCGGCCGGCAAGCGCGTCGTCATGGGCCTGGACCCGGGCATCCGCACCGGCGTGAAGGTCGCGGTCGTCAGCGACACCGGCCGCGTGCTTGACACCTCCACCGTCTATCCGCATGAGCCCAAGCGCGATTGGGAAGGCTCGATCCACACGCTGGGCCGGCTGTGCGCGACCCACGGCGTCAACCTGATCGCCATCGGCAACGGCACCGCCTCTCGCGAGACCGACAAGCTCGCCGCCGACCTGATCAAGCGCATCCAGTCGATGTCGCCCGAGACCGTGATCGAGAAGGTCGTGGTCAGCGAGGCCGGCGCGTCGGTGTACTCGGCGTCGGAGTTCGCATCCAAGGAGTTGCCCGATCTGGACGTGTCGCTGCGCGGCGCGGTCTCGATCGCGCGACGCCTGCAGGATCCGCTGGCCGAGCTGGTCAAGATCGATCCCAAGTCCATCGGCGTCGGCCAGTACCAGCACGACGTCAACCAGAGCGAGCTGGCGCGCACGCTGGACGCGGTCGTCGAGGACTGCGTGAACTCGGTGGGCGTGGACCTGAACACCGCGTCGGCGCCGCTGCTGTCGCGCGTGTCCGGCCTGTCGGCCAGCGTGGCCGGGGCGATCGTGCGCTGGCGCGATGCCAACGGCGCGTTCCGCAATCGCCAGCAGCTGCTGGACGTGACCGGTCTGGGCCCCAAGACCTTCGAGCAGGCGGCCGGCTTCCTGCGCATCCGCGACGGCGACAACCCGCTGGACGTCAGCGGCGTGCACCCGGAAACCTACCCCGTCATCGAGCGCATCCTGGCTCAGGTCGCACGCCCGATCGCCGACGTGATGGGCAAGTCCGACGTGATCCGCGCGCTCAAGCCGGAGGCCTTTGCCGATGAGCGCTTCGGCGCGATCACGGTCAAGGACATCCTGGTCGAGCTGGAGAAGCCGGGCCGCGATCCGCGTCCGGACTTCAAGGTCGCGCGCTTCAACGAGGGCGTCGAGGATCTGAAGGACCTGAAGGAGGGCATGGTGCTGGAAGGCACGGTGTCCAACGTCGCGCAGTTCGGCGCCTTCGTCGACCTGGGCGTGCACCAGGACGGGCTGGTCCATGTCAGCCAGCTGGCCAACAAGTTCGTCAACGATGCCCGCGAGGTGGTGAAGACCGGCGACATCGTGAAGGTGAAGGTGCTGGAGGTCGACATGGCCCGCAAGCGCATCTCGCTGACGATGAAGCTGGACGCGCAGGCGCCGCGCGGCGGATCCAAGCCGGACAACAGCTTCCGTGCGGCCGGCCGAAATGAACGCCAGGGCGGCAATCGCCCCGCGGGCCGGGGCGTGGCGCCGGCCGCTGGCGGCGCGATGGCCGCGGCCTTCGCCAAGCTCAAGCGCTGAGCGCCATGGCGGCGTAGGGCGTCGTCACGGGGCGCCGAGAGGCGTCCCGGACCGCACCGCGCATTCGCGCTTCGGCCCCCGAAATTCGCATCTGGTCGCAGGCGTCGTGACGACGTCCCGCGGCGGCGGCTACGCTGCGCGCCGTTCACATCCAGATAAACGTCGACACCGTCTTTCAAGGTGTCGACACGAATGATTCGGGAGTCCCCTTGAAGACCCACGCCATCGCCCGGGCCTGTTTGCTCGCCTGCCTGCCCGTCGCTTCCGTCGCCTTCGCGCAGGAAGGTCCGCCCGGGGAGGGCGGCGCATCGCGGCGGCTGGACCGCGTCGAGATCACCGGCGGCCGCCCCTCCGACAACGACCTGCGCCGCAAGGCCTCGGTCTCCAAGCAGGTCTACGGCCGCGAGGAGCTCGATCGTTACGGCGACACCAACGTCGCCGACGTGCTCAAGCGCCTGCCGGGCATCAGCATGGTCGATGGCGCGGTCCGCATGCGCGGGCTGGGCAACGGCTACACCATGGTCATGATCAACGGCGATCCGGCGCCGCCCGGATTCAAGCTGGACCAGCTGGACCCCTCGCAGATCGAGCGCATCGAGGTCTCCAAGGGCGCGACCGCCGACCAGAGCGCGCAGTCCGTCGCCGGCTCGATCAACGTGATCCTGAAGGAGCCGCCGCGCGTGTCGCAGCGCGACCTGCGCCTGGGCGCCAACTACAACATCGAGAGCCCGCGCCCGTCCGGTACGTTCACCCTGAGCGAGCGCATGGGGCCGGTGTCCTTCACCGTGCCGCTGTCGGTCTTCACCTGGTTGAACCGCCAGGAAGCCGACATCCGCCGCCCCGGTCTGGATCAGAACGGGCAGGCGACGGTCGCCACGCAACATGCGGAGACTCGCAACCACGGTCACGGCTTCAACAGCGCACCGCGCCTGAACTGGAAGATCAGCGACGACGAGACCGTGTCGCTGCAGGGCTTCGCGCAGAAGGGCTGGTGGAACAACGACACGACGGTGCGCACCGGCGGCCCCTACCGCGCGCCCAAGCTGGACGACAGCTCCGACAACGAGGGCACCTGGCAGCTGCTGCGCGCGAACGCGCAGTGGAGCAAGCGTCTCAACGAGAACCAGAAGGTCGAGCTCAAGGCCGGCGTCCAGGACGCCAAGGCGACCTGGAACAACCTGACCATCGACACGCCGGTGCCGGTGCACAACATCGGCGGCAACACCGATCGCGGGCTGACGCAGACGGGCAAGTTCAGCCAGCTCGTCGGTGACGACCACACGGTGAGCGTGGGCTGGGACCTGGAATGGCGCCGCCGCAACGAGACCCGCACGACCACCGTCGGCGGCGTCGACCAGCTGCCGGCCGTCAACGGCGAGGCCTTCCGCGCCGACATCGACCGCCGCGCCTTCTTCCTCCAGGACGAGTGGGAGATCAATCCGCTGTGGTCGGCCTCGCTGGGCCTGCGCAGCGAGCGCATCGCCACGACCAGCTCGGGTGTCGGCGTGAACGCCCGCAACAGCTTCAGCGTGCTGAGCCCGCTGGTGCATGTGAACTGGAAGCTCGACGCCAAGGGCCGCGAGATGGTCCGCGCCAGCGTGACCCGCAGCTACAAGTCGCCCGAGATCACGCAGCTGATGGGCCGCTACGCGCTCAACAACAACTATCCGGACGAGAAGCAGACCAACGACGAGCTCAACCCGGACCGCGTCGGCAACCCGATGCTCAAGCCCGAGCTGGCCACCGGCATCGACATCGCCTACGAGCGCTACATGACCGGCGGCGGCATGTTCAGCCTGGGCTTCTTCCACCGCAGCATCAACGACCTGATCCGCAACGTCACCACGCTGGACGCGCCCACCGCGATCGTCCCGGTGCCGCGCTACGTGCTGCGGCCGACCAACATCTCGCGCGCCACCACCAGCGGCATCGAGATGGAGCTGAAGGGCCGCGCCGGCGAGCTGCTGCCCTCGCTCTTCGACATGAAGACGGCGCTGAACCTGCGCACCGCGCTGAGCGTGTACCACTCGCGCGTCAAGGCGTTGCCGGGACCGGACGCGCGTCTGGACCAGCAGCCGCCCTGGTCGGGCAGCGTGGGCTTCGACTACCGGTTCAGCGGCCTGCCGCTGACGGTGGGCTCGACGCTGGTCTACACGCCGGGCTACGAGACGCAGCAGACCGAGCGCCAGACGCTGGACCAGGGGCGCTCGCGTCAACTGGACCTCTTCGCACAATGGACCTTCAGCCCGAAGACCTCGCTGCGCTTCTCGGCCAATAATCTGGCCCCGCTGGACAACACCCGGTTGACCTCGGTGAGCAGCGGCGACTACACCTACGTCGCGCGCGGCTCCCGCACGCAGCTGGGTCTGGCCCTCGACATGAAGCTCTGACCGCGTCCCCGACCTGCTCGGCGGACGCCCACGAAAGGACGTTCCGCCGATGCAGGCCCTGCAGATCCTCGCCGGCCCGACAGCGCGCCAACGGCTGCGCGACCACGGGCTGCGCGCCACCGACGTGCGCGTCGTGCCCGGCGCGGCCGGCGGCCCCAAGGGGCTGATCCTCAGCGCGCTCGACGCGCACCTGTTCGGCGAGTTCCTCCCGTCCGGCGGCCACGAGGTCCATTTGCTGGGCGCCTCCATCGGCGCCTGGCGCATGGCCACCGCCTGCCTGACGCGCGACGCCGCGCAGGCCGACGCCGAGTTCCAGCGCCTGGCCCACGACTACGCCTGGCAGGACTACGAGTCCGAGCAGCCCGGCAAGCGCCCCAGCGCGGCGGTGGTGTCGCGCGCCTTCGCCGGCAAGCTGGGCGAGATCTTCGGCGGCCGCGAGGCGGAGGTGCTCTCGCATCCGCAGTTCCGGCTGCATGTGTTCACCTCGCGCGGCCGGCATGTGCTGGGCAGGGAAGGGCGGCTGCGCACGCCGCTGGGCTATCTGGGCGCCTTCGCCGCGAACGCGATGTCGCGCCGGGCCATGGGCGGATGGCTGGAGCGGGTGGTGTTCTCCGACCAGCGCTCGCCCTTGCCGATGCCGCTGGGGGACTACCGCAGCCGACAGGTCTCGCTGGACGCGGGCAACCTCAAGCCCAGCATCCTGGCGAGCTGCTCCATCCCGTTTTGGCTGCAGGCGGTGCATGACATCGAGGGCGCGCCCGCCGGCGCCTACTGGGACGGCGGCATCACCGACTATCACCTGCATCTGAACTACGCCGCCATGGTGGGCGACGGCATCGCGCTGTATCCGCACTTCCAGGCCAGCGTGGTGCCGGGCTGGCTGGACAAGGCCTTCAAGCGCCGCCACCGCGCCAGCGCCTTCCTGGACAATGTCGTCCTGCTCACGCCCAACCCCGAGTGGGTGAAGACGCTGCCCAACGGCAAGCTGCCCGATCGCAACGACTTCCAGCGCTACGTCGACGATGTCCCAGGCCGTGCCCGGGACTGGCTGCGAGCGGTCAAGGAGGGTGAGCGGCTGCGCGATGAATTCCGCGAGGCCTGCGCCCGGCCGTCGCTGGACGTTCAGGCGCTGTGAGCTACACTCGTCGCCTCATTTTTCTTTTTCCAACAAGGACCGGGAAAGGCGACATGGTTATGACACCGCGGACTACGTTTTCTCATCGCAAGGTTTGAGCGGCCGCGGCTCGTCACGTCTTTTCATTGCTGTCCGGAAGAAGGCAGCTCAATCAAAGAAGCGCGGCTGGTGGCCGCGCTTTTTGGTTTCTGGAGCACACGAACATGTCCAACATTTCTATTCAACTGCCTGACGGCTCCAAGCGCGAGTTCGCGCAGCCGGTGACGGTGGCCGAAGTCGCCGCGTCCATCGGCACGGGCCTGGCCAAGGCGGCGCTGGCTGGCCGCGTCGGATCGGGCGAGGGCGCCAAGCTCGTCGACACGAGCTTCCTGATCGATCAGGACACGCAGCTGGCCATCGTCACGGAGAAGGATCCGGACGGGCTGGAAGTGATCCGCCATTCGACGGCCCACTTGCTGGCCTACGCGGTCAAGGAGCTCTTCCCCGACGCCCAGGTCACGATCGGCCCGGTCATCGAGAACGGCTTCTACTACGACTTCTCCTACAAGCGTCCCTTCACGCCCGAGGACCTGGCCGCCATCGAGGCCAAGATGACGGAGCTGGCGAAGAAGGACGAGAAGGTGACGCGCTCGGTGCTGCCGCGCGACGAGGCGGTCCAGTACTTCAAGGGCATCGGCGAGGCCTACAAGGCCGAGATCATCGAGAGCATCCCGGCGGATCAGGCGGTGTCGCTGTACGCCGAGGGCGGCTTCACGGACCTGTGCCGCGGCCCGCACGTTCCGTCCACGGGCAAGTTGAAGTTCTTCAAGCTGATGAAGGTGGCCGGCGCCTACTGGCGCGGCGATCACCGCAACGAGCAGCTGCAGCGCATCTACGGCACGGCCTGGGCGACGAAGGACGACCTGGCCAACTACCTGCGCATGCTGGAAGAGGCCGAGAAGCGCGACCACCGCAAGCTGGGCAAGGACCTGGAGCTGTTCCACATCGACGAGCACGCGCCCGGTGTGGTGTTCTGGCACCCCAAGGGCTGGACGGTGTGGCAGGAGGTCGAGCAGTACATGCGCCGCGTGTACCGCGACAACGGCTATCAGGAGGTCAAGGGGCCGCAGCTGCTCGACAAGACGCTGTGGGAAGCCACGGGCCACTGGGACAAGTACCGCGACAACATGTTCACGACGGAGTCGGAGAAGCGTGATTACGCGCTCAAGCCGATGAACTGTCCCGGTCACATCCTGATCTTCAAGCACGGCATCAAGAGCTACCGCGACCTGCCGTTGCGCTTCGGCGAATTCGGCCAGTGCCACCGCAACGAGCCGACGGGCGGCCTGCACGGCATCATGCGCGTGCGCGGCTTCACGCAGGACGACGGCCACATCTTCTGCACGGAAGACCAGATCCTGGCCGAGTGCGTGGCCTACACGGCGCTGTTGCAGAAGGTCTACAAGGACTTCGGCTTCGACAACATCATCTACAAGGTCGCGACGCGTCCCGATGCCCGCATCGGTTCCGACGAGGTCTGGGACAAGGCCGAGTTCGCGCTGATGGAGTCGCTGCGCGCTTCGGGCGTGGACTTCATCATCGCCCCGGGCGACGGCGCCTTCTACGGCCCGAAGATCGAGTACACGCTCAAGGACGCGATCGGCCGCCAGTGGCAGTGCGGCACGATGCAGGTCGATTTCTCGATGCCGGGCCGGCTGGGCGCGGAGTACGTCGGGGAGGACGGCGAGCGCAAGACCCCCGTCATGCTGCACCGCGCGATCGTCGGTTCGCTCGAGCGTTTCATCGGCATCCTGATCGAGCAGCACGCCGGCGCGCTGCCCGTTTGGCTGGCTCCGACGCAGGTCGTTGTCGCCAATATCACGGACGCACAGGCGGACTACGTTTCCGACATCGTGAAATCGCTGCAAAAACAAGGGCTTAGGGTCCAGGCAGATTTGCGCAACGAGAAAATCACGTATAAAATCCGCGAGCATTCTCTGCAGAAAGTACCGTTCATCCTCGTCGTCGGCGACAAGGAGAAAGCGAACGGCGCGGTTGCAGTGCGCGCCCGAGGCAACCAGGATCTGGGCGTGATGTCGCTGGAGGACTTCGTTTCGAAGCTGTCTTCAGCCGTCGCGGACAAGGCCTGAGTCGGGCGCTTTTTGCGTTGTATTGATCACTTCGAGCCCCTGCCAAGGCCCGTCGAGAGGTAACCACCATCGCTACTTTTGCTGACCGTCGTGCGATTCCGGAGCGCAAGCACCGCCTGAATCGCGAAATCATGGCCCCCGAAGTCCGTCTGAATGGCCCCGAGAACGAGCCCATCGGCATCGTGTCGATCCAGGAAGCGCTCCGGATGGCCGGTGAATTGGACGTCGACCTGGTTGAAATCGCCGCTACCGCAGTGCCGCCCGTGTGCCGCCTGATGGACTACGGCAAGTTCAAGTACCAGGAGCAGAAACGCGCGGCGGAAGCCAAGTCCAAGCAGAAGGTCATCGAGGTCAAGGAAGTCAAGTTCCGTCCGGGCACGGACGAGGGCGACTACCAGATCAAGATGCGCAATCTGCGCCGCTTCATCGCGGAGGACGGCGACAAGGGCAAGGTCACGCTGCGCTACCGCGGCCGCGAGATCACGCACCAGGACATCGGCATGCGGATGCTGGAACGCATCCGCGATGAACTGGCTGACGTGGCAGTGGTGGAGCACATGCCCAAGCTCGAAGGCCGTCAGATGATCATGGTGCTGGCTCCGAAAAAGCGCACCTGATCGTCGAGGTCCCGGGGCCTCCGCGAGGAGGATCGGGACCGACAAGTTCAGCCCGCCGATCTGGTCGTCGGCGGGCTTATTAGTCTCCTGCAGGCCATCAAGTACCGCGGTTCTCGTGGTCGCCTGGAGGGACGCACATAGAAGGAGCAGTTATGCCCAAGATGAAGACCAAGAGCAGCGCGAAAAAGCGTTTTCGCGTTCGTCCGGGTGGTACCGTCAAGCGCGGTCAGGCGTTCAAGCGCCACATCCTGACCAAGAAGACCACGAAGAACAAGCGCCACCTGCGTGGCGCCACGACCGTGCATGAGACCAACATGGGCCACATCGCCGCGATGCTGCCCTCCGCTGGTCTGTAATCCAGCTGTAGACAAGGAGATACAACATGCCTCGCGTCAAACGTGGTGTAACCGCACGTGCTCGTCACAAGAAGGTCCTGGCTCTGGCCAAGGGCTTCCGTGGTCGTCGCAAGAACGTCTTCCGCATCGCCAAGCAGGCGGTGATGAAGGCGGGCCAGTACGCCTACCGTGACCGCCGTGCCAAGAAGCGCGTGTTCCGCCAGCTGTGGATTGCCCGTATTAACGCGGCAAGCCGTGGCCTGGGTCTGAGCTACAGCAAGTTCGTGGCCGGCCTGAAGAAGGCCCAGATCGACATCGACCGCAAGGTCCTGGCCGATCTCGCCGTCAACGATCCTGCTGGCTTTGCCAGCATCTTCGCCAAGGTGAAGGCCGCTCTGGCTTGATAGCCAAGGTCCACGTGCGGGTGCTCTCCCGCGCGCGGACCGGCTGCTCCGCTTCGTCGGAGCGGCCGCTTTTCAAAGGCCGACACCTTGGTGTTCGGCCTTTTTTCATTCCGGTGCGCTGGTGCGATGTTCGCCATCGGCCAGCCCACTTCGATTTCCGCCAACGACTTCCAGTCGCCCCGCGATGAACGACCTCGATCAATTGCTGCAACAGGCCACCGGCGATTTCGCCGCCGCCACGACTCCCGCTGACCTGGAGAACGCCAAGGCCCGATTTCTGGGCAAGACCGGCCAGGTCACCGAGCTGATGAAGGGCATGGCCGCGCTGTCGGTCGAGGAGAAGAAGACCCGCGGCGCGCAGATCAACCAGCTCAAGCAAGGCATCGAAGCCGCGCTGACCGCGCGCCGTCAGGCGCTGGCGGACGCCGAACTCGAGAAGCAGCTCAAGGCCGAGGCGCTGGACGTCACGCTGCCCGGCCGCCAGCGCGGCACCGGCGGTCTGCACCCGATCACGCGCGCGATGGCGCGCATCGAGGCGATCTTCGGATCGATGGGCTTCGATGTGGCCGACGGCCCCGAGATCGAGAACGACTGGTTCAACTTCACCGCGCTGAACACCCCCGAGGATCATCCGGCTCGGTCCATGCACGACACCTTCTACATCGAAGGGGGTCACGTCTTGCGCACCCACACCAGCCCGATGCAGATCCGCTATGCGGTGCAGCACGTCAAGAAGCACCGCGCGCTGATCGACGCCGGTCAGCCGATGCCTGAGATCCGCGTCATCGCGCCCGGCCGCACTTACCGCGTCGACAGCGACGCCACGCACTCGCCCATGTTCCACCAGGTCGAAGGCCTGTGGGTCGGCGAGAACATCAGCTTCAAGGACCTCAAGTCCGTCTACGTGAACTTCATGCAGCAGTTCTTCGAGACGACGGACATGGAGATCCGCTTCCGCCCCAGCTACTTCCCCTTCACCGAACCCAGCGCCGAGATCGACATGATGTTCGGCTCCGGTCCGCTGAAGGGCCGCTGGCTGGAGGTGTCGGGCTCGGGTCAGGTGCATCCGCAGGTGATCCGCAACATGGGCCTCGATCCCGAGCGCTACATCGGCTTCGCCTTCGGCTCGGGCATCGACCGCCTGGCCATGCTGCGCTACGGCGTCAACGACCTGCGCCTGTTCTTCGACGGCGACCTGCGCTTCCTGTCGCAGTTCAAGTAAGCCCATACGGTCGTCGCCTAGAGAGCAAGAGAGAAACACATGCAATTCCCTGAGAGCTGGCTGCGGGCCTTCTGCAATCCCGCGCTGAACACGCAAGAACTGGCCGAGCTGCTGACCATGTCCGGCCTGGAAGTGGAAGAGCTGCGCCCGGTCGCACCGCCGTTCCACGGCATCGTCGTGGCCGAGATCGTCGAGGCCGTGCAGCATCCCGATGCGGACCGGCTGCGCGTGTGCAAGGTCAACGCCGGCGGCCCCGAGCTGCTGCAGATCGTCTGTGGCGCGCCGAACGCGCGCGTCGGCATCCGCGTCCCGCTGGCGACCATCGGCGCCGAGCTGCCCCCCGGCGAGGACGGCAAGCCCTTCAAGATCGGCAAGGGCAAGCTGCGCGGCGTCGAGAGCTTCGGCATGCTGTGCTCGGCCCGCGAGCTGAAGCTGGCCGAGGACCACGGCGGTCTGCTGGAGCTGGCCGCGGACGCGCCTATCGGCCAGAACATCCGCGAGCACCTGAACCTGGACGACACGCTGTTCACGCTCAAGCTGACGCCGAATCTGGCGCACGCGCTGAGCGTCTACGGCATCGCCCGCGAAGTCTCCGCGCTGACCGGCGCACCGCTGATCGCGCCGGAGATCGCCGCCGCCGCCGTCGCCAACGACACCAAGCTGCCGGTGCGCATTGAAGCCGCCGATCTGTGCGGCCGCTTCTCGGGCCGTGTGATCCGCAACGTCGACACGAAGGCCAAGACGCCGCAGTGGATGGTCGATCGTCTGGCCCGCTGCGGTCAGCGTTCGGTGTCGCCGCTGGTGGACATCTCCAACTACGTGATGTTCGAGCTGGGCCGCCCGTCCCACATCTTCGACCTGGACAAGATCCACGGCGAGCTGATCGTGCGCTGGGGCAAGCCCGGTGAGCAGCTCAAGCTGCTGAACGGCAACACCATCGAGATCGACGAGCAGGTCGGCGTGATCGCCGATCGCGAGCAGGTCGAATCGCTGGCCGGCATCATGGGCGGCGACGCCACGGCCGTGTCCGACGACACCCGGAACATCTATGTCGAGGCCGCGTTCTGGTGGCCGAAGGCGGTGATGGGGCGCTCGCGCCGCTTCAACTTCTCGACCGACGCGGGTCACCGCTTCGAGCGCGGCGTCGATCCGGCCGGCACCGTCGAGCACATCGAGCGCATCACCGCGCTGATCCAGCAGATCTGCGGCGGCGAAGCCGGCCCGATGGACGACCAGACCACGCAGTTGCCCGAGCGCAAGCCGGTCGCGCTGCGCGTCGACCGCGCCGCCAAGATCATCGGCATGCCGGTGACGCAGGCCGATTGCGAAGGCGTGTTCCAGCGCCTGGGACTGACGTTCACGTCCGCGCCGGGCGTGATCACGGTGACGCCGCCGTCCTTCCGCTTCGACATCCAGATCGAGGAAGACCTGATCGAGGAAGTCATCCGTGTGCTGGGCTATCCCAAGCTCCCGTCGACGCCCCCGCTGGCGCCGGTGGTCGGCAAGGTGCGCACCGAGTCGCGCCGCGCGACGCACGCGCTGCGCCACGCGATGGCCGCCCAGGGCTACTTCGAGACCATCAACTTCAGCTTCGTCGAGGCGCGCTGGGAGCAGGAGCTCGCCGGCAACGCGAACCCGATCCAGCTGCTGAACCCGATCGCCGCGCCGCTGGCGGTGATGCGGACCTCGCTGATGGGTTCGCTGGTCCAGGTCTTGCGCAACAACCTGTCGCGCAAGGCGCCGCGGGTGCGCGTGTTCGAGATCGGCCGCGTGTTCCTGCGCGACGCGTCGGTGCAGGAAAGCGACACGAGCATCGCCGGCATCGCGCAGCCGATGCGTCTGGCCGGTCTGGCCTGGGGGCCGGCCGAGCAGCAGCAATGGGCGCTGAAAGACCGCGCGGTCGACTTCTTCGATGTGAAGGGCGATCTGGAAGCGCTGTTCGCTCCTTTGCAGCTCAGCTTCGAGGCCGCCGAGCATCCGGCCCTGCATCCGGGCCGCAGCGCCCGCGTGCTGCTGGACGGCGTCGAGATCGGCGTGGTCGGCGAGCTGCATCCCAAGTGGCGCCAGGGCTACGAGCTCCCGTCCGCGCCGGTGCTGTTCGAGGTCGCGCTGGACGCGGCGCTGACGCGCACGCTGCCGCAAGGCAAGGGCGTGGCCCGGCTACAGGCGGTGCA
This sequence comes from Roseateles sp., assembly GCF_039595295.1. Lineage (GTDB taxonomy): Bacteria > Pseudomonadota > Gammaproteobacteria > Burkholderiales > Burkholderiaceae_C > Roseateles. The sequence continues at coordinate 50,555 of NZ_JBCNLU010000005.1, forward strand.
GCGCGACCTGGCGCTGATCGTGGGCGAGCAGGTGACGCACGCCTCCCTCATGCAGGCGATCGAATCGAGTGGGGAAGCCCTGGTACGCTCCGCCCGTCTGTTCGACGTCTTCAAACCGGCTCAGCCCACGGCCGAGCTGAAGGCGGGCGAGCGCAGCCTGGCGGTGCGCCTGGAGCTGCTGGACGACGACAACACCCTGACCGACGAACGTATCGAGCAGGCGGTGGCGAAGGTGGTGGCGCAGCTGGGCGAACGCCTGGGCGCGCGACTGCGCGGCTGAGGAGGGAGAGAACGAATGAGCGATGACGATCTGAAGGCCCAGGCCCGGGTGCTGCTCGGCAGCCTGGAGACCCCGACGCTGACCAAGGCCGAGTTGGCCGAACTTCTGTTCGACAAGCTGGGCCTGAACAAGCGCGAGTCCAAGGACATGGTCGAGGCCTTCTTCGACATCATTCATGACAGCCTCTCCAGCGGTCGCGAAGTGAAGCTGTCGGGCTTCGGCAACTTCAACATCCGCCGCAAGGCGCCGCGGCCCGGCCGCAATCCGCGCACCGGCGAAGCGATTCCCATCAAGGCCCGCAACGTCGTCACGTTCCATGCGAGTCACAAATTGAAAGAAGCCGTCCAAGGCAACACGCCGACGGGCGGGGACTTCGAGTAGAGTCTGACCCCTGTCTCAGCCGCCGGAGCTCCTGATTCCCATGGACATCGCGCTGCCCGCCATCCCCGCCAAGCGCTACTTCACCATCGGTGAGGTGAGCGAGCTTTGCGGTGTGAAGCCCTACGTGCTGCGCTACTGGGAACAGGAGTTCACGCAGCTCAAGCCGATGAAGCGCCGGGGCAACCGCCGCTATTACCAGCACCATGAAGTGCTGCTCATCCGGCGCATCCGCGATCTGCTCTATGACCAGGGCTTCACGATCAGCGGTGCACGCAATCAACTGATCGACGTGTCGCATGCGGCGACCTCCAACGCGCAGGAGTTCCGCGCGGAGGCGCTCGCATCCGCTCGCCATGAGGCCGGCCGCGCGCAGCGCGAGTCGATCCGTGCGCTGGCCTCCGACATGTCCGATGGCGCGGCGCACACCAGCGTCACGCTCGAAAAGCTGACCCTGGGACAGGTCAGAGAAGAATTGTTGGCAATCCGAGAGAGTTTGCTTGCATGACGCTCTCAGATGCGTATAGAATCTGAGGCTTCGTCGGGGTGTAGCGCAGCCTGGTAGCGCACTTGCATGGGGTGCAAGGGGTCGCGAGTTCGAATCCCGCCACCCCGACCATTAATAAGAAGAACCGAGAAGCCCGGTACCGCAAGGTACCGGGCTTTTTCGCTTTCTGGCCGGCCCCATTCCCATCCACGGACGCAGCACCGGCACGCGCATCGCGAGGCCGGCGACGAGCAGGCAAGCCAGGGCCGTGATCGCCACGAGCAAGCAGGCTTCGACGGCCAGCGGCAGTTGCAGCGGCGCGAGCAGATGCCCCGCGATCACCGTCGCCGTCTGGTGGACGATGTAGAACGGAAACACCGCCAGCGTCAGCCAACGCAGCATCGGCGAGTCTCGGTCCGCCAGCAGCTGACGGCCCCAGCCCAGCGCGGCCACGATGGGCAGCCATTGCTTGCCGGCGTTCAGCGCGCGCATCGCCATCAGGAACCAGTCGGCGAAGTGCTCTCCCTGCGAGGCCCGCCACGCGTCGGTCAACGCTTGCGAGAGCAGCTGTACTGCGATGAAGCCGATCAGCGCGACCCAGCGCAATCGCCGCGCGGCCTCCCAGGCGCCGTGGCGGTCGTCGCGCGAGCCGAAGAGCACGAAGCCCAACAGGAACATCGCGCCGTAGACCGCGTGCTGGTACCAGTCGTGGGTCAGGTCATGCGTGGTGGGGAAGCGCTCCAGCAGATGCTGGCGCGCGATGGCGAACAGCAGCCAGGGCACCCACAGCAATCGGCCGCCGCTCACGACCTGACCCCAGGCGGGGCTGCTCATCCAGCGGCGCGAGGTGGCCACCGCCATGAGCACGATCACGGTGTAGGCCCAGACGTAGGGCAGGAACCACAGGTGATTCCAGGTCGGCAGGGACAGGCAGTCGTCCCCGCGGCAGAAGCCGTGGTACGCCTGGAAGTAGAGCTTGAGGAAGTCCAGGTAGCTGCCGCCGTAATGGAGCTTCTCGACGACCTCCAGATAGGCCTGGGGTGGGACGACGACGGTCATGCCCAGCAACAGCGGCAGCAGCAGCCGGCCGCTGCGGGCGCGGATGAGCCGGCCGACGCCGACGCCAGGGCCGCCATCGCCGGCATCGCGGCCATCGCGGCCAAGCATCAGCGCGGTCGCCGCCCCGGAGATCGCAAACAACAGCGACATGCGCCACGGGTTGAGCCACAGCATCCAGGCCTCGAGCGCGGGGATGAGCCGAGGCGACTTCACGTGCCAGTCCCAGCTCACGTAGAACATGCCCGAGTGATAGAGGATCAGCAGGCCGAAGGCGATGACGCGCAGCCAGTCGAGCTCGGTGAGCCGGTGGGCCGGGACGGTCGACGGCGCGGGCGAGGGCGCGCGGGAGGGGTGTGAGGTGTCCATGGCGCTGGAGCATCGGCGGGGCGGGGCCTCGCGCGGACGGAATGTGACGAGCCGCCCCCGCGCGGTGACGGCCCGCCCCGTCCCAGGGGTGGCGCGTCGTCCCTGAACGACGCGTCCCGCCCCTACACTCCGCCGCCATGGCAGAGGACAAGTGGCTGGCGTTCTATCTGAAGCGGCGTCGTTGGATCGAACGCGCGGGCTGGGCCGCGTTCCTGCTCGGCTCGGCGGTGGTGAACACCGTGATCGCGCGCATGGATCTGCACCGCGCGGGCGTCTCGGTCCAGGCCTGGGAGCCGGCGGTCTGGGAGTTCTCCAGCGCCATCCTCTGGCTGGCCATCCTCCCGTGGATGATCCGCGCCGCCGACACCCGCCCGCTGCGCTGGGGCCAGATCACGCGCCATCTGCCCTGGCATCTGCTGTTCGCGCTCATCACCAGCCTGGTCCATGTGCTGGGCATGGTGGGGCTGCGCAAGCTGGCCTATGCGACGCAGAGCGCCCGCTACGACTTCGGCGACTGGCCGTCCGAGCTCTTCTATGAGGCGCTCAAGGATGTGCGCAGCTACGCCTTCATCCTGGTGATCGTCGGCGGCTACCGGTTGCTGGTCTGGCGCTGGCAGGGCGAGGCGAGCGTGTTGGCCGAAGCGCCGGGCATCAGCGCGCCGCCTGCTGCCTCGCTGACGGCACCACCGTCGGCCGCAGCGGTCGTGCCGCCCATCCCCGCCGGCGATCCCGCTCCCGGCTTGGCGCCTGCGCCGGTGGCCGCCACGGCGGAATCCCCCGCGCCGCCCGATCCGCAGCCGACGCCTGTGCCGGTGCCTCGCCCCGAACGTCTGCTGGTCAAGAAGCTCGGCAAGGAATTCCTTTTGCCGATGGACGAGATCGAGTGGATCCAGGCCTGCGGGAACTACATCAACCTGCACCGGCAGCAGCATGATTACCCCTTGCGCAGCAGCCTGGGCGCCTTCGAGCAGCGCATCGATCCGGCGGAGTTCGTCCGCGTTCACCGCAGCTATCTGGTGCGACTGCGTCTGATCGAGGCCATCGAGCCGACCGAGTCCGGCGACGCGCATCTGCGCCTGCGCGACGGCAGCCGCTTGCCGTGCAGCCGTACCTATCTCGACCGGCTCCGGCAGCGTTTGGCGTAATCCCGTACGGGAGAGGCGAGCAAGCTCCTTCCGCGTGGGCGATGTCGTTCCCCGAACGGTCGCCGCGGCGTCGCCGCGCGGCTATGCTCTTGCCCCAATGGACGCTCACATGGAAGACCGCGACCCGTCGTCGCCCGCTGCAGCGGATCCCACGCCGCGCCTGGTGCGCGAGGCGGGCGAGGGCGGCCGCGTGCGGGCGCGTCTGGAAGGGGACTGGACGCTGCTGGCTCTGCGCGAACGGGTCGAGGCGCTGCGCGGCGAGCTCGGCGACATGCCCAAGAACGAGGTGTCCTGGGACCTGAGCGCCGTCAGCCGGCTGGACCCGACCGGCGCGCTGCTGCTCTGGCAGGCCTGGGGTCGCCGTCAACCCGATCAGTTGCGTTGGCCACCGGCCCCGCTGGCCGACATGTTCCAGGCGCTGTTCGCGCGTCTGGGCAGCAAGCAGGGCAAGCCCGGCAAGCCGCCGCGCGCGCAGAACGTGCGCCAGTTCGGCCAGGGCCTGCTGAACCTGGCCAGCCATCTGCTCGACGCGGTCGCGCTGCTGGGTCAGGTCGTGCGCGACGTCGGCACCCTGGCGCGGCACCCGGCGCTGATCTCCTGGAAGGACATTTCCGCCCACATCTACCGCAGCGGCGCCCAGGCGCTGGGCATCACCGCGCTGGTGGGCGTGCTGGTGGGCATCACGCTTTCGTACCTCACCGCCAAGCAGCTGCAGAGCTACGGCGCCGACATCTACGTCATCAACATCCTGGGCATCAGCGTCTGGCGCGAGCTGGGCCCGCTGCTTGCCGCCATCCTGGTGGCGGGGCGCAGCGGCTCGGCGATGACCGCGCAGCTGGGCGTGATGCGGGTGACGCAGGAGCTGGACGCGCTGTCGGTGATGGGCATCTCGCACACGATCCGGTTGGTGCTGCCGAAAATGGTGGCGCTGTCGCTGTCCCTGCCGCTGGTGATGACCTGGACCAGCGCGATGGTGCTGGTGGGCGGGATGATCGCGGCGCGCGCCACGCTGGGGCTGGACTACATCCAGTTCCTGCAGGGCCTACCCGCCGCGGTCCCCGTCGCCAACCTGTGGCTGGGGCTGTCGAAGTCGGCGGTGTTCGGGCTGATGATCGCGTTCGTGGCCTGCCATTACGGGCTGCGGATCAAGCCCAACAGCGAAAGCCTGGGGACCGGAACGACCTCGTCGGTGGTGGCCTCCATCACCGTGGTCATCATCGTGGACGCGATCTTCGCGGTGTTGTTCTCCGACGTGGGATTGAAGGCATGAGCAGCGATTGCATCGAACCCGCCTCGACCGACATGGCCGAGGCCCTGAACGTGCGCCCCGGCGATCCCATCATCGAGGTGAGACACGTGGGCACCGTGCTGGGCGGCGTGCGCATCCACAAGGACCTGAGCCTGGAGGTCGAGGCGGGCGAGGTGCTGGGCATCATCGGCGGCTCGGGCAGCGGCAAGACCACGCTGCTGCGGCTGATGCTGGGCCTGGAGCGCCCCAGCGAGGGCGAGGTCCGCGTCTTCGGCCAGGTGCTGGGCAAGTGCGAGGCGCGCGATCTGGCGCAGGTGCGGCATCGCTGGGGCGTGCTGTTTCAGCAGGGCGCGCTGTTCTCGGCGCTGTCCGTGTTCGACAACATCGCGCTGCCGCTGCGCGAGCTCAAGAGCCTGCCCGACGACCTGATCGCCGAGCTGGTCATGACCAAGCTGCAGCAGGTCGGTCTGAAGCCGGAGGACGGCATCAAGATGCCGGCCGAGCTCTCGGGCGGCATGGTCAAGCGGGTGTCGCTGGCGCGGGCGCTGATCCTGGATCCGCAGCTGCTGTTCCTGGACGAGCCCACGGCCGGCCTGGACCCGGCCAGCTCCAAGCGCTTCGTGCAGCTGATCGAGAGCCTCAAGCGCGAGATGGCGCTGACGGTGGTGATGGTCACGCATGACGTGGACACCCTGTTCGCGATCGTCGACCGGGTGGCGGTGCTGGCCGATCAGCATCTGGTGGCGATCGGGCCGCTGGAGCAGGTGGTGAACCAGTCGCATCCGTTCATCCGCAACTTCTTCCTCGGCCACACGCAACGCTGTGCCGGGGACAACCTGCGCGACTACCGCGACGCCCTGCATCATCAGGACGAGATGCCCGCCTGAGCGGCGCGGCGACCAGGACAACCAGAGAGAAAGGGCCTCGGGCAAGCTCATGGAAAACAAGGCTCATGCATTGGCCACCGGCCTGTTCGTGCTGTTGCTGGGCGCGGCCCTGGTGCTGGTGATCGTGTGGTTCCGCGACGATCGCGGCGCCACGCAGTCCTTCACCGTGGTGGCGCGTGCCGGCGTGCCGGGCTTGAACGTCAAGGCGCCGGTGAAGCTGCGCGGCGTGCAGATCGGCAAGGTCGGCAAGATCCGTTTCGATCCCGAGCAGCCGCGCCAGATCCTCGTGGACATCGATGTCGACGCCGACGCGCCCATCGCCGCCGGCACGCAGGCCAAGCTCGGTTATCAGGGGATCACCGGGCTGTCCTTCATCGACCTGGACGACGGCAAGGAGCCGACCGATCCCAACCAGAGCGTGATCCAGACGCGCCGCATCCCGCTGGCGCCGGGCTTCCTGGACCAGCTGCAGGACGCGGGCCCCAAGCTCGCGGCCAGCGCGCTGGCGACGATGGACCGCATCCAGAAGGTGCTCAGCGACGGCAACCAGCAGCAGCTCAGCCAGACGCTGGCGCAGCTGCACGAGGCCTCGGCCGGCCTGAACGAGCTGATCCATGAGCTCAAGCCCACGGCGCAGGCGCTGCCGGCGCTGGTGAAGAACGCCGACGGCCTGGTGGTCGCCGGCCGCAACACGCTGGGCAACGTGGACACGCTGGCCAAGCAGGGCGGCGAGCTGGTCGAGGAATACAAGGGCAAGGCGGCGGCGATCGACGAGCTCGGCGACGCCGCAGCCCAGCTGCAGCGCACGCTGCGGCGGCTGGAGAACTCGCTGGTCGGTTCGACGGACAAGCCGCGGCAGCGGGCGGTGCTGGAAGACCTGTCGCAGGCCGCGCGCGCGCTGGAACGCGCCGCGCAGCGCATCGGCGATCAGCCGCAGAGCCTGATCCTCGGACCCAAGCCCGGCGAGCCCGGCCCCGGTGAATCCGGCTTCGAGGCGGGAGCGAAGAAATGAACGAGATGAATCAACTCCCTCGTACCGGCGGCGCGCGCCGCGCGGTGCTGCTCGGCGGCGTGGCGCTGGCCGCGGCGCTGATCAGCGCCTGCGGCAGCCGCGCCCCGGCACCGACGCAGATGGACCTCGGCCCCGCGACCGCGTGGCCGGCGCAGACGCCGCTCGCGCGTCGGGTGGACCTGCAAACCGTCGGCGCGTCGGAGGTGCTGCAGGGTACGGGCATCTCCTACCGCCTCAGCGATTCGGATCCGTATGCGCGGCGCGTCTATCGGGATTCGCGCTGGGCGGCGCCGCTGCCGGTGCTGGTGGCGACGCGACTGCGGCAGCAGGTCCAGCGCGCGCCGCTGGCGGCGGGTGGCGATCAGCTGCCGGCGGTGGCGGTGAGCGTGGAACTCGAGGAGGCGCTGCAGAGCTTCAGCGGCGCGAGCCGCAGCGAGGTCCAGGTGCGGCTGACCGCGACCGCGGACGACGGATCGCAGCGCTCGTTTGATCGGACGGAGCCATCGGGCGGGAACGCGGAAGGGGCCGTGAAGGCGACCGCCGCGGCAGTCGATGCGCTGGGTCCTGAGATCGCGGCTTGGGCCGCGGCGTTGCCGGTCAAGGAGCCGCGCCCGCGCAATCGGCGTTGAACTGGGCGCCGTGGCGGGGCGCCGACCTCGCTCAGCGCGAGGCGGCGATCCCGCCGCCCATGCGCTGTTGACGCTGGCGCAGGAAGGCTTCGGCCATGCTGGATTCGGGCTGCAGACGCTGCCCGATGTAGAGCTCCTGGCGGCGCTCGGTGATCTGGGCGCGCAGCCGATTGGCCATGATGCCCAGCGGGTCCAGCCCCTTCTTTTCGGCGCGCTCGACCGACTCGCCCAGCGCATGCATCTGGTGGTTGGTCAGCAGCGCGATGTGGGCCTGGACCACGCGCAGCCGGCCTTGCACCGCGCGTTCCGTCGAGCGCAGCCATTCCATGACCGCGTCGGCGTCGCCGCCGCGGACCTTGACCATGCTCTCGCCCGCGGCCAGCAGCAGCGACTCCAGCCGCGCGCGGTCCGAGGCCGCATAGGCCTCGTTGACCTCGGCCATCTTGCGCTCGCGGCGGCTGCGCTCGGCGTCGTCGGGCGCGAGGTCCGGATGCAGCCGCTTGGCCGCGCGGCGGTACAGCGTTTTCAGCGGAGGAGGTCCGACCTGGATGAGGCCACCTTCGGGTTCGGGCGGGAGCGGGGCGCCGGCGGGCAGCACCAGCAACTGCGGCATCGCGGTCGCCTTGGGCGAGTCCGGACCGCGGGTGTCCAGGCCGTTGCGGGCGAGCGCCTCGTGCAGATAGCGCATCGCGCAGTAGAGCTGCGATTCGAGCGCATCCAGCTCCATGTAGAGCGGCCCCAGCGCGGCGACGTAGCGGTCGATGAAGCCCTGCACGCGGGCGCGAAGGTCGACGTACTCGCGTTCCTGATCGGCCAGATAGCGCTGGAGATCGACCAGCTGCTCGCGGCGGCGGTCCAGTTCTCTCGGCGTGATGGCCTGGCTGATCATGTCGAAACGGGTCCCTGGGAAACAGTCTTGTTCTGAACGCCGATTCTGCCCGTCGCCCATGACCCTTCAAAGCGGAAACAGCCCGTCTCCGGGCTGTTTTTCTCAGCGTTTTCCCAGGGCGACGCCAGGGGAGGCGCCACCCCCGCGACCGGGGGCGCGCGTCCCCGGAAGCGGCGTCCGGAGATCGCCCGGATCGGACGTCGGCGGTGGCTCATTGCGAGGCCGCGCTCGCCGCGTCGACCGGCGCGCTGGCGCCTTCGGCCGGACCGCTGGCGATCACCTCCGGCACGCCGGGCGCGGAGGCCTCGGGCGCCGGGGCGCTCACGGCGGGCGGGTTGTGCGCGCCCGCGGCCTGACCGGTGATGCCCGTCGCCGGCAGCAGCGGCACGATCAGCAGCGCCACGATGTTGATGATCTTGATCAGCGGATTCACCGCCGGACCGGCCGTGTCCTTGTAGGGGTCGCCGACCGTGTCGCCGGTGACTGCGGCCTTGTGGGCGTCGCTGCCCTTGCCGCCGTGGTGGCCGTCCTCGATGTACTTCTTGGCGTTGTCCCAGGCGCCGCCGCCGGTGCACATCGAGATCGCCACGAACAGCCCCGTCACGATGGTGCCCATCAGCATGCCGCCCAGCGCGGCCGGTCCCAGCGCCAGGCCCACCACGATGGGCACGACCACCGGCAGCAGCGAGGGCACGATCATTTCCTTGATCGCCGCCGCCGTCAGCATGTCCACCGCGCGGCCGTACTCGGGCTTGGCCGTGCCTTCCATGATCCCCTTGATGTCGCGGAACTGGCGGCGCACCTCCTCGACCACCGAGCCCGCCGCGCGGCCCACGGCCTCCATCGCCATCGCGCCGAACAGGTAGGGGATCAGGCCGCCGATGAACAGGCCGACGATCACCATGTGGTTGCTCAGGTCGAAGCTGACGCTCAGGCCGCGCGACTCCAGCGCATGCGTGTAGTCGGCGAAGAGCACCAGCGCCGCCAGGCCCGCCGAGCCGATCGCATAGCCCTTGGTCACCGCCTTGGTCGTGTTGCCGACGGCGTCCAGCGGGTCGGTGATGTCGCGCACCGACGCGGGCAGATCGGCCATCTCGGCGATGCCGCCGGCGTTGTCGGTGATCGGGCCGTAGGCGTCCAGCGCCACGACGATGCCGGCCATGCTCAGCATCGCCGTCGCCGCGATCGCGATGCCGTACAGCCCCGCCAGCTTGAACGCGACCACGATGGCCACGCAGACGAAGAGCACCGGCCAGGCCGTCGAGCGCATGGACACGCCCAGGCCCGCGATGATGTTGGTGCCGTGGCCGGTGGTCGAGGCCTGCGCCACGTGCTGCACCGGCTTGTAGTCGGTGCCGGTGTAGTACTCGGTGATCCACACCATGCCGGCGGTCAGCACCAGACCGACCAGGCAGGCCAGGAAGAGCTGGGTGGCGCCGATGGTGTCGCCGCCGGGCAGCGTCAGGTCTTGGGGGAACAGCGCGCGGCTGATGAACCAGAACGCGATCGCCGACAGCACGCCCGCGACGATCAGGCCCTTGTACAGCGCCGGCATCACGTTCTTCATGCCGGGGCTGGCCTTGACGAAGCTGCAGCCGATGATGGACGCGATGATGGACGCGCCGCCCAGCACCAGCGGATAGACGAGCGCCGCGACGGACATGCCGCCGAAGGTCAGCGCGCCCAGCGCCATCGTGGCGATCAGCGTCACCGCGTAGGTCTCGAACAGGTCGGCCGCCATGCCGGCGCAGTCGCCGACGTTGTCGCCCACGTTGTCCGCGATGACGGCGGGGTTGCGGGGATCGTCCTCGGGGATGCCGGCCTCGACCTTGCCGACCAGGTCGGCGCCCACGTCAGCGCCCTTGGTGAAGATGCCGCCGCCCAGCCGCGCGAAGATCGAGATCAGCGAGGAGCCGAAGGCCAGGCCCAGCAGGGGCTTGAGCGTCTCGCTGTCGACCTTGGCGCCGCTGCCGCTGATCCACATGAAGAACAGGCCCACGCCCAGCAGGCCCAGGCCGACCACCAGCATGCCGGTGATGGCGCCGCCCTTGAAGGCGACGTTGAGCGCGGGGGCCATGCCCTTGGTGGCGGCCTGCGCGGTGCGCACGTTGGCGCGCACCGAGACGTTCATGCCGATGAAGCCGCAGGCCCCGGAGAGCACCGCGCCGACGACGAAGCCGGCGGCGGTTTTCCAGCCGAGGAACACGGCGATGAGGATCGCCAGGACCACGCCGACGACGGCGATGGTGCGGTACTGCCGCGCCAGGTAGGCGGCCGCGCCCTGCTGGATCGCGCCCGCGATCTCCTGCATGCGGGGGTTGCCGGGGTCCTGGCTGAGGATCCAGCTGCGCTGGATGAAGCCGTAAAGCACCGCGGCGACGCCGCAGGCAAGCGCGAAATACAGCGCCAAACTCGTCGACATAGATTTGTCTCCTATCGCTGACCGCCATCTTTTCGGGAGAGACAGCCTGGCACCGCGGCGCCGGTCCTGCGCGCGCAACAGCAACAGTCCGTCGAACCATGCTAAGCCCGGCGATACCGCATGGCATGAGCGTTTACCAGCGGATCAAGGGGACAGGCCCGATGGGGCCAGGGCTTGCGGGCGAGGCGGCAAGAACTGGCCCCGGGGCGGGAGCGTGGCATGCCCGGGTGGCACGCTTTACCGCCCGCCTCAGCGCGGCCTGCGCTTTCGTGCGCGGCGGGCTCTGGCCCAAGTTCCCGCAGCCGAGCGCGCTGCCGCTGAGGCGCCGCGTCAGCGGGATGCGCGTGGGCATCGTGGGTCTGGGCCGGGTGGGGCGGGCGGTGGCTCAGCGCGTCGAGGCCTTCGGTTGCCCGGCATCGCGCCAGCGCGACGGAGCAAACCCGGACCGCCATCGGCGAGATGGTGCTGGAGAGCCTGGAGCAGGCCCTGGCCGGACGGCGGCCGACGCACAGCCTGACGACCCGATCCGGCGCGCCGTCCGTCAGGGCCGATTCAGCCGACCCTCTAGAATCGCGGTTTTCCCGGAGTTGTTTCCGGGATCACTTCGCTGTCCACCACCATGAGCCTGCACAAAGTCACCCCCGGCGCGAAGGCGCCCGAGCAGTTCAACGTCGTCATCGAGATCCCGATGAACGCCGACCCCATCAAGTACGAGGTCGACAAGGAAAGCGGCGCGCTGTTCGTCGACCGCTTCATGACGACGGCGATGCATTACCCCTGCAACTACGGCTACGTGCCGCAGACGCTGGCCGACGACGGCGATCCGGTGGACGTGCTGGTGATCACGCCTTTCCCGCTGACCCCGGGCGTGGTGGTGACCTGCCGCGCCATCGGCGTGCTGCAGATGGACGACGAAGCGGGCGGCGACGCCAAGCTGCTGGCCGTCCCGACCACCAAGATCCTGCCGATCTATGAGCACTGGACCAAGCCCGAGGACATCAACCAGATGCGCCTGAAGGCCATCCAGCACTTCTTCGAGCACTACAAGGATCTGGAAGCCGGCAAGTGGGTGAAGGTCAAGGGCTGGGAAGGCCCGGAAGCCGCCAAGAAGGAAATCACCGACGGCATGGCCAACTACGCCAAGGCTCAACAAGCCTGAAGCGAGGGCTGACCGGGCGCATCGCCTGGTCCAAGCTCAACGACGAAGCGCCTCTCGGGGCGCTTTTTCTTGTCCGGTCCGATCGCCGCAAGGACGGGCAACGGGTCGTTCGGGGACAGACGGGCTCGGTGCGCCGCCCGACCTTCTGCGCACCGAAGCTCACCGGACAACTGACGGCCCCTTGTCGGTGCCATCCGGAGATCTCATGCTTTCGTTGCGTCGGACAGGTCGTGGATCTGGGGGCGTACGTCGAGTCTCGTCGAATCAACCATTGCATGCGCAGCTCTGCCCAGACCGTGCTCGGCGGCGCGACTGTCGCGTTCGCGCCGCAGGCGGACCGCATCGAGGGTGCCGGTTTCTTCGCGGACTCTGCGCGATGAGGACTGTTGGAGGCCTCAGGACATGTCGATGCTGCTTGAGAAACTGTGCTGGGACATCGAGGAGGCTGGCGGCGGCCGCCTCGCGCATGCGCAGGACGTGGCCTCGTTGCTGGCCTTCGCGTCGATGGCGTCGCGCGCTCAAGCCTCCGCGTCGGGAGGCGCCGCCTTGAACGGCTGATGCCGCTCCAGCTCGTCGATGTACTCGTCCATGGCTTGACCCTCGCGCTGAAGAAAATCGGCCACCGCCTCGCGGAACTGCGGATGGGCCAGCCAGTGCGCCGAGTGCGTTGACACCGGCATCAGCCCGCGCGCCATCTTGTGCTCGCCCTGCGCGCCGCCCTCGAAGCGGCGCCAGCCGTTGTCCAGGCACCAGGCCAGCGGCTGGTAGTAGCAGGCGTCGAAATGCAGATTCGGGATGTAGCGCGTCGAGCCCCAGTAGCGCCCGTACGCGGCCCGCTGCGATTCGTCGATCGCCACCAGCGACGCGGCCACCCGCTCGCCCTGTTCATCGCGGGCGAGGAACATCAGCCATTGTTCGGTCAGCTCCGCCGCCATGCGGGCGAAGAAGTCACGCGTCAGATAGGGCTTGTTGCGATGCGCCAGATAGGTCCGGGTGTAGCACGCGTAGAAGAAGTCCCAGTCCTCGGGCGTGATCGCCGCGCCCCGCAGCGCCTCGAAGCGCACGCCCGCCTCGGCGACCTTGCGCTGCTCCTGCTGGATCTTCTTGCGCTTCTCGCGCTGCAGCGATTGCAGGTAGTCCGCGAACGAGCGCGGCACGCCGTCCCCCGTCCAGTGGAACTGCACCTGCTGCCGCGCCAGCCAGCCGTCGCCGGTCAAGGCGCGCTGGTCCTGCTCATCGCCGAAGAGCACGTGGACCGAGGACAGCTCCGCCTTCATCGCCAGCGCGCGCAGTCCCTTGACCAGCCAGTCCCGCGCCGTGTCGTCGCGCGCCAGCAGCCGGCTGCCCGGCACCGGCGTGAAGGGGACCGCCACCAGCAGCTTGGGGTAGTAGTTCAGGCCGTGGCGGTCGTAGGCGTCGGCCCAGGCCCAGTCGAAGACGTATTCACCGTAGGAGTGGCCCTTCAAATACGCGGGGCAGGCGGCGATCAGCTCGCCGCCGTCCCACACGCTGACGAACTGCGCCTGCCAACCCTTCTTCGCGACCGCCGAACCGGATTCATGCATGGCCACGAGGTACTCGTGCCGCATGAAGGGCGAGGGCAGCGGCGCGCGCGCCAGCAGCGCGTTCCAGGCGTCGCGTGGCAACGAGGAGGGATCGTCGTCGACGCGGATCAGCGGTGCGTCGGCGGTCGCGGCGGGGGGAGCGGGGGAGCGGGCGGTCATGCGCGACTGATCTTAGGGTCAAGCCCATACCCTTCGCTTTGATGGCAGGATGCGGGTCATGCAAGCGACGACGCTCCACTCTCCCGCGCCCTCATTCGACAACCTGTATGCGCACGACTTCGCGCGCATCGCCGTGGGCGTGCCGCTGTGCCGGGTCGCCGATCCGGTGTTCAACGGCGAGCAGACCGCCCAGCTGCTGCGCGAGGCGGCGGCCGACGGCGCCGCGGTGATCGCGTTCCCGGAGCTCGGCCTGGCGGCCTACACCAGCGACGATCTCTTCCATCAGCGTCCGCTGCTTGACGCCTGCGAGACGGCGCTGGCCGAGCTGCTGAAGGTGTCGCGCGAGCTGTCGACGGTGGCCGTCGTCGGGCTGCCGCTGCGGGTCGAGCATCGGCTGTTCAACTGCGCAGTGGTGCTGCAGCGCGGACGCATCCTGGCCGTCCTGCCCAAGACCTATCTGCCCAACTACGGCGAGTTCTACGAGGCGCGTCAGTTCAACGCCGCGGATGAGGCGATCTCCGACGAGATCACCCTGCTCGGGCAGCGCGTGCCCTTCGGGACGCGGCTGGTCATCGCGGCCAGCGACATGCCGCTGCTGCGCCTGCACGTGGAGATCTGCGAGGACGTCTGGACGCCAATCCCGCCCTCGTCCTATGCCGCGCTCGCGGGCGCGACGGTGCTGATCAACCTGTCCGCGTCCAACGTCACCATCGGCAAGGCGGGCTACCGCCATCAGCTGGTCGGCCAGCAGTCGGCGCGCTGCCTGGCCGCCTATGTCTACAGCTCCGCCGGCGCGGGCGAGTCCAGCACCGACCTCGCCTGGGACGGCCAAGCCCTGGTCTACGAGAACGGCAGCTTCCTGGCCGAGAGCGAGCGCTTCCAGCGCCGCTCCCAGCTGGTGTCGGCCGACGTGGACCTGGAGCGGCTCTCGCGCGAGCGCATGCGGCAGACCAGCTTCGGCGACTCGGTGCGGCATCACGCGGCGACGCTGAAGGACTTCCGCACGATCGAGTTCGAGCTGGGCATCGCTCGCTCGCAGCCGTTGGCGCTGCGCCGCCGCGTCGAGCGCTTCCCGTACGTTCCGGCCGACCGCCGGCAGCGCGATGAGCGCTGCGACGAGGTCTTCCACATCCAGGTCCAGGCGCTGGTGCAGCGGCTGGTCTCCAGCGGCATCCACAAGCTGGTGATCGGCGTGTCGGGCGGGCTGGACTCGACGCACGCGCTGCTGGTCGCGGCGCGGGCGATGGACCAGATGGGTCTGCCGCGCACCAACATCCTCGGCTTCACCATGCCGGGCTTTGCGACCAGCACGCGCACCCGCGATCAGGCGCTGCGGCTGATGCGCGCGATCGGCTGCGAAGCCCGAGAGATCGACATCCGGCCCAGCTGCGAGCAGATGCTCAAGGACCTCGGTCATCCGTATGCGGACGGGCAGCCGGTCTACGACGTCACCTTCGAGAACGTCCAGGCGGGCGAGCGCACCAGCCATCTGTTCCGGCTCGCCAACCACCTGGGCGCGCTGGTGCTGGGCACCGGCGACCTGAGCGAGCTGGCGTTGGGCTGGTGCACCTACGGAGTCGGCGACCACATGTCGCACTACAACGTGAACGCATCGGTGCCCAAGACGCTGATCCAGTACCTGGTGCGCTGGGTCGCGGAGACGAAACAGCTCGGCGACGACGCGCACGGCGGCAGCGAGGTGCTGCTGGACATCCTGGCCACCGAGATCAGCCCCGAGCTGGTGCCGCAAGAAGCGAACGCGAAGAGCGGGACACAGGAGCAGGACGGCAAGGACGCCTCGACCGCCCTGCAGAGCACCGAGGCCCACATCGGCCGCTACGAGCTGCAGGACTTCAATCTGTTCTACACGATTCGCCATGGCTATTCGCCGGCCAAGATCGCCTTCCTGGCGCGCCACGCCTGGGGTGACCGCGAGCGCGGCGACTGGCCCGACGGCGAGCATGTGCAGCGCAACGAATATGCGCTGGCCGAGATCAAGCGGGTGCTGCGCATCTTCGTGACGCGCTTCTTCCGCGGCAGCCAGTTCAAGCGCAGCTGCGTGCCTAACGCGCCCAAGGTGGGCAGCGGCGGCTCGCTGTCGCCGCGCGGCGATTGGCGCGCGCCCAGCGACTCGGAGCCGACCGTGTGGCTCGCGGAGCTGGACCGGATTCCGGACTGAGCGCGGGGTGGGTCGCCTGCGGGATCCGTGCTTAAATCAGCGCCAGTCCCTCTCTCTTTTCCCCCATCGCCCGGAGCCCCGTGATGAAACAGATCACCGCCATCATCAAACCGTTCAAGCTCGACGAAGTCCGCGAGGCCCTGGCCGAGGTCGGCGCCTCCGGCCTGACGGTCACGGAAGTGAAGGGCTTCGGCCGCCAGAAGGGCCACACCGAGCTGTATCGCGGCGCCGAGTACGTCGTCGACTTCCTGCCCAAGGTGAAGGTCGAGGTCGTGGTCAAGGACGACGAGGTCGAGCGCTGCATCGACGCCATCCTCAAGGCGGCCAAGACCGGCAAGATCGGCGACGGCAAGATCTTCGTCACCCCGGTCGAGCAGGTGATCCGCATCCGTACCGGCGAGCAGGACGAAGCCGCCGTCTGAGCGTCAACATCGGCGTGCGATGACGCGCGCAACACACGGTTCGCGACATGCGAAACGATGTGAGAACGACGTGAAATCGACGTGAGAAATGAAGAGAAGGGCGGGGCGCCGATCGGCGTCCCGCCCTTGCTCATTGGGGCGATCGGCAAAGACGTGCGGTCAGCGCAGGTGCTGCCAGACCGCCGCGCCCCAGACGCCCGCCGCCAGCAGCAGCGCCAGCAGCACGGCGGCGCTGGCGATGTCCTTGGCGCGCTTGCTGAGCTCGTGCAGCTCGAAGGACACGCGGTCGATGGCGGCCTCGATGGCGGAGTTCAGCAGCTCGACGATCAGCACCAGGATCAGCGTGCCCAGCAGCAGCGCCACCTGGACCCAGTCCTTGCCCAGAAAGAAGGCCAGCGGCGCGCCGATGATGGTGAGCCAGATCTCCTGGCGGAAGGCGCTCTCGCCGCGGTAGGCGGCCAGCAGGCCGTCCCAGGAATAGCCGGCGGCGTGCAGGATGCGATCCAGGCCGGTGCGGCCCTTGTGGGGGTTGCTCATCTTGAAGGAGAAATGCTGATCAGGAATCCGCCGTCGTCACGGCCGTCTTCTTCGGACGGGGCGGAGGCAGTTGCGTGACCAGCCGGGTGCCGCAGATCACGTCGTGCAGGAACTGGCGCTGCGGATGCAGGCGCGCGAGCAGCAGGTAGGCCAGCACGCCGCTGAACAGCGCGCCGAAGATCACCAGCGAGCTGTGGTCGACGTCCAGCAGATGGATGCTGGCCAGCGCCGGGAGGAACCACAGCCAGGACGCCAGGTAGCGGGCGAGCGCGCGCCGCTGCGTCAGGCCGTGGCCGTGCTGGTCGACGACGCGCAGATGCCAGGCGCGCATCGCCACCGTCTGGCCGCCGCGCGACCAGAACCAGATGAAGTAGATCCCCAGCACCATGAACAGGAAGGCCGCCAAGCCCTGGCGGCCCTCGAGCGCGTTGCGCTGCTGGGTGAGCGTCGAATACAGCCAGCCTGCGACGAAGACGACGCCGAAGAGGACGACGCCTTCATAGAGAAACGACGCCATGCGGCGTGTCAGGCCCGGCGGCGCATCGGCCGCGGCGATCGGTGCGGAGGTCATCGCGCCAGTTTAGCGGCCGGCGACGTCGCGTTGCGGGAGCAGCGTATGGGGATCGAGGCGGGCTTCCCGCGGCGTGCGCAGCGGTCGGCCGGGAGCGCCGGAAGCGGCAGGCTGGGCGGGCTCGGCGCGCTGGGTCAGCAGCACCGTGGTCGCGCCGGGGCGGGCCTGGACCACGGTCGGGCCGGTGGTGGTCACCGCCAGCGGCGCGCGCCGGATCGGCGCCTTGGCCAGATTGGTCACCGGCGCCTCGCGACGCTCGGAGGCCTTCTCGGCGGCACGCTCGGCCAGGCGCTGACGCTTTTCCGCCGGGAGCGCCTGATAGGCCTCCCACTTCTCCTGCAACTTGGCCGGCTGCTCGGCGCCGCGCAGCTCATTGGCGTGCTGGTAGCCGATGCGGGCCTTCTGACGCTCGGTCGGGGACATGCGGGTCCACTCGACCATGCGCTCGCGCAGGCGCTGCTGGTGCTCGGGCGGGAGCGTGGAATAGCGGTTGGCGATTTCCAGCCACTTGCCCTTGCGGGCGCCGTCCAGCTGATCCCATTCCTTGGACAGCGGCGCGAGCGCCTCGCGCTGCAAGGGCGTCAGCGAGGCCCAACTCTGGCCCAGGCTCAGCGGCGTGGGCCCGGGCAGGGCGGACGTGCGGGCGGGCGCCGAGGCGCGCTGCACCACCGACGCGGCCGGCGCCATGGGGACGGGAATCGGGACGGCGGTCTCGACCGGCGCCAGCGCGGGCGCCGAGGCGGCGTCCTCCGCGTGGACAGCGCAAGCCGCCAGCATGAGCGCCGCGCCGGCAAGGGCCAGCGAGAGGCGGCTCAAGGGGCCGGGGAGGGGCGGGGATTGGCGGGGAACGGGAGAAAGACGGGCCACGCGCCGGCTCACTGTTTGGCTTCGTCGGACTTCTTGTCGTCGGCGCTGTTGGGATCGTTGGGGTTCTCGTTCAGGTATTCGCGGAAGCCCGGATCGCTATAGGCGGCAGGGGGCAGCGGCTTGGACAGCATCTCGGTGTCGAGCTCGGCCGCGCTGCGGATCTGTTCATACCACTGGCTGTGCTGGATCAGCAGCAGGCCGCCCAGCAGCAACAGCAGCGGGAGGATCGCCGCGGCCTTGAGCCAGCGCGGGGTCTTCTCGCCGCCGCCCAGTGCCAGCGTGCCGCCGCCGACTTCGCGCGCGGACGAGGCGGTTTCCGCCGGCGCCGCGGCGCGCGCGGCCGTCGCCTTGGCTAGCGCTTGCTCACGCGCGAAGCGCAGGCGCTCCTGGATGTCGCCGGAGAGGTCCTCGCTGCGCTCGCTCAGACCGGCGGCCACGCGCAGGCCGAAACGGGTCACACGCGCGTCCAATTCCTGGCGCGGCGCGGTTCCTGGCGTGTTCTTTTTCATAGCGTGATTCCCTTGGCTTTGAGCGTTTTCGCCAGCGCATGCACGGCGCGGGAGCAATGTGTTTTCACACTGCCCTCCGAGCATCCCATGACCGCTGCCGTCTCCGCGACGTCGAGTTCTTCCCAGTAACGCAGCAAAAAGGCTTCTCGTTGACGCGCGGGCAGCGCGGCGACCTCTTCCTCAATCAATTCCAGCGTCTGGACGCGCGACACCTCGTCCGCGGCCGACTGCGCGCCCATCGATCCCTCCTGCGTCTCCAGCATTTCCAGCAGGTCGAAGTCCTCGCCCGCCTCGCCGCCTTCGAAGTCCGAGAGGTTGCTGAACAGCGCGCTGCGCACCTTCTGCCGCCGGAAGTGATCCATGGTGGCGTTGGACAGAATGCGCTGAAACAGCAGCGGCAGCTCGGCTGCGGGGCGGTCGAAGTATTTCTCGGCCAAGCGGATCATGGCCTCCTGGACGATGTCCAGCGCGGCATCCTCGTCTCGCACCATGTAGACGGTGCGCTTGAAGGCGCGCCGGTCGACGGTCTTGAGAAAGTCGTTGAGTTCTTTGTCGGTGGCCAAAGGGCGGCGCCGCGGCGGGCGGTCGAGCAGGCAAAACGGCGCGGATTATCGCACCCGCACTACAAATAGCCATTACGCTTTGAGACCGATGCGGGTTTGCGTGCATAATCGGCCGCTCGCACACCGCAGTTTTTAAGTCTCAAGTAGGCCGCCCAACCGGGGCGCCCCTGTTTTTGACGCGACGTTTCAAGTCCGCCTCACAAGGGCGAGAGGAGAAGCACCGATGGTTTTTCGTCAGAGAAAATCTCAGAGGTTCGACATATGGACATGTCTGCCGCGGACATCAAACGTGCAGCGATCACGGAAGCTCGCTCACAACCGCACCCCCATTCCGTCAGTTCCGGTCAGGAACTGAATGGCTCCGAAATCCTGGTTCAGAGTCTTCAGGCCGAAGGCGTGAAGTTCCTCTGGGGTTATCCAGGCGGTGCCGTCCTCTACATCTACGACGCGCTCTACAAGCAAGACGCCATCCAGCACGTGCTGGTCCGTCATGAGCAAGCCGCCGTTCACGCCGCCGACGGCTACGCCCGCGCGACCGGCGAAGTCGGCGTCGCACTGGTGACCTCGGGTCCTGGCGTCACGAATGCCATCACCGGCATCGCGACCGCCTACATGGACTCGATCCCGATGGTCATCATCACGGGTCAGGTCCCCACGCCGGCGATCGGCCTGGATGCTTTCCAGGAGTGCGACACCGTCGGCATCACCCGCCCCATCGTCAAGCACAACTTCCTGGTCAAGGACGTGCGCGACCTCGCGAGCACGCTGAAGAAGGCCTTCCACATCGCGCGTACCGGCCGCCCCGGCCCGGTCGTCGTCGACATTCCGAAGGACGTCTCGCTCAATCGCACCGCGTTCCAGTATCCGGAACGCGTGGAGATGCGCTCCTACAACCCGGTGAAGAAGGGCCACAGCGGGCAGATCCGCAAGGCGGTCCAGTTGCTGATGGGCGCCAAGCGTCCCTACATCTACACCGGCGGCGGCGTCATCCTGGGCGAGGCCACGGCTGAACTGCGCCAGCTGGTCGACTTGCTCGGCTACCCCTGCACCAACACGCTGATGGGTCTGGGCGCGATGCCCGGCACCGATCCGCGTTTCCTGGGCATGCTGGGCATGCACGGCACCTACGAAGCCAACATGACCATGCAGCACTGCGACGTGCTGCTGGCCGTGGGCGCGCGCTTCGACGACCGGGTGATCGGCAACCCCAAGCACTTCTCGTCGGTGGATCGCAAGATCATCCACATCGACATCGACCCCTCATCGATCTCCAAGCGCGTGCGCGTGGACATCCCGATCGTGGGCGACGTCAAGGACGTGCTGCAGGAGCTGATCGCCCAGATCAGGGAAGCCCAGGCTCGGCCTGACGCGGACTCGATCAACGCCTGGTGGAGCCAGATCAACGACTGGCGCAAGCGCGACTGCCTGGCCTACAAGCAGTCCAATGAGGTCATCAAGCCGCAGTTCGTGCTGGAGACCCTCTGGAACCTGACCCGCGGCCGCGACGCCTACTTCACGTCGGACGTCGGCCAGCATCAGATGTGGGCCGCGCAGTTCCTGCGCTTCGACGAGCCGCGTCGCTGGATCAATTCCGGCGGCCTGGGCACGATGGGCGTGGGACTGCCCTACGCGATGGGCATCAAGCTGGCGAAGCCGGACGCGGATGTGTTCTGCGTCACCGGCGAGGGCAGCATCCAGATGAACATCCAGGAGCTGTCCACCTGTCAGCAGTACAAGACGCCTGTGAAGGTGGTCTCGCTGAACAACCGCTACCTGGGCATGGTGCGGCAGTGGCAGGAGCTGGATTACGGCAAGCGCTACTCGCACAGCTACATGGATGCGCTGCCGGACTTCGTCAAGCTGGCCGAGGCCTACGGGCACGTGGGCCTGCTGGTGGAGAAGCCGTCGGACGTGGAGCCCGCGCTGCGCGAGGCGATGCGTCTGAAGGATCGCACCGTGTTCCTGGACGTGCGCACCGATCCGACCGAGAACGTCTGGCCCATGGTCCAGGCGGGCAAGGGCATCTCGGAAATGCTGCTGGGGTCGGAGGACCTCTGAGGAGGCTGACGGCTGGAAGCCGCCAGGCGCGACGCGCGTTACCGCGCGCGCCGTGACCGGCGGCGGAAGGCCTGAGGCGCTCGGAGCGATCCGGCCCATTCCCATCGATCGAAGAGCGTGGCCAAGGGCCGTCCGGTTACCGCCGGCGGTCTGAAGAGCGCGAAGGACGAGACTTCATGAAACACATCATCGCTTTGCTCATCGAGAACGAGCCGGGCGCGCTGTCGCGCGTCGTGGCCTTGTTCTCCGCCCGGGGCTACAACATCGAGAGCCTGACCGTGGCGCCGACCGAGGACGCCTCGCTGTCGCGCATGACCATCGTGACCAGCGGCAGCGACGACGTGATCGAGCAGATCACCAAGCACCTGAACCGGCTGATCGAGGTGGTCAAGGTCGTGGACCTGACCGAGGGCCGCTACATCGAGCGCGAGCTCATGCTCATCAAGGTCCGCGCCGTCGGCAAGGAGCGCGAGGAGCTCAAGCGCACCGCCGATATCTTCCGCGGCCACGTGATCGACGTCACGGAGAAGACTTACACCATCGAGCTCACCGGTGATGCCGGCAAGCTCGACGCCTTCATCGACGCGATCGACCGCGGCGCCATCCTCGAGACGGTGCGCACCGGCACCAGCGGCATCGGCCGCGGCGAGCGCATCCTGCGTGTCTGACCACGACCGCTTCCGCCACTCCCAGGCTTCATCGAATCACTGAACACCGGATCGCCGTCTGGCATCCCGCAGCGACGGTCCGTCACCCAACCCCACTGCCAACGGCACTGTTTTCCCCGGAGAGACCATCATGAACGTGTACTACGACAAGGACGCCGACCTCAGCCTGATCAAGGGCAAGAACGTCGCCATCATCGGCTACGGCTCGCAAGGCCATGCCCATGCCCAGAACCTGAACGACAGCGGCGTGAAGGTCACCGTGGGTCTGCGCCGCGGCGGCGCGTCCTGGGCCAAGGCCGAAGGCGCCGGCCTGAAGGTTGCCGAGATCGCCGAGGCGGTGAAGGCCGCCGATGTGGTCATGATCCTGCTGCCCGACGAGCAGATCGCCGACGTCTACAAGAAGGAAGTCGAGCCCAACATCAAGGCAGGCGCCTCCCTGGCGTTCGCTCACGGCTTCAACGTGCATTACGGCCAGGTGCAGCCGCGCGAGGATCTGGACGTGTGGATGGTCGCTCCCAAGGCTCCGGGCCACACGGTGCGCAGCACCTATCGCAATGGTGGTGGCGTGCCGCACCTGATCGCCGTCTACAAGGAGACCACCGGAAAGGCGCGCGACCTGGCCCTGAGCTACGCCTCGGCCAACGGCGGCGGCAAGGCCGGCATCATCCAGACCTCGTTCCGCGAAGAGACCGAGACCGACCTGTTCGGCGAGCAGGCCGTGCTGTGCGGCGGCGCCGTCGAGCTGATCAAGGCCGGTTTCGAGACGCTGACCGAAGCCGGTTACGCGCCCGAGATGGCTTACTTCGAGTGCTTGCACGAACTCAAGCTGATCGTCGATCTGATCTATGAGGGCGGCATCGGCAACATGAACTACTCGATCTCCAACAACGCGGAGTACGGCGAGTACGTGACCGGCCCGCGCGTGGTGACCGAGGCGACCAAGGACGCGATGCGCCAGTGCCTGAAGGACATCCAGACCGGCGAGTACGCCAAGTCCTTCATCCTGGAGAACAAGGCCGGCGCGCCGACCCTGATCAGCCGCCGCCGCTTGACCGCCGAACACCCGATCGAGCAGGTTGGCGCGCAGCTGCGCAACATGATGCCCTGGATCAAGGCCAACAAGCTGGTCGACAAGTCCAAGAACTGATCGCCGCAGATCGCGTCGGATCAGTCCTGAAGGCCGCGCGGGTCGCCCCGCGCGGCCTTTTCCGTTGGCGTCGTAAGGTATCCTTCGCGCCCATGAATTCGACCCAGAACAAGAACGTGGACCTGCTCGACGAGGACGAGGCCGACGTCCTCGACGCCCCGCAGCGCCCACGCCACAAGGGCATTTACCTGCTGCCCAACCTCTTCACGCTGGCCGCGCTGTTCAGCGGTTTCTATGCCGTGGTGATGGGCATCAGCGGCCGTTTCGAGCAGTCCGTCTACGGCATCTTCGCGGCCATGGTGCTGGACAGCCTGGACGGGCGCGTCGCTCGCATGACCAACACGCAGAGCACCTTCGGCGAGCAGATGGACTCGCTGTCGGACATGGTCTCCTTCGGCGCGGCGCCGGCGCTGATCATGTATTCGTGGGCGCTGCAGGGGCTGGGCAAGTGGGGCTGGTTCGCGGCCTTCGTCTATGTCGCGGGCGCGGCGCTGCGGCTGGCGCGCTTCAACACCAACATCGGCGTGGTCGACCGCCGCTTCTTCCAGGGCGTGCCCAGCCCGGCCGCCGCCGCGCTGGTGATGAGCCTGATCTGGGCCCTGGACAGCGCCGGCTACAAGGACATCCATCGCGATCCCGCGCTCGCCTGGCTGGCTTTCGGCTTCACGCTGTATGCGGGCCTGACGATGGTGA
The DNA here is from genome assembly GCF_039595295.1 of Roseateles sp. Classification (GTDB taxonomy): domain Bacteria; phylum Pseudomonadota; class Gammaproteobacteria; order Burkholderiales; family Burkholderiaceae_C; genus Roseateles. The sequence goes on from NZ_JBCNLU010000005.1 coordinate 74,455, forward strand.
CCAACGCGCCGTTCTACAGCTTCAAGGACATCACCTTCAAGCGCTCGGTCCCGTTCATCGTGCTGGTCGTGATCATGCTGGCGATCGCCGCGATCAACATCGATCCGCCGCGGGTGCTGTTCGGCGTGTTCTGCGTCTACGGGCTGTCAGGCTATGTCGTCTACGCGGTGCGCCGCGCCAAGGGCAAGCCGGCGAGCGTGATCGCCATGTCCACCGACGAGCCCGATGAAGCCGGCCTTCACCGATAGCGAACGCTGAGCGCGCGGCGTGTCGCTCACCGGCGTTGACGCGCGCGGCGCCGGACTCTTATATTCAGTCCCCATGACGTTTCTGACCGCCACCGCGCTGCTACTACTAGGCGACCTTCGGGTTCGCTGATTTGCGCACGTCCGTCAGACACACGACGTTCTTCCAGATCCAACGGCCCGATTGCAACTCGCAGCGGGCCGTTCGTCATTTGGAGTCTGCGAGTTGCGCCCTGAACCCACCAGGAACGCTCTCATGCTCAAGCACCCGCAGACCAAGTACCGCGCCTTCGCTCCCATCGCCCTCCCGGACCGCAGCTGGCCCGACGCGCAGATCACGAAGGCGCCGCTGTGGCTGAGCACCGACCTGCGTGACGGCAACCAGGCGCTGATCGAGCCCATGGACGCCGAGCGCAAGCTGCGCATGTTCCAGATGCTGGTGAAGATCGGCTTCAAGGAGATCGAGGTCGGCTTCCCTTCCGCGTCGCAGACCGATTTCGACTTCGTCCGTCAGCTGATCGAGGAAGGCCACATCCCCGACGACGTCACCATCCAGGTCTTGACGCAGGCGCGCCAGCCGCTGATCGAGCGCACCTTCGAATCCCTGATCGGCGCCAAGCGCGTGATCGTCCACCTCTACAACGCGGTCGCGCCGGTGATGCGCCGCGTCGTGCTGAACATGAGCGAGGACGAGATCGTCGACCTGGCCGTGACGCACACCACGATGATCCGGGAGATGGCCGATCGCCAAGCCGCCGAAACCGGTACGGACTTCCGCTTCGAGTACTCGCCGGAGATGTTCTCGGGCACCGAGCTGAGCTTCTCCAAGCGCGTCGTCGACGCCGTCACCGCCGCCTGGGGAGCGACGCCGGAGCGCCAGATCATCATCAACCTGCCGACCACGGTCGAGCACTCCACGCCCAACATCTACGCCGACATGATCGAGTGGATGGGCCGCCACATCGAGCGCCGCGACAGCGTGATCCTCTCGGTCCATCCGCACAACGACCGCGGCACCGGCACGGCCGCCGCGGAGCTCGCGCTGATGGCCGGCGCCGATCGCGTCGAAGGCTGCCTGTTCGGCAACGGCGAACGCACCGGCAATCTGGACCTGGTCAACGTCGCGCTGAACCTCTACACGCAGGGCGTGCATCCGGCGCTGGACTTCTCCGACATCGACGAGATCCGCCGCTGCGTCGAGCACTGCAACCAGATCGCTGTTCATCCGCGCCATCCGTATGTGGGCGAGCTGGTCTACACCTCGTTCTCGGGTTCGCACCAGGATGCGATCAAGAAGGCCTTCGCCGCGCGCAAGGACGGCGACATCTGGGAGATCCCCTATCTGCCGATCGACCCCAAGGATCTGGGCCGCAGCTACGAGGCGGTGATCCGCGTCAACAGCCAGTCGGGCAAGGGCGGCATCTCCTACCTGCTCGAGGCCGAATACGGCATCGAGCTGCCGCGCCGCCTGCAGATCGAGTTCAGCCAGATCGTGCAAGGCGTGATGGACACGACCGGCAAGGAATTGGGCGCGGCCGACATCTGGCAGATCTTCGACCGCGAGTACGGCGTCAAGCAGGCGCCCGCGATGACGCCGCAGATCGATACCGCCGAGGACGGCCAGACCCGCGTGCAGACGCAAGCCGACCTGTGCGTGCGCATGGTCCGCATCGACGGCTCGGGCAAGGGGCCGATCGACGCCTTCGTCGAGGGTCTGAACAAGCTGCTCAAGACGCAGGTCCGCGTGCTGGACTATCACGAGCACGCGCTGGGCAGCGGCGCCGACGCGCAAGCGGTGGCCTACCTGGAGCTGCGCGTGGGCGAGGCCACGCTCTTTGGTGTCGGCATGGACGGCAACATCGCGTCGGCCTCGCTGAAGGCGATCGTGTCCGGCCTGCGCCGCGCGGCGCAGCGCGGCGTGCTCAAGCTTGCCGACCGCGTCGCCGCCTGATCGGCGACCTACACTCGACCATCGCCCGCCCCGGGACCGCGCCCGCGCCGCATCGCGTCACGTCACGTCACGTCACGTCGATCGTGCATCGGGGTTCCGGCCCGCCACCGCAAGGAAGCCTTTCATGTCCGACCAGCTGATCATCTTCGACACCACCCTGCGCGACGGTGAGCAATCGCCCGGCGCGTCCATGACCAAGGACGAGAAGCTGCGCATCGCGCGCCAGCTGGAGCGCTTGAAGGTCGACGTGATCGAGGCCGGCTTCGCGGCGTCCAGCCAGGGCGACTTCGAGGCGGTGCGCGCGATCGCCGACGCGGTCAAGGACAGCACCGTCTGCTCGCTGGCTCGCGCGAACGACCGCGACATCGCGCGCGCGGCCGAGGCGCTCAAGGGCGCCTCGCGCTCGCGCATCCACACCTTCATCGCCACCAGCGAGCTCCACATGGAGAAGAAGCTGCGCATGAGCCGCGAGCAGGTGCTGGAGCAGGCCATCCAGGCGGTGCGCTTCGCCCGCAATCTGACGGATGACATCGAGTTCTCGCCCGAGGACGGCTACCGCTCCGATCCGGAGTTCCTGGCCCGCGTGGTCGAGGCGGTGATCCGCGAGGGCGCCCGCACCATCAACATCCCGGACACCGTCGGCTACGCGGTGCCGGAGCTCTACGGCCACTTCATCAAGACCTTGCGCGAGCGGGTGCCCAACTCGGATCAGGCGATCTGGAGCGTGCACTGCCACAACGACCTGGGCATGGCGGTGGCCAACTCGCTGGCCGGCGTGAAGATCGGCGGCGCCCGCCAGATCGAGTGCACCATCAACGGTCTGGGGGAGCGCGCCGGCAACTGTTCGCTCGAGGAGGTCGTAATGGCGGTGAAGACCCGCCGCGACTACTTCGGTCTGGACCTGCGCGTGGACCCCTCGCAGATCGTGCCGGCGTCCAAGATGGTCTCGCAGACGACCGGTTTCGTGGTTCAGCCCAACAAGGCGGTGGTCGGGGCCAACGCCTTCGCGCACGCGTCCGGCATCCACCAGGACGGCGTGCTCAAGGCCCGCGACACCTACGAGATCATGCGCGCCGAGGATGTGGGCTGGAGCGCCAACAAGATCGTGCTGGGCAAACTCTCCGGTCGCAACGCTTTCAAGCAGCGGCTGCAGGAGCTGGGCATCCAGCTGGACTCCGAAGCCGAGATCAACGCGGCCTTCATCCGCTTCAAGGACCTGGCCGACCGCAAGGCCGAGATCTTCGACGAGGACATCATCGCGCTGGTGATGGACGAATCGGTCGCCCAGGAGCCGGATCACTTCCGGCTGGTGGCGCTGGCGCAGCGCTCCGAGATGGGCGAGCGGCCACAGGCGCAGGTGGTCTTCGCGGCCGGCGAGGACGAACATCGCACCGAGAGCGATGGCAACGGGCCGGTGGATGCGGTGCTCAAGGCCATCGAGAGCAAGGTCCAAAGTGGGGCCGAAATGCTGCTGTATTCGGTCAGCGCGATCACCGGCGGAAGCACAGAATCCCAGGGTGAAGTCACGGTGCGCTTGCAGCATGCCGGTCGCGTGGTGAACGGCGTGGGGGCAGACCCCGATATCGTCGTTGCCTCGGCCAAAGCATATTTGAGCGCTCTGAACAAGCTGCGGAGCAAGACGGAACGGGTGGCGGCGCAAGGTTGACAGGGTGTCCGGCAAAGGTCGCTGAACTGCGTCGGATGCACGGATCGGCCCACTTTAAGAGAGTGTGCCAAGTCCTTGATCTTGCCGGGCTTTCCGTGATCCCCTACACTCGCGTCCACTTCCTGGGGACTGGATTGAAGACCATTGCGACATTGCTGTCTGGTGCCGCGCTCAGCGGCGTCATGTTGCTGACGGGTTTGACCGCCAGTCTCGCGCCGGTGCAAGCCGCGCAGGCGGCCACCACGTCGTCCTCCAACAAGGCGAAAGCCAAGACCACCGCACGCAAGGCCAAACCGGCCCCGCGCTCGCCGCGGAAAGTCGCGGCGCGCGCCGCCGTGCGCGAGGTCATTCCGGCCAAGCCCTCGTTCGGCCAGATGTACGGCCTGCATGACACCGAGGATCCGTTGGACCTGAAGTCCAGCGTCGCCTACGTCGTCGACCAGGACACGAACGAAGTCCTCTTCTCGAAGAACCCGTCCGCCGTGCTTCCGATCGCGTCGATCACGAAGCTGATGACGGCGCTGCTGGTGGTCGAGGCCAACCAGTCGATGGACGAGAAGCTGACCATCTCCGACGACGACAAGGACACCGAGAAATTCACCGGCTCGCGTCTGGCGGTCGGCACCACGCTGACGCGCGGCGAGCTGCTGCACCTGGCGCTGATGTCCTCCGAGAACCGCGCCGCGCATGCGCTGGGTCGCAGCTATCCGGGCGGCCTGGAGGCCTTCGTCGCCGCGATGAACGCCAAGGCCCGTCTGCTGGGCATGAACGACACCCACTACGTCGAGCCCACGGGGCTGTCCAGCCGCAACCAGTCCAGCGCCAGCGATCTGGCCAAGCTGGTGAAGGTGGCGCACAGCTTCCCGCTGCTGCGCGAGCTGTCGACCTCGCCCGAGTACACGGTCGAGTTGGGCCGTCGCATGGTGCGTTTCGGCACGACCAACGGCCTGGTCCGCAAGAGCGACTGGGACATCGGTCTGCAGAAGACGGGCTTCATCAACGAAGCGGGTCAATGCCTGGTGATGCAGGCGCAGCTCGCCGGTCGCAAGCTGATCATGGTGTTCCTGGATTCGGCCGGGAAGTACTCGCGCATCGGCGACGCCGAGCGCGTGCGCAAGTGGCTGACCGGGACGACCTCGCCGCTGGCGGGCGCCACGGCCACCGCGGTCAGTCTGACCCCGGCGATCACCGCAAAGTAAGAGAGCGCCCCGGCGTTCGAATCAACGGGCCTTCGGGCCCGTTGTCGTTTCCGCTCCGATGCCCGATGCCCGATGCCCGATGCCCGATGTCCGCGAGGATCTCGGTGGTGAAGGAAGCCTGCGGTGCCTGAGCCCCTCAGAGCGAATGCGGAAGGGGCGGGTGTGACGAGCGAACGCGAGGAATGCCCGTTCCTGGAGCGCCTGAGCGGCGAGGGGTTCAGGCACGGCGGGCTGACTGCTCGGTCGTTGCAGGGGAGGGCTGTCAGCCCCTGAACCCGAGCGCCGCCGAGATCCGCGTGGCGGTTTCCTTGAGTCGGGGCAGCCAGCCTTCCTCGAGCCGATCGGCGGGTGCCGAGATCGACAGCCCCGCGACCAGCTTGCCCTGGTCGTCGTAAATGCCTGCTGCCATGCAGCGCACGCCGAGCTCCAATTCCTCATCGTCCCGCGCCACCCCGCGCTGACGCACCAGCGCCATTTCGCGTTCGAGATGGGCGATGTCGGTCAGGCTGTTGCGGGTATGGCCCGAGAGCCCCGTCCGTGTCGCATAGGCGCGCACGCGCTGGGGATCGTCGCCCGCGAGGAAGAGCTTGCCGACCGACGTCAGGTGCAGCGGCGCCCGGCCGCCGACGGCGCGCACGACCTGCATGCCGCTGCGCTCGCTGTAGGTCCGCTCGATGTAGACGATCTCGTCGCCCTGGCGGACCGAGAGATTGACCGGCTGGTGGGTCAGCTTGTGGAGTTCGCGCATCGGGCCGATGGCGGCCTCGCGCACGTCCAGCCGCGCCTTGACCAGGTTGCCCAGTTCCAGCAGCCGCATGCCCAGCCGATAGCTGCCGGCCTCGGGCCGGTCGACGTAGCGGCCGAGCGCCAGGTCGTTGAGGATGCGGTGGGCGGTGGAGGGGTGGAGTCCGGTGGTTTCGCTGATGACCTTCAGCGATACGGGATCCTGATGCTGGGCCAGGACGTCCAGCAACGCGAACGTGCGCTCGAGGACCTGGATGGCGGGGGTCTGCAGCTCCTTGGACTTCATGGCGGACGATTGTGATGGATTTCTCTCGGGTTTTGCATGGCGAAACCGAGAGGGGGCTCTACCTGTCGCATTTGATCGTCAGCCGAGCGGAAATCGCCCGGCGATGCCCTCGAACGGGGCAGGCGCGCCTAGGCCTGCCGCATTGCGGAACGCGCCGCCGAGAAGCCGCTGCGCACGGCGCCTTCCAGCGTGGCCGGATACGGGCCGGCGAGGTAGTCCCCTGCGGCCCACAGCCCCGGCGCGATCGGCGCTTCGGGTCGGATCAGCCCGGGCGTGCAGGCAAAGGTGGCGCGTTTCTCACTGAGCACGCGCACGATGCGCGGCTCGCTGCGCCAGTCGAAGTGACGGCGCGCTTGGGCCAAGGCCGCCTCGCCGGTCGCTTCCAGGCCGCGCGCGATCCACGGCGCCGCGCCGCTGACCACCAGGCTGAAAAGACCTGGTTGATGGCCGAGCTGCCCGAGATCGAAAGCAAACTGCGCCGGCTCCGTGGCCGATTCGCGCAGAGCGACCATCGGGGCCGGCAGCGCGGAGCTGAGGCTCTCCAGGTAGATGGTCACGATGGGCTGGAACTCGAAGGCGCCGGAGACGGCGCTCCAGCGCGGCGCGAGGTCTCGCGTGAGCCGGGCCGCCTCGACGGAGCTCGCGGCGATCACGACCTGATCGAAGGGCTCGCCGTCGACGGACCATCCGCGGCCTTCGGCTTCCAGGCGCTGCACGCGTCGCGTGACGATGCGCGCGCCGCGGTCGAGCAGCCAGGCTCGCGCGGGCTCGGGCAACAGGGCGCTCAGACCCTGCCGCGGAAGCAGCAGGTCGGCGCTCCCCGGCCCGCTGAAGAGCGCATCCTTGAGCACGCGTAGGAAGACCTGCGCGCTCGCTTGCGTCGACGGGGTGTTGAGCGCCGCCACGCACAGCGGATCGATGAGGTCGTCACGCACCGGGCGGGGCAGGGCGGCGCAGAGCTCGGCGACCGTCAGATGGGGCGCGCAGCGGAAGCCGCGCAGCGTCCATCCGCTGCTGGCGGCAAGAAAGCGCAGCCGCTCGCGCAAGGACCAGGCCGAGCAGCCCAGCACGCCCCGCAGGAAGGCCAGCGTCGGCCGCCCGGGCGGCAGCGTCAGCGTCTCGCGCTCGGGATAGCGCAGCCGCAGCGGCATGCGCCGCAGCGCGGCCTCGGGGTCGACGCCCACGCGCCGCATCAGGGCGAGCGACTCGGTGTAGGCGCCGATCAGGATGTGCTGGCCGTTGTCCAGCGCGAGACCGGTGCGGCCATCGCTCGCGCCACCGTCCAGGCTGCGGGCTCGGCCGCCGAGCGCGGGTGCCATCTCCAGCAGCGTGACCGCAGCGCCCAGCGCGCTCGCCTCCACCGCCGTGGCGAGTCCCGCCCAGCCGCCGCCGATGACCGCCAGGCGCGTGCTCATGCGGCTCAGCGTCCGCGCCAGTTGGTCTTCATCGCGATCCAGAGTTTGCGCAGCGGCGTCAGCGAGATCCGCTGTTGCAGCACCTGGAACTGCTCGGACTCGATCTCCCGCAGCAGCGTGCGGTAGATGTTGGCCATCATCAGGCCCGGCTTCTGGGACTTGCGGTCGGCCTCGGGCAGCAGCGCGAAGGCCTCGTCGTAGAGCTGGTGCGCGCGCTCGGCCTGGAACTTCATCAGCGCGGTGAAGCGTTCGCTGTAACCCCAGGGCGCGTCGCGCTTGAGGATCTCGTTGGCCTTCACGTCGAAGCGCTGGAGCTCGCTGACCGGCAGATAGATGCGGCCGCGGCGTGCGTCGTCGCCCACGTCCCGGATGATGTTGGTCAGCTGCATCGCCTGGCCCAGCTTGTGGGCGTACTCGACGGTGCGGGGATCGCTGCGGCCGAAGATCCCCGAAGCAACCTCGCCGACCACGCCCGCCACGAGGTGGCAATAGCGCTGCAGACCGGCGAAGTCCAGATAGCGTGTCTGGTCCAGGTCCATCTGGCAGCCGTCGATCACCGCGAGCAGGTGCTCGGCGCGGATGTCGTAATCGGCCACGTGCGGCATCAGCGCCTTCATCGCCGGGTGCGCGGGCTGACCGTTGAAGGCGCTCATCACTTCCTTGCGCCACCAGGCCAGCTTGGTCGCGGCGACGCCGGGGTCGGAGACCTCGTCCACCACGTCGTCCACCTCGCGGCAGAACGCGTAGAACGCGGTGATCGCGGCGCGGCGCGGCGGCGGCAGGAACAGGAAGGCGTAATAGAAGCTGGAGCCGCTGGCCGCGGCCTTCTGCTGCACGTATTGCTCCGGCGTGGAGGCGGAGGACGTGGCGTCGGTGGTCTTGTCGGTCTTGGTGCTCATCGCGCCGTCCCCTCGCGGCGGGTGGTCATGGTCAGCGCCCGCCACAGCAGCGCGGGCGCGTCGAGCGCGCCCAGCGTCGGCCGTCGCAGCAGGGCGGCGTGGTGCATCGCGTCGAGTTTGTCGAGGATGCGAAGGCCGCCTTGTACCACCAGTCGCAGCTCCCAGCCGGCTCGGCCCGGGATGCGGTGAACCAGCGGGGCGCCCTCGGACATCAGCGCGCGGGCCCAGCCGCAAAGCTCCGCGATCAGCGCGCGCGCGGCCGGGCCGTCGCGCAGCGCCAGCAGATCGCTGCCTTCGATGCCGTGGCGACGGCGGTCTGTTTCCGGCGCATAGACGCGGCCGCGCGGTCCGTCGACCGTCATGTCTTGCCAGAAGTTGATCAGCTGCAGCGCGGAGCAGATCGCGTCCGACTGCCGCAGCGAGGCCGCGTCGGCGATCCCGTAGAGATGCAGCAGCAGCCGTCCCACCGGATTGGCCGAGCGGCGGCAGTAGTCGAGCAGCTCCTCGCGCGTCGCGTAATCGGTCTTGACCAGGTCCTGCTCGAAGGCATCCAGCAGGTCCTCAAGCAATGGCAGCGGCAGCCGGTGCGTGTCGATGGCGCGCGCCAGCGGCCCGAATACCGGCGCCCAGCGCGCGGAGGGCGTCCGGCCCGCGGCGGCGGCGCGCAGGTCGGCGCGGTAGTCGGCCAGGTCGCGCAGGCGTTGGGCGGCGTCGGCGTCGCCCTCGTCGGCGAGGTCGTCGGCCGTGCGCGCGAAGTGGTAGATCGCCACGATCGGGGGACGCAGCGCCGGCGGGCTCAGCCAGGAAGCGACAGGAAAGTTTTCGTAGTGCTCTATGCTCACGGCCGGCATTGTCCGCTGAGCGCGGCACCGGTCCGCCGAAGTCGGGACCCGTCCGCGCGCGGCCGTGCTTCCAGCCGTCTCGCTCGCTGTCCCCCAGGGCGGCGGCGACGTCCTCGGGGCCCGGGCCAGTCCCGCTCCGTCAACAAAGCAGTACCCCCGGTGAACCGTACGCCGTCGGTTTGACACGTTCGGACCCGCTGAATACATTACTGACCGGTCAGTCAGTTACTTCGGTGCCCGGCGTCCGGGTGCTTGCTCTTGTCGAGGTGGTTCATGCCCCAACGGTCTCTTGTGTCTCGGTCCGCTTTCTCCGCCGCGCGCGGATGGCGTCGCGCCCTGCTGGCGGCGACGGCGGCGACTTCGCTGCTCGTCTTGGCGGCTTGCGGCAAGCAGGAAGCGCCGCCCGAACCGGAACGCTACGTGCGCACGCAGGTGCTCGCGCCCCAATCGGCCGGCCTACAGCGCGAGTTCGCCGCCGAGGTGCGGGCCCGTGTCGAGTCGCGCCTGTCCTTCCGCGTCGCCGGCAAGATTCTGGAACGCCGCGTCGATCTGGGCTCGGTGGTCAAGCCGGGCCAGGCGCTGGCGCGGTTGGACAGTTCGGATCTGGTGCTGGCGCAGGAGGCTGCCAAGGCAGGTGTGCTGGCCGCCCGGGTCAACCGCGATCAGCTGGGCGCTGATTACAAGCGCTACATCGACCTGCACCGCCAGGGCTTCATCAGCGCGGCCGAGCTCGACCGCCGCGACGCCGCCTTCAAGGCCGCGCAGGCGCAGTTCGACCAGGCGCGCGCCCAGTCCGACGTGCAACGCAACCAGGCGCAGTACTCGACCCTGGTGGCCGACGTCGCCGGCGTGGTGACCGGCATCGACGCCGAGCCCGGCATGGTGGTGGCCGCCGGTACGCCGGTGCTGCGCGTGGCCAATGATGGTCCGCGCGATGTCGTGTTCTCCGTGTCCGAGGACCAGGTCGCCTTGGTGCGCGCCGCCGCGGCGCGCCCAGACGGTCTGAAGGTCCGCCTGTGGACCGACGCCAAGGCCGAACCGCTGCCGCTGAAGCTGCGCGAACTGGCCGCCGCCGCCGACCCGGTGACGCGCACTTTCCTGGTCAAGGCCGAGCTCAAGGACCAGAACGTCCACCTGGGCCAGACGGCGACGGTGATCCTCACCGGCGCGCCGTCCGACAACGCGATCAAGCTGCCGCTCAGCGCGGTGATGGAGTCGCAGGGCAAGAGCGCGGTGCTGCTGCTCGATCCCAAGACCATGACGGTCAACCCGAGGCCGGTCACCGTGGTCGGTGCCGAGGGCAACGAGCTGATCGTGCAAGGCCTGACCCCGGGCATGGAAGTCGTGACCGCGGGCGGCCATGTGCTGACGCCCGGCCAGAAGGTCAAGCGCTACCGTCCGCCGGGCACGCCGACGGCGGCGGCCGCGCCCGCGCCGCAAGCCTCCGCACAACGCTGAGCGCCGGGAGCCATCGATGAGCAACCCGAGCCGCGCCGGTTTCAACCTCTCGCGCTGGGCGCTGGAGCACGCCCCGCTGACACGCTACCTGATGGTGGTGCTGATGGTGCTGGGCTTCGCCGCCTACTTCCAGCTGGGCCAGGACGAAGATCCGCCGTTCACCTTCCGCGCGATGGTGGTGCAGGCCTATTGGCCGGGCGCCACGCCGCAGCAGATGGCCGAGCAGGTCACCGACAAGATTGAGCGCACCCTGCAGGAGGTGCCGCATGCCGACAAGATCCGCAGCTACACAAAGCCCGGCGAGTCGCTGACCATCTTCCAGGTCAAGGACAACACCGCGCCGGGCGAGGTGCCGCAGCTCTGGTACACCGTGCGCAAGAAGATCGGCGACCTCAAGGCCACGCTGCCGCAGGGCGTGCTGGGCCCGTTCTTCAACGACGAGTTCGGCGACGTTTACGGCTCGATCTTCGCGCTGTCCAGCGACGGGGGCTTCTCGCTCGAGGACCTGCGCCAGCAGGCCGAGGCGGTGCGCTCCGAGCTGCTGCGCGTGCCCGACGTGGCCAAGGTCGACCTGTTCGGGGTGCAGGCCGAGAAGCTCTTCGTCGAGATCTCGCAGAAGCGCTTGGCCGAACTGGGCCTGGACTTCAACCAGGTCATCTCGCAGCTGAACGCGCAGAACGCGGTGGAGAGCGCCGGCGTGATGGACGCCGGCAGCGCCAACGTGCAGATCCGTGTGGAGGGGCAGCTCAACTCCGTGCAGGCGCTGAGCGACTTCCCGATCCGCGGCATCAACTCAAGCACCGGCGCGGCCAGCAGCCTGCGTCTGGGCGACATCGCCAAGGTGCGCCGCGGCTACGTCGATCCGGCCGCGACCATGGTCCGCTTCAATGGCAAGCAGGTCGTGGCGCTGGGCGTGTCCATGGGCAAGGGCGGCGACATCATCGCGCTGGGCAAAACGCTGCAGACCACGGTCAAGCGGCTGCAGCAGCAACTGCCGGCCGGCATCACGCTGCAGCAGATCCAGGATCAGCCCTCGGCGGTGAAGACCTCGGTGGGCGAGTTCGTGCACGTCCTGATCGAGGCGGTGGTCGTGGTGCTGGGCGTGAGCTTCATCGCGCTGGGCCTGCACTTCAAGCCGCTGCGCATCGACGTGTGGCCGGGCTTGGTCGTGGGCATCACGATTCCGCTGGTGCTGGCAATCACCTTCGTGGTCATGCTCTACGCGGGCGTGGGACTGCACAAGATCTCGCTGGGCTCGCTGATCATCGCGCTGGGCTTGCTCGTCGACGACGCGATCATCGCCGTCGAAATGATGGTGCGTAAGCTCGAAGAGGGCTACGACAAGATGCACGCGGCCACCTACGCCTACGACGTGACCGCCAAGCCCATGCTGACGGGCACGCTGATCACCGCGGTGGGCTTCCTGCCCATCGGTCTGGCCAAGTCCACCGTCGGCGAATACACCTTCGCCATCTTCGCGGTGACGGCGGCGGCGCTGGTGATCTCCTGGGTGGTGTCGGTCTACTTCGTCCCCTACCTGGGCGCGTTGCTGCTCAAGACCCGCGCCGGACATGAGGGCGAGGCCCACGAGGTCTTCGACACGCCGTTCTACAACCGCTTCCGCCGTTGGGTCGCGTGGTGCGTCTACCACCGCTGGAAGACCATCGGCCTGACGATCCTCGTGTTCGTGCTGGGTCTGGCCGGCATGGGCAAGGTGCAGCAGCAGTTCTTCCCGGACTCGAGCCGCCCGGAGATCCTGGTCGACCTGTGGCTGCCCGAGGGCTCGACCATCGAGCAGAGCAATGTCGTGGCCAAGCGCTTCGAGGCCCGCATGGCCAAGGAGCCGCTGGTGGGCAGCATCGCGACCTGGGTGGGCTCGGGCGTGCCGCGCTTCTACCTGCCGCTGGACCAGATCCTGCCCAACACCAACGTCAGCCAGGCCATCATCCTGCCCAAGACGCCAGCCGATCGCGAGACGCTGCGCCGCCAGCTGCCCAAGATCCTGGCGGAGGAGTTCTCCGAGGTCCGCGGCCGCGTGAAGCTGCTGCCCAACGGCCCACCGGTGCCGTATCCGGTGCAGTTCCGCATCGCCGGCGACGATCCCGCGCAGTTGCGCCTGTACGCCGACCGGGCCAAGGAGTTGATGCGCGCCAATCCCAACATGGTGGGCGTCAACGACAACTGGAACGAGGCCATCAAGGTCCTGCGCCTGCAGGTCGACCAGGACAAGGCGCGCGCGCTGGGCGTCACCAGCCAGAGCATCGCGCAGGCCGCGCGCATCCTGGTCACGGGCGCGCCGGTGTCGCAGTACCGCGAGGCCGATCGTCTGATCGACATCGTGCTGCGCCAGCCCGCGTCCGAGCGCGACACGCTGTCCGAGCTGGCGAATGCCTATGTGCAGACCGCCTCGGGCCGCTCGGTGCCGCTGACGCAGATCGCCAAGCCCCAGTTCACCTGGGAGCCCGGCGTGATGCACCGCGAGAGCCGCCAGTTCGCGATCACCGTGCAGGGCGACGTCATCGAAGGCCTGCAGGGCGCGACGGTGACCTATCAGCTGTGGCCCAAGCTCGAGGCCATGCAGAAGGAGATGCCGCCGGGCTACTCCATCACCATCGCCGGCGCGGTGGAGGAGAGTAGCAAGGGCCAGGGTTCGATCGCGGCGGGCGTGCCCATCATGCTGTTCGTGACCTTCACGCTGCTGATGCTGCAGCTGCACAGCTTCTCGCGGGCGATGCTGGCCTTCCTGACCGGCTTCCTGGGCATCGCGGGCGTGTCCGCGGCGCTGCTGCTGCTGAACCGGCCCTTCGGCTTCGTCGCGCTGCTGGGCGTGATCGCGTTGATGGGGATGATCCAGCGCAACTCGGTGATCCTGATCGATCAGATCGAGCAGGACCGCTCGCGCGGCGTCCCGGCGGCGCAGGCCATCGTCGAGTCGGCGGTGCGGCGGCTGCGGCCGATCGCGCTGACCGCGGCGGCGGCGGTGCTGGCCATGGTGCCGCTGTCGCGCAGCGTGTTCTGGGGCCCGATGGCCGTGGCCATCATGGGCGGCCTGATCGTGGCCACCGTGCTCACGCTGCTGGCGCTGCCGGCGATGTACGCGGCCTGGTTCCGCGTCGACCGCGACAAGACCGCCGGCATCGTGCCGACGGCGCATTGAGCCGCCGGCCGGGCGGCTCTTTGATCGGCCTGTCCGCGGGCTGAAACGGCAGGGGTTTCTCCCGCCCGAGAGGGGGCGGAGAAACCCCTCATTCCTTGGCTACAATCGCCGGTTTCCCGGATCGCGGGACTTTGCTCTCCGGAGCGGTCCGCAAGTCTGAATCCATACCAAGGGGACGACGGTCGCGCTGCGCTGCAGCGCGGGGCGACGTTCTCAGTTCACCCGGCGCGGGTGGCGAAATTGGTAGACGCACCAGGTTTAGGTCCTGACGCCTTCACGGGCGTGCCGGTTCGAGTCCGGCCCCGCGCACCACACTCTCAACCGATTCCGAGTCCACTATGGCTGTCACCGTCGAAACTCTCGAAAAGCTGGAACGCCGCATCACGCTCACGCTGGCGGCCGACGACATCAACTCCGAAGTCGAAACCCGTCTGAAGAAGCTGGCCCGCACCGTCAAGGCCGACGGCTTCCGTCCGGGCAAGGTTCCCATGTCCTTCGTGTCCCAGCGCTACGGCGCCCAGGTCCAGTACGAAGTCGTGAACGACAAGCTGGGCGAGGTCTTCACCTCCGCCGCCAACGAAGCCAAGCTGCGCGTCGCCGGCATGCCCCGCATCGAGCAGAAGGACGGTGCGGCCGAGGGCCAGCTGACGTTCGACGCCACCTTCGAGGTCTACCCGGAAGTCAAGATCGCTGATCTGGCCGACGCCGAAGTCGAGCGCATCGCCGCCGACGTGACGGAAGAGGCCATCGACAAGACCGTCGAAATCCTGCGCAAGCAGCGCCGCTCGTTTGCCCAGCGCGGCGCGGCGGACGTGGCCGCCGACGGCGATCGCGTGACCATTGACTTCGAAGGCAAGATCGACGGCGAACCCTTCGCCGGCGGCAAGGCCGACGGCTTCCAGTTCCTGCTGGGCGAAGGCCAGATGCTCGAAGCCTTCGAGAAGGCCGTGCGCGGCATGAAGGCGGGCGAGTCCAAGACCTTCCCGCTGGCTTTCCCCGAGGACTATCACGGCAAGGACGTCGCCGGCAAGGAAGCCGACTTCCTGGTCACGGTCAAGAAGATCGAAGCCCAGCATCTGCCCGAAGTGAACGAAGCCTTCGCCAAGGCCCTGGGCATCAAGGACGGCACGGTCGAAGGCCTGCGCGCCGACATCAAGAAGAACCTCGAGCGTGAAGTGAAGTTCCGCGTCCTGGCCAAGAACAAGGGCGCCGCGATGGACGCGCTGGTCGGCAAGGCCGAGCTGGACGTGCCCAAGGCCTTGATCGAAGGCGAAGCCGAGCGCATGGTCGCCAACGCCCGCGAAGACCTGAAGAAGCGCGGCATCAAGGACGCCGACAAGGCTCCGATCCCCGCCGAGCTGTTCAAGGATCAAGCCGAGAAGCGCGTGCGCCTGGGCCTGGTCGTGGCCGAGCTGGTCCGTTCGAACAACCTGCAAGCCAAGCCCGAGCAGCTGCAGGCCCACATCGAAGAGATCTCGCAGAGCTACGAGAAGCCGGCGGAAGTCGTGCGCTGGTACCTGTCGGACCGCGAGCGCATGGCCGAGGTCGAAGCCGTCGTGATCGAGAACAACGTCACCGACTTCATCCTGGGCAAGGCCAAGGTCACCGACAAGTCGCTGCCCTTCGACGAGCTGATGGCCGGCGCCTGATCGGCGACGTGCGATCCATCGCAGGCGTGCGCGTTCACCGGGTCTTCCATCACTTGAAAGACTGAACCGCCATCGCCACGTGAGGCGCCGGGCCGCAAGGCCGGCGCCTTTTTCTTTCTCCGCGTCTTCTCTCGGAGCGCGGGCGACAAGGGCATTGGAGCGCACGACATAATGAGCCGTGACGCGAACCCACCACAGAGGAATTCATGAGCGCTCTGGAAACTAGCAACCTGGGCATGGTGCCCATCGTCATCGAACAGTCGGGCCGCGGTGAGCGCGCCTACGACATCTACAGCCGCCTGCTGCGCGAGCGCATCGTCTTCCTGGTCGGCCCGGTCAATGACGCGGTGGCCAACTTGGTCGTGGCGCAACTGCTGTTCCTGGAGAGCGAGAACCCCGACAAGGAGATCTCGCTGTACATCAACTCGCCGGGCGGCAGCGTGTCGGCGGGGATGTCGATCTACGACACCATGCAATTCATCAAGCCGCAGGTCTCGACGCTGTGCATGGGCATGGCCGCCTCGATGGGCGCCTTCCTGCTGGCGGCCGGCGAGAAGGGCAAGCGCTTCGCGCTCCCGAACTCCAAGATCATGATCCACCAGCCGCTGGGCGGCGCCCAGGGTCAGGCCACGGACATCGAGATCCACGCCCGCGAAATCCTGAAGACGCGCGAGCAGCTCAACCGCATCCTGGCCGAGCGCACCGGTCAGAGCCTGGAGAAGATCCAGGCCGACACCGAGCGTGATTACTTCATGTCGGCGGCCGAGTCGGCCACCTACGGTCTGATCGACCAGGTCATCGAGAAGCGTCCCTGAGCGGTGCGGGCCGGGGAGGTCGGCGGGCATCCCGGATGCCGTCGGAGTCTTTCGGCCCGTCCCGTGAACCGGCGCGATCCTGCATGAAGCGTGATCCGGCCCGACCGAAGGGCGGATCACGACGATCGCACAAGGAACCGCTCGCGGCATGCGTCAACTGACCGCCCTTTGACGGCACCAACTGACCTTTGTTAGGGGCTTTTATCCCCTCAAGGGTGGGGCCGGCAATTGAACTATCATCAATGCAGGCACTTGCCTGTATTCCCCGCAGCCCTTCCAGCAGCCCCAGCAGCACTCCCATGGCCGAGAAAAAAGGCAACTCCAGCGAAAAAGTCCTGTACTGCAGCTTCTGCGGCAAGAGCCAGCACGAGGTCAAGAAGCTGATCGCTGGCCCGTCGGTGTTCATCTGCGACGAGTGCATCGAGCTGTGCAACGACATCATCCGTGACGAGGTCCCAGCGGAGACGCCCGGCGGCGCCCGCGCGAGCAAGTCGGATCTGCCCGTCCCCAGCGAGATCAAGACCACGCTGGACCAGTACGTCATCGGCCAGGACGTGGCCAAGCGCACCCTGTCCGTCGCGGTCTACAACCATTACAAGCGGCTGCGCCACGCGGCCGACACGAAGGATGGCGTCGAACTGTCCAAGAGCAACATCCTGCTGATCGGACCGACCGGCTCGGGCAAGACGCTGCTGGCGCAGACGCTGGCGCGCGTGCTCAACGTCCCGTTCGTGATCGCCGATGCGACGACGCTGACCGAGGCCGGCTACGTCGGCGAGGACGTCGAGAACATCATCCAGAAGCTGCTCCAGAACTGCAATTACGACGTCGAGCGCGCGCAGCGCGGCATCGTCTACATCGACGAGATCGACAAGATCAGCCGCAAGGCCGACAACCCGTCGATCACGCGCGACGTGTCGGGCGAGGGCGTGCAGCAGGCGCTGCTGAAGCTGGTCGAAGGCACGATGGCCTCGGTCCCCCCGCAGGGCGGCCGCAAGCATCCGAATCAGGACTTCCTGCAGATCGACACGACGAACATCCTGTTCATCTGCGGCGGCGCGTTCGACGGCCTGGAGAAGGTCATCACGAACCGCTCCGAGAAGTCCGGCATCGGCTTCGGTGCCTCGGTCAAGAGCAAGAGCGAGAAGAAGGTCGGCGAGCTGTTCCGCGAAGTGGAGCCGGGCGATCTGATCAAGTTTGGTCTGATCCCTGAGCTGGTCGGCCGTTTGCCGGTGATCGCGACGCTGGGAGAGCTGACCGAGGACGCGCTGGTGCAGATCCTGACCGAGCCGCGCAATGCGCTGGTCAAGCAGTACCAGCAGCTGTTCTCGATGGACGGCGTGGAACTGGAGGTGCGTCCCTCGGCGCTGAACGCCGTCGCGCGCAAGGCCCTGGCCCGCAAGACCGGCGCCCGCGGGCTGCGCTCGATCGTCGAGCACGCGCTGATCGACACGATGTTCGAGTTGCCCTCGCTGGACGGCGTGGCCAAGGTGGTGCTGGACGAACACAACATCGACGAGGACTCCAAACCGTTGCTCGTCTACCGCGAAGCCAAGGCCAGCGCCTGATCGGTCCACCGGTTCAGGCTATTGAACGGCACCTTGTAATTGGCACCTCAGACCTGAGATGGGTCTGAGAAAGAGAGGTTTTCATGTCCGGTCATCCGATCCTTCCTGCGGAACCCATTACGCTGCCGCTGCTGCCGCTGCGCGACGTGGTGGTGTTCCCGCACATGGTGATCCCCCTGTTCGTCGGCCGTCCCAAGTCCATCAAGGCCTTGGAAGCGGCGATGGAAGCGGGCCGTCAGATCATGCTGGTCGCGCAGAAGGCGGCCGGCAAGGACGAGCCCAAGCCCGACGACATGTTCGAGATGGGTTGCGTCTCCAGCATCCTGCAGATGCTGAAGCTGCCCGACGGCACGGTGAAGGTGCTGGTCGAAGGCCTGCAACGCGCCACGACCCGCAAGATCGAGGATGGCGAGGAGCACTTCACCGCCGAGGTGATGCCCATCCCTCCGGAAGCCGATGATCAGCCCGAAGTCGAAGCCCTGCGTCGCGCGGTGACACAGCAGTTCGACCAGTACGTCAAGCTGAACAAGAAGATTCCGCCCGAGATCCTCACGTCCATCGCCGGCATCGATGACGCCGGCCGTCTGGGCGACACGATTGCCGCGCATCTCCCGCTGAAGCTTGACGCGAAGCAGTCGGTGCTGGATCTGTCCGAAGTGGGCAAGCGTCTGGAGAAGCTGCTGGATCTGCTCGAGCATGAGGTCGACATCCTCCAGGTCGAGAAGCGCATCCGTGGCCGCGTCAAGCGCCAGATGGAGAAGTCGCAGCGCGAGTACTACCTGAACGAGCAGGTCAAGGCCATCCAGAAGGAGCTCGGCGACGGCGAGGACGGCGCCGACATGGAGGAGCTGGAGAA
Organism: Roseateles sp.; assembly: GCF_039595295.1. Lineage (GTDB taxonomy): Bacteria > Pseudomonadota > Gammaproteobacteria > Burkholderiales > Burkholderiaceae_C > Roseateles. The sequence continues at coordinate 93,205 of NZ_JBCNLU010000005.1, forward strand.
GAAGATCCAGGCCGCCCGGATGCCGAAGGACGCGCGCAAGAAGGCCGAGAGCGAGCTCAAGAAGCTCAAGCTGATGTCGCCCATGTCGGCGGAAGCCACGGTGGTGCGCAACTACATCGACACGCTGGTCAACTTGCCCTGGTCCAAGAAGACCAAGATCAAGCATGACCTCGCGCATGCCGAGGAGGTCCTGAACGAGGACCACTACGGCTTGGACAAGGTCAAGGAACGCATCCTGGAATACCTCGCGGTGCAACAGCGCGTGGACAAGGTGAAGGCGCCGATTCTTTGCCTGGTCGGCCCTCCGGGCGTGGGCAAGACCTCGCTGGGACAGTCGGTGGCGCGCGCCACGGGCCGCAAGTTCGTCCGCATGGCGCTGGGCGGCGTGCGCGACGAGGCCGAGATCCGCGGTCACCGCCGCACCTACATCGGCTCGATGCCGGGCAAGGTGCTGCAGAGCCTGAGCAAGGTCGGCACGCGCAATCCACTGTTCCTGCTGGACGAGATCGACAAGCTGGGCATGGACTTCCGCGGCGATCCGTCGTCGGCGCTGCTGGAGGTGCTGGACCCTGAGCAGAATCACACTTTCGCGGACCATTACATCGAGGTCGACTACGACCTGAGCGATGTGATGTTCGTGGCGACCTCGAACTCGCTGAACATCCCGCCCGCGCTGCTGGACCGGATGGAAGTGATCCGCCTGTCGGGTTACACCGAGGACGAGAAGGTCAACATCGCCCAGCGCTACTTGCTGCCCAAGCAACGGGGCAACAACGGCGTGAAGGATGAGGAACTCGAGGTCACCGAAGGCGCGATCCGCGGCGTGATCCGTTATTACACCCGCGAGGCCGGCGTGCGTTCGCTGGAACGCGAGATCTCCAAGATCTGCCGCAAGGTGGTGAAGGGTCTGCAGCTCAAGACCTACACCGGCAAGGTGGTGGTCGACGAGGACAACCTGAACGAGTTCCTGGGCGTTCGCAAGTACGACTTCGGTCGTGCCGAGAAGACCAACCAGGTCGGTCAGGTCGTGGGTCTGGCGTGGACGGAAGTGGGCGGCGATCTGCTGACCATCGAAGCCACGGTCATGCCGGGCAAGGGCAACATCATCCGCACCGGCTCGCTGGGCGACGTGATGAAGGAGTCGGTCGAGGCGGCGCGCACGGTGGTGCGGTCGCGGGCTCGCCGACTGGGCATCAAGGATGAGGCGTTCGAGAAGCGCGACATCCACGTCCACTTGCCCGACGGTGCGACCCCGAAGGATGGCCCGAGCGCGGGTGCCGCGATGACGACGGCCTTCGTGTCGGCGCTGACCGGCATCCCGGTCCGAGCCGATGTGGCGATGACCGGCGAGATCACGCTCCGTGGCGAAGTCACCGCGATCGGCGGCCTGAAGGAGAAGCTCCTGGCGGCGCATCGCGGCGGCATCAAGACGGTGATGATTCCGGAAGAGAACGTGAAGGATCTGCAGGACATTCCTGAGAACGTGAAGAACCAGCTCGAGATCGTCCCGGTCCGCTGGATCGATCGAGTTCTGGAGGTCGCGCTGGAGTCCTACCCGCAAGCGCTGCCGGAAGAGGAAGCGACCGCAGCTGCGGCGGCTCCGGCCGAGAAGGTCGCGGACGCCAAGCCCGACGCGGGCGGCGACTCGCTGAAGCACTGATCGCAATGCTCACCACAATGGCGCCTTCGGGCGCCATTTTTCATGGTGCAGCGGCCTTGCCGGGATGGACTGGCGTGAGCGGGGCTGGCGGCGGGCGCGATGCGACTTGTGAACTGACTGGCGCGGATTGTTTGACCGAAGCGAGCCGAAGGTGAGCGCAGGGAGTTGAAGCGCCGTGTCGCATCGCGCCCGCCGCCAGCCCCGTTCACGCCAGTCGCGCTCGTGCCGGTGGCCGAGCCCTCGTGGGCGATCTTCATAAAGAATTCGCTGAACTCTTGTGTGAGGGTCAAAAACCGTTCTATACTCTCGGCTTCAGCGCAAACGGTGCTGCAAGACGAAGCGAATCGCAAGAGACGCAGAATTGAGCAAGAGCAGGCAGTGCGTTGAAGACCATGCGGGAATAGCTCAGTTGGTAGAGCGCAACCTTGCCAAGGTTGAGGTCGCGAGTTCGAGCCTCGTTTCCCGCTCCAGGTTTAAAAGAATGGAAGCCCAGGCTTCCATTTTTTATCGAAGCCGGACAACCAAATCCGGTTTCTACAGAATCCCGTCCAGGGTTCTGGGGCGCGATAGCAAAGCGGTTATGCCCCGGATTGCAAATCCGGTCAGTCCGGTTCGACTCCGGATCGCGCCTCCAAAGAATGGACATTGCGGGAATAGCTCAGTTGGTAGAGCGCAACCTTGCCAAGGTTGAGGTCGCGAGTTCGAGCCTCGTTTCCCGCTCCAACGTTGCCAAAGGGTAGTTGGATGCGAACGCATTCGATTGTCCTGCGATGCGGGAATAGCTCAGTTGGTAGAGCGCAACCTTGCCAAGGTTGAGGTCGCGAGTTCGAGCCTCGTTTCCCGCTCCAAATCTTCAAAAGGGAAGCCAGTTTGGCTTCCCTTTTTTCTTGGTCGACGCGCTGGATAATGCGCGCTGGCGCTTGCAATGAGCGCAGCCGGCCTGGATGGTGAAATCGGTAGACACAGCGGACTTAAAATCCGCCGCCCTAGAAAGGCGTACGGGTTCGAGTCCCGTTCCAGGCACCACCGCAGGTCGGCAGACCTGACTTCCCGCTGCGGTACAGTCGTCGCTCCTTCAGAGGCGACCGACCCCCACCGAACCGCATGGCCTTGTTCGCGCAGGAACTCTTGAATCCGGGCGTTCGCAAACGCGAAGTCTTCGGCTGGTCGATGTACGACTTCGCCAACTCCGGCTACACCACCGTCGTCCTGACTGCCGTCTACAACGCCTATTTCGTGGGCGTGATCGCCAAGGGACAGCCCTCGTCAACGCTGCTGTGGACGGTGCTGGTGGCGTTCTCCAGCTTCCTGGTGATGATCACGATGCCGGGTCTGGGCGCCTGGGTCGATGCGCACGGGTCCAAACGCAAGCTGCTGGCGCTGTGCACGGTGGGCTGCGTGCTGACCACCGCGGCGCTCGCGTTCTTCGGCCCGGGTCAGCTGTGGTGGGCGGCGGCGGCCGTCGTGCTCTCCAACGTCTTTTTCTCCTATGGCGAATCGCTGATCGCGGCCTTCCTGCCGGAACTCGCGCGGCGCGATGCGTTGGGTCGTGTGTCGGGCTGGGGATGGGCTTTCGGCTATCTCGGTGGGATGCTCGCGCTCGGCCTGTGCCTGGGTTACGTGCTGGCGGCGCAAGCGCGCGGCGAGTCCGCCGAGGACTTCGTTCCCATCACGATGCTCATCACCGCGGCGTTCTATCTGCTCGCCGCGATTCCGACCTTCCTGCTGCTGCGCGAGCGCGCCGATCCGTGCGCCACCCGCCGCGCCGCGCGCATGGGGTCAGGTCTTTCCCAGCTGTGGAGCTCGTGGCGGCGCGCCCGCGCTTACCCCGACTTCCTGCGGCTGCTCGCCTGCGGCACCAGCTATCAAGCCGGCATCGCCGTGGTCATCGCGCTCGCGGCGGTCTATGCGGAACAGGCGCTCGGATTCACGCAAGCGCAGACGATGACGCTGGTGTTTCTCGTCAACATCGCGTCGGCGGTCGGCGCCTTCCTGTTCGGCTATTACGAGGACCGCATCGGCCATCAGCCCGCGCTGGCGATCACGCTGGTGGGCTGGATGCTGATGACGCTGCTGGCCTTCATCGCGACCTCCGCCTGGCTGTTCTGGATCGCGGCCTTCATCGCCGGCCTGTGCATGGGATCGAGCCAATCCTGCGGACGCGCGCTGGCCGGCGCGCTTGCGCCGCACGACCGGCTTGCCGAGTTCTTCGGCCTGTGGACCTTCGCCACGCGCCTGGCTTCGATCATCGGACCGCTCACCTATGGCGCCGTCACCGCGCTGACGGCGGGCAACCATCGACTCGCGATCCTCGCCACCGGCATGTTCTTCGTGCTGGGCTATTGGCTGCTTCGGCGGGTGGACATGACGCGCGGACTCGCGCGCGCGCTGATCTGATCTTGGATCGCTCGGTTCGCTGATCAGGTCGGGACGTGCGTCGCGACGACGTCGCGCCATCCCAGCGCCTCACGCGCGAGATGTTGCAGCGGCGCGGGATCTCCGGTGCTCTCCAGGACGATCGCGGCATCGCGAACCGGCGCGATGCCCAATCCCTCCCACACACGCTTGGCCTGCCGCGCGACCGCATGCTCGATGTCGAGCAGATGCACGCCATCGCCCAGCGCGGCTTGAATGCGCTCGCGGATCAGCGGGTAATGCGTGCAGCCCAGCAGCACCGTGTCGACCTGCGCCTCGCGCAGCGGCGCGCAGAAGCGCTCCACCAGCGCATCGAGCTCCGCGCTGTGCAGATCGCCCCGCTCGATGAGCGTGACCAGGCCGGGGCAGGGCTGGCTGATGAGCGTCACGTCCGCCGCATGTGCGGCGACCAACTGTTCATAGCGGCGGCTCGCGATTGTCGCGGTCGTGGCCATCACGCCGATGCGGCCGTTGCGCGTCGCCGCGACCGCGGGCTTCACGCCGGGTTCGATGCCGACGACAGGCCACTCGGGCCAACGCTCGCGCATCGCCTGCACTGCATGCGCGGTGGCCGTGTTGCATGCCACCACGGCCATGCACGCGCCGACCTCGCGCAGATGCTCGGCCACACGCACGCTCCGTTCGACGATGTAGGCGCTGCTGCGATCCCCATAGGGTGCATGGGCCGCATCCGCGACGTAATGCAGCGGCGCGTCGGGCAGTTGCTCCCGCAGCGCCTTCATCACCGTCAGCCCGCCGACGCCGGAATCGAAGACCCCGATGCAGGGGACGCGCGAGGAAATCGGAGCGGCGAACGGGCGCTGGATCGTCATGAAGAAGGAATGCTTGGGCGAGCGCCGGTCGGCGTCGTCGGGAGCGCAGTCTAGAAGATTCCCTGACGACGTCACCGAACCGGCTTGGCAGCGGCGATCACGTGTATAGAATAGAACGATCGTTCGTTTTATTTTCGAGCCGACGGCGAGAGGCCCTGCCCGCAGCGAGGGCGCATGACGGCTGGGAGACACGGGAGCCGCCCAGGCCTCCCATAGAATCGAATTAACGTTAACGTCAATCCGCTTGGAGTGCTTCGATGAAGGTATTGGTCCCCGTCAAACGTGTCGTCGATTACAACGTCAAGGTTCGCGTCAAGAGCGATGGCTCCGGCGTCGACATCGCCAACGTCAAGATGTCGATGAACCCCTTCGATGAAATCGCCGTCGAGGAAGCCGTCCGCTTGAAAGAGAAGGGCGTCGTCACCGAGGTGATCGCCGTGTCCTGCGGCGTCACGCAGTGCCAGGAAACCCTGCGCACCGCGATGGCCATCGGCGCCGACCGCGCCATCCTGGTCGAGACCGACGTCGACCTGCAGCCCCTGGCCGTGGCCAAGCTGCTCAAGGCGCTGGTCGACAAGGAACAGCCGCAGCTGGTGATCCTGGGCAAGCAGGCCATTGACGACGATTGCAACCAGACCGGCCAGATGCTGGCCGCGCTGACCGGCCTGCCGCAAGGCACCTTCGCCTCCAAGGTCGAAGTCGCCGACGGCAAGGTCAATGTGACGCGTGAAGTCGACGGCGGTCTGGAGACCGTGTCGCTGACGCTGCCGGCGGTCGTGACGACCGACCTGCGCCTGAACGAGCCGCGCTACGTCACGCTGCCCAACATCATGAAGGCCAAGAAGAAGCAGCTCGACGTGGTCAAGCCTGCTGATCTGGGTGTCGACGTGAACCCGCGCATCAAGACGCTGTCGGTGGCCGAGCCCCCGAAGCGCAGCGCCGGCATCAAGGTGCCGGACGTGGCCACGCTGGTCACGAAGCTGAAGACCGAGGCCAAGGTCATCTGATCCCCAGAACAAGATACGGAGATATCCATGACCATCCTCGTCATCGCTGAACACGACAACGCCTCGCTCAAGGGCGCCACTCATCACACCGTCACCGCCGGCGTCGCCATCGGCGGCGATGTGCACGTGCTGGTCGTCGGCTCGAATGCCGGTGCCGCCGCGCAAGCCGCCGCCAAGATCGCGGGCGTCGCGAAGGTGCTGCACGCCGACGGCGCGCAGTTCGCCGACGGCCTGGCCGAGAACGTCGCCGCTCAGGTGATCGCGATCGCCAAGGACTACTCGCACCTCCTGTTCCCGGCCACCGCCGCGGGCAAGAACGTCGCGCCGCGCGTCGCCGCGCTGCTGGACGTCGGTCAGCTGAGCGACATCACCAAGGTGATCTCGGCCGACACCTTCGAGCGCCCGATCTACGCCGGCAACGCCATCGCCACCGTGCAGTCGACCGACGCGATCAAGGTCGTGACCGTGCGCACGACCGGTTTCGACGCCGCCGCCGAAGGTGGCAGCGCCGCTGTGGAATCGCTGACGGCCGTGGCCGACAGCGGCAAGAGCAGCTTCGTCGGCCGTGAGGTCACGAAGAGCGATCGCCCCGAGCTGACCGCCGCCAAGATCATCGTCTCCGGTGGTCGCGCGCTGGGCAGCAGCGACAAGTTCAATGAAGTGCTGACGCCGCTGGCCGACAAGCTGGGCGCCGCGCTGGGCGCCTCGCGCGCCGCGGTGGACGCGGGCTACGCGCCCAACGACTGGCAGGTCGGTCAGACCGGCAAGATCGTCGCGCCCCAGCTCTACATCGCCGCCGGTATCTCCGGCGCGATCCAGCATCTGGCCGGCATGAAGGACTCCAAGGTGATCGTCGCGATCAACAAGGATCCGGAAGCGCCGATCTTCTCGGTGGCGGATTACGGCCTGGAAGCCGATCTGTTCACCGCAGTCCCTGAACTCGTGAAGGCGCTCTGATCGGGCCTCAGGCTCGATCGGCATCGCCGACGGCGGAACTGCCGCCACACGCACGAGGGCGCCCGCAGACGACGCGCGGCGCCCTTTTTTTATCCGGAGATCCCCATGACTTACCGCGCCCCGATCAAGGACATGCTCTTCGACATGCAGGCCCTGGCCGGCCTGCAAACGCTGTCGGAGCAGATTCCCGCTTTCGCCGACCACGGCCTGGACACCGCGCAGGCGGTGCTCGAGGAAGCGGCCAAGCTGAACGAGGACGTGATCGCGCCGCTGAACGTCGAGGGGGATCGGAATCCGTCGTACTGGAAGGACGGCCAGGTCTTCGCGACGCCGGGTTTCAAAGAGGCCTTCAAGCAGTACGCCGAGGGCGGCTGGCAGGGGCTGCAGCATCCGGAGGACTTCGGCGGCCAGGGCCTGCCCAAGACCATCGGCACGGCCTGCGCGGAAATGGTCCAGGCGGCCAACGTCAGCTTCGCGCTGTGCCCGCTGCTGACCGACGGCGCGGTCGAGGCGCTTCTGGTCGCGGGCAGCGACGAGCAGAAACAGCGCTTCATTCCCAAGCTGCTGTCGGGCGAGTGGACCGGCACGATGAACCTGACCGAGCCGCAGGCGGGCTCGGACCTGGCGATGGTGCGCTCGCGCGCCGAGCCGCAGGGCGACGGCACCTACAAGGTCTTCGGCACCAAGATCTTCATCACCTGGGGCGAGCACGACATGGCGGACAACATCGTCCACCTGGTGCTGGCGCGTGTCCCCGGTGCGCCCGAGGGCGTGAAGGGCATCAGCCTGTTCCTGGTGCCCAAGTTCCTGGTCAACGAGGACGGCTCGCTGGGCGCGCGCAACGACGTGCACTGCGTGTCCATCGAGCACAAGCTCGGCATCAAGGCCAGCCCGACGGCGGTGCTGCAGTTCGGCGATCACGGCGGCGCCATCGGCACGCTGATCGGCGAGGAGAACCGCGGCCTGGAGTACATGTTCATCATGATGAACGCGGCCCGTTTCGGCGTCGGCGTGCAGGGCATCGCGGTGGCGGACCGCGCCTATCAGAAGGCGGTCGAGTACGCGAAGGACCGTGTGCAGTCGCGCCCGGTGGACGGCTCGTCCAAGGACGCGGCGGCCATCATTCATCACCCCGATGTGCGCCGCATGCTGATGACGCAGCGCGCGCTGGTCGAGGGCTGCCGCGCGATGGCCATCGACGCCGCCGCGGCCTACGACATCGCGCATCACCACGCCGATGACGCGACCCGCAAGGAGGCGCAGGCCTTCTACGAGTTCATGGTCCCGTTCGTCAAGGGCTACAGCACCGAGATGAGCCTGGAGGTGACCTCGCTGGGCGTGCAGGTGCACGGCGGCATGGGCTTCATCGAGGAGACCGGCGCGGCGCAGTACTACCGCGACGCGCGCATCCTCCCCATCTATGAAGGCACGACGGCCATCCAGGCCAACGACCTGGTCGGCCGCAAGACCGTGCGCGACGGCGGCGCCTTCGCGCGTGGCGTCGCGGCGCAGATCGAGGAGACCGAAGGCGCGCTGGCCGCGAGCGGCAGCGCCGATGCGCAGGCGGTGCGCGCGGGCTTGGCGGCGGCGCGCGCGGCCTTCGTCGAGGTCGTCGACTTCGTCGCGGCGCACGGCAAGGCCAAGCCCAACGCGGCTTTCGCCGGCTCCGTCCCGTATCTGATGCTGGGCGGCAATCTGCTGGCGGGCTGGCAGCTGGCGCGCTCGCTGCTGGCGGCGCAGGAGCTCAAGGCCGCCGGCGAGGACGTCGCGTTCATGGACGCCAAGATCACGACCGCGCGCTTCTACGCCGAGCACATCCTGCCGCGCTGCCAGTCGCTGCGCGACGCCGTGGTGAACGGCGCCGACAGCGTGATGGCGCTTCCCGTCGACGCGTTCTGACGCGCGACGACCCGTCCCGCGCGCGACGCCCGAAGCGGCGCGGCGGGGCGATCATCCGAAGACATTGACCAGAGGAGACCTCGAGGTGGCACTTCCCCCGTTGTTCGACAAGCTGCGCCTGCCGGTGATCGGCTCGCCGCTGTTCATCATCAGCAATCCCAAGCTGGTGATCGCGCAATGCAAGGCCGGCATCGTCGGCTCGATGCCCGCGCTCAATGCCCGTCCGGCCGAGCTGCTGGAAGAGTGGTTGGCCGAGATCACCGAAGCGCTGGCCGCGCACGACCGCGCGCATCCGGAGTCGCCGGCCGCGCCCTTCGCCATCAACCAGATCGTGCACAAGAGCAATGACCGGCTCGAGCACGACATGGCGATGTGCGCCAAGTACAAGGTGCCCATCGTGATCACCTCGCTGGGCGCGCGCGAGGACGTCAATGCGGCGGTGCATGCCTGGGGCGGCATCGTGATGCACGACGTCATCAACAACAAGTTCGCGAAGAAGGCGATCGAGAAGGGCGCCGACGGCCTGATCGCCGTGGCGGCGGGCGCGGGCGGCCATGCGGGCGTGAAGAGCCCGTTCGCGCTGATCCAGGAGATCCGCGAGTGGTTCCAGGGCCCGCTGGCGCTGTCGGGCTCGATGGCCAGCGGCGACGCGATCCTGGCGGCGCAGGCGATGGGCGCGGATCTCGCGTACATCGGCTCGGCCTTCATCGCCACCGACGAGGCGCGCGCGCAGGAGGAGTACAAGCAGATGATCGTCGAGAGCAACAGCGACGACATCGTGTACAGCAACCTGTTCACGGGCGTGCACGGCAACTACCTCAAGGGCTCGATCGTGAAGTCGGGGCTGGATCCGGAGAACCTGCCGGAGAGCGACCCGTCCAAGATGAACTTCGGGGGCAACGGCGCCAAGGCCTGGAAGGACGTGTGGGGCAGCGGTCAGGGCATCGGCGCGATCCGCGAGGTGCTGCCCGCCGGCGAGCTGGTCGCGCGCTTCGGCCGCGAGTACGAGGCGGCGCGCCGCCGGCTGTCGCTGGCGTAAGGCGCCCAGCCGGACCCGTCGCGCCAGCGCCTCGGTGCCGCGTCCAGATCCCCGCTGAACGAGAAAGGCCACCGCGAGGTGGCCTTCTCGTTGGTGCCGACTGGACGCAGTGGCGCGCGCGTCACTTCACCGTCGTGAACCGCGCCTCCGGCCGGTCGTCCGAGCGGTGCTGCGTCTGCACCGACTTCTTCATCGCCCAGGGCCGCACCTGGTGGTGCAGCGGGATGAAGAACACCTCGTCGCGCACCCGCACCAGGCCCTCTTTCAGCAGCGCGTTGCGCTTGGCCACGTCCCCCTCGACCTTGGCCGCATCGATGATCTGATCCAGCTTCGCGTCGCTGAGGCGGAAGTAGTTGCCGCTGCCGTCCGCGCCGCCCTGGCGCGTGTGCGCGAGCGACTGCAGCGTGTACAGCGCGTCATAGGTCGGCACGCCCCAGCCATACAGGAACAGCGGGTACTCGAAAGCCTGCAGCTTGGGGCTGAAGGTGCTGAAGGACTCCGCCTGCAGCCGCGCCTTCACGCCCACCTTGCTCCACATCGACACCACCGCCAGACAGATCTCCTCGTCGTTGACGTAGCGGTTGTTGGGGCAGTTCAGCGGGACTTCAAAGCCGTTTGGATAGCCGGCCTCGGCCAGCAGCTTGCGGGCGCGCTCGGGATCGGGCTTGGTCGGGATGTCGATATCCGGCGTATTCCCGTTCACGCCTGGCGCGACCATGATCCCCGCCGGCACCGACAGCCCGCGCATCGTCGCGCGCTTGATCGCCTCGCGGTCGATGGCGACCGACAGCGCCTCCCGCACCCGCTTGTCCTTGAACGGGTTCTTGCCCGTGACGTTGCTGCCCTTGAGCTGCTCGCTGCCCTGGTCCATGCCCAGGAAGATGGTGCGCGTCTCGCTGCCCTCCAGCACCGTGAGCTTGGCATCCGCCTTCAGCCGCGCGACGTCCTGCGTCGGGATGTCCGACAGCAGGTCCACGTCGCCCGACAGCAGCGCCGCGACCCGCGTCGGGTCCGACTTGATCGGCGTGTAGATCAGCTCGTCGACATTGGTCGCGTTCTTCGCATCCCACCAGTCCTTGTTCTGGACCATGGAGATGCGCTGGTCCGGCTGCCAGCCGGTGATGCGGTACGGGCCCGTGCCGTTGGCGTTGCGCGTCGCGAAGGTCTCTTCCTTGGCCTTGAAGTCCGGCAGGTTGACGGCCTTGTTCTTCTCCGCCCAGGTCTTGCTCATGATGCGGAAGTCGACGAACTGGCGCAGCAGGATGGGATTGGGTGCCGCCAGGATCACGTCCACTGTGTGGGCGTCGACCTTCTTGATGTCGGCCACGCCGGCGACGAAGGGGTGCATGGTCCCCACCGGCTGCTTGATGCGGTGGAAGGAGAACACCACGTCGTCGGCGGTGAAGGGCGAGCCGTCATGGAACTTCACGCCCCTGCGCAGCTCGAAGCGCCAGGTCGTCGGTCCCGTCTGCGTCCACTTGGTCGCGAGCGCGGGCTCCACCTGATAGCTCTTGTCGTAGCGGGTCAGGCCCTCGTAGGCGTGCTGCGCGATCGCGTTGGTGGTGCTGTGATTCTGCGAATGCGGATCCAGCGTCAGCACGTCGTTCTGTGCCGCCCACTTGAGCGTGGCCGCTTGGGCGGGCAGGGCGGTGGTCAGGGCCGCGGCCGCGAGCGCGGCGCACAGCAGGGTGGATCGCAGGGATACGGGCATCGTCCTCGACATGAGCGGAGGCTCCTCTGGCAACGTCGTTAAGAACACGTGAAGTCGCCGGGGATGCTAGCCGCGCGCACGCCTCGTGTGACCCGGGCCGGCCTTGGGGATTGCCCTCGGATGGCGCCGGGAAACTCGTCAGGCGCGCAAGGAAATGCGCTCCTACTTGATCGTGGTGAAGCGCGCCTCCGGCCGGTCGTTGGAGCGGTGCAGCGTCTGCACGTTCGCGCGCATCGCCCAGGGGCGGACTTGGTGGTGCAGCGGGACGAACAGGTATTGGTCGCGCACCCGGACCAGCGCGTCGCGCAGGGTCGCGTCGCGCTTGGCCAGGTCCATCTCGCTCTTGGCGGCGTCGATCAGCTTGTCCAGCTCCGCGTCGCTGACCTTGGAGAAATTGAAGCTGCCGTCCGCGCCGCCGCTGCGGGTGCGCGCCAGCGCCTGCAGCGCGTACAGCGCGTCCATGGTCGACACGCCCCAGCCCAGCATGTACAGCGGTGCCTCGAAGCGCTGGAACAGCTGGCTGTGCTGCGACATCGGCTGCGCCGTCAGCCGCGCGGTGACGCCGATGCGGCTCCACATCGAGACCACCGCCAGGCAGATTTTCTCGTCGTTGACGTAGCGGTTGTTGGGGCAGTTCAGCGGGATCTCGAAGCCGGCGGGATAGCCGGCGTCGGCCAGCAGTTTCTTGGCCTTGGCGACGTCGGGCGCGTGGACCTTGTCCAGCTCCGTCGAGTAGCCGTTCACCCCCGGCGGCACCATGATCGCGGCCGGCACCGACAGGCCGCGCATGATGCTGCGCTTGATGGCCTCGCGGTCGATGGCGATGTTCAGCGCCTCGCGCACGCGCACGTCCTTGAACGGGTTCTTGCCCTTGACCGACGCGCCGCGCAGCTCGTCGCTGCCCAGGTCCATGGCGAAGAAGATGGTGCGGGTCTCGGGGCCGTCGATGGACTTGAGCTTGGCGTCGGCCTTGAGCGCGCCGACGTCCTGGGTCGGGACGTCGGTCAGCAGGTCCACGTCGCCCGAGGTCAGCGCCGCGACCCGGGTCGGATCCGACTTGATCGGGATGTAGCTGACCTCGGTCACGTTGCCCTTGTTCTTGTCCCACCAGGCCTTGTTGATCACCATCGAGACCTTCTGGTCCGGCTGCCACGAGGTGATCTCGTAGGGGCCGGTGCCGGCGGCGTGGCGGCTGGCGTAGTTCTCGTCCTTGGCCTTGTAATCGGCCATCTGGGTCGCCTTGTTCTTCTCGGACCAAGTCTTGCTCATGATCCGGAAGTCGACCAGGTTGCGCAGCAGGATGGGCTGAGGGGACTCGAGGATCAGATCGACGGTGTAGTCGTCCACCTTCTTGATCTCCTTGATGCCGGTCACGTAGATCTGCATCGTGCCCTGCGGCTGGCGGATGCGGCCAAAGCTGAAGATCACGTCGTCCGCGGTGAACGCGGAGCCGTCGTGGAATTTCACGCCCTTGCGCAGCTCGAAGCGCACCTGCGTCGGGCTGATGCTGGTCCACTTCGTGGCCAGGCAGGGTTCGATCTCCCAGCGTTCGTTGTAGCGGGTCAGGCCCTCGTAGGCGTGCTGGAGGATGGCGCTCGTGGTCGTGTGGTCCTGCGAATGCGGGTCCAGCGTCAGCACGTCGTTCTGCGCGGCCCAGCGCAGCGGCACGGCCTGCGCGGCGGCGACGGCGCCGAGGGCCAGAGCCGCCGACAGCGCCAGGCGCGTGATCGGACGGGCAGGGGAGAACCGGGAACCTCTCGTGGAGCGGGGCATGGGGGTGACTCCGATGAAGCCTTGATCAGGCGATGCGAAGTCCATGCTAGTCCGGCCAGGGGCGGGTGTTGCCTAGCGCTTCTCCGGGGGAGGCGCGGGCGGCGCGGGCGTCTGTGGGGCTTGCGGCTCGATGTCCGCGTCGCAGCCGATGCCGGCGGCGATCATGCGGCGCGCGTAGCGGCGGATCAGGCGGTTGAGCCATCCGTCGGGCCGCAATGTGCGCAGACCCACATAGCGCGTCGGATGCACCAGCATGCCGCAGCGGTACTGGTGGTCGTCCTCGGACCATTGCAGCGCCCGGCAGGCGCCGCGGCGCTTCAGGCTCACCAGCATGCCCAGCGGGCAGGGCTCGGCCAGGCAGCAGACGCCGCAGCCGTTGCAGGGCTCGCCGAGCGCGGGTTTTGTGGGGGCTTCCGGGTGGATCCAGATGACGTCGCTGGCGAGGTGCTGGGAGGCGTCCCCGGATCGACCGCCGGAATGAGATCGGGCCATGCGCCACTGTAGCGGCGCATGGCCCGACGCTCATCGGTCCGCGCCGGAATCCGGCCGGCGGCGGTGGCGGCCGAGCAGGGTCAGGTCTTGACGCCCAGCTCGCGCAGACGCTCTTCCAGGTACTCGTGGGCGGTGTAGCGGTCCGAGAGGACGACGTCCTCGCGCGGATGCAGGAACAGCGGCAGCGAGACGCGGCTCTTCTTGGCGCCTTCACCGGTCGGGTTGACCACCCGGTGCTGCGTCGACGGGTAATAGCCTTGCGAGGCCTCTTGCAGCATGTCGCCGATGTTGATGATCAGCATGCCGAAGTCGCCGGGCACGTCGACCCATTGGCCGTCCTGCGCCTGCACCTGCAGCCCGGGCTCGTTGGCCGCGGGCAGGATGGTCAGCAGGTTGATGTCGCCATGCGCCGCGGCGCGCAGCGAGCCGGCCGGCTCGTTGCCCGTCAGCGGCGGATAGCGCAGCACGCGCAGCAGCGTCAGGCGGCTGTCCTGGATCATGTGGGACAGCGGCTCGCGATAGTTCTTCGCGATCTCGGCGGGGGTGTGCTGCTCGACCCAGGACAGCAGCTCGGCCGCCAGATCGTTGGCGATGCGGTAGTAGCGCATCGCGTCATCCTTCAGCGACGCCGGGATCCGGCCCCACGGATAGACGTGGAAGTACTCCTTGATGTCCTTCTGCGTGTGACCCTTGGCGGTCTCCGAGATCTCCGTCGAGAAGTAGCCGTCCTGCGTCTCCTTGGAGAACGCCATCTCGTGCTTCTCGGTCCCGTTGAAATAGCCGAGCCAGTCGGCGTAGATCTTCTCGACCAGCTCCTGCGGGAGCGGGTGGTTCACCAGCACGCCGAAACCGGTCTCGTGCAGGGACCGGGTGAATTGCTCGGCCGCGTCCGCGGCCTGGTAGTCGACGACTCGAACTTGCATGGGGATCTCCTTGTCCCTCGCAGCCCGCCATTCAATCTCGGGGCGGTGCCGCCGGCCGGCAGTCTACTTCTTCGGGTCGGTCGCCCGCAAACGTTTGTAGGCCGTGGGCCTCTGTTCGCTTGATCGACGTCATGGACAGGCTGCCCAATAATGGGGCGATCCAGCAACAGCGGCGATTCAAGCGTGGTGCTACAGTTCTGCGCTTGTGACTAGAGGTCCTTCCCGTCCCCTTTTCTGGCAACAGCAAAGGCGGGTCGCAATCCGCCAACCGGTCAAGCCGTGTCGCGGAAGGTTTGTTAACCAGCCGATCGCCCTGGAAGCCGGGGCAGAGGTGAGCGAAAGATGATGCAGCAATACAGCTCGAACTCCTATCTGTTCGGGGGCAATGCGCCCTACGTCGAGGAGATGTACGAGCAATACCTGGACAACCCGGGCGCCGTGCCCGACAACTGGCGCGCCTACTTCGACGCGCTGCAGCATGTCCCCGCCGTTGACGGCAGCGACAAGCGCGACGTCCCCCACGCCCCCGTCGTCGAGTCCTTCGCGCAGCGCGCCAAGGCCAACGCCCTGGGCAACAAGGTCTCTTCCACCGAGCTGGAAGTCGCCGGCAAGCAGGTTCATGTCCAGTCGCTGATCGCCGCGTATCGCACGCTGGGCTCGCGCTGGGCCGACCTGGACCCGCTCAAGCGCACCGAGCGCCCCAAGATCGCGGAACTGGAACCGGCGTCCTACGGCCTGACCGAGGCCGACATGGACCGCACGTTCAGCGCGACCAACACCTATTTCACCAAGGCCGAGCGCATGACCCTGCGCGAGATCGTGCAGGCCCTGCGTGACACCTACTGCGGCTCCGTCGGCGCCGAGTTCATGCACGTCACCGAGCCGACCGAGAAGCGCTGGTGGCAGGAACGCCTGGAGGCGATCCGCAGCAAGCCGACCTACACGGCCGAGAAGAAGCAGCAGATCCTGGAGCGCCTGACGGCCGCCGAGGGCCTGGAACGCTACCTGCACACGAAGTACGTCGGCCAGAAGCGCTTCTCGCTGGAAGGCGGCGAGAGCTTCATCGTCTCCATGGACGAGCTGGTCAAGTGCGCCGGCGCCAAGGGCGTGCAGGAGATCGTCATCGGCATGGCCCACCGCGGCCGCCTGAACGTGCTGGTGAACACGCTGGGCAAGATGCCCAAGGACCTGTTCGCCGAGTTCGACCACACCGCGCCGGAAGATCTGCCCTCGGGCGACGTGAAGTACCACCAGGGCTTCTCCAGCGACGTGACCACCCCTGGCGGCCCCGTCCACCTGAGCCTGGCCTTCAACCCGTCGCACCTGGAGATCGTGAACCCGGTCGTCGAGGGCTCGGTCAAGGCCCGCATGGACCGCCGCGGCGACAAGACCGGCGAGCAGGTCCTGCCCGTGCTGGTGCACGGCGACGCGGCCTTCGCCGGCCAAGGCGTCGTGATGGAAACGCTGGCCCTGGCGCAGACGCGCGGCTACTACACCGGCGGCACCGTCCACATCGTCATCAACAACCAGATCGGCTTCACCACCAGCGACCCGCGCGACACCCGTTCGACGCTGTACTGCTCGGACGTCGTCAAGATGATCGAGGCCCCGGTGCTGCACGTGAACGGTGACGATCCGGAAGCCGTCGTGCTGTGCACGCAGCTGGCGCTGGAATACCGCCAGCAGTTCAAGAAGGACGTCGTCGTCGACATCGTCTGCTTCCGCAAGCTGGGCCACAACGAGCAGGACACGCCCGCGCTGACGCAGCCGCTGATGTACAAGAAGATCGGCCAGCACCCCGGCACGCGCAAGCTGTACGGCGAGAAGCTGGTGGCCCAGGGCGTCCTGGCCGCCGACGGTCCGGACGGCATGGTCAAGGCCTTCCGCGCCGCGATGGACGAAGGCCGTCACACCGTCGACCCGGTGCTGACCAACTTCAAGAGCAAGTACGCCACCGACTGGACCCCGTTCCTGGGCAAGAAGTGGACCGACAGCTGCGACACCGCGCTGCCGGTGGCGGAGTGGAAGCGCCTGGCCGAGAAGGTCACGACGCTGCCCGCCGGCTTCAAGGCCCACACCCTGGTGGAGAAGGTCATCGCCGACCGCGCCGCCATGGGCCGCGGCGACATCAACGTCGACTGGGGCATGGGCGAGCACATGGCCTTCGCGTCGCTGGTGGCCTCGGGCTACCCGGTGCGCCTGTCCGGCGAGGACTGCGGTCGCGGCACGTTCACGCACCGCCACGCCGTGCTGCACGACCAGAACCGCGAGCGCTTCGACGAAGGCATCTATATCCCGCTGCAGAACGTCGCGGAAGGTCAGGCCCCGTTCGTCGTGATCGACTCGATCCTGTCGGAAGAAGCGGTGCTCGGTTTCGAGTACGGCTACGCCGCCGCCGATCCGCACACGCTGACGATCTGGGAAGCCCAGTTCGGCGACTTCGTCAACGGCGCGCAGGTCGTCATCGATCAGTTCATCGCCTCGGGCGAAGTGAAGTGGGGCCGTGCCAACGGCCTGACGATGATGCTGCCGCACGGTTATGAAGGCCAGGGCCCCGAGCACAGCTCGGCCCGCCTGGAGCGCTTCATGCAGCTGGCCGCCGACAACAACATGCAGATCGTCCAGCCGACGAGCGCGTCGCAGATCTTCCATCTGCTGCGTCGCCAGATGCTGCGCATGTTCCGCAAGCCGCTGGTCATCCTGACGCCGAAGTCGCTGCTGCGCGCCAAGGACGCCACCTCCCCGGTGAGCGAGTTCACCAAGGGCGAGTTCCGCACCGTGATCGGCGAAGTGAACGCCGAAATCGACGCGAGCAAGGTCAAGCGCGTGATCGCCTGCTCGGGCAAGGTCGCCTACGACCTGATGAAGGCCCGCGGCGACAAGAAGGACGTCGCGATCATCCGCGTGGAACAGCTGTATCCGTTCCCGCACAAGGCCTTCGCGGCCGAGCTCAAGAAGTACCCCAACCTCGCCGAGATCGTGTGGTGCCAGGACGAGCCGCAGAACCAGGGCGCCTGGTTCTTCGTCCAGCATTACATCCACGAGAACATGGCCGACGGCCAGAAGCTCGGCTACGCCGGACGCCCGGCCTCGGCCTCGCCGGCCGTGGGCTATGCGCACCTGCACCAGGAGCAGCAGAAGGCGCTGCTGGAGCAGGCCTTCGGCAAGCTCAAGGGTTTCGTGCTGACCAAGTGAGTCATTGCGGACGCCGCGCGCCGCAATGACACCGGCGCCGGGGACGGGCACAACAAGCTCCCCGGCGACCGGCAGGCGCAAGGCTCCGGTTTACTGAAAAACCGAGAGAACAAACATCATGGCAATCGTTGAAGTCAAAGTCCCCCAGCTGTCCGAGTCGGTCGCCGAAGCGACCCTGCTCACGTGGAAGAAGAAGCCCGGCGAAGCCGTGGCGATCGATGAGATCCTGATCGAGATCGAGACCGACAAGGTCGTGCTGGAAGTGCCGGCCCCGTCCGCGGGCGTGCTGGCCGAGCTGGTCGTCGCCGACGGCGGCACGGTCACCTCGGATCAGGTCATCGCCAAGATCGACAGCGAAGGCAAGGCCGGCGCCGCCGCACCTGCCGCCGCTGCCCCGGCTCCGGCCGCCGCGGCTGCCGCGCCCGCCGCCGCTGCCGCCTCGTCGGACAGCAAGGCCGGCGTCGCGATGCCCGCCGCCGCCAAGATCATGGCCGACAACAACCTGCCCGCCGGCTCCGTCGCCGGTACCGGCAAGGATGGCCGCGTGACCAAGGGCGACGTCCTGGGCGCGATCGAAGGCGGCGCCAAGCCGGCCGTGATCCCCGCTCCGGTGCAGGCCCCGGCCGCTCCGGCCAAGGCGCCGCTGCAAGCCGTCGCCGCGCCCGTGGCCGCCAACCTGGGCGACCGCCCGGAACAGCGCGTCCCCATGAGCCGCCTGCGCGCCCGCATCGCCGAGCGCCTGCTGCAATCGCAGTCGACCAACGCCATCCTGACCACCTTCAACGAAGTGAACATGGCCCCGGTCATGGAGCTGCGCAAGAAGTTCCAGGACAGCTTCACCAAGGAGCACGGCACCAAGCTGGGCTTCATGAGCTTCTTCGTCAAGGCCGCGGTCCACGCGCTGAAGAAGTACCCGGTGCTGAACGCCTCGGTCGACGGCAACGACATCGTCTACCACGGCTACTTCGACATCGGTATCGCCGTCGGCTCGCCGCGCGGCCTGGTGGTGCCCATCCTGCGCAATGCGGACCAGATGAGCTTCGCCGACATCGAGAAGAAGATCGCCGAGTTCGGCAAGAAGGCCCAAGAGGGCAAGCTGGGCATCGAAGAGATGACCGGCGGCACCTTCTCCATCTCCAACGGCGGCACCTTCGGCTCCATGCTGTCGACGCCCATCATCAACCCGCCGCAATCGGCCATCCTGGGCGTGCATGCCACCAAGGACCGCGCCGTGGTCGAGAACGGCCAGATCGTGATCCGTCCGATCAACTACCTGGCGATGTCGTATGACCACCGCATCATCGACGGCCGCGAAGCCGTGCTGGGCCTGGTCGCGATGAAGGATGCGCTGGAAGATCCGGCCCGTCTCCTGTTCGACATCTGAGCCAAGGACGACACGACATGAGCAAGCAATTCGACGTCGTCGTCATCGGCGGCGGCCCCGGCGGCTACATCGCGGCGATCCGCGCGGCCCAGCTGGGCTTCAACACGGCCTGCATCGACGAGTGGAAGAACGACAAGGGCGGTCCCGCCCTCGGCGGCACCTGCACCAATGTCGGCTGCATCCCGTCCAAGGCCCTGCTGCAGTCCAGCGAGCACTTCGAGCACGCCGGCCACGGTTTCGCCGACCACGGCATCTCGATGAACGACCTGAAGATCGACATCGCCAAGATGATCGGTCGCAAGGACGCCGTCGTGAAGCAGAACAACGACGGCGTGCAGTACCTGTTCAAGAAGAACAAGGTCACGTTCTTCCACGGCCGCGGCTCCTTCGCCGCTGCCAAGGACGGCGCGTATGAGATCAAGGTCGCCGGCGCGGCCGAAGAGACCATCACCGCCAAGCACGTCATCGTGGCCACCGGCTCCAACGCCCGTCAGCTGCCCGGCGCGCCGTTCGACGAGGTGAACATCCTCTCGAACGACGGCGCGCTGCGCATCCCGGCCGTGCCGAAGAAGCTGGGCGTGATCGGCTCCGGCGTCATCGGCCTGGAAATGGGCTCGGTGTGGCGCCGTCTGGGCGCGGAAGTGACGATCCTGGAAGCGCTGCCCGCGTTCCTGGGCGCCGCCGACGAGTCCGTCGCCAAGGAAGCCGCCAAGGTCTTCAAGAAGCAGGGCCTGAACATCGAGCTGGGCGTGAAGATCTCGGCCGTCGAGAACGGCAAGGACAGCGTCACGGTGAAGTACACCGACGCCAAGGGCGCCGAGCAGTCGCTGGTGGTGGACAAGCTGATCGTCTCGATCGGCCGTACCGCCAACACCATCGGCCTGAACCCGGAAGCCGTCGGCCTGAAGCTGGACGAGCGCGGCGCGGTCATCGTCGACGACGAGTGCAAGACCAACCTGCCGAGCGTCTGGGCGATCGGTGACGTCGTGCGCGGCCCGATGCTGGCCCACAAGGCGGAAGAAGAGGGCGTCGCGGTCGCCGAGCGCATCGCCGGCCAGCACGGTCACGTCAACTTCAACACCATCCCCTGGGTCATCTACACCAGCCCCGAGATCGCGTGGGTCGGCCGCACCGAGCAGCAGCTCAAGGCCGACGGCGTGGCGTACAAGGCCGGTCAATTCCCCTTCCTGGCCAACGGCCGCGCGCGCGCGCTGGGCGACACGACCGGCTTCGTCAAGTTCCTGGCCGACGCCAAGACCGACGAGATCCTGGGCGTGCACATCATCGGCCCGATGGCCTCGGAGCTGATCTCCGAAGCCGTGGTGGCGATGGAATTCAAGGCCTCGGCCGAGGACATCGCCCGCATCTGCCACGCGCATCCGTCGCTGAGCGAAGCGACCAAGGAAGCGGCCCTGGCCGTGGACAAGCGCACGCTGAACTTCTGAGCCCCAAGGCTCGAAGCGCGCGACAAGCGCAAAGCAAAGGGGCGGCGACGAGTCGCCCTTTTTTCTTGATGCGGCGCCGGCCGTCCGGCGCCGCCCCGACCTGCGATCCGTGGAATGACCTCCGTCACCGAGCTCTATCAGCAGACCCTGGCCGAACGCGGCTACCAGGCCGATACGGCGCAGCTGCGCGCCGTCGCCGCGCTGCAGCGCTGCCAGGACGAATGGGCCGACTACAAGGCGCGCCGCTCCAACGCGTTCAGCAAGCTGCTGGTGCGGCCGCCGCTGCCGCGCGGCGTCTACATGTTCGGCGGGGTGGGGCGCGGCAAGAGCTTCCTGATGGACTGCTTCTTCCAGGCCGTGCCGCTGACGCGCAAGACCCGGCTGCACTTCCACGAGTTCATGCGCGAGGTGCACCGCGAGCTGCAGGAGCTCAAGGGCATCCAGGATCCGCTGGAGGAGCTGGGCAAGCGCATCGCGCGCCGCTTCCGGCTGATCTGCTTCGACGAGTTCCACGTCGCCGACGTCACCGACGCGATGATCCTGCATCGCTTGCTGGACGCGATGTTCCGCAACCGCGTTTCCATCGTGACCACGTCCAATTTCCATCCCGACGGGCTGTACCCGAACGGGCTGCACCGCGACCGCATCCTGCCGGCGATCGAGCTGCTCAAGGCCAATCTCGAGGTCATCAACGTCGACAACGGCACCGACTATCGCCAGCGTTCGCTCGAGCATGTCGAGCTCTATCACACGCCGCTGAACGAGCGCACCGAGCAGGCGCTGACCGAGGCCTTCGAATCGCTGGCCGAAGCGCGTGACGAGGACCCGGTGCTGCACATCGAGCACCGTGAGATCCGCTCGCGCCGCCGCGCCGGCGGCGTGGTGTGGTTCGACTTCTCGGTGCTGTGCGGCGGGCCGCGCTCGCAGAATGACTATCTGGAGCTGGCGACCCAGTTTCACACGGTGATCCTGTCCAACGTGCCGGCGATGCCGCCCAAGCTGGCCAGCGAGGCGCGCCGCTTCACGCTGCTGGTGGACGTGCTGTACGACCGGCGCTGCAAGCTGATCATCTCGGCGGCGGTGCCGGCCGAGCAGCTCTACACCGAAGGGCCGCTGGCGCACGAGTTCCCGCGCACGGTGTCGCGGCTGCAGGAGATGCAGTCGAAGGAGTACTTGGAACTCGAGCGCCGCAACGTGGATACATCGCTCACGTAAAACACGGGTTCATCAGGGAACATCCGGGCGGACCATTTCCAAAGTCACGCCCGGCGGATGCGATGATGGCGGTTATGATTCGCTCCGCTTTCGTCCTCGCTCCGCTGGCGCTGTGCGCGACCCTGATCTGCGTCTCCGGTCCCGTCCGGGCGGCCGATGCGTCCGCCGCGAGCGCCGCGGCGCCGGGCATGTCGAAGAAGGAACTCGACGCCGCGCGTCAGCGCGTCGAGAAGGAATACGCCGAGAAGGTGCGCGAATGCCGTCAGCGCTTCGTCGTCACCAGCTGTCTGGAAGACGCGCGCGACGAGCGCATCCGCTTGCTGCGCCCGCTGGATCGCGCCGAGCACCAGGTCAATGCCGAGGAGCGCCAACGCCGGGCCGCCGTCGCCCGTGAGCGCATCGAGCAGAAGGAGCGCGATGCTGCCGCCGAGGAGGCCAAGCGCAAGACCGAGTCGGTGAAGGCGGCCGAGCAACCGGTGGCGCCGCCGAAGGTCCCCGTGGCGCACACGCCGCGCGCGAATCCGGAGCTGCATCAGCGCCGTCAGGCGCAGCAGGAAGCCGCTGCGCAGGCCGAGGCCGCCAAGCGCCGCCAGGCCGCCGCTGAGCGCCGCAAGGACATCGCCGAACGCCAGCGCAAGGCGCAGGACCAGCAGGCCAAGCGTGTGGAGAAAGCGGCGTCCGGTGCCACGGCAGTGTCGCCGGGCGGCATCAAGACGCCCAAGCCGGCTCCGGCGCATCTGCCGCTGCCCTCGGCCTCCGACATCCAGGCCTTGCCCAAGCGCTGAATGAGCGCCCGGGGGCGCCCTCAAACACGAACGCCGGTCTGATGGACCGGCGTTCTTCATTGGGGAGAGGAGCGAGCGGCCCCAGCGGCCCGGGTGGGCAGGGCGCCCGCGTCGGCCTCAGCTGATGTGGTCGAGCCGCACGATCGCGATGGAGAGGTTGTCGCCGGATCCCTTGGCGCGCTGACGCGCCTTGTTGACCAGCAGCTCGGCGCCGTCGCGCGGCGGCAGGCTGTGCATGACCGTGCCGAGCTCGGCGGCGCTGAAGTAATGCCACAGACCGTCGCTGCAGGCCATCAGGCTGTCGCCGTGCTCGACCTGCTCGATCACGGATTCGACCGGCGTCGGTTCCTGGACCGTGCCCAGGCAGGCGGTCAGCAGGTTGGACTGCGGGTGGACCAGGGCCTCTTCCTCCGTGATCTGGCCCTCGTCGACCAGACGCTGCACGTAGGACTGGTCCAGCGAGCGTCCCACCATATTGGGCCCGCGGAAGTGATACAGCCGAGAGTCGCCGGTGTGGATCCAGAAGCAGCGCCGGTCGGCGGTGAGCAGATAGGCGGCCAGCGTGCTGTGCGGCTCCTCCTCCGCCGAGATCGCCGTCAAGCGGATCATCAGATGGGCCTCGGACACGATCTGGCGCAGCAGCTCGGCCTCGTCCTCCTCGCCGGGGACGAAGCGCTCGAACAGCTGCTGGGCGGTCAGGATGACCTGGTCGGCGGCCTTGCGTCCGCCGCTCTTGCCGCCCATGCCGTCGGCGACGATGCCGAGCACGCATCCGCTCTGACGCGGGTGGGCGATGATCTGGACCTGGTCCTGCTGGTACAGGCGATCGCCGCGATGGATGCCGGTGGCGGCGCTGAGGCGAAAGCCTGGGGTGGTGCGACTCATCCCAAAACTATAATCGCGCGGCTCGGCCTCCCGGTCGAGTGGTTCCCCATCCATGGATGAACAACTTCACTCTCCAGCCCGACGTCTGATCGAATTGCGCATGGCGCATGCCGAGCTGGATGGCCGTATCGACGCGCTCGCCGCCCCGGTGCTCGACCAGCCCGGCGACGACCTGACCCTGCGTCGCCTGAAGAAGCAGCGTCTGGCCCTGCGCGACGAGATCGCGCGGCTGGAGCGGGCCAGCGACCCCGATGAGCCGGCCTGATCACGACCCCTGCGACGACCGCAACGCCACCGCTCCTGTTCCCGATGCCCCTCGCGTCGACAGCCGCGATGGCGATGCCGTCGATGACGATGCGGCGGCGCTGATGGCCGACGCACCCTGGGCCTCGGCGCTGGCCGAGGGGGCGCCGCTCGCCGCGTCGCGGGCCCGGGATGCGGCGGAAGAGCGCCGACCCGGCGAGCTCGAGCAATCCGTCGTCGCGGCTTTTGACGCTGGCGGCCCCTTGTCCCGCCATGACCCCGGCTACTCGCCGCGCGAGCCGCAGCAGCGCATGGCGCTGGCCGTCGCGCAGGCGATCGCCGGCCGCGACACGCTGGTGGTCGAGGCCGGCACCGGCGTCGGCAAGACCTTCGCCTATCTGGTGCCGGCGCTGCTCGCGGGAGGCCGCACGCTGATCAGCACCGCGACCAAGAGCCTGCAGGATCAGCTCTTCATGCGCGACCTGCCCCGGCTGTTGGACACTTTCTCGCTGCCGCTGCGCGCCGCGCTGCTGAAAGGGCGGGGCAGCTATCTCTGCCTGCATCGCCTGGAGCAGGCCCGGCACAGCGCCGAGCTGCCCGACCGCCGCGCCGTCGCGCAACTGGCCCGCATCGAGCGCTGGGCGATCGAGACCCACACCGGCGACTTCTCCGAGATCGACGGCATGGACGAGCGCTCGCCCATCATCCCCATCGTCAGCTCGACACGCGACAACTGCCTGGGCACCGACTGCCCGAGCTATCGCGACTGCCACGTCGTCAAGGCGCGCCGCGAGGCGATGGAAGCCGACTTGGTCGTCGTCAATCACCACCTGTTCTTCGCCGATCTGGTGCTGCGCGACAGCGGCGTGGCGGAGCTGCTGCCCAGCGTCGAGGTGGCGATCTTCGACGAGGCGCATCAGCTGCCCGAGGCCGGCCTGAACTTCCTGGGCCGCGCGCTGGGCAGCGCGCAGATGTTTGACTTCGCCAAGGACATGCTCGCGCAGGGCCTGTCGCAGGCGCGCGGTCTGCAGGAGTGGCAGGAAATTGCCGGCGGCGTCGAGCGCGCCGCGCGCGCGCTGCGACTGGCCTGCGCCGGTGGCCGCGATCTGCGCGGCATGCTCAAGCTGCGCTGGACCGAATGCGCCGGCCGCACCGATTTCGACACGGCGCTGGGACTGGTCGCACAAGCGCTGGAGCTGAGCGTCGACGCGCTGGCCACGGTGATGGAGGTCGGCCCCGATCTCGCGCGGCTGCACGAGCGCTCGGTCGAGCTCTACAAGTCGTCGCAGCTCTTTGCGCGCGATCCCGATCCTGGCGCGGTGCGCTGGGTCGATGTCGGCACGCACCAGGTGCGCATGATCGAGTCGCCGCTGGACATTCGCGAGGCCATGCAGGAAGCGCTCGCCAGCACGCCCAAGGCTTGGGTGTTCACCTCGGCGACGCTGGGGGAGGGCGAGGACCTTGGCTGGTTCACCGAGCCCGCCGGCCTCGGCGACGCGCGGACGCTGCGGGTCGGCAGTCCCTTCGACTATCCGGCGCATGCGCGGCTCTACGTGCCCAAGCATTTCCCCAAGCCCTCCGAGCCCGATCACGGCGAGTCCGTCGGTTGGCTGGGGGCGCGTTTGGCGGCGAAGCTGGGCGGCCGGACCTTCATCCTGACGACGACGCTGCGTCAGCTGCAGGTCGTCTCCGAGGTGCTGCGCCAGCGCTTCGAGGAGGGCGGGCATCGCATCGAGGTGCTGGTCCAGGGCACGATGCCCAAGCGGCAGCTGCTGCAGCAGTTCGTCGAGCAGCCGGCTTCGGTGCTGGTCGGCTCGGCCAGTTTCTGGGAGGGCATCGACGTGCCCGGCGATGCGCTGCAATGCGTGCTCATCGACAAGCTGCCCTTCCCGCCGCCCAACGATCCGCTGGTCGAGGCGCGCGTTGCGCGGCTGGAGGCCGAGGGCCGCAATCCCTTCATGGAGTACTTCGTCGCCGAAGCCGCCATCGCGCTGAAGCAGGGCGCCGGCCGCCTGATCCGCACCGAGACCGATCGTGGTCTGCTGGTCGTCTGCGACCCGCGGCTGGCGGGCTCGCATTACGGGAAGCGCCTGCGCGAGGCGCTCCCCCCGATGACGCAAGTGCCCGACGAGGCGACCGCCCAGGCGTGGCTCGCCGAGCTCAAGGCCTCGCACGAGGAATGAAAAAGCCCGCTCGAAGCGGGCTTCAAAACAACCGTCGATGCGGCGATCTGGTGGGCTGAAAGCTTGCCAGACTAGGCGGGAGGGTCCGCCGCATAGCAGCGCTATGCAAGGTCCCGAGCAACGACGTACGGCGGGCTTTCAGCTCACCAGATCTGCCACCAGGCGCGATCCTTGGGCTTGGCCTTTCCAGTCGTCAGATACGTGCTGTCCGGGAAGCTCGCCGCGAGCACGCGCCTCGAGTCATCCCGCAGCTGTTGCATGCCCAGCTTGTCGTAGCTCTGGGTCATCAGGAACAGCGCCTCCTCGAGCGCCGGGGCGTGCTGGAACTCCAGCAGCGCGGACTGCGCGCGGTTGGCCGCGGCGAGATACGCCCCGCGGTTGTAGTAGTAGCGCGCCACGTGCACCTCGTAGGCGGCCAGGCTGTTGGTGATGTAGTCGATGCGGATGCGGCCGTCCGCAGCGTATTTGGACTCCGGGAACTGCTCCACCAGCTGCTTGAACGCCTGCATCGAGTCGCGCGCGGCCTGCTGGTCCCGCTCGCTGATGTCCTGGCGGGCGATGCGGCCGAACAGGCCCAGGTCGTCGTTGAAGTTGACCAGGCCCTTCATGTACAGCGCGTAATCCAGCGCCGGGCTGGACGGGTTGAGCTTGATGAAGCGGTCCAGCACCGTCACGGCCTGCACGCGCTCGCCGCTCTTGTAGTTGGCCCAGGCCAGATCGAGCTGCGCCTGCTGGCCCAGCGTCGTGCCGGCGGCGCGGCCCTCGATGCGCTCCAGCGTCTTGATCGCCCTGTCGTAGGAGCCGGAGATCATGTCCTCCTTGGCCTCTGCGTACAATTTCTCCAGGCTGGCCTGGGAATTCGGGTCTTCTTTGGGAGGCGACGAACAGGCCGCCAGCCCCAGCACCGCGGCCGACGCGGCGCTCAGCGCCACGGCACGCCAAGCGGAACGCCAGGATCCGGACGCTTCACGCGTTTCACGCGAAGCTTCAGCCGACAGGCCGGTCCGGCGGCGCAACACCCAAGTCTCGATCATGGTCCACAGGGCGCGCGATACAGCGGCCCGCATCAGAAATTGGAGCGGCGATTATATGGTTCAGGCCGACCCCACCCCGGCGCCCGAGGACGGGCTTTACCCGGGGACACCGGCAGGCCCCCGAGCCCTCGGCGATGAGATGCCCGGCGAGGACGCGCAGGACGTCGGCGCCGATGCGCCCGAGCGCCGCGAGGCCGAGGCCGGACGCGACGAGATCGCCATGCGGCTGGACAAGTGGCTGGTGCAGCTGGCGCCGGAGTTCTCGCGCAACCACCTGCAAGGGCTGATCGAGCGCGGCTGCGTGACGCTGGACGGCCAGGTTGCCACGCACGCGTCGCGCAAGCCCCGGCTGGGGCAGCGCCTGGTCATCGAGCTGGTCCCGACGGAGGAGGCGCTGGCCTTTCGCGCGCAACCGCTGGATCTGGACATCCTCTTCGAGGACGAGCACCTGCTGGTGGTGAACAAGCCGGCCGGGCTGGTGGTCCATCCGGCAGCGGGCAACTGGTCCGGCACGCTGATGAACGGGCTGCTCGCGCATCACGCCGGCGCCGCGACGCTGCCGCGCGCGGGCATCGTGCACCGGCTGGACAAGGACACCTCGGGCCTGATGGTGGTCGGCAAGACGCTGCCGGCGGTGACCGCGCTGGTGCGGATGATCGCCGCCCGCGAGGTCCGTCGCGAGTATCTGGCCCTGGCCCACGGCCGCACGCCGGACGAGTGGACCGTCGACGCGCCCATCGGCCGCGATCCGCAGTCGCGCACCCGCATGGCGGTGGTCGGCAGCGGCAAGCCCGCGCGGACCGATTTCTACCAGCTGGCCGAAGGGCAGTGGCAGGACGCGCGCGAACTCAGCCGGACGGTGTCGGCCCTGCATTGCGTGCTGCACTCGGGGCGGACCCACCAGATCCGCGTCCATGCCGCGTATCGCGGGCATCCGCTGGTGTCGGACGCCTTGTACGGCGGGGCCGAGGCGCTGGGCGTGTCGCGCCAGGCGCTGCATGCGGCGCGGCTCTCGTTCGAGCATCCGATCACCGGCTCGGCGCTGCGTTTCGAGGCCCCGCTTCCGGCGGAGTTGGCGTCGGCTTGGCGCCTCGCGGGTTTGCCCGATCCGGCCTTCTGAGGAGAGTCGCGCGGCTCGCGCTACAATGCGAGCCAGTTTTGCGCGAAGACGCGTCGGGGAAGCAGTCCAGATCCCGCGCGCAGCGCCCGAGCCGAGGTCCGTGTCGTCGACCGCCCGCGGCTCCCGTCCCTTCGGCAGGGCCCGCGCGACGCGGCCGCCGGCGGCACAGAACGCTCCAAGCAAGCAGATCGAAACAGTTCCGCGCGGCCCGTAGCCGCCGCCGGCTCGACATGGCGACACACACCGATTTGACCGGCCCCGAGGCCGGCTTCATGAGCTGAGCCCATGAACACGCAGGAGGCCAAGCGAGTTCTGGAAACCGCCTTGCTGTGCGCCCAGGCGCCGCTGACGCTGCGCGACATGCGCGCGCTGTTCGCGGACGAGCTCAACGCGGACAGCTTGCGGTCGCTGCTCGACGAGCTGCTGCGAGAGTGGGAAGGGCGGGGGATCGAGCTGGTGGCGCTGTCTTCGGGCTGGCGCTTCCAGAGCCGGCCGGAGATGCGCGAGCAACTGGATCGGCTGAATCCGGAGAAGCCGCCCAAGTATTCGCGGGCGGTGCTGGAGACGCTGGCGATCATCGCCTACCGTCAACCGGTGACGCGCGGCGACATCGAGGACATCCGCGGCGTGGTGGTGGCGACCCCCATCATCAAGCAGCTGGAGGATCGGAACTGGATCGAGGTCATCGGTCATCGCGAGGCGCCCGGCCGGCCGGCGCTGTTCGCGACGACCAAGCAGTTCCTGGATGATCTGGGGCTGCACTCGCTGGAGCAGCTGCCCGCGTTGATTCAGGGCGGCGATCCGACGCAGATCCCGGGCGCGTTGCAGGCCTCGCTGCTGGACGAGCCGCCGGGCGACGTGGTGGTCGAGGTCGAGCCCGAGGCTCAGCCGGCGGCGACCGCGTCGACCGAGGCGACCAGGGAGGATGAGGCGGCCGAAGGCGCGCAGACCCGGGCATCCGACGTGCCGGACGCTGTGGCGCCGCAGGCGGAGAACGGGACGGCGGACGAGGTCACGAGCCTCGACGCCGACGCCCAAGCCCCGGCGCAAGCCGAGGCAGCAGGGGAAGAGGCGGCGACCACTGACGCCGCGCCCGAGCAAGACACCGAGGCCGGTGTCGGAACCGAAGCCGAGGAGGGCGACGGCTCCGAAGCTGGTACCCAGGCCGCGAATCCCACGGCCGACGACATCGCGATCGACGCCGAAGCCGGCGCCGATCACGCCACCGACAAGCCGGCCGCCCTGCGCGGGCCGGGCGAAGAACCACAGGCTGGGGCCGTCAACCCCGAGTCCACATGAGCGCCCCGGGAAGGGGCCGTGTCCACCGCTGACAAGGTGCAAGCCGACACATGAATTCCAACGATATCGACGATTCCAAGCCCGACTCGCTGACGGCCTCCACGCCCGACGCCCCGTCCGAGGCGCCCGCCAAGCCCAAGCGCACCCGCAAGACCGCCGCGCCGGCCGAGCCCGTGACCGAGGCCTCCGCGGAGGCGCCGGCCGAGGCTGCGCCCAAGCCGCGCGCGCGCCGCAAGACGGCCGCCGCGGAGGCGCCGGTCGAAGCTGCCGCGCCAGCCGCTCCGGTCGAGGTCGCCCCGGCGGACGCCGAGGCGCCCGCCAAGCCCAAGCGCCGCACGACGCGCGCCAAGGTCGCCGAAACGGCCGAAGCGGAGGCCGTTCCGGTCGAAGGCGTGCCGGTGGCAACGGTCGAGGTCTCCCCCGCGCCGGTGTCGCCGGTGGCCGAGGCTGTGGGCGAACTGGTCGCCCACGAGGCGTCGGTTGAAGCCGGTCCCGCGATGGGTGCAGGCGGCGATGAGCCGCAAGGCGAGCGCGAAGGCCGTGGCCGCAACCGTCGCCGCCGCGGTCGCGACGGCCGTGAGCCCCGCGAAGGTCAATCCGACCAGCAAGCTCAGCAGGCGCCGCAGGGTCAGGGCCAGCAGGCTCGTCAACCCGCCGGTGAACTCGACGGTGCAGCGCCTCGGGCGGACGACGCCCAGCTCCAAGCCGAGGCGCAAGACCGCTTCAACGCGCTGATCTCGGGTGAGTTCGACGCCGATGTCGACGGCGAGACCGGTGCGCCGGTCGAGGCCTTCGAGGTCGCTGCCGACGACGGATCGGTCGACGACGGTGCCGAAGGTGTCGATCAACCTGCCAAGCGCGTGCTGGCCCCCGATGCTGACGCGCCCAAGCTGCAGAAGGTGCTGGCGCAAGCCGGTGTCGGCTCGCGCCGCGATATCGAGGACATGATCGCCAAGGGTCAGATCACCGTGAACGGTGAAGTCGCCCACGTCGGTCAGCGCATTTCCTACGGCGACCGCGTGGCGGTGGCCGGCAAGCCGATCAAGGTCCGCATCGCTCCGGTGGCGCCCCGCATCCTGGCTTATCACAAGCCGGTCGGCGAGGTTGCGACCTTCAACGATCCGGAAGGTCGTCCGACGGTGTTCCGCAACCTGCCGCGCCTGCCGCAAGGCAAATGGCAATCGGTCGGTCGCCTGGACCTGAACACCGAAGGTCTGCTGCTGTTCACCAACTCCGGTGAACTGGCGAACCAGCTGATGCATCCCCGCTTCGGCGTGGAGCGCGAGTACGCGGTGCGCGTGCTGGGCTCGCTGAGCAAGGACCAGAAGGACAAGCTGCTGGCCGGCGTCGAGGTCGAAGGCCAGCAAGCCAGCTTCAAGAGCATCGTGGACGGCGGCGGCGAAGGCGTGAACCGCTGGTATCGCGTCGTCATCACCGAAGGCCGCAACCGCGAAGTCCGCAAGCTGTTCGAGACCGTGGGCCTGGCGGTCAGCCGCCTGATCCGCATCCGTTACGGCACGGTGGTGCTGCCGCGCGGCCTGCGCCGCGGCGTCTACATCGAATTGGGCGACGCGGATGTCCGCGTCATCCGCCAACTGGCCGGCAACGAGCCGCGCGAGCAACGCGCCGATCGCAACAACCGCAACGAGCGCGACAAGCAGCGCCGCCGCGGCAACAGCGGCGGACCGCGTCCGAGCCGTCCGGAGTCGTCGCGCAACGAGCAGCGCGGCGATCGTCAGGATCGTGGCGACCGCAATGATCGTCCCGATCGCGGCGATCGTGGTGATCGCGGCGAGCGCAACGATCAGCGCGTTCAGCAGCAACAGCATCAGGCGCGTCCGCAGCAGCAGGACCGCGACCGCCGTCGCAGCGACGAGGATGATGAAGACTTCATCCCCAAGCACATCAATCCGCTGGAGCAGACCTTCGACCGTCGCTTCGCCACCGGCAGCAAGCGCATTCCGCAGGGCTTCGGCCGTGGCGGCAGCGACCCGAGCCACAACCAGAACCAGGGCGGCGGCAACAAGCGCGGCCCCGGCGGCGAGCGTCAACCGGACCCGATGAAGACCTCGATCGGCTACATCGGCGCCGACGCCTTCATCAACCGGGGCAATCGCGGCGGTCGTCGCGGTGGCGGCGGTGGTGGAGGCGGCGGCGGCCGCGGTCGCCGCTGATTTCCTGTGGGCCACGTCGACATCCACGTCGGGGTGGCGCCCCGGTGATGCCTTGACGGCGTCCCTTTGCCGAAACCATCCCGATGCGCCATGGCTCATCGGGAGGATCCGGGTGGCCCCGGTTGACAACGAGATGTCACCGGGGGCTTGACTTCACGCAGTACAATGCCCGGCTTTGCCAAGCCCAAGATTCTCAAGGAAAAGACATGGCCATCGAACGCACCCTCTCCATCATCAAGCCCGATGCCGTGGCCAAGAACGTCATCGGCCAGATCTACTCGCGCTTTGAAGGCGCCGGCCTGAAGATCATCGCCTCCAAGCAGAAGCAGCTGTCGCGCGCCGAAGCCGAAGCGTTCTACGCCGTGCACAAGGCCCGTCCGTTCTTCAACGACCTGGTCTCGTTCATGATCTCCGGCCCGGTGCAGATCCAGGTTCTGGAAGGCGAAGGCGCCATCCTGAAGAACCGCGACCTGATGGGTGCGACCGATCCGAAGAAGGCCGAGAAGGGCACCATCCGCGCCGACTTCGCCGAGAGCATCGACGCGAACGCCGTGCACGGCTCGGACGCTCCCGAGACCGCCGCCGTCGAAGTGGCGTTCTTCTTCTCCGGTCTGGAAATCAACGCCCGCTGAACTGGGCAACGCCTCTGACCCTCGGGGCCACGAGGCCCTTGAGAAAGAGGAACGCATGATGGACGCGGTCAACCTGCTCGGATTCGATCTGCAAGGCCTGGCCGCGTACTGCGAGCAGCTGGGGGAGAAGCGCTTTCGCGCGACCCAGCTGTTCCGCTGGATCCATCAGAAGGGCGCCTCGGACTTCAACATGATGTCCGACCTGGCCAAGTCGCTGCGCGACAAGCTGGCCGGGCGCGCCCACATCACCGCGCTGCCGGTGATCTCAGAACACGTCTCTGCCGACGGCACCATCAAATGGTTGTTCGACGTCGGTCAGGGCAACGCCGTCGAGGCGGTCTACATCCCCGAGGACGACCGGGCCACGCTGTGCATCTCCAGCCAGGCCGGTTGCGCCGTGGGTTGCCGCTTCTGCTCGACCGGCCATCAAGGCTTCAGCCGCAACCTGGAGACCTGGGAAATCATCGCCCAGCTCTGGTACGCGGAGCACTCGCTGCGCCAGCGCCTGGGCAAGGACGAACGCATCATCTCCAACGTCGTGATGATGGGCATGGGCGAGCCGCTGCAGAACTACGCCGCGCTGGTGCCCGCGCTGCGCATGATGCTGGATGACCACGGCTACGGCATGTCGCGCCGCCGGGTGACGGTCTCGACCTCGGGCGTGGTCCCGATGATCGAGCGCTTGCGCGAGGACGTCCCCGTGGCGCTGGCCGTGTCGCTGCATGCCCCGACGGATCCGCTGCGCGACCAACTGGTTCCGCTCAACCGCAAGTACCCGATCGCGGAGCTGCTCGAGAGCTGCAACCGGTATCTGGAGAAAGCCCCCCGTGACTTCATCACCTTCGAGTACTGCATGCTCGATCAGGTGAACGACAGCCCCGAGCAGGCCCGCGAGCTGATCGCGCTGCTCAAGGGCAAAGTGCCCTGCAAGATCAATCTGATCCCGTTCAACCCCTTCCCCGCGTCGGGCCTGAAACGCAGTTCGAACGAACGCGTCAAGGCTTTCGCCGACGTGCTGATCCAGGCCGGTATCGTCACCACCGTGCGCAAGACGCGCGGCGACGACATCGACGCCGCCTGCGGTCAGCTCGCCGGCGAGGTGCAGGATCGGACGCGGGTCCATCTGCGCATGGTGCGCGCCCCCGTGGTGGTACAGCGGGGTGCGGCGGCATCGGACGGCTCCAGAGAGCTGGCGCAGCCGCCCGCCGCCAAACACAACCCAGGCCCACGTCCATGACCGTTTCGTCGCTCGCCGTCTCTGTCTCGCGTCGCACTTTCCGGCCGATCTGCGCTGTGCTGCTGATCGCCGCGATGCTGGCGGGCTGCGCGAACACGGGCGGCTCGCAGCAGCCGCGCACGGCCAGCGACCAGACCGACAACGACCGCCGCGCCGCGGTGCGGCTGGAACTGGCCGGCGGCTACTTCGGCCGCGGCCAGTACGAGACCGCGCTCGACGAAGTGAAGCAGGCACTCGCGGCCAAGCCGGACATGCCCGAGGCGATCAACCTGCGCAGCCTGATCTTCGCGGCCATGGGCGAGACCAAACTGGCCGAGGACGGCTTCAAGCAGCTGCTCGCCCGCGATCCCAAGAACGCCGACACGCTGCACAACTACGGCTGGTTCCTGTGCCAGCGTCAGCGCTGGGCTGAGTCCTACCAGCAGTTCGAATCCGCGCTGGCGATTCAGAGCTATCGCACGCCCGCCCGCACCTGGCTGGCCTGGGGCGCCTGCGAGGCGCGCGAGGGACGTCTGATCCCGGCGCAAGCTCACCTGTCCAAGGCCTTTGAGCTCGACCCCGGCAATCCGACCGTGGCGCTCAACCTGGGCGAGGTGCTGTACCGCCAGGGCGAATATGAACGCGCGCGCTTCTATGCGCGCCGCGTCAACGCGAATGTGGAGCAGTCGAACGCGGCCAGCCTGTGGCTGGAACTGCGCATCGAGCGCCGCATGGGCAACACGTCCACGATGGACGATCTGGGCCAGCAGCTGCGGCGCAAGTACCCGCAGGCGGCCGAGACACAAGCGCTGAACAATGGTCGATTCGATGAATGAGGGACATCGCATGACTCCGATGGCGGCCGACGAGGCGACGACCGCGGCCGAGCCGGCTGTTTCCGCGGCGGCCACGGCCGGCGCCGCATTGCGCCGCGCGCGCGAGGCCCGCGGTCTGCACATCGCTGCGCTGGCCGCGACGCTGAAGGTGCCGCAGTCCAAGCTGGAGGCGCTGGAAGCCGATCGCTATCAGGACCTGCCCGACGCAACCTTCGCGCGGGCCTTGGCGCGCTCGATGTGCCGGGTGCTCAAGGTCGAGGCCGAGCCGGTGCTCAAGATGCTGCCGAGCACGGGGGCCGAAGCGTCTCTGGATCGCGTGTCGCCGGGGCTGAACCAGCCATTCCGCGAGCGCGCGATGAGCCAGGAGCCGATGCTCTCCACCGAGCTGCTCAAGCGTCCGGTGGTGCTGGGCGCCGGTGCGCTGCTGGTGGCGGCGATCGCCGTCTACGCGGTCCCCTCGACCTGGATCGACGCGGTGGCGCAGCGTCTGCGCGGCGCGGACACCGCCGCCGCGAACTCGACGAACACGCCGGCCGCGACGACGGATGCCGCTGTCGGCGGTGAGGCCGCGCCCACGGCCGATGCGCCGGTGGCCGCTTCGTCGGAGGCCGCGTTCGCCGTGGTGCCGGGAGCCAGCATGTCCGCGCAGTCGCCGCAATCGCCGCAGATGGCCGGCGCGCCGGTGACGACCGCGCCGGGCACGGCGCCCGCGACGACGGTCCCGTCGACCGCCACGCCGAACGCTCAGAACCCGAACGCCCAGAACGCGGGCGCCTCGGCGGCGCCGGCGCCGACTGCCGCCGCGACCGGTCCGGCGACGCCGGTGGCGCCGCCGCCCGGATCCTCGCCGCTGGTCGTCAAGGCCAGCGCCGAATCCTGGGTCGAGGTCGTCGACGCCAAGGGGCAGGTCTTGCTTTCCAAGCTGATGCGCGCCGGTGATCAGGTCGACGTCAACGGTGTCGCCCCGCTCAAGCTGCGCGTGGGCAATGTGTCGGGCACGGCGCTGGTGTTCCGCGGTCAGCCGGTGGACCTGGCGGCCCGAGCGCGCGACAACGTCGCCCGCTTCGACCTGAACTGAACCCGCCTCACACGGCGCCGCACAGCCTCAACCTCTTTATCGCCAGTTCGCAAGAGCGCCGCATGATGGACAAGCCAGTCTCCCTCGATCTCGCCGCCGACGTCGCTGACGCCGATCTGTCGGACCTGATCTCCGCCGCCGCGCCGGCCGCGCGCCGCTCGCGCCAGGCGCAGGTGCGCTGGGGCAACCGCGTGGTCACCATCGGCGGCGACGCGCCGGTGCGCGTGCAGTCGATGACCAACACCGACACGGTCGACGTCATCGAGACCGCCATCCAGATCAAGGAACTGGCCGTCGCCGGCTCCGAGCTGGTGCGCATCACCGTCAACACGCCGGAGGCCGCCGACGCCGTTCCGCACATCCGCGAGCAGCTCGACCGCATGGGCATCGACGTGCCGCTGGTGGGCGACTTCCATTACAACGGCCATCGGCTCCTCACCGAGCATCCGGCCATGGCGCAGGCGCTGTCCAAGTACCGGATCAATCCGGGCAACGTCGGCAAGGGCGACAAGAAGGACCGCCAGTTCGCCCAGATGATCGAGGCCGCGATCCAGTACGACAAGGTCGTGCGCATCGGCGTGAACTGGGGCAGCCTGGATCAGGAGCTGCTGGCCCAGATGATGGACGACAACGCCAAGCGCGCGAATCCGTGGGACGGCAAGCAGGTCATGTACCAGGCGTTGATCCAGTCGGCGCTGTCGTCGGCGTCCTATGCCCGCGAACTGGGCATGAACCCGGACAACATCATCATCAGCTGCAAGGTCAGCGGCGTGCAGGACCTGATCTCGGTCTACCGCGCGCTGAGCAAGCGCTGCGACTACGCGCTGCACCTGGGGCTGACCGAGGCCGGCATGGGCACCAAGGGCACGGTGGCCTCGGCCACGGCGCTGGGCGTGCTGCTGCAGGAGGGCATCGGCGACACGATCCGCGTCTCGCTGACGCCGCAGCCCGGCGAGTCGCGCACCCAGGAAGTCGTGGTCGCGCTGGAGATCCTGCAATCGCTGGGTCTGCGCGCCTTCAACCCCAGCGTCACCGCCTGCCCCGGCTGCGGCCGCACGACCAGCACCACGTTCCAGGAACTGGCCAAGCAGATCGACGATTTCCTGCGTGCGCAGATGCCGATCTGGCGCGACAAGTACCCCGGCGTCGAGAACATGAAGGTGGCCGTGATGGGCTGCATCGTCAACGGCCCGGGCGAGAGCAAGCACGCCGACATCGGCATCAGCCTGCCCGGCACCGGCGAGGCGCCGGCCGCCCCTGTTTTCATCGACGGCCAGAAGGCGCTCACCCTGCGCGGCGACAACATCGCCACGGAGTTCCACGCCCTGGTCGAGACCTACATCGAGAAGCGCTTCGGCGCGAGCACCACCACCGCATGAGCAAGAACATCCAGGCCGTGAAGGGGATGAATGACATCCTCCCGGCAAGTGTCGACCGCAAGGACAAGCTGCCCAGCAGCCAGCTGTGGAGCTGGTTCGAGACCACGCTGCGCGGCGTGCTGCAGCGCTACGGCTACCAGTACATGCTGACCCCGATCGTCGAGCCGACCGCGCTGTTCGTGCGCGGCCTGGGCGAGGTGACCGACATCGTCGAGAAGGAGATGTACTCCTTCACCGACAGCATGAATGGCGACCAGCTCACGCTGCGTCCGGAAGCCACCGCCGGCATCGTGCGCGCGATGGTCGAGCACAACGCGCTCTACAACGGCCCGCTGCGTCTGTGGACGATGGGACCGATGTTCCGCCACGAGCGCCCGCAGAAGGGCCGCTACCGCCAGTTCAACCAGCTGGACGTCGAGGCCCTGGGCTTCGCCGGTCCGGACGTGGACGCCGAGATCATCCTGATGATCCGCCGCCTGTGGCAGGAACTGGGTCTGGTGGTCGGCCAGCATGTGCGACTGGAGCTGAACTCGCTGGGCCAGCCCGAAGAGCGCGCCGCGCATCGCGCCGCCCTGATCGCCCACTTCGAGGCGCACGCCGACAAGCTGGACGAGGACGCCAAGCGCCGCCTGCACACCAACCCGCTGCGCATCCTGGACACGAAGAACCCCGCGATGCAGGAGGTGGTCGAGGCCGCCCCGCATCTGATGGACTTCCTGGGCGAGGCCAGCCTGGCCCACTTCAACGCGGTGCGCGCCATCCTGGACGCCGCGGGCCTGGCATACCGCGTCAACACGCGCCTGGTGCGCGGCATGGACTACTACAACCTGACCGTCTTCGAGTGGGTCACGGATCAGCTGGGCTCGCAGGGCACGGTCTGCGGCGGCGGTCGCTACGACGGATTGTTCGAGCAGCTCGGCGGCAAGCCGACGCCGGCCGTGGGCTTCGGTCTGGGCGTCGAGCGTCTGCTGCTGCTGATCGACGAGCTGGGCCTGGCGGTCCCGTCGTCGTCCCCTGACGTCTACGCGATCCTGCCCGACGCCGCGGCGCTGCCGCAGGCCATGCCGGTGCTGGAGGCGTTGCGCGCCGCCGGCGTGGCGGTGCAGATGCATGCGGGCGGCGGCTCGTTCAAGGCGCAGTTCAAGAAGGCGGATTCGTCCGGTGCCCGCTGGGCGCTGGTGTTCGGCCCCGACGAGCTGGCACGCGGCGAGGTCGCGGTCAAGCCGCTTCGCGGCGAAGGCGAGCAAGTGAGTCGGCCGCTTCACGCGGCGGCAACCTGGGCGGCCGATCTGCGCACCGCATAATCGCGGCTTCGCCGGAACGACCGAGAGGTCGGCGCCGGCTTGATCCATTAACCGACGGACCGTTTCACGCACATGGCGTCTCATCTCGATCTCGAAGAACAGGAACAGCTGGAGCAGCTCAAGGCGTTCTGGAAGCGCTGGGGCAATGCGATCACCTGGCTGCTGACGCTGGCGCTGCTGTGCTACGCCGGCTGG
The DNA here is from genome assembly GCF_039595295.1 of Roseateles sp. Taxonomy (GTDB): domain Bacteria; phylum Pseudomonadota; class Gammaproteobacteria; order Burkholderiales; family Burkholderiaceae_C; genus Roseateles. The sequence continues at coordinate 131,516 of NZ_JBCNLU010000005.1, forward strand.
ACCGGCTGGAACTACTGGCAGCGCAACCAGGCCGCCAAGGCCGGCGCCATGTTCAGCGAACTGGAACGCGCGGCGCAGGCCGGCGACGTCGCCAAGGGAACGACCATCTTCAACGCGATGAAGTCGGACTTCGGCTCGACCGGCTACACCGCGCAAGGCGCTCTGGTGGCCGCCAAGCTGCAGTTGGACAAGGGCAAGGGCGACGAGGCGCGTACGACGCTCACCTGGGCCGCCGACAACGCCAAGGGCGACGCCTACCGCGACCTGGCCCGCCTGCGCCTGTCGGCGCTGCAGATGGAGTCCAAGCAGTACGCCGAAGCCGGCAAGACGCTGGACGCGGTCAAGAGCGCCGACTTCGGCCCGCTGGTCGCCGACCGCCGCGGCGATCTGGCCCTGCTGCAGAACAAGCCCGACGAGGCCCGCACGCAGTTCAAGAAGGCCTACGACGGCATGGACAAGCAGCTGGACTACCGCCGCCTGCTCGAAGCCAAGCTGGCCACGCTGGGCGTGGCGGTCGCTTCTGAAGACGCTCCGGGAGCCGCGCAATGATCGCCCGCTTCAACAGCCGAGTCCTGGTCCGCACGCTGGCGCTGGGCGGCATGGCGATGGCGCTGAGCGCCTGCTCGCTGTTCTCCTCCTCCAAGGAGATCAAGCCCGCGCCGCTGGAAACCATCACCCCGTCGCTGCAGGCCCGCGTGGCCTGGGAAGCGCGCGTGGACAGCGTCAAGTTCCCGCTGTCGATCACCGCCGTCAATGACCGCTTCGTGGTCGGCGGCTCGGACGGCGTGATCAGCGCCCTCTCCGCCAAGGACGGCACCACGCTGTGGCGCGCCGAGATCGGCAAAGGCCTGAGCGCCGGCGTCGGCAGCGACGGCCGCTTCGCCGCCGCCGTCACGCGCGAGAACGAGCTGGTCGTCACCGAGGGCGACAAGATCCTGTGGCGCAAGGCGCTGACGACCCCGGTCGTGACGGCGCCCTTCGTCGCCGGCGAGCGCGTCTTCGTGCTGACGCTGGATCGCGCGGTGCTGGCCTTCGACGCCGCCGACGGCCGCCGCCTGTGGGAACTGCGCCGTCCGGGCGAGCCGCTCACCCTGCAGCAGGCGGGTGTCATCGGCGCCTATCAGAACACGCTTCTGGTGGGGCAGGGCGCCCGCCTGGCCGGCATCGACCCGAACCGCGGCCTGCTGATGTGGGAAGCGACCGTGTCCAACCCGCGCGGCACCAACGAAGTCGAGCGTCTGGCCGACCTGGTCGCCCCGATGGGCCGCGACAAGGATGTGTTCTGCGCCCGCGCCTTCCAATCGGCCGTGGCCTGCATCAACGCCGATCGCGGCAACTCGATCTGGAGCCGCAACGTCGGCGGCACGCAGGGCGTGGGCACCGACGCCACGCTGGTCGTCGGCGGCGACGCCTCGGACCGCCTGACCGCCTGGGCCACGCGCACCGGCGACGTGGTCTGGACTGCGGACCAGTTCCAGAATCGCAAGCTCAGCGCCCCGCTGGTGACGGACAAGTCCGTCATCGTCGGCGACTCGGAGGGCTATGTGCACTTCCTGTCGCGCGACAAGGGCCAGACCATTCAACGACTCTCCACCGACAGCTCCGGCATTGCCGCGGCGCCGGTCCAACTCGGCGACACCGTGCTGATCGCCACCCGCGGCGGACGGCTGTTCGCGCTGCGCCAAGACTGACATGAAACCTGTGATCGCCCTGGTGGGCCGCCCCAATGTGGGCAAGTCCACGCTGTTCAACCGGATGACGAAGAGCCGCGACGCCATCGTCGCGGACTTCTCCGGCCTCACGCGCGACCGCCATTACGGCGACGGTCGCCTGGGCGATCGCGAGTTCATCGTCATTGACACCGGCGGCTTCGAGCCGGACAGCTCGACCGGCATCGTCAAGGAGATGGCCAAGCAGACCCGCCAGGCCGTGGCCGAGGCGGATGCGGTGATCTTCGTGCTGGACGTGCGCACCGGCCTGGCCGGCCAGGACCAGGACATCGGACGCTACCTGCGCCAGTGCAACAAGCGCGTCTTCGTCGCCGTCAACAAGGCCGAGGGCATGAGCGACAGTCCGCTGCTGGCCGAGTTCCATGAGCTCGGCATGGGCGAGCCGCATCCGGTCTCGGCCGCGCACGGGCAGGGTATCCGCTCGCTGCTGGAGGCGGTGCTGGACAGCTTCGAGGTGCCCGAGGACGCGGTCTTCGAAGGCGACGCGGAGGAAGAGGACGAGTCCAAGGCGATCCGCCTGGCGGTCGCCGGCCGGCCCAACGTCGGCAAGAGCACGCTGATCAACACCTGGCTGGGCGAGGAACGTCTGGTCGCCTTCGACATGCCCGGCACGACGCGCGACGCCATCAGCGTCGACTTCGAGCACGGCGGTCAGAAGTTCAAGCTGATCGATACGGCCGGCCTGCGCCGCAAGGGCAAGGTCTTCGAGGCGATCGAGAAATTCTCGGTCGTGAAGACGCTGCAGGCGATCTCCGACGCCAACGTGGTGCTGCTGTTGATCGACGCCACGCAGGGCGTGACCGACCAGGACGCCCACATCGCCGGCTACGCGCTGGACAGCGGCCGCGCGGTCGTCATCGCGATCAACAAGTGGGACGCCATCGACAGCTATCAGCGCGAGACCATCGAGCGCCAGATCCTGACGCGTCTGGCCTTCCTGCGCTTCGCCCCCATCCTCAAGATCTCGGCGCTCAAGCGCCAGGGCCTGGGACCGCTGTGGAAGGCGCTGGCGGACGCGTACTCGTCGGCCTACCGCAAGATGACCACGCCGGTGCTGACGCGCCTGATCCAGGAAGCGGTCCAGCATCAGCAGCCGCAGCGGGCCGGGATCTCCCGGCCCAAGCTGCGCTACGCCCACCAGGGCGGGATGAATCCGCCGATCGTCGTGATCCACGGGAATGCGCTGGAAGGGGTCAGCGACGTCTACAAGCGCTACCTGGAGGGCCGCATCCGCGATCACTACAAGCTGGTCGGTACCCCACTGAAGATCGAGTTGCGCTCGTCCAAGAATCCGTTCGCCGAAACCTGATTCGCGGCCAGTCCGGGGAAACCCGGTGCTGTGATAAGGTGCGGGGTTCCAACACCTCTCTCTCACAACACGGAGCATATCGTGAGCAACAAAGGACAACTCTTGCAAGACCCCTTCCTGAACCAGCTGCGCAAGGAGCATGTTCCCGTGAGCATCTACCTGGTGAACGGCATCAAGCTGCAGGGCCACATCGAGTCCTTTGACCAGTACGTGGTCCTGCTGCGCAACACGGTCACGCAGATGGTCTACAAGCACGCCATCTCCACGGTGGTCCCCACTCGCGCGGTGAATTTCCACCCCGGCGAGACCAACGACGCCAGCAACTGATTCCGCTCGCGCGCGCATCGATGTCGATGCCGCGCCGGTGATCAGGGCGCATGACGCGGGCCGCGAACCGGCTCGCCGCACGACAGAATCTTGACAACGCAAGATCCCTCTCATTCGACGCCGCCCCCCGAGGCGGCGCGCGCCATTCTGGTGGGTGTCGACCTGGGCCGAGGCGAGCCCTTCGATCCCACCCTCGACGAACTCGCACTGCTCGCGGAATCCGCGGGCGACACGCCGGTGGCCCGCGTCGTGGCCAAGCGCAAGGCGCCCGACGCCGCGCTGTTCATCGGATCCGGCAAGGCCGACGAGATCAAGCTGATGGTGCAAGCCCTGGGCGCGCACACCGTGCTCTTCGACCAGGCGATTTCACCCGCCCAGCAGCGCAACCTCGAACGCCATCTTGGGGTGCCCGTGGCTGACCGCACGGCCTTGATCCTGGAGATCTTCGCCGCCCGCGCGCAGAGCTTCGAGGGCAAGCTGCAGGTGGAGCTCGCGCGGCTGCAGTACCTGGCCACGCGCCTGGTGCGCCGTTGGAGCCATCTGGAGCGCCAGAGCGGCGGCATCGGCATGCGCGGCGGCCCTGGCGAGCGCCAGATCGAGCTGGACCGCCGCATGATCGACGACCGCATCAAGTCGATCAAGGAACGGCTCAAGAAGGTCCAGAAGCAGCGCGCCACGCAGCGCCGCGCGCGGGCGCGCAATGGCGTGTTCCGGGTCTCGCTGGTGGGCTACACCAACGCGGGCAAGAGCACGCTGTTCAATGCGCTGACCAAGGCCAAAGCCTATGCGGCCAACCAGCTCTTCGCGACGCTGGACACGACCACGCGCTCGCTTTATCTCGAGGAGGCGGGGACCAGCGTCTCGCTGTCGGACACGGTGGGCTTCATCCGCGATCTCCCGCACAAGCTGGTCGAGGCCTTCAAGGCCACGCTGCAAGAGGCCGCCGACGCGGACCTGCTGCTGCATGTCGTCGATGCGGCCAGCCCGGTGCTGAGCGAGCAGATGGAAGAGGTGGAACGGGTTCTCGCCGAAATCGGCGCGGAGCACATCCCGCAGATCCTCGTCTACAACAAGCTCGATCTGCTGGAGCCGACGCAGCGCCCGCGTGCGCTGCAGGACTGGCTGACCCGCATCGGGGGCGAGCACGGCGGCCAGCGGCTGCCGCGCATCTTCGTCAGCGCGGTGCAGGGCGAAGGCCTGGACGAGCTGCGCGCGATGGTTGCCTCGCTGATGCAGGCCGCGCCCGTGCCCGAGTACGCGGGCATGGCGGATGCCGAGGCCGCGCACGATCATTCGGACGAGGTTTCGCCTGACCTGGACGACGAGGGCGCTGACTTGAATGGGCAAGACCTGCCCCAAGATCGACACGAGGCCCAGGATCATCCGCAGGGACGCACAGGTTGACAGCGTGCGGTGCCCCCTCGCGATGCCCGATACTTGCAACAAGACTTCCTCATCAGGATGCGTATGAATCAAGACGATCGCATGTCCATCGCAGGCCGTGGACGTGACCCTCAGGGAGCCACGGGCCTGCGTCGCTGGGTGGGGCTCTGGATGAGCAACGGCCGCAACGAGGGCCCGCCGGATCTGGACGAACTCTGGCGCGATTTCAATCGCAAGCTCTCGCGGCTGTTCGGCGGCCGAGGCGGCAACAACGACGGCGGCGGCCCGTCCGGCAACGGTGGCGGCAACTATCAGCCCGACATGAAGGGCGCCGGCATCGGCATCAGCCTGGTGCTGGGCGTGGTGGTGCTGGGCTGGCTGGCCAGCGGCGTGTTCATCGTGCAGGAAGGCCAGCAGGGCGTGATCACGTCCTTCGGCAAGTACAGCCGCACGGTGGATGCCGGCATCCAGTACCGGCTCCCGTACCCGTTCCAGGCGCACGAGGTCGTGCAGTTCACGCAGCTGCAATCGGTCGAGGTCGGCCGCAGCTCGGTGGGACAGGCCTCGGGCCTGCGCGACTCGTCGATGCTGACGCAGGACGAGAACATCGTCGACATCCGCTTCACCGTGCAGTACCGGCTGAAGGATGCGCGCGACTACCTCTTCGAGAACGCCAACACCGATGACGCGGTCACGCAGGCGGCCGAGTCGGCCGTGCGCGAGATCGTCGGCCGCAGCAACATGGACTCGGTGCTATACGAGCAGCGCGACCTGATCGCCACCGATCTGGCCAAGTCCATCCAGGTACAGCTGGACCGTCTGAAGACCGGCATCCAGGTCGTCAACGTCAATGTCGGCAACGTGCAGCCGCCCGAGCAGGTGCAGGCCGCCTTCGACGACGCCTTCCGCGCCACCGCGGACCGCGAACGTCTGAAGAACGAGGGCGAGGCCTACGCCAACGACGTGATCCCGCGCGCCCAGGGCAAGGCCGCCCGTCTGCGCGAGGACGCCGAGGGCTATCGCGCTCGGGTCGTGTCCTTTGCCGACGGTGATTCGCAGCGCTTCAAGAGCGTGCTCGACGAGTACAAGAAGGCCCCGCAGGTCACGCGCGACCGGCTCTACATCGACACGATGCAGCAGGTCTACTCGCGCATCACGAAGGTGATGGTCGACGCCCGCAGCGGCTCGAATCTGCTGTATCTCCCGCTGGACAAGCTGATGCAGCAGCAGGGCACCGGCACGGTGACCACCACGACGCCGACCCCCGCGATCACCACGCCGGATCCGTCCACGAGCACCGGCGCGATCGGTACGGATCCGCGCTCGCGCGACAGCATGCGCAGCCGCGACCGCGACGGCCGCTGAACGACAGGAGCCAACAACAATGAATCGCATCGTCTCCGTCGTCCTGGGCCTGCTGATCCTGTTCATGGTCGCCAGCTCGACGCTGTTCGTCGTCGACCAGCGCCAGTTCGCTGTCGTCTATTCGCTGGGTGAGATCAAGGAAGTCATCACCGAGCCCGGTCTGAAGTTCAAGCTGCCTCCGCCGCTGCAGAATGTGGTCTTCCTGGACCGCCGCGTGCAGACGCTGGACAGCCCGGACTCGCGTCCGATCTTCACGGCTGAAAAGAAGTCGCTGGTCATCGATTGGCTGGTGAAGTGGCGCATCGTCGATTCGCGCCAGTACATCCGCAACAGCGGCACCAACCTACGCAATCTGGAAGCCCGCCTGAGCCCGATCGTACAGGCCGCGCTGAACGAGGAAGTCACCAAGCGCACCGTGCGCGCGGTGCTGGCCACCGAGCGCGAGAAGGTCATGCTGGACGTGCGCAAGCGCCTCGAGGAAGAGGCCAAGCAATTTGGCATCGAGATTGTCGATGTGCGGGTCAAGCGCGTGGACTTCTCGTCCAGCATCACCGAGTCGGTCTACAACCGCATGAAGTCGGAGCGCGCGCGGGTCGCCAACGAGCTGCGCTCGACCGGTGCCGCCGAGGGCGAGAAGATCAAGGCCGACGCCGACAAGCAGAGCGAGATCATCACCGCCGAGGCCTATCGCGATGCGCAGAAGACCATGGGTGAGGGCGACGCGAAGGCTTCCGCGCTGTATGCCGAAGCCTTCGGCCGCGACCCCGCGTTCGCTCAGTTCTATCGCTCGCTGGACGCCTATCAGCGCAGCTTCAAGAGCAAGAGCGACGTGATGGTGCTGGACCCCAACAGCCAGTTCTTCAACACCATGCGTACCGGTGGCCCCGGTGCGGCAGCGCCCGCTCCGACGGCGCCGCGCAAGTAAGCGGCCATCGCGCGGCGTGCCTTCTTTGGAGGGCCCATTGACGCGATGATGCGGGTCCTCCTGGCTGTCGTGGCCGGGGAGGGTGCCGCGATCGACGGGGGCGGGCCGGTGGTCGCGTCCCCGTGGTTTTTTCGCGGCATCCCCGCCGCGAGGGCATGCCGCGCGACCCCCGCGTGAGGGTCGGGCATGCCGGGGTTCGTCGCGACCCCGGTACAATGCCGTTTTTAACCCCCTCCTGAACGTCCATGGCCTCTGCTTGGCTGCTGCCCGAGCACATTGCTGACGTCCTGCCCTCCCAGGCCCGCCGCATCGAAGAACTGCGCCGCGAGTTGCTGGACATGGCGCGGACCTATGGTTGCGAGCTGGTGATGCCCCCGATGTTGGAGCATCTCGACTCGCTGCTTTCCGGCACCGGCCAGGCGCTGGATCTCAAGACCTTCAAGCTCGTCGACCAGCTGTCCGGCCGGTCGCTGGGTCTGCGCGCCGACACGACGCCGCAGGTCGCCCGCATCGATGCGCATCTGCTGAATCGCGCCGGCGTGACGCGGCTTTGCTACTGCGGCCCGGTGCTGCACACGCGCGCCGAAGGTCTGACCGCCACCCGCGAGCCGCTGCAGTTTGGTGTCGAGATCTACGGCCACGCCGGCCTGGAGGCCGACCTGGAAGCGCAGGAGCTGGCCATCGATGCGATGCAGCGCGCGGGCCTCACCGGCCTGGTGCTGGATCTGGGCGACGCCCGTCTGGTGCGCGGCCTGCTGGGCGGGCACACGCTGAGCGAGGACCGGCTGACGGCGCTTGTCTCTGCGATGGCGGCCAAGGATGCCGCCGGTGTCGCCGCGTTCGCGCGCGAGCTGTCGCCCGAGGTCGTCGCGTCGCTGCAGGCGCTGCTGAAGCTTTATGGCGGCGCGGAAGTGCTGGCCGACGCGCGTCGCGCGCTGCCGGCGAATGCGCTGGTGACCGCTGCGCTGGACGATCTGGAATGGCTGATCCGTCATCTGACGGCCGCCTATCCCGACGTGCGCATCGGTGTCGACCTGGCCGATCTTCCCGGCTTCGGCTATTACAGCGGCGCACGTTTCGCGCTCTACGCGCAAGGCTGCAGCGATGCGGTGCTGCGCGGCGGCCGCTACGACGAGGTCGGCGCGGTCTTCGGCCGTCGTCGCCCGGCGGTCGGTTTCAGTCTGGATCTGAAGACGCTGGTGGGGCTGATCCCAACGACGTCCCTGCGGGCCGCGGTGCGTGCGCCGTGGGGCGAAGCCCCTGATCTGCGCGCGGCCGTCCGCCGTTTGCGCGAGCAGGGCGAAACCGTGGTCTGCGTCCTACCAGGCCACGAACAAGAGAACGACGAGTTCGAATGCGACCGCGAGCTGGTTCAGGCCGGCGGTCAGTGGGTGCTGCGTTCGCTGTGAGCGGCGCGTCAGGCATCCACCCGTAATCCAACCCAATCATCGGATGAACAACATGCAAAGCAGTGAGATCGCGCGCGGCCGCAACGTGGTGGTCGTCGGCACCCAGTGGGGTGACGAGGGCAAGGGCAAGGTCGTGGACTGGCTGACCGATCACGCCCAGGGCGTGGTGCGTTTCCAGGGCGGTCACAACGCCGGCCACACGCTGGTCATCAAGGGCGTGAAGACGGCGCTGCAACTGATCCCCTCGGGCATCATGCGCGACGGCGTGGCCTGCTACATCGGCAACGGCGTGGTGCTGGACCCGACCCACCTGCTGTCGGAAATCGAGCGTCTGGAAAAGGCCGGCGTGGAAGTGCGCTCGCGCCTGTTCATCAGCGAGTCCTGCCCGCTGATCCTGCCCTTCCACGTCGAGGTCGACCGTGCCCGCGAGGCGCTGCGCGAAAGCAGCGGCAGCGGCAAGATCGGCACCACCGGCAAGGGCATCGGCCCGGCCTATGAAGACAAGGTCGCCCGCCGCGCGCTGCGCGTGCAGGACCTGAAGCATCCGGATCGCTTCGCCAAGAAGCTCAAGGAGCTGATCGAGCTGCACAACGTGGCGCTGACCGGCTACCTGAACGCCAAGGCGGTGGAGTTCCAATCGGTCTTCGACCACGCGATGTCCCTGGCCGACCAGATCAAGCCGATGATGGCCGACGTCGGCTACATGCTGCACAAGGCGCACCTGGCGGGCGACAACATCCTGTTCGAAGGCGCGCAGGGCACGCTGCTGGACATCGACCACGGCACCTATCCCTACGTGACCTCGAGCAACTGCGTCGCCGGCAACGCCGCCGCGGGCGCGGGCGTCGGTCCGCAGATGCTGCATTACATGCTGGGCATCACGAAGGCCTATGCGACGCGCGTGGGCTCCGGTCCCTTCCCGACCGAGCTGGACTGGGAGACCCCGGGCACCGTCGGCCACCACCTGTCGACCGTCGGCCAGGAGCGCGGCACCGTGACCGGTCGCGCGCGCCGCTGCGGCTGGATCGATGCGGCCGCGCTGAAGCGCTCCATCATCATCAACGGCATCACCGGCCTGTGCCTGACCAAGCTGGACGTGCTGGACGGCCTGCCCGAGATCAACATGTGCGTCGGCTATGAGCTGGGCGGCAAGACCGTGGACATCCTCCCCTTGGATGCCGACGAGATCGTGGCCTGCAAGCCGATCTATGAAGTGTTCCCCGGCTGGACCGAGTCGACCTTCGGGATCACCCGCTGGGAGCAACTGCCCGAGAACGCGCGCAAGTACCTCAAGCGCGTCGAGGAAGTGATCGGCGCGCCGATCGCCATGGTGTCCACCGGTCCCGACCGTGATCACACCATCCTGCTGCAGCATCCGTTCCAGGCCTGAGCTGTCCGCCTCAGACCCTCCATTCCGACTTCACCCCTATATCGCTGAGGAGCCCTCCCCATGTTGACCGATGACGGCAAACACCTGTACGTGTCCTGGGACGAATATCACTTGCTGATCGAACGTCTGGCGCTGAAGGTGCATGCCTCCGGCTGGCAGTTCGACCAGATCCTGTGCCTGGCCCGTGGCGGCATGCGTCCGGGCGACGTGCTGTCGCGCGTGTTCGACAAGCCGCTGGGCATCATGTCCACCAGTTCCTATCGCGCCGAGGCCGGCACGATCCAAGGCCGTCTGGACATCGCCAAGTACATCACCATGCCCAAGGGCGAGCTGGCCGGCCGCGTGCTGCTGGTCGACGACCTGGCGGATTCGGGCGTGACGCTGAAGGCTGTGGTGGAGCGCCTGCGCGGCATGCCGTCCATCAGCGAGCTGCGCTCGGCGGTGATCTGGACCAAGAGCGTGTCGGAGTACACCCCGGATTACTACGTCGAGATGCTGGAAACCAGCCCGTGGATCCATCAGCCGTTCGAGGACTACGACTCGCTGCGGCCGGACGCGCTGGCGAAGAAATTCGCGATCTGATGAACGAAAGGGCTGACGAGAATGTCAGCCCTTTTTTTCTTGGAGGAGGCGGGTGCGAGAGTTCGCAGGCTCGCTGACGCCGCGGAGAGGACTCGGTCACGCAAGCGCGACCCCGGTTTGGACCTGCCGGTCCAAACCATTCGAGTCCTCCCGTGATGTCCGCAGGACATCACTTCCTGGGCGGCAGAATGAGAAAAGCCGGCACGAGGCCGGCTTTTCGAATTATGGTGCCCAGGAGAGGACTCGAACCTCCACGGAGTTACCCGCTAGTACCTGAAACTAGTGCGTCTACCAATTCCGCCACCTGGGCAAGGTTCAAAAGCCAACGCTCCGAAAAACTCGCTCAAGCTACTTTGAAGTATTCTTGAGCCTTCAGTTTCTCGAAACGCTCTGGAAAGCTTTTGCGTTTCAGGAAAGACAAGGATTCTACTATCAAAAACTTCAAGAACACAAGCCCTCAGCAAAACAGTTCGCTGATGGGCGAAGTCGAGGGCACGGTTCAAGGCCATCGCGACGGGCACGGCTTCCTGATGCCCGACGACGGCCAGTCCGACGTCTATCTGTCGTCCCAGGAAATGCACACGGTGATGCACGGCGATCGCCTGCGCGTGCGCATCGTGCGGCTCGACAAACGCGGCCGGCCCGAAGGGCGCGTGCTCGAGATTCTGGAGCGCCGCAAGAAGCCCATCATCGGCCGCCTGCTGCTCGAATCGGGCATCTGGCTCGTCGCCCCGGAGGACAAGCGCTACGGCCAGGACATCCTCATCCCGAAGAACGCGATCGCCAATGCGACCGCCGGCCAGATCGTCGCGGTCGAGCTGACCGAGCCCCCCTCGCTGTACTCGCAGCCCGTCGGTCGCGTGACCGAGGTGCTGGGCGAGATCGACGATCCCGGCATGGAGATCGAGATCGCGGTGCGCAAGTACGAGGTGCCGCACGCCTTCAGCGCCGAGACGCTCGCGCAGGCCGCGAAGCTGCCGGACAAGGTGCGCGCCGCCGACATGAAGAACCGCATCGACCTGCGCGACGTCGCGCTCGTCACGATTGACGGTGAGGACGCGCGCGACTTCGACGACGCGGTCTACTGCGAGCCGCACAAGCAGGGCCGCGGCAAGACGGCGTTCAAGGGCTGGCGCCTGCTGGTCGCGATCGCCGACGTCAGCCATTACGTCAAGCCGGGCGAGCCGCTGGACCGCGACGCGTATGAGCGCGCGACCTCGGTTTACTTCCCGCGCCGCGTCATCCCGATGCTGCCGGAGAAGCTCTCGAACGGGCTGTGCTCGCTGAACCCGGAGCAGGATCGCCTGTCCATGGTCTGCGACATGCTCGTCACGGAAGCCGGCGAGCTCCACGCCTACCAGTTCTATCCGGCGGTCATCAACTCGCACGCGCGCTTCACCTACACGGAAGTCGCGGCGATCCTGGGCAACACCCATGGCCCCGAGGCTCACAAGCGCAAGACGCTGGTGCCGCATCTGCTGCATCTGCACGAGGTCTACCGTGCGCTGCTGTCGCAACGCGGCAAACGCGGCGCGATCGACTTCGAGACCACCGAGACCCAGATCGTCTGCGACGACAACGGCCGCATCGAGAAGATCGTCCCGCGTACCCGCAACGAGGCCCATCGTCTGATCGAGGAGGCGATGCTCGCCGCCAATGTCTGCGCGGCGGACTTCATCGCCGGCGGCAAGCATGCGTCGCTGTTCCGCGTCCACGAGGGCCCGACCCCTGAGAAGCGCGGCACGCTGCAGGCGTACCTGCGCGCGCTGGGCATCGGCATGGGCATCAGCGACGATCCCACGCCCGGCGAGTTCCAGGCCATCGCGCAAGCGACCAAGGACCGTCCCGACGCGCAGCAGATCCACACGATGCTGCTGCGCTCGATGCAGCAGGCGATCTACACGCCGGCCAACTCGGGCCACTTCGGACTCGCGTACCAGGCCTACACGCACTTCACCAGCCCGATCCGCCGCTATCCGGACCTGCTGGTCCACCGTGTGATCAAGGCGCTGCTGGGTTCGAAGAAGTACGTGCTCGACGCCCACAAGATGGATGCGGCGAACCCGATGCCCAAGCGGCCGGGCAAGCCGGCGTCAAAGGCGCCGACGCCCGCGTCCGCGTCGACCGAGGCGGAGCGCTGGGAAGTCGTCGGCGCGCATTGCAGCGCCAACGAGCGCCGCGCCGACGAGGCCTCGCGCGACGTCGAGGCCTGGCTCAAGTGCCGCTTCATGCGCGATCACCTGGGCGAGGAATTCGCCGGCACCGTCAGCGCGGTGACCAGCTTCGGCTTGTTCGTGCAGCTGGATGCGCTCTATGTCGAAGGCCTGATCCATATCACCGAACTCGGCGGCGAGTACTTCCGCTTCGACGAGGTGCGCCAGGAGCTGCGCGGCGAACGCACCGGCATCCGCTACGCCACCGGCGCGCGCGTGCAGGTGCAGGTCAGCCGCGTGGACCTGGACGGTCGCAAGATCGACTTCCGCCTGGTGCGGGAGCAGGACGAGGCGCGGCTGCTGCGCGGCGCGCATCGCGACAAGTTCGGCGAGAAGCATGGCGGCGACGCCAAGCGCTTCGACAAGCGTGCGGAGAAACGGGCCCGCCGTGACGCCGCGAGCGCCGGCTCCTCGGCGGTCGCCAAGGTTGAGCCGATGCCCGTGCCGCTGCCCGATCCGCCGACGGCGATCGACGCGCTGGAGCGCATCGAGCAGGTCGACCGCGCCTTGCAGGCCGAGCGCCGCAAGTCGGCGCGCGCGACCAAGACCTCGAACACGCATCCGGTGAAGGCGGCCAAGCGCACGGCGCGCGGCGCGGCCAAGTCGGTCGCGGCCAAGAGCAGCGCGGGGCCGTCGGCCAAGGCGACGCGCCGCAAGCGCAGCGGGACCAACTGATCCTCCTTGGGCGTCGAACAAACGCCAATGAGAAAGGGCCTGGCGATGCCGCCAGACCCTTGTTTTTTGTGCCGTCGCGCTGGGCGCGCGGCTCGGCGTGAAGCGATCAGCGCGCGTTGCGGCGGCGAGCGAAGCCCAGTGCCAGCAGCGCCAGCGAGGCCAGCGCCAGGGCGGTCGGTTCCGGCACGGCGGCCACGGCGGCGTTGCCGTTGACGTTGAGCGTCGCCGATTGCAAGTTGAACTGCTGCGAGAACGCCGACTCTTCCGAGAACCACAGGCCGAAGTTGCGGTTGGCCACGATGCTGGCGAACACGTCCAGGTTGGCGGCCGTGAAGGTGAAGGTCTGGCTGATGGTGCTGCCCGTGCGGGTCATGTCGAACAGCGTGGCGCTGCCCGTGCTGCCGCTGGCCGGACGCACGCGCCAGTCTTCGGGGAAGATGAACCAGGCGATGTCGTTGGTGGCGGAGAAGGTCAGCGTCAGCGACAGGCTGGTGACGCTGCCGATGTTCAGCGACGAGAAGTCGAAGCTGTCCGCGAAGCGCGAGTTGCCGCAGCCGTTCGCGGCGTCCTTGACGATGACGTAGCCCGACTTGACGCAGCTGTTGTTGGAGTAGCCGCCATTGGACAGGCTGGCGCCGTTGCCGTAGTTATGCGTGACGGAGCCCAGCAGGACCGGGGCGGCTTGGCTGGCGCCTGCCAGCAGAACCAGCGCCAGGGCGGCGACGGCTTTGATCGACTTGAACATGGGGTTCCCTCGTCTGTTGTTCGTTTTGGAGTCTGGGCGCGCGACGGCATAGGCAAGGTCGCGGCCGCTGTCACATTTGCAAACAACATGCCAACTCCCCCTAGTTCTAGGGGCGCCAAGGGCTTAGCGCGGGTCGTGAGGAAACCGTACGGGCTGCGTTAACAAAACTGTCAAAAAGTCCGACAGCGCTTTGATCCGCGATTCGCCCCCCCCAGTTTGACGGCCGAACGGTCAAGCGGCCATGCGTTTCAACGGGAATGCGCATGCAGCGCGGCCATGGCCTCGATCAGGTCCGTTGCCAGCAACGGACCTGCATGCCCCTGCGCGGCCGCACCGTGCCACGCGACGGCGGCGCGGGCGAGTTCGTGCGGCGCGATGTCGGGCGACTGCGCCCACAGTCCGCCCATCCAGCCCGCGAGCACATCGCCACTGCCCGCGGTCGCCAGCGCGGATGAGCCGGTGCTGTTGATGCCCGGGCGTCGGCCGGGACTTGCGACGACGCTGCCCGAGCCCTTGAGCACCACCGTCGCCGCGAAACGAGACGCCAGTTGCTTCGCGGCATCGAGTCGGTCGGCCTGGATGTCCGCCGCCGAGCGAAGTCCGAGCAGCCGCGCCGCCTCCAGCGGGTGAGGCGTGAGCACCGTCCCCCAGCCCTGCACGGCGCGCTTGCGGACGGCGGCCTGAAGCGATTCGTCCGCGGCGATGAGATTGAGCGCATCGGCGTCGAGCACCGCCCGCGTGGCCGAATGCATCACCGTCGACAAGGCCGGCGCGATCGCCGAGCCGCCGCCGCAGCCGCAGACCGCGACGACCTCGCGCCAGTCGGCGCTCGGGGCGTTCCAGCGGTCGAAGTCCCAGTGCATCAGCTCGGGCCGAGCGGGCCAGGGCTTGCCGTCGTCGTCGGGCAGCGCCGCGTAGACGCGGCCCGCGCCCGCGCTCAACGCGGCGGTCGCGGCGAGCCAGGCGGCGCCGCGCATCGTGGGTGCGCCGCCCAGCACGACCACGTCGCCGTTGCGGCCCTTGTGGCTGGTGGCCGAGCGCTCATGGGCGCGCTGCCAGCGCTCGATGTGAAGGGGGCCGAAGAGCGAAGCAATGCCGTCCTCGCCCACCGGGGTGTCCAGGTCGTCGAACCAGATCCGGCCCGCGAGCGCGCGGCCCTCACCGGTGAACAGGCCGGCCTTCAACGTGAGGAAGCTGAGCGTGTGGTCGGCACGGACGACGTCGGCGCCGAGCGGCTGTCCGGTGCGGACGTCCAGCCCGCTGGGGAGGTCGACCGCCAGGACGATCGCGCCCTTCTGACGTGACGCGTTGATGGCCTGGATCGCGGCGGCGAACTCGCCGTCGGGCGGGCGCGAAGCGCCGAGGCCGAGGAGGGCGTCGATGACGATGTCGGCCCAGCCGGCCGCGCCGGTGTGCTTTGCTGGCTCTGGGGTGCCGGGAATGCCGGGCGCATCCGACACGCCATGACGCATCGAGAGTCCAGCCTGCTGCGCCGCCTCGAAGGCATGGGCTGCATCGGTCCCAGGTTTCGGCATCGCGCCGACGAGGATGACCTCGACCGACCACCCGCGCGTCGCGAGATGGCGCGCCGCGAGGAGTCCGTCGCCGCCATTGTTGCCCGGTCCGGCGAAGACCCGTGCGTGCTTGCCCGACGGCTTCAGCGCGAGCGCCAGTCGCGCCACGGCCAGGCCGGCGCGCTCGATCAGCGTATGGGGTGGGTGCACCGACAGTGCCGCGGCCTCGATGCGGCGGCTCGACGGCGCGTCGTGAAGGGACCAATCGTGGGAGAGGGGCAGCACTGGCAACATGCTGCCGACTCTATCCGCTGCCTCGCAGCGGCGCGCTCAGCGCAGTCGGCCCGGCTCCAGCAGCGCGGCGTCGATGCCCGCGTCCTTCTTGGCCAGTCGCGCCGACAGCAGTTGCGCGGCGCCGCCGGCCATGGTCCAGCCGTGTTCGCCATGGCCGATGTTCAGCCACACGCCGGGCAAGCCGGATTCGCCGATCAGCGGCAGCTCGTCGGCCAGCATCAAGCGCGCGGTCTTCCAGCGCTGCTGGCCCGCCGCGAGCAGCGCGCCCGGGAACCAGTCGTGCGCCGCCTGGTGCAGCGTGCCCATCGACTGGCCGTCCGGCTGCGTCGACGAGCCGCCCAGCTCGTTGCCGCCGCCCACGCGCACGCGCTGGCCGAGTCGCGTCAGGCTGACGCCCAGGCTCATGTCGATCACCGTCGCGCGCGGGCCGAGGTCGGGATGCGCCTCGAGCTGGCGCAAGGGCGCGGTCAGCGTGTGGGTGTGGGTCGTGCCCCAGGGCAGCTTCAGGCCTTGCGCGGCCAGCAGCGCCGCCGCGCCCTTGCCGGCGCAGACGATCACCGCGTCCACGCGCAGCGGCTCGCCGGCGGCGACGTGCACCGCGGGTTGCGCGCCGGGCTCGATGCGCAGCACCTCGGTGTTGAAGTTCCAGCGCACACCCAGCCGCTGCGCTTCCAGCTTCAGCGCCTGGCTGAACTGCCGCGCGTTCGCGGCTTCGTCCTGCGTCAGCAGGATGCCGCCGTGCAGCGGCGACTCGGCGTTCAGGCCGGGCTCGTGCGTGCGGCAGCCCTCGGCATCGAGCTCGCGATGCGGCACCTGCCGCTCCTGCAGGCGCGCCAGCAGCGGCGCGGCCGCCTTGTAGTCCTTGGCGTTGCGCCACAGCATCAGTACGCCGCCTTCACGCTCGACGTCCATCTGCAGCTCGCGCCGCCAGACCGCCATCACCGCCTGACCGCGCAGCGCCAGCGCATGCAGCGCCTCGGGCAGCGCCTGCTGGCCGCGGGCGCGACGGGCGCGCCAATGGGCCAGCTTCCATCCCAGCTGGGAGGGCTTGCCGCGCCAGGCCATCGGCCATTGCGGACGCGCCGCCATCAGGCCCGGAGCGATCAGCCCCGGCGGCGCGAAGCTCGCGCCGGTGGCGACACTGGTGTCGCGTTCGAAGACATGGACCTCGTGGCCCTGGAGCGCGAGTTCATACGCGCTCGTGACGCCGGCCAGGCCGGCTCCGATGATCGCGACCCGCATCAGCGCGCTCCCGCCGAGGCGGCCAGCGTGCGCTCCACCGCGGATGCGGCGCCCAGCAGCGTGGCGTCCCGCATCGCGGGCGCCCACAGCATCAGGCCGACCGGCAGCTCGCCGGGGTGCTCGCACGGGATCGAGATCGCGCAGCCGTCGAGCAGATTCACGACGGCGGTGTTGCGCAGCAGGCGCGCGTTGGTGGCAAAGAACAGGTCGTCGCTGTGCAGCAAGGGGGCGATCTCCGGGGCTTGGAGGGGTACGGTCGGGCTCAGGAAAGCCTCGATGCCTTGCATCGAGGCGGTCATGTCGTGGATCCAGCGGGTGCGGGCGTCGAGCAGGGCCTGATAGGCCGCCGGCGCGATCGCTTCGCCGCGGCGGATGCGCAGCGCGACGCGCGGGTCGTAACGGTCGCCGCGTTCGGCGAGGCGCGCATGGTGCCATGCCCAGGACTCGGCGGCGGTGATGCCGCCCTGGGTTTGCAGTTCCGCCACACGATGCAGGGCGGGGAGCGCGCGCTCCTCGATGCGCGCGCCGGCCGCGCGCAGCGCGTCGAGTGCACGCTCGAAGGCCGTCGCGACGGCGGGCTCGAGCTCGTCCTGCATGAAGCTCCGCGTGACGGCGAGCCGCCATTCGGCGAGCGGTCGATGGTCGAGCGCGATCGGCGCGCCGCTCAACACGCCATGCATCAGCGCGGCATCGCGCACCGATCGTGTGATCGCGCCCGCCGTGTCCAGCGAGGGCGACAGCGGGATCGCACCGCCCAGCGGGACGAGACGCGCGGTGCTCTTGAATCCGACCAGACCTTGCAGCGCCGCGGGGATGCGCAGCGAGCCGCCCGTGTCCGAGCCCAGCGCCGCCCAGGCCGCGCCGGTCGCGACGCTGACGGCGCCGCCGGAGGTCGAGCCGCCGGGGATGCGGTCCTTGCCGTCGATGGAGCGTGTCACCGGATTCCGGGGCGTGCCGTGATGCGGATTGATGCCGACGCCAGAGAAGGCGAACTCGCTCAGGTTGGTGTGGCCGATGAGCGCGGCTCCTGCGGCGCGCAGTCGGGCGACAGCGGGCGAATCCTGCGCGGCGGGAGGTGCGTCCGCCATCGCGGCGGAGGCGGCGGTGGTCGGCTGCCCGGCGACGTCGAAGAGATCCTTCACCGACACCGCCAATCCGCCCAGCAACGGACGCGGCGCGCCGCGCCCGGCCAGCGCGTCGCTGGCTTGCGCGGCGGCGCGGGCCTGGTCGTCGAAGCGGCGCAGGAAGACGTGCTCGCAAGCCGGGCTGTCGGCCTGGGCGAGGCTCTCTTCCAACAGGGCGCGGGCGTCGCGGCGGCAGGCGCCCAGCGCAGTGAGGGCCTCGGTGAGGTCGATCGGCATGCGAAAACGGGTTATACTCGTCGGGTTTCGCCGGATAAGCCAGCCAAAGGGGCTGGAGTCTGGTGGGAACGCGGGGTGTGGAAGGCGGCCGATCCGCTGGCTCACCTCGCAAATTCGCGGATCCGGCGATCAAAGGTGTTGCAACGGCAAGCAGCTGTTGCGATTCGCGCCGGATTCTAGAACCAACCTTCGGAGTTATTACATGTCCGTCACGATGCGCGAGATGCTGGAAGCCGGCGTCCACTTTGGCCACCAAACCCGCTTTTGGAATCCCAAGATGGCCCCGTATATCTACGGCCATCGCAACAAGATCCACATCATCAACCTCGAGAAGACGCTGCCCGCGTTCGAGGAAGCCCTGAAGTTCGTGCGCCAGCTGTCGTCCAAGCGCGGCACGATCCTGATGGTCGGCACCAAGCGTCAGGCCCGCGACATCGTCGCCGCCGAAGCCGAGCGCGCTGGCGTCCCGAGCGTGAACCAGCGTTGGCTGGGCGGCACGCTGACCAACTTCAAGACGGTCAAGACCTCGCTGAAGAAGCTCAAGGACATGCAGGCCCAGATCGACGCCGGCACCCAGCCCGCGATCAAGAAGGAAGCCCTGATGTTCCAACGCGACATCAGCAAGCTGGAAAAGAACATCGGCGGCATCCAGGACATGGCCGGCCTGCCGGACGCGCTGTTTGTCATCGACGTCGGCTATCACAAGATTGCCGTCGCCGAAGCCAAGAAGCTGGGCATCCCGGTCATCGGCGTGGTCGACACCAACCACTCGCCCGAAGGCATCGATTACGTCATTCCTGGCAACGACGACTCGGCCAAGGCTGTCGCGCTGTACGCCAAGGCGGTCGCCGACGCCGTGCTGGAAGGCCGCGCCAACGCTTCGAACGAAGTCGTGACCGCTGTCGCCGCCGAAGGCGATGAATTCGTCGAAGTGAACGAAGGCGCCTGATCCAGGCCCTGACCCTCACGGGTTCTGACAAGGGGGCTGATTCAGCCCCCTTCGTCCAATCAGATTCAGATATCTGCGGTGCCGGGTCGTTCCGGCATCGCGACACACGGAGATTGAAATGGCAGCAATTACCGCAAGCATGGTCGCCGAGCTGCGCGCCCGCACCGACGCTCCCATGATGGAGTGCAAGAAGGCGCTGACCGAGGCCGAAGGCGACATGGAGCGCGCGGAAGAGATCCTTCGCGTCAAGCTGGGCAACAAGGCCGGCAAGGCCGCCTCGCGCGTCACCGCTGAAGGCATCGTCGCCGCGGCCGTGAAGGGCAACGTCGGCGCCATCGTCGAAGTCAACTGCGAAACCGACTTCGTCTCCAAGAACGATGCCTTCCTGGCCTTCGTCAACGCCGTCGCCGGCCTGATCGTCGACGCCAACCCGGCCGACATCGCCGCGCTGTCCGCGCTGCCGCTGTCGCAAGAAGGCTTCGGCCCGACGGTGGAAGACGTGCGCAAGGGCCTGATCGGCAAGATCGGCGAGAACATGACCATCCGCCGCTTCAAGCGCTATGAAGGCGCTTCGAAGCTGGCCTCGTACCTGCACGGCACCCGCATCGGCGTCGTGGTCGAGTTCGACGGTGACGACGTCGCCGCCAAGGACGTCGCCATGCACGTCGCCGCGATGAAGCCGGCCGCGCTGTCGTCCGCCGATGTCTCGGCCGATCTGGTCGAGAAGGAACGCAAGATCGCCACCGAGAAGGCCGCCGAGTCCGGCAAGCCGGCCGAGATCGTCGCCAAGATGGTCGAGGGCTCGGTGCAGAAGTTCCTGAAGGAAGTCTCGCTGCTGGATCAAGTCTTCGTGAAGGCCGCCGACGGCAAGCAGACCGTGGCTCAGATGCTCAAGGACAAGGCCACCACGGTGAAGTCCTTCACCCTGTACGTGGTCGGTGAAGGCATCGAGAAGAAGGTCGACGACTTCGCCGCCGAAGTGGCTGCCCAGGTGGCCGCCGCGAGCAAGCAGCAGTAAGCTCCGCGACTCAAAAAGGGCGCCTCTGGCGCCCTTTACACTTGTGCCCCTGCAAGCCCTGCGCAGCAGGCACGACACTCTCCTTTGGTTGTATAGACGAGGTAACAATGCCCGCGCACAAACGCATCCTGCTCAAGCTCTCCGGCGAAGCCCTGATGGGTGACGATTCCTACGGCATCAACCGCGCGACCATCGTCCGCATGGTGCAGGAAATCCAGGAAGTGACGAAGCTGGGTGTGGAGGTCGCGGTCGTGATCGGCGGGGGCAACATCTTCCGCGGCGTGGCCGGCGGCTCGGTCGGCATGGACCGCGCGACGGCCGACTACATGGGCATGCTGGCGACGGTGATGAACTCGCTGGCCCTGGCCGACACGATGCGCCAGGAAGGCATGACCGCCCGCGTCATGTCCGCCATCGCGATCGAGCAGGTCGTCGAGCCCTACGTGCGCCCCAAGGCGCTGCAGTATCTGGAAGAGGGCAAGGTCGTCGTCTTCGCGGCCGGCACGGGCAACCCCTTCTTCACGACCGACACGGCCGCCGCGCTGCGCGGTGCCGAGATCGGCGCCGAGATCGTCCTGAAGGCGACCAAGGTCGACGGCGTCTACTCCGCCGATCCGAAGAAGGACCCGACGGCCACGCGCTACACGCGCATCAGCTTCGACGAGGCCATCAGCAAGAACTTGCAAGTGCTGGACGCGACGGCGTTCGCGCTGTGCCGCGACCAGAAGCTCCCGATCAAGGTGTTCTCGATCTTCAAGCCGGGCGCGCTCAAGCGCGTCGTCATGGGCGAGGACGAGGGCACGCTGGTGCACGTCTGACCGGCGCGGCGCGTTGAGAGTGCCGCATCGTCCCAGACTTCGATTGAGGAAAAGAACATGAGCATCGCCGACATCAAGAAGAACGTCGAAGCCAAGATGGCCAAGTCCGTCGAGGCCTTCAAGAACGAGCTGCAGAAGATCCGTACCGGTCGCGCCCACCCGGGTCTGCTGGACCAGGTGCACGTGGACTACTACGGCTCGATGGTCCCGATTTCGCAGGTGGCCAACGTCACGCTGCTGGATGCCCGCACGGTCAGCGTGCAGCCCTGGGAAAAGGGCATGAGCCAGAAGATCGAGAAGGCCATCCGCGAGTCGGACCTGGGCCTGAACCCGTCGTCCATGGGCGACCTGATCCGCGTCCCCATGCCTCCGCTGTCGGAAGAGCGCCGCCGCGATCTGGTGAAGGTGGCCAAGGGTGCCGCCGAGGACGCCAAGGTCGCCGTGCGCAACCTGCGCCGCGACGCGAATGAACAGGCGAAGAAGATGGCCAAGGACAAGGTCATCACCGAGGACGACGAGCGTCGCAGCCAGGACGAAGTCCAGAAGCTGACCGACCGCGTCGTCAACGAGATCGACAAGCTGCTCTCGGCCAAGGAAGCCGAGATCATGGCGGTCTGATCGGCACGCGGCTCGTGAGCGAAGACCGCAAGGCGGGAGTGCCCCGCCATGTCGCCATCGTCATGGATGGCAACGGCCGCTGGGCCAAGAAGCGTTTCCTCCCGCGCTTCTTCGGCCACAAGCAGGGCGTGGATGCGCTGGTGCGCGTGGTCCAGGCCTGCATCGATCGTGAGATCGAATTTCTCACCGTCTTCGCGTTCTCCAGCGAGAACTGGAAGCGGCCCAGCGACGAGGTGTCCGGCCTGATGGGTCTGGTGCTGGCGGCGGTGTCGCGCTATCTGGCCCGCATGGGCGCGATGGGCGTGCGCATCCGCATCGTGGGCGACCGCGAGGCGGTCTCCGACAAGCTGCGCGCCGCCTGGGCCGAGGCTGAGAACTCGACCGCGCACAACAGCAAGCTCACGCTCAACGTCGCCTTCAACTACGGCGGCCGCTGGGACATCGTCCAGGCCTGCCGCAAGGCGATCGAGGCCGGGGTCCCCGCCAACGAGCTGACGGAAGCCAAGCTGTCGGAGTTCATGGCGATGAGCTACGCGCCCGACCCCGACCTCTTCATCCGCACCGGCGGCGAGCTGCGCATCAGCAACTTCATGCTCTGGCAGGCCGCGTACACCGAGTTCGTCTTCTCCGACTGCCTCTGGCCGGAGTTCGGCGAGGCGCAGCTGGACGAGGCGATCGCCGCGTTCGGCGCCCGCGACCGCCGCTTCGGCGGCGTCAACGTTCCCGGCGTGCCCCAGGAGGCCTGAGATGCTGCTCCAACGCGTGATCACCGCGGTTCTGCTGCTGGCGATCCTGTTGCCGGCGCTCTTCGCTTCGAACCCGCTGTGGTTCGCGCTGCTGACGCTGGTCATGATCGGCGCGGCCGGCTGGGAGTGGTCGCGCTTGAACGGCAAGCCCGGCGCGTTCGCGGTGGGCTTCGGTCTGGCGCTCGCCGCGGTCTGCGCGCTCACGCTCTATACGCTGGGCTTCGCGGTGCCCGCTTGGTGCTGGTGGCTGGCGGGCGGGGTGTGGGTGCTCGGCGGCGTGCGTGCGCTGGCGGCCGGCGTGGTCGGCTGGCCCAAGCTGTCCCCGACGCTGCGCCTGGCGCTGGGCGCGGTGCTGCTGTGGGCGGCGTGGCTGGCGCTGGTCGTCGCCAAGCAACGCGGCATCAACTTCCTGCTGTCGGCGATGTGCCTGGTCTGGATGGCCGACATCGCCGCCTACTTCTCCGGCAAGGCCTTCGGCCGCCGCAAGCTCGCCCCGGCGATCAGCCCGGGCAAGAGCTGGGAAGGCGCCATCGGCGGCCTGATCGGCGTGATCGCGTTGGGCTTCGTCTGGGTCCATGTGATCGACGCGCGCGTGGCCGTGGACTCGGCCTCGATGTACACGGTGCTGGTGCAGCGGCTGGGCGTGGTGGCGGTGCTCGCGCTGATCTTCCTGTCGGCCATGAGCGTGGTCGGCGATCTCTTCGAGTCGCTGGTCAAGCGCGCCGCCGGCGCCAAGGACAGCAGCCAGCTCCTGCCCGGCCATGGCGGCGTGCTCGACCGGGTCGACGCGCTGCTCCCTGTGCTGCCGCTGGCGCTGGCGCTGACCTCTCTTTGATCCTGCTTTTTCGGGTCCGTTCGCGATGAGCCATTCCTCCAACCGCCCGCAGCAGGTCTGCGTGCTGGGATCCACCGGATCGATCGGGACCAACACGCTGGACGTGATCGCGCGCCATCCGGATCGCCATCGCGTCTTCGCGCTGTCGGCGATGAGCCGGGTCGACGAACTCGCCGCTCAATGCGTGCAGCACGCGCCGCGTTTCGCCGTGCTGCCCGATCCCGCGCTGGCCGCGGAGCTCCGCGTGAAGCTGCGCGAGGCGGGGTCCCGCACGGAAGTCCTGGACGGTCTGGCCGCGCTGAGCGAGATCGCCGCCCATCCAGAAGTCGATGCGGTGATGGCCGCCATCGTCGGCGCGGCCGGCCTGTCGCCGGCGATCGCCGCGGCGCGCGCGGGCAAGCGCCTGCTGCTCGCCAACAAGGAAGCCATCGTGCTGGGCGGCGCGCTGTTCATGCGCGCGGTGGAGCAGGGCGGCGCGACGCTGCTGCCGGTGGACTCCGAGCATTCGGCGATCTTCCAGTGCCTGCCCGAGGACCGCTCGACCTGGCATGAACGCATCGATCACATCGTGCTGACAGCGTCCGGCGGCCCCTTTCGCCAGCGCGACCCGTCGACGCTGTCCGGCGTCACGCCCGAGCAGGCCTGCGCGCATCCGAACTGGGTGATGGGCCGCAAGATCTCGGTGGACTCGGCGACCATGATGAACAAGGCGCTCGAGGTCATCGAGGCGCGGTGGCTGTTCGACCTGACCCCGGAGCAGGTCAAGGTCGTGATCCATCCGCAGAGCATCATCCATTCGATGGTCGTCTGCCGCGACCGCTCGGTGCTGGCGCAGATGGGCACGCCCGACATGCGCGTCCCCATCGCCTATGCGCTGTCCTTCCCGGCGCGCATCACCTCCGGCGCCGACCCGCTTGATTTCCTGGCCAAGCCGACGCTCACGTTCGAGGAGGCCGACGTTCATCGCTTCCCCGGGCTGCATCTGTCCTGGCAGGCGCTGCGTGCCGCCGAGGGCAGCACCGCAGTGCTGAACGCGGCCAATGAGGAAGCGGTCGCCGCGTTCCTGGACCGCAAGCTGCGCTTCGACCACATCTGCCGGGTCAACCGGGCGACGCTGGAAAGCGTTGCGCCGCAGGCCGGCGAGGTCGACAGCGTCGAGGGGCTGTTGACGTTGGACGCTCGCGCTCGGCGTCACGCGCAGAGCCTGATCGCGTCACTCGGCGCCCACTGACCTTTCCGTCGATCGGACCGCTGACGTGCTCTCCCAACTCCTGTACTACTTCATCACGATCGGCGTGCTCATCGTGATCCACGAGTGGGGTCACTACCGCGCGGCGCTGGCCTGCGGCGTCAAGGTGCTGCGCTTCTCCTTCGGCTTCGGCCGCGTGCTGATGCGCCGGACCAATCGCGACGGCACGGAGTTTGCGTTCAGCGCCATCCCCTTCGGCGGCTACGTGCTCATGCTCAATGAGCGCGACGGTGACGTGCCCGCGCATCTGCGCGATCGGTCCTTCAATCGCAAGACGCTCTGGCAGCGCGCGTTCATTACCGCCGCCGGACCGGCCGCGAATCTGGTGCTCGCGGTGGCGCTGTTCGCGGCTGCCGGCTGGATCGGGCGCGACGAGGCCAAGGCGGTGCTCGGCACGCCGGTGGTCGGCGGGCTGGCCGATCGCGCGGGGCTGCGCGCCGGCGACTGGATCCAGGCCTGGTCCGAGGACGGACAGGCGTGGGACGAGATCCGCTCGATGCCGGACTTCGGCTGGCAGGTGGCGCAGGCGGTGGCGGACAAGCGGCCGCTGTTCCTCGACGTCAGCAATGCGCAGGGCCACGGCCGCCGCACCTTGCGACTCGACACCGACACGCTGGAGAGCCGTGACTTCGACGAGCGCGCGATGCGTCAGCTCGGACTGGGCGGCGTGTTTGCGGCGCCGGTGCTTGGGCAACTGATCGCGGGTGATCCGGCGGAGGCCGCAGGCCTGCGCGCCGGTGATCGCGTGCTGCGCATCGACGGCGAGCCGGTGCCCGATGCGTCCTGGATGATCCAGCGCGTGCGCCGCGCCGTCTCGGACGGTCAGGCCAAGCCGTTGCACGTGGCCGTGCAGCGTGACGGGCAGGTGCTTGAGTTCGACGTCACGCCGCGCGTGGACGTGGTCGGGGAGGACCGCGTTGCTCGCATCGGCGCGGGCTTTGCGGGCAAGGCCGACATGGTCACCGTCCACTACGGCCCCGTCGAATCGATCAGGCAAGGCCTGACCCGCACCTGGGAGCTGAGCGCGCTGACGGTCAAGACGCTGGGCCGGATGTTGGTCGGTGAAGCTTCGGTAAAGAACCTGAGCGGCCCCATCACCATCGCCAAGGCGGCGGACCAGTCGGCGACGCTGGGCATCGCCGCATTCCTGAGCTTCCTCGGCGCCGTCAGCGTGAGCTTGGGCGTCCTGAACCTGCTGCCGCTGCCGATGCTCGATGGCGGACACCTGATGTATTATCTTTTCGAGGGTCTGAGCGGCCGCCCTGTCTCCGAGTGGTGGCTCAAGCAGCTGCAACGCGCGGGGATCGCCGTGGTGGCGCTGATGATGAGCCTGGCCCTTTTCAACGATCTGACCCGCTCGCTGGGTCTGCACTGAAGCTTCCGCATGTCCCGATTCCTGCCCGACGCTTTGCGCCCCCATGTGATTCAACTGGCGGTGCTGGCCACCGCGCTGCACGCCGGATCCGCCTGGGCCGTCGACCCGTTCGTTCTGAAGGACATCCGTGTCGAGGGCCTGCAACGGACCGACCCGGGGACGGTCTTCGCGGCGCTCCCGTTCCGCATCGGCGACACCTACAACGACGAGAAGGGCGCCGCGGCTTTGCGCGCGCTGTTCGCGACCGGTCTGTTCAAGGACGTGCGGATCAACATCGACACCGATGCGGTCGTCGTGGTGATCGAGGAACGTCCGATCATCGCCAACGTCAGTTTCGTCGGTCTGAAAGAATTCGACACCGAGGCGCTGAGCAAGTCCCTGAAGGACGTGGGCATCGGTGAAGGCAAGCCCTTCGACAAGGCGCTGGCCGACCGCGCCGAGCAGGAGCTCAAGCGTCAATACCTGACCCGCTCGCTGTACGGTGCCGAGGTCACGACCACGATCACCCCGATCGAGCGCAACCGCGTCAACGTCAGCTTCTCGGTGACCGAGGGCGAGCCGGCCAAGATCGCCGAGATCCGCATCCTGGGCAACAAGGTCTTCAGCGAGAGCACGCTGCTGGGCCTGCTGGAACAGACGACCTCGGGCTGGCTGACCTGGTACACCAAGACCGACCGCTACTCCCGCGCCAAGCTGAACGCCGACCTGGAGACGATCCGCTCGTACTACCTGAACCGCGGCTATCTGGAGTTCAACGTCGAGTCGACCCAGGTCACGATCTCTCCGGACAAGCAGCGCATCAGCATCGCCGTCACCGTGAACGAGGGCCAGCCCTACACGGTCAACGCGGTCAAGCTGGAAGGCGAGTTCCTGGGCCGCGAGGAAGAATTCAAGCGCCTGATCGCGCTCAAGCCCGGCCAGGCCTACAACGGCGAGGCGGTCGCGCAGACCACCCGCAACTTCCAGGACCTGTACGGCACCTTCGGCTATGCGTTCGCGCGCGTCGAGAGCCGTCCCGAGATCGACCGCGCGACCGGCCAGGTCACCGTGACGCTGGTGGGCGAGCCGCAACGCCGCGTCTACGTGCGCCGCGTGCTGGTCTCCGGCAACACCCGCACCCGTGACGAAGTCATCCGTCGCGAGTTCCGACAGTTCGAATCGTCCTGGTACGACGGCGCTCGCATCAAGGCTTCGCGTGACCGCGTCGAGCGTCTGGGTTACTTCAAGGACGTGTCCATCGACACCTCGGAAGTCCCCGGCTCCCCGGACCAGGTCGACGTCACCCTGACCGTGACCGAGCGCCCCACCGGCAATATCCAGATCGGCGCCGGCTACTCCAGCGCCAGCAAGCTGTCGCTGTCGGGCTCGATCTCGCAGGAAAACGTCTTCGGCTCCGGCAACTACCTGGGCATCCAGGTGAACACGGCCAGCACGGGCCGCTCGCTGGGCGTGACCACGGTCGACCCGTACTTCACCGTGGACGGCGTCTCGCGCGCGATCGACGTGTTCTACCGGACCGTCAAGCCGATCAACAACCTGGGCGAGGAATACGAGTTCGCGTCCTACGGCGGCTCGGTCAAGTTCGGCGTCCCGTTCTCGGAAGACGACACCGTCTTCTTCGGCATCGGCTACGAGACCACCCGCATCACGACCACGACCGGCCTGCCCAACAGCTACTGGCTGTTCCGCAACCAGTTCGGCTCCTCGGCCATGTCCATCCCCCTGACCATCGGCTGGAAGCGCGACAACCGCGACTCGGTGATCACGCCGACCGCCGGCTCGATGAAGCGCGTCAACCTGGAACTGAGCCCGATCGGCGATTCGCAGTACACCATCGCCAACCTGCAGTACCAGCAGTTCATTCCCCTGGGCCGCAAGTTCTCGCTGATGGTCAACGGCGAAGTCGCCTACGGCAAGGGCCTGGGCGGACGCCCGTACCCAATCTTCAAGAACTTCTACGGCGGCGGCCTGGGTTCGGTGCGGGTCTTCGAGCCCGGCACGCTGGGTCCCGTCGACGTCACCGGCTCGTACACCGGCGGCAACCGCAAGTTCAACATCAACACCGAGTTCTACGTCCCCGTGCCCGGATCGGGCAACGACAAGAGCTTCCGCCTGTTCGGCTTCGTGGACGCCGGCAACGTGTGGGGCCAGGACGAGAAGCTCGAGTTCAAGGACACGCGCGTGTCGGCCGGCGTCGGCATCAGCTGGCTGTCCCCCATGGGTCCGCTGCGCCTGAGCTACGGCTCCCCGCTGCGCAAGAAGCCCACGGATAGAATCGAGCGATTCCAATTCCAGATCGGGACTGCATTCTGATGAAGAGCAAGCTGTCGCAGATCGTCGTGGCCGCCTGTCTGGCGGCGACGGCGTCCCTGAGCGCGCAAGCCCAGGAAGTCAAGATCGGCTACGTCAACAGCGAACGCATCCTGCGCGAGACCAATCTCGCCAAGGCGGCGGAGGCCAAGCTGCAGGCCGAGTTCAGCCGCCGCGAGAAGGCGCTGCTGGACCAGGAAGGCAAGCTGCGCGCGTCCGCCGAGAAGCTGGACAAGGACGGCCCGGCACTGGGCGACGTCGAGCGCAACCGCCGTCAGCGCGAGCTGATTGAGCAGGACCGCGATCTGCAGCGCAAGCGCCGCGAGTTCAACGAGGACGTCGCGCAGCGCAAGAGCGAAGAGACGACGGCCCTGGTCGAGAAGGCCAACAAGGTCATCAAGCAGATCTTCGAGCAGGAAAAGTACGACCTGATCGTTCAGGACGCGATTCATGCCAGCCCCCGCGTGGACATCACGAAGAAGGTGATAGACGCGCTCAACGCTCAGAAGTGACCGTGAAGCAGGTGCAGGTCTCGGAACTGATCGCCGCCTTGGGCGGCGATCTTGTTGGTGCCTCCGACGTGGCGATCGCAGCGATCGCTCCGCTGGAGGACGCCGGCGCGGACGCGATCGCGTTTCTCTCGAATCCGAAGTACGAGGCGCAGCTCGCGTCGACGCAAGCTGCGTGCGTCATCGTGCATCCGAAGCAGGCCGAGGCCGCCGCAGCGCGTCAGGGCGCGGGCACGATCGCCTGCTGCATCGTCACGCCGGATCCCTATCTCTACTTCGCGCGCCTGACCCAGTGGTGGGCCGCGAACATGCGCAAGCCGCGCGCGGCACCGGCCGTCCATCCGACCGCGACGGTCGCGGCGGACGCGGTCATCGGGCGTGATGTCGAGGTCGGCCCGCATGCGGTGATCGAGTCCGGCGCCGTGTTGGGCGAGGGCGTGCGCATCGGCGCGCACACGATCGTCGAGCAGGACGCCCGCGTCGGCGCGCACACCGTTCTTGAACCGCATGTGGTCTTCGGCCGCGATTGCGTGATCGGCGAGCGCTCGCTGATCCACAGCGGCGCGGTGATCGGTGCCGACGGCTTCGGCTTCGCCCCGACCAAGGGCGAGCAGGGCGTCGAGTGGGTCAAGATCGAGCAGCTCGGCGCGGTCCGCATCGGCGACGGCGTGGACATCGGCGCCAACACCTGCATCGACCGCGGCGCGCTGGGCGACACGGTGATCGCCGACGGCGTCATCATCGACAACCTGGTTCAGATCGCCCACAACGTGAAGATCGGCCGCGGCACGGCGATCGCCGGCGCGGTCGCGATCGCGGGCAGCGCCGAGATCGGCGCCAACTGCATCATCGCCGGCGCCGCCCGCATCAACGGGCACATCAAGATCACCGACGGCGTGCAGATCGGGCCCACGGCCAACATCAGCAACAGCATCGACAAACCCGGCGCCTACGCCGGCATGTGGCCCTTCGAGGATGCGGCCTCGTGGCAGAAGAATGCCGCCGCGCTGCGCGGTCTCTACGACCTGCGCCAGCGCGTGCGCGCTTTGGAAAAGAAGACGACATGACCACCGAGAAGCTCATCGATATCCACGGCATCCTCGAGAAGCTGCCCCATCGCTACCCCATTCTTCTCGTCGACCGCGTCATCGAGGTCGAGAAGGGCGTGCGCATCCGCGCGCTGAAGAACGTCAGCATCAACGAGCCGTTTTTCCAAGGCCACTTCCCGCACCGGCCGGTGATGCCGGGCGTGCTGATCCTGGAGGCGCTGGCCCAGGCCGCGACGCTGCTGGCGGTGGAGAGCTACAACTTCACGCTGGACGAGAACCATGTCGTGTACTTCGCCGGCATCGACAACGCGCGCTTCAAGCGTCCGGTCGAGCCGGGCGACCAGCTGATCCTGGAAGTGACGCTGGACCGCGCCAAGGCCGGCATCTACAAGTTCGGCGCCAAGGCGCTGGTCGGCAACGACGTCGTGGCCGAAGCCGGCCTGATGTGCACCATGCGCAAGCTCGACTGCTGAGCGCGCGGCTTTCGTTCGATTCGCCCATGGCCCAGATCCATTCCACCGCCATCGTCGACCCGAAGGCGCAGCTCGACGACTCGGTCCAGATCGGTCCCTACGCGGTGATCGGTCCGGAGGTGCGCATCGGCGCCGGGACGTCGATCGGCCCGCACACGGTCGTCGAGGGCAAGACCACGATCGGTCGCGACAACAAGATCTTCCAGTTCGCGTCCATCGGCGCGATGCCGCAGGACATGAGCCACGGCGGCGAAGTGACCGAGCTCGTCATCGGCGATCGCAACACGATCCGCGAGTTCTGCACGTTCAATACCGGCACGTTCAAGGAGCAGGGCGTGACCTGCGTCGGCTCCGACAACTGGATCATGGCCTACGTGCATCTGGCCCATGACGTGGTGATCGGCGACCACTGCGTGCTGGCCAACAACGCGACGCTGGCGGGCCACGTCCATGTCGGCGACTGGGCCACGATCGGCGGTCTGACCGGCATCCACCAGTTCGTGCATGTGGGCGCGCACGCGATGATCGGATTCCAGGGCCATGTCGCGCAGGACGTCGCCCCCTACATGACCGTCGACGGCAACCCGCTGACGGTGCGCGCGGTCAACCTGACCGGCCTGCGTCGCCGCGGCTTCAGCAACGACCGCATCGGCGTGATCCGGCAAGTCCACAAGCTGCTGTTCCGCGACGGCACGACGCTGGAGCAATCGGTCGCCAACATCGAGGCGCTCAAGCACGGACAGGACGCGGAGTCGCTGCGCGACATCCAGCTGATGCTGGACTTCGTGGCGGCCGCCAAACGCGGCCTCGTCCGCTAAGCCCCACGGACTGCGCGTCATGACCTCCACGGATCCTCGACTGGGCCTGGTGGCCGGCGAGGCCTCCGGGGATTTGCTCGCGAGCCTGCTGCTGCAGGGCCTCAAGGCCCGCTGGCCTGCGCTGAGCTCAGCCGGCATCGGCGGGCCCAAGATGCAGACGCAAGGTTTCGACGCCTGGTGGCCCAGCCACAAGCTGTCGATCTTCGGCTACTGGGACGCGATCAAGAACATCCGTGAGCTGCTGGCGATCCGTCGTCAGCTCGGCGACCGCCTGATCGCGGAGCGGCCTTCCGTGTTCGTCGGCGTCGACGCGCCGGACTTCAATTTCGGTCTCGAGCAGCGGCTGCGCGAGGCGGGCATCAAGACCGTCCACTTCGTCTGCCCGTCCATCTGGGCTTGGCGCGCGGAGCGTGTGAACACGATCAAGCGCAGCGCGGATCACGTGCTGTGCCTGTTCCCCTTCGAGCCCGAGATCCTGGCCAAGGCCGGCATCGCATCGACCTATGTCGGACATCCCTTGGCCGACCAGATCTCGTTCGAGCCGCCCACCGAGGAAGCCCGCCGCGAGCTCGGCTTCGGCGAGCGGGACACGATCGTCGCGTTGCTGCCGGGCAGCCGCAACAGCGAGCTGACCTACATCGGACCCGCGCTGCTGGACGCGGCGCAGCGGATGCTGAAGGCGCGGCCCGAGCTGCGCTTCGTGATCCCGATCGCGCCGGGGCTGCGGCCGCTGGTCGAGGCCCTGGTCTCGCGTCATGGCGCCGGGTTGCCGCTGACGCTGCTCGACGGCCGCGCGCAGGATGCGCTGGCGGCCTGCGATCTGACGCTGGTGGCCAGCGGCACGGCGACGCTGGAGGCGGCGCTGCTCAAGCGGCCCATGGTCATCGCCTACAAGCTGCACTGGTTCAACGCCTGGCGGATGAAGGGCAAGGCGCTGCTCCCCTGGGTGGGATTGCCGAACGTGCTCGCGCGCGAGACCCTGGTGCCCGAGTGCCTGCAGGACGAGTGCACCGGCGAGCGCATCGCCGCGGAAGGTCTGGCCTGGCTGGACGACGCGCCGCGGCGCGCGCGTCTGCAGGCGCGCTTCCTCGAGATCCACCAACAGCTGCGCTGCAACACCGCGCAAAGGGCCGGCGATGCGATCGCGAAAATCCTCGGCCGCTGAGCCGCCCGAACAGCTCGGCCTGGAGTGGGCGCGCGAGGGCTTGCTCTGCGGAGTCGACGAGGCGGGCCGCGGTCCGCTGGCCGGCCCTGTGGTGGCCGCCGCGGTGATCCTGGACGACCAGAATCCGATCAAGGGGCTGGGCGACTCCAAGGTGCTCAGCGAGAAGAAGCGCGAGCAGCTCTTCGACGAGATCCGGGCCAAGGCGCTGTGCTTCTGCATCGCCGAGGCGACCGTCGAGGAGATCGACCAGATCAACATCCTGCAGGCGACGATGCTGGCGATGCGCCGCGCGGTCGAGGGCCTGCGGCTCAAGCCCGCGCGGGTGCAGGTGGACGGCAACCGGCTTCCCGTGCTGCGCATTCCGGCCGAGGCCATCGTCAAGGGCGATGCGCTGGTGCCGGCGATCTCGGCGGCGTCCATCCTGGCCAAGGTGCATCGGGACCGCTTCTGCCTGCAGATGCACGAGCAGTACCCGCAGTACGGATTCGACAACCACAAGGGCTACGGCACGCGGGAGCACCTGGAAGCGCTGCGCCTGCATGGCGCGTCGGCCTGGCATCGGCAGACCTTCGCGCCGGTGCGCACGCTGGAGCTGAGCGCCGTGAGCCTGACCATCGGTGTCGGCGCGGGCGCGAATGCCGGCGCCGGCGTGACCGAGCTCGATTGATCCGATCCCGCGGGCGCGAGCCCGCAAGCAACCTGGAATGAGCGCCGCATGAGCTGGCAGTCGATCACCGCGCGAGACAACCCCAAGCTGCAGCACCTGCGCAAGTTGGCCCAGGACGGCGGCGCCTATCGCAAGCTGGGCGGCATCTGGCTGGAGGGCGATCACCTCGCGCGTGCGGCGGTGCAGCGCGGCGTGGTACCGGCGCTGGCGCTGATCACCGATGCCGCCGCGGCTGACGAGGCGATGCGGGCGTTGGCGGACGTGGCGCCCAAGGTGTTGGTGGTGTCGCCGGCGCTGTTCAAGACGGTGTCCGGGCTGGAGTCGCCGGCCCAGATCGGCTTCGAGCTGGCGCTGCCGGCGCCGCCGCGCATGGAGGCGCGCGCGGATTCCATCGTGCTGGACCGACTGCAGGACGCGGGCAACGTGGGCACCATCCTGCGCAGCGCCGCGGCGCTGGGCTTCCGGCAGGTGCTGGCGCTCAAGGGTACGGCGGCACTGTGGTCGCCCAAGGTGCTCCGCGCCGGGATGGGCGCGCACTTTGGACTGAAGCTCATCGAGGGCTTGGCTGTCGAGGATCTTGAGGCGCTGAAGGTCCCGCTGCTGGCGACGAGCTCGCATTCGGATGCGCTGCTGCACGAGGCCGATCTGCCGAACCCGTGCGCCTGGGTCATGGGGCATGAAGGGCAGGGCGTGTCGGAGGCGCTGATGCAGCGCTGCGCGCTGCGCATCGGCATTCCGCAGCCGGGGGGCGAGGAGTCGCTCAACGTCGCGAGCGCGGCCTCCATCTGTCTCTACGAGTCCGCGCGACGCCGTCTCGTCTGAGGAGCGGCGCTTTCAGCGGGCCATCGCCAAGGCAGCGACGCCCATCGCGATGAACACCGCGCCCGCGATGCGCCAGCCGCGTTCACCCTCGCCCAGCAACTGACCGCCGATCAGCGCGGCGAAGAGCATCGACAGCTCGCGCGCCGGCGCGACGCGTGACAGCGGCGCCAGCCGCATCGCATAGAGCACCAGGATGTAGGCCGTCGGCGCGCCGATCGCCACGATCAGCGCATGCTTCCACTGCTTGCGCAGCGCCGGCATGAAGCCCGCGCGGTCACGCAGCACCGCCGGCAGGCTCACCGGGACGCGCAGCAGGTTGCACAGGTAGTCGTAGAGGATGGGCGAGAGCGCCAGCACCTTCACCGCGTAGCCGTCGATGACGCTGTAGGCGGCGATGGTCGCGCCGGTCAGCGCGCCCCAGGCGATGCCCAGTTGGCGCTTGCGATGCAGCTCGGGATCTTGATTCGCGCCCTTGGAGAAGAACGTGGGACCCGCCGCCATCAGCAGGATGCCGCCGACCACCCCCGCC
This sequence comes from Roseateles sp., assembly GCF_039595295.1. Classification (GTDB taxonomy): domain Bacteria; phylum Pseudomonadota; class Gammaproteobacteria; order Burkholderiales; family Burkholderiaceae_C; genus Roseateles. The sequence continues at coordinate 165,930 of NZ_JBCNLU010000005.1, forward strand.
AGCCCGAGCGCACCGCCCAGGCCGAGGTGCTCGCCCAGCAGCATCACGGCGACCACGGACGACAGCAGCGGCCCGCTGCCGCGCGCGACCGGATAGACCACCGTCATGTCCGCGGCGCGATAGCCGGCGAGCAGCGCGTTGAAGTAGGCCAGGTGCACGACGGCGCTGGCGATGGTCGCGGTCCAGGCATGCCAGCCCCAGTGGGGCAGTTCGTCGAAGCCGAGGACCCACACGACCGGCAGCCACAGCAGCGTCACGCCGACCGCGGTCATGCAGGCGAAATGATGATTGCCCTGGGCCTTCTTGGCGGCGAAGTTCCACAGCGCGTGGATCAGCGCAGCGGCGACGACCAAGGCCAGCGCGGAAGCCGGCATGCTTCAGGATGCTCCGCGCTCAATACATCAAGCGGTCCGGGCGGATGTCGCGAAGAATCGTCGTCGCGATCTCCTCGATGGACTTGTGCGTCGAGGACAGCCAGTTGATGCCCGCCTTCTTCATCATGGTCTCGGCCTCGCGGACCTCGTAATGGCAGTTCATCAGATCGGCGTACTTGCTGCCGGGGCGGCGCTCGTTGCGCACCTGCGCCAGACGCTCCGGATCGATGGTCAGGCCGAAGCACTTCTTCTTGTGCGGGATCAGCAGCGAGGGGAGGTGACCGCGCTCGAAGTCCTCGGGGATCAGCGGGTAATTCGCCGCCTTGATGCCGTGCTGCATCGCCAGATACAGCGACGTGGGCGTCTTGCCGCAGCGGCTCACGCCGACCAGGATCACGTCCGCCGTGTCCAGGTTGCGCGCCGACTGGCCGTCGTCATGCGCCAGCGAGAAGTTGATGGCCTCGATCCGGTCGTGGTACTCCTGGCTCTTGGCCACATCCGAGAAGCGACCGACGCGGTGGTTGGACTTGATGCGGAACTCGTCCTCCAGTGGCGCGATGAAGGTGCCAAACATGTCCAGCACCAGGCCCTGGCAGTCCTGCCGCACGACGTTGAGCACCTCGCGGTTCACCAGCGTGGCGAAGACGATGGGCCGCTGGCCTTCGCGCTCGCCGGTCTCGTTGATCTCGCGCACCAGCTGGATGGCCTTGTCGGCGTTGTCGACGAAGGGACGACGCACGTGGCGGGCTTTCACCGAGAACTGGGCCAGGATGGAGTTACCGAAGGTTTCGGCGGTGATGCCGGTGCCATCCGAGACGAAGAACACGGTGTGCTGGGTCATGAAGCGCTTTCGGGCAGAGCCTTTTCCATTCCGGGAACGCCATGTGCCAAAGGGCGAAGCTTGTCGCCGACCGGGCCCCGAACGAGGGCTTACATCATAGATCGGCGACCCACTAGAATCGCCCGCAACTTGCCCCTGACCCGCATGAACGCCGCCCCGCGTCGCCCACAAGAATCGACAAGACCTGTCGCGCGCCGCGTCATGCCCATCCCCCGCGCCGTCACTGTGGTGACCTGTGCGGCGGGGCGTGTGCAGGGAGCCCCGGTTTCTCAACATCACGGAGTTTTCCCATGTCTGATGCTCGCTTCGAGGCGACCGCCCTGGTCGTACCCTTCGAGAAACTGAGGATGACCGACGTCGAGTCGGTCGGCGGCAAGAACGCCTCGCTCGGCGAAATGATCTCGCAGCTGGCCGAAACCGGCGTGCGCGTGCCCGGCGGCTTCGCCACCACGGCGCACGCCTTCCGCGACTTCCTCAAGCACGAGGGTCTGGATGCCCGCATCCAGAAGCGTCTGGCCACGCTCAACACCGACGATGTCCGCGCGCTGGCCGAAGCCGGCGCCGAGATCCGCGGCTGGATCGAAGCCCAACCCTTCCCGGCCGACCTGGAAGCGGCGATCCGCTCGTCCTTCGCCGCGCTGACCGCCGACAACCCCGACGCGTCGTTTGCCGTGCGTTCGTCCGCCACCGCGGAAGACCTGCCCGACGCCTCCTTCGCCGGTCAGCAGGAAACCTTCCTGAACGTCGTCGGCATCGAGGACGTGCTGCACAAGATGAAGGAAGTCTTCGCGTCGCTCTACAACGACCGTGCGATCAGCTACCGCGTGCACAAGGGCTTCGCGCACAGTGACGTCGCCCTGTCGGCGGGCGTGCAGCGCATGGTGCGCTCCGACTTGGGCGCGGCCGGCGTGATGTTCACCATCGACACCGAGTCCGGCTTCAAGGACGTGGTCTTCATCACCTCCAGCTACGGCCTGGGCGAGACGGTGGTGCAGGGCGCCGTCAACCCGGACGAGTTCTACGTCCACAAGCCGGCGCTGCAGCGCGGCAAGTTCGCGCTGATCCGTCGCAACCTGGGGTCCAAGCTGATCCAGATGACCTTCTCGACCCCTGAAGAGAAGGCCGCCAGCGGCAAACTGGTCAAGACCGTCGACGTCGACGTCGAGCAGCGCAACCGCTACTCGCTGACCGACGAGGACGTGGTGCAACTGGCCAAGTACGCGGTGATCATCGAGCAGCATTACGGCCGCCCGATGGACATCGAGTGGGGCAAGGACGGCGGCGACGGCCAGCTCTACATCCTGCAGGCGCGTCCCGAGACGGTGAAGAGCCAGTCCGAGGGGCAGGTCGAACAGCGTTTCAAGCTCAAGGGCCAGGGCACGGTGCTGGCTGAGGGCCGCGCGATCGGCCAGAAGATCGGCACCGGTCCGGTCCGACTGGTCGACAGCGTCGCCGAGATGGAGCGCGTGCAGCCGGGCGACGTGCTGGTCACCGACATGACCGACCCGAACTGGGAGCCGGTGATGAAGCGCGCCAGCGCCATCGTCACCAACCGCGGCGGTCGCACGTGTCACGCGGCCATCATCGCGCGCGAGCTGGGCATCCCGGCGGTCGTGGGTTGCGGCGACGCGACCGACCGCCTGAAGGACGGCCAGTTGGTCACGGTGGCCTGCTCCGAAGGCGACACCGGCTACATCTACGACGGGCTGCTCGAGACCGAGATCAGCGAAGTCCACCGCGGGGAGATGCCTTACAGCCCGGTGAAGATCATGATGAACGTCGGCAATCCGCAGCTGGCCTTCAACTTCGCGCAGATGCCCAACAGCGGCGTGGGCCTGGCGCGGCTTGAATTCATCATCAACAACAACATCGGCGTCCATCCCAAGGCGATCCTGGACTATCCGAACATCGACAACGACCTGAAGAAGGCGGTCGAGTCGGTGGCCCGCGGTCACGCGTCGCCGCGCGCGTTCTACGTCGACAAGCTGGCCGAAGGCATCGCGACGATCGCCGCGGCGTTCTGGCCGCAACCGGTGATCGTGCGTCTGTCCGACTTCAAGAGCAACGAGTACCGCAAGCTGATCGGCGGCTCGCGCTACGAGCCGGACGAAGAGAACCCGATGCTGGGCTTCCGCGGCGCGTCGCGCTACATCTCGGGCGAATTCCAGGACGCGTTCGCGATGGAGTGCGAGGCGCTCAAGCGCGTGCGTCACGACATGGGCCTGACCAACGTCGAGATCATGGTGCCCTTCGTCCGCACGGTGAAGCAGGCCGAGAAGGTCGTGGCCATGCTGGCCGAGCGCGGTCTGAAGCGCGCCGCGGCGGGCGGTACCGACGGCCTGCGCGTCATCATGATGTGCGAGGTCCCGAGCAACGCCATCCTGGCCGAGCAGTTCCTGGAGCACTTCGACGGCATGTCCATCGGCTCGAATGACCTGACGCAGTTGACGCTGGGTCTGGACCGCGACTCCGGCCTGGAGCTGCTCTCGGGTGACTTCGACGAACGCGACCCGGCGGTCAAGGCCATGATCTCGCGCGCCATCGCGGCCTGCCGCGCCACCGGCAAGTACGTCGGCATCTGCGGCCAAGGGCCCAGCGACCATGCCGACTTCGCCGAATGGCTGGCGGCCGAGGGCATCGCCTCGCTGTCCCTGAACCCGGACACGGTGGTCGAAACCTGGCAGCGACTCGCCAAGCGCTGATCCGAGATCCGAGATCTCGCGACCTCACGATCGCCACGAGCGGCCTCCGGGCCGCTTTTTCATTTCGCTCCCACCGCCCAGCGCTGGGCGAGGGCGGGTGGGCGGTCGGGAAGTTGTGGATGCGCATCGAGCCGTGCACGGTCGATGATGCGCGGCCATGTCCCGACTCCCCGATGCCGCCTTCCGCCGCCGCCTGAACCGCAGCTACGCCGCCTATACGGTGGGCTTCGTGCTGCTGGTCGCGCTGCTCGGTCTGCTGGAGCGGCTGGGCATGCCCAAGCAGTGGCTGGGCTTTTCCTTCCTGCTGCTGACCGTGCTGGTCTACGCCGGCATCGGCGTGTTCAGCCGCACCACCGATCCGGTCGAGTACTACGTCGCCGGCCGGCGCGTGCCCGCGTTCTACAACGGCATGGCCGCGGGCGCCGATTGGATGAGCGCCGCCAGCTTCCTGGGCATGGCGGGCAGCCTGTACCTGGCGGGCTACGGCGGCTTGGCCTTCGTGCTCGGCTGGACGGGCGGCTTCTGCCTGGTCGCGTTGCTGCTCGCGCCCTATCTGCGACGCTTCGCCGGCTTCACCGTTCCCGACTTCCTCGGCGCCCGTTTCGACAGCCGCGCGCTGCGCGTGATGGGCGCGGCTGCCGCGGTCCTGGTCTCGTTCATCTATCTCGTCGCGCAGATCTACGCGATCGGCTTGATCACCACGCGCCTCACCGGCCTGACCTTCGAGATCGGCCTGTTCGTCGGTCTGGGCGGGGTGCTGGTTTGTTCCTTTCTCGGCGGCATGCGGGCCGTGACCTGGACCCAGGTGGCGCAGTACATCATCATGATCGTGGCCTACGTGCTGCCGGTAATGTGGCTCTCGGTCCAGCAGACAGGCTTCCCGCTGCCGCAGATCACCGCGGGCAGCGAGGTCCGCCAGATCACCGCCCGCGAGCGGCAACTGCTCGAGGATCCCAAGGAGCTCGAGGTGCGCGCCCTCTACGAGCAGCGCGCGGTCGAGCATGAGCGGCTGCTCGCCGGCCTGCCGCAGTCGCTGGACGCCGAGCGCCAGCGCGCCTCGCAAGTCATCGCGCGATTGAAGGCCGAGGACGCGCCGCTCGCGCAGATCCAGGCCGCGGAGAAGCTGCGCGCCGCGTTGCCGCGCACCGAGGCCGAAGCGCGCGAGGTCTGGCAGCGGGCGGTGGTCTCCAACCGCCAGCGCGCCGAGCCGCTCGCAGGCATGCCGCCGCACGCGCGGCCCTTCGCGGGCGATCCCGCCGGCACGCCCGAGGAGCAGGAGCGCTTCGACCTGTCGCGCCGCAACTTCCTGGCGCTGGTCTTCGTGCTGATGGTCGGTACCGCCGGCCTGCCGCACATCCTCACCCGCTACTACACGACCGCCAGCGTGGCCGAGACGCGCCGCTCGGTCGGCTGGTCGCTGTTCTTCATCGCGCTGCTGTATCTGAGCGCGCCCGCGCTGGCGGTGATGCTCAAGTACGAGGTCTTCAACCACCTGGTCGGCATGCCCATCGCGGAGCTGCCCAACTGGATCCGGCAGTGGATGCGCGTCGATCCCTCGCTGCTGAGCATCCACGACATCAACCACGACGGGATCCTGCAGCTCGGCGAATTGCAGCTGGGCGGGGACATCGTGCTGCTGATGACGCCGGAGCTCGCCGGGTTGCCCTACGTGCTGGGCGCGATGGTGGCGGCCGGCGCGCTGGCCGCCGCGCTGTCGACGGCGGACGGGCTGCTGCTGACCATCTCCAGCGCGCTGTCCCACGACGTTTACTACCGCGTCCTCAATCCGCGCGCGACGATGACGCAGCGGGTGACGATCTCCAAGGCGCTGTTGCTGGCCACCGCGCTGACCGCCGCGGCCGTCGCGGCGCAGAAGCCGGCGGAGATCCTGATGCTGGTGTCGGCGGCGTTCTCGCTCGCGGGCGCGAGCCTGGTGCCGGTGCTGGTGGGCGGCATCTTCTGGGGCCGCGCCAACAAGCAGGGCGGGGCGGCCGCGATGCTGGCCGGTCTGGGCGTGACCGTCTATTACATGATCAGCGCCCACGCCGGCCTGCGTCAGGCGCTGGGGCTGCCGGGCGATCCGCAGCTGTGGTGGGGCATCCAGCCGGTCGCGGCAGCGCTGTTCGGCATCCCGGCCGGAGCGCTCACGCTGGTCGTGGTCAGCCTGCTGACACCGCCGCCCTCGGCCGCGTCACGGGCCTTGCAGCGAGGCCTGCACCGGCCGGGCTGGACGCCACCCCCTCAAATCAATTAGAATCTTCGGCTTCCCTTGCTGGGCCCACGAGTTTGACGCTGGGGTCCGGCTTTCAGACTTGCAGCGCTTGACGCGGCGGGTCGCTGAAACCCACAAGGAGTGTTTATGCGTCATTACGAGATCGTTCTGCTGATCCATCCGGATCAAAGCGAACAAGTTCCGGCCATGCTGGAGCGCTACAAGGGCCTGGTCACCAACGGTGGTGGCAAGGTGCATCGCGTGGAAGACTGGGGCCGCCGTCAGCTGGCCTATCAGATCCAGAAGCTGGCCAAGGCGCATTACCTGTGCCTGAACATCGAGTGCAGCAAGGACATCCTGGCTGAAATCGAGACCGGTTTCCGTTTCAACGACGCCGTGCTGCGTCACCTGACCGTCGTCAAGGACAAGGCCGAGACGAACCCGTCGGTGATGATGAAGGCCGTCGAGCGCGAAGAAGCCCGCAAGGCTCCGCAAGAAGCGTCCGCCTGAGCTGACAGGCGCGACAACCGACGTTCTCGACCATCCTGACCCGCTGATCCTCGCCGCATGAACCGACTGGTGCTGCAGGCGCAGATCCTCGAAAGAGCGGCGATCCGATACACGCCGGCCGGCCTGCCGGCCCTGGACCTGATGCTTCGGCACGAGTCCTTTGTCGATGAAGCCGGCACACGCCGCAAGGTCTCGCTGGAGATCAAGGCGGTGGCGATCGGAGACATCGTCAAGCGGGTGCAAGGACTGGGACTGACGGAAAGTCCGGTGTTCACCGGGTTTCTTTCGGCGCAGAAGCAGGGCCGCGGCACGGTGTTTCATATCACCGGCCTGTCGGACTGAACGAGACGATCCGTCGCGCGATTCGTTTACATCTGGATAGATAGAGCAGGAGTTCACTATGCCCCCGCCACGTGGTAAAGGTCGGTTCTCGAAGGACCGCAAGCCCAAGCGCAACCAACAATCGCTGCTGTTCCGCCGCAAGCGTTTCTGCCGCTTCACCGTCGCCGGTGTCGAGCAGATCGACTACAAGGACGTCGACGTCCTGCGCGATTTCATCAGCGAAAACGGCAAGATCGTGCCCGCCCGCCTGACCGGCACGCGCGCCTTCTTCCAGCGTCAGCTGTCGGTGTGCATCAAGCGCGCCCGCTTCCTGGCTCTGCTGCCCTACAGCGACCAGCACAAGGTCTAAGGAGTCCACCCCATGCAAGTCATCCTGCTGGAAAAAGTGGCCAACCTCGGCAACCTGGGCGACGTCGTCAAGGTCAAGGACGGCTACGCTCGCAATTTCCTGATCCCGACCCGTCAAGCGCGCCGCGCCACGGAATCGGCCATCAAGGAATTCGAAGCCAAGCGCGCCGAGCTGGAGAAGGTTGCCGCTGAAAAGCTGGCCGCCGCTCAGTCCCTGGGCGAGAAGATCAACGGCAACACCGTCGTGATCTCGCAAAAGGCTGGCGTCGACGGCCGTCTGTTCGGCTCGGTTACCAATGCCGACATCGCCGAAGCGCTGACCAAGGCCGGCACGCCGGTCGCCAAGGCGCAAGTGCGTCTGCCCAACGGTCCCCTGAAGACCGTCGGCGAATTCCCGATCAACGTCGCTCCGCACACGGACGTCGTGGTCGAGGTGACCATCAAGGTCGTCGCCGAAGTCGAGTAATGATTCGACACCCCCACCGGGCGCTCTGCGCGCTCCTGGGGGATGCCCTGAGCGTGACCGGCCTTCGGGCCTGACATGATCGGGGCATCACAAGAAAGCCGACAGCTGAGAAGCCGTCGGCTTTCTGCTTTTTCGGGGGTGAGTTATCCCGCTCGCCCCACAGGCTATCCAGCGTCCATCCACAGGCTTGTCCACAATGTCCGCGATCTTCACCCCGCCCGGGTCAGTTGCCAGCGATAGCGAGATCGCGAAGCTGCGCGTTCCGCCGCATTCGGTGGAAGCCGAGCACAGCGTGCTGGGCGGCTTGCTGATCGACAACACCGCCTGGGACAAGGCGGCCGACACGCTCAGCGACAGCGACTTCTATCGCTACGAGCACAAGCAGATCTACGCCGCGATCGGCAAGCTGGTCAACGCTGGGAAGCCGGCCGACGTGGTCACCGTCTTCGAAGAGCTGACCTCGCTGGGCAAGGCCGAGGAATGCGGCGGGCTGGCCTACCTCAACCAGCTGGCGCAGGGCGTGCCCAGCGCCGCCAACCTGCGCCGCTACGCCGAGATCGTTCGCGAGCGCGCCATCCTGCGCAAGCTGGTGGCGACCTCCGACGAGATTGCCACCGCCGCCCTGAACCCAGCGGGTCGCGCGGTCAACGAGATCCTGGACGAGGCCGAAGGCAAGATCTTCCGCATCAACGAAGAGGGCTCGCGCGGCGGCACCGGTTTCCAGAGCATGGACCGGCTGATGGTCGAGCTGATGGACCGGGTCAACGAGCTCGCGGAGCAGGGCGCCGAGGACGTCACCGGCGTGCGCACCGGCTTCTACGACCTGGACCGCATGACGGCGGGCCTGCAGCGGGGCGACCTGATCATCCTGGCGGCGCGTCCGTCCATGGGCAAGACCGCGTTCGCGATCAACATCGGCGAGGCGGTCGCGATCAACGAGGGCCTGCCCGTCATCATCTACTCGATGGAAATGGGCGCGGCGCAGCTGGCGCTGCGGATGGTCGGCTCCATCGGCCGCATCGACCAGAGCCACTTGCGCACCGGCCGACTGCAGGACGACGAATGGGGCCGGCTGGCCGAGGCGGTGGACAAGCTGGGCAACGCGCCCATCTACATCGACGAGAGCCCCGGCCTGTCGCCCAGCGAAGTGCGGGCGCGGGCGCGCCGGCAAGCGCGGATCTCGGGCCAGATCGGCCTGATCATCATCGACTACCTGCAGCTGATGAGCGGCAACGGCGGCGCCAGCGAAGAGAACCGCGCAACCGTCGTGGGCGAGATCTCGCGGGGCCTGAAGGCGCTGGCCAAGGAGCTGCGCTGCCCGGTGATCGCGCTGTCGCAGCTGAACCGCTCGGTGGAAACGCGTCCGGACAAGCGGCCGATGATGTCGGACTTGCGCGAGTCCGGCGCCATCGAGCAGGACGCGGACATCATCATGTTCATCTACCGCGACGAGTACTACACCAAGGACGAGTGCAAGGAGCCGGGCGTCGCGGAGATCATCATCGCCAAGCAGCGTAACGGCCCGGTGGGCACGGTGAAGCTGGCCTTCGCGCGGCAGAACACCAAGTTCGAGAACCTGGCGCCTGGATACGTGAGTCCGGGGGGCGACGAGTATTGATCAGCGGCTCTGCGCCCGCACGGCCAGCACCACGCCCAGGCTCACCACGACCACGCCGCAGGCGGTGAGCAGGCTGGGCGTCTCGCCCAGCAGCGGCACGGCCATCAGCGTGGCCAGCACCGGCGCGAGCGCGCCCACCATCGCGCACTTCTGCGGTCCCAGCATGCGGATCGCGAGCCCGTACAGCAGCGTGGAGAACACGCCCACACCGACGCCCTGCACGGCGGCGAAGACGAGGATGTCGCGCATCGGCGCGGCGGCAAGGCGGGACTCGAGCAGCCCCGCGCCGGAGAGTCCGGCCAGCAGCAGCAGCGACGGATAGGTCACCACCATCACCCCGGCCAGCGGATCGATGCCGGCCAGGCGCAGGCCATGGGTGTAGGTGCCCCAGAGCAGGCTGGCCAGCAAGAGCACGCCCATGCCCACCAGGACCTGCGAGGACTGCGTGCCGAAGCCCAGCACCATCAGCGCCACGCCGGCCACGATCAGCGCGAGACGCTTGATGCGCGCGGCGGGCACCGGCTCGCGCCACAGCAGCCAGCCGACGAGGGCGAAGGAGATCGGCGTGGTGCCGGCGATCAGCGCGCTCACGTGAGCCGCCGAGGTGAAGCGGCCGCCCATCGACGCGATGAGGAAGAAGGGGAGTCCGGCGCCGAGCGAGATCATGGCCCAGCACTTCAGCGGCAGCCGCTTGAGCGTGCGCAGCCGCGAGGCGACGAAGGGCACGAGCAGCAGGGCGGGCACCAGGAAGCGGATGAGGGCGACGTCGGACGGCGTCAGCGTGGACGCGCCGATCGCGCGGATGGACAGCGAGAAGCTCGCCCAGATCACCAGCGTGAGGCCCATCGTGAGCCAGCCGGCGGCCGAGCTTTGAAGAAAGGATGGGCGGCCGAAACCGTCGGCGGTGGGGGTGAGCGACTTCATGGAACTTCCTGCGAGGCACGATGCGGTACGCTGGAAATTCTCGGTCGCGAGCCTGGGTGGAAGTATTCAAAAGCTCCAGTGATCTGGCGCTGGATTGGTGGAAGCTGCTAATGTGGAGGCCATGGACAGCAAAGACTACCAAATCATCGCGGCACTCCAGGCCAACGGCCGGATGACCAACCAGGAACTGTCGGAGCAGCTCGCCCTCACGCCGACGCCGTGCCTGCGGCGGCTGCGCATGCTGGAGGAGTCCGGAATGATCCGCGGCTACACGGCGGTGGTGGACGAGGAGGCCTACGGCCTGCCGGTGACGGCCTTCGTCGGCATCAAGCTCAAGGAACACACCGCCGAATCGGTCCGCAAGTTCGAGCGCGCGATCCAGGCGATCGATGCGGTGCTGGATTGCTACGTGATGACCGGGCAGGTGGACTATCTGCTGCGGGTGCTGACGCAGAGCCTTCAGGACTATGAGCGCTTCGTTCGGAAGGAGCTGCATGCGATTCCTGGGATCCAGTCGATCGATACGAGCTTCGCGTACTCGCGGGTGAAAAGGTCGGTGGTGTTTCCGAGTCTGTCGGGGGGTGGGTGAGGGAAGACCCTCTCCCCAGCCCTCTCCCGCAACGCGGGAGAGGGGGCAACTCGCGGGGCAACGCGTGGCGGCTGGGGGCTGGCGGCTGGCGGCTGGCGGCTGGCGGTTGGCGGTTGGGGTGAAAGTGTCCTGACTGTCCTGATCTCGTGAGCGGTACACCCCGGGCGTGGGTCGGGGCGCTTGTACCGAATCTCCCTCTGCGGCGTGCGTCGTCTTCGGGTCCTGGAGTGCCGGCTTGATCGCGGCCTCCGTTCGACCGACTGTCGTGATCGAGGACGCCACCGAAGGAAACCATGTCCGCATTGATCCACACCGTCACCGACGCCTTGTTCGAGGCCGAGGTCTCCCGCAGCGCGAGCTCGCCGAGGCACTGGCCAGCATCCAGGACCTGCATCGCCGCTGCCTGGCCGGCGAAGACGTGCCGGCCGCCGCCTGGAAAGCGCCAAAGTCGATGCGGACGTCGTCGCGCAGCCGGGCGCTGAGGACGTGGGGGTGTTGGCGGCGAGGCATGCGCGGGATGCTAACTGCCGCATTGGACCGAGTCGGCCGCCAATCGCGGTTCCCCTGGTGAGCGGCGCCCCGACTGTCCTGACGGTCGGACCAGTACGGGTCGACCAACTTCCTTCGCGCCGTCGGGAGAACCTCCCTGCGCCCGTCATACATTCGCCCCCTCGACGACCGATTCACGGTCGCGCAGGGAGCTCACATGTCCGTCTCCGACATCGCCCGCCCGTCCACCGACACGGCGATCCCCCACCTCACTCCCGAAGCCCTCGACCGGCTTCTTTCCGCGCCGGGCCAGCCGCCCTTGCTGCTCGACCTCTGGGAGCCTGGGTGTCAGCCCTGTCTGGCGCTCGCGCCGGTGGTGCAGCGGCTTGCCTTCTATCTCTGGGCCGATCTGGGCGAGGACGTCGATGCCTTCAGCGTCGCGCAGCGCATGTTGGAGCAGGGCCATCTGATGGCGCCCGGCAGGCTGTTCTCCGGCGCGCATCCGTCCCACATGCGCTTCAACATCGCGACGCTGATGGAGGGCGACGCGCTACCGGCGCTGGCGCGACTGCTGGGGCGGTGAGGGCGGCACCAGCCGCTCCACGTGGCTGGCGAGCATCCCCGCGGTGACCGCCGCGACGCGCTTGGCATCGAGCGTCTCGTCGAAGAGCATTTCCACCGTCGCATAGATCAGCTCCACGACGATGCGGCTGGCCAGCTTGAGCTCGGCCGGTTTCGCTCCCGGCAGCGCCTGCGCGAGCAGCCGCGCCTGCGCGCGCGTGACCTGCGTGTGCGAGGCCAGCCGGATTTCCTGCAGCGCCGGCACCGCGCGCAGCGCCCGCATGATCCAGACCCCGCCCTCGGTGTCCCGCGTGACCTGGTAGGTGTCGAGCAGCAGACCCACCAGCGCGGTCTCGATGGCCGCGCGGCCGCCCGCCAACACCTCTTGTGAGATCCACTGCCCGATGCAGTCGTTCTGCCGCTGCATCAGCCGCTTGCCGAGCTCGGCCAGCAGCGAGTACTTGTTGGGGAAGTAGCGGTACAGCGCCGGCGGCGAGAGCCCGGCGCGCTCGCACACCAGGTTGGTCGACAAGCGCTCGATGCCGACCTCGGTCAGGGTCTTGGCCGCGGCGTCGAGGATGCGCTCGAAGGTCTCGGCGGCGCGCTGCTGCGCGGGCTGGACCTTGGTCGTCAGCGAAGGGGGCGGCGTGCGGCGGGCAGTCGGCATGAGCGGTCCGTGGTCCTGGTTCCTGGCGAGCGGTCTGAGGCGTGGGGCGTGGGGCGTGCCGGCCCCGCGTCGTGCTGCGGGATTCTCCCAGCGCGCTGCGTCGGCGCTTGTCCGATGATTGAAAGGTAGCGATGGCTAGTGTTGTGCGTCGCGAGTGTAGCGGCACTGGCGCAGGGAGAGCGGCATGGCGACACGGGATGAGATCGGCGGCGGGGCCTGGCGATGCGCGATCGCGGTGGGCGCCATCGCGCTGCTGATGCTGGGCCTGCAGCCGCTGGTGCTGGGCGAACTGCTCGAATCCGGACGCGTGACGCTGGAGGGCGTGGGCGTCGTGGCGATGGCGGAGATCGTCGGCCTCGGGGTCGGGGTGCTGACGGGGGACCTCGCGTTGCCGGTCGGGCGGCTGCGGCTGATCACGGCGCTGGCCGCCTTGATCACAGCGGGCCTGGACCTGCTCACGCTGCGCGTCAGCGGTGATGTCGGCTTCGCGCTGATCCGTGCGGCGGCCGGCGTGGGGGAGGGCGTGCTCGTCTGGGCGACGACCAGCGTGCTGGTGCGCTCGGCGCAGCCCGAACGCAAGGCAGGCATCTTCTTCGTGATTCAGACGGTGGCGCAGGGAGTGGTCGGCCTGGTGTTGGCGCGGCTGGTCGTGCCGGCGCATGGCTGGCAGGGGGCGTTCGTCGTGTTGGCGGTGCTGTCGGCGATGGCGATGGTGCTGGCGGTCGGGCTTCCTGGGGATCTGCGTCCTTTGTCGGAGCACCAAACCGCGGAGCGGGGGGCGCGCTTCGTCTGGTCCATCGCGAGCGCGTTGCCGCTGCTGATCGCCTTCCTGGTGATGGCGACGCTGGGCTCGCTCTGGGCCTACATCGAGCCGCTGGGCAAGCGCGCGGGCTATGGGGCGGTGGAGATCCAGACGCTGATCGCCGCGGGGCTGGGCATGCAGGTGATCGGCGGCAGCATCGGCTCGGTGCTGGTGCGGCGGCTGCCGCTGCGGGCGACGCTCGCGACCAGCGCGGTGGTGTTGGGGCTGGCGGCTCTCGGCATCGGACGCACGGGGGCGGGCGACGTCGTGGCCTTTGCGCTGCTGTGCGGGGTGTTCACGTTCGTCTGGCTCTTCGTTGCGCCGTTCCAGATGGGATTGGCCTTCGCGGCGGATGCGTCGGGACGCGTGGCGGCGTTGATTCCTGCGGCGCAGTTGTTCGGTGTCGCGTTCGGGCCGCTGGTGGCGTCGCTCATGGTTGAGGGCGAGGAGGCGGGGGCGGTGCCGTTGGTCAGCGCGGGGTTCGCGGCGGTGACGGTGGGGGCGTTGCTGCTCGCTGTGTGCGCCGGCCCTCACCCCAACCGCTCTCCCGCAAGCGGGCGAGGCGCCAGGAGAGCCCCTCTCCCATGAAGTCGGAGAGGAGTTGGGGTGAGGGCCGTGGCAGACCAGAGCCTGGCTGTTCCCCCGCCTGCGATTGACGCTTCGCAGCCTGCGCCCGAAGACCCTCTCCCCCGCCCTCTCCCGCAAGCGGGCGAGGGAGCCATCAGCGCCAGTGCTCATCAGGGTTCTTCCCACATCGTCAAAAAGATAGCGATGACTAGACTGTAGCCATCGCTAACGCATCGACGGAGCCGCGCATGACTGCAATCCCCGGGGCCGGGCGCCTGCCCCTCACCGCCCTGACGGCCCTGATCCTCACGACCCTGAGCGCCCACGCCGCCCCCACCGACGCCGCCGGCCTGTGGCTGACCGCCGCGAAGGACGCCGTGATCGAGTTCAAGCCCTGCGCCGACAAGCCGAGCGCGCTCTGCGGCCGCATCGTCTGGGACAAGGACGCGGGCACCCCCAAGGACACCTGCGGCGTGACGGTCGCGCGCCTGGAGCGCTACGACGGCGACGCCTGGCGTGACGGCTGGGTCTTCGATCCGCGCGACAACAAGAAGTACAAGGGCGCGCTGCGCCTGAAGTCCGGCGAGCTGCATCTGCGCGCCTTCGTCGGCACCGAGATCCTCGGCCAGACCGAGCGCTTCTCCCGCGTCACCGAACTCCCGACCTCGCCCGTCTGCAAGCCGTCGTGAAGACGACCGCCGCCCGCCCACTCCCCACGACATCGCCCGAAAGGTCATCCATGCGATACCCCCTCCTGCTGCTCGCGCTGGGCGCGGCGCTCTGCACCGGCGCCCGGGCCGAGGACACCACCAAGCTGCCCCGCGCCGAGGACGCCGCGATGGCCAGCTTCGCCGTCGACACCGAAGTGAAGCTGGTCTCCGACCAGCGCAACCGCGGCATCTCCGATTCGCTGAACCGGCCCGGCGCGCAGCTCAGCATCCAGATGGCGCACGAGTCCGGCGTCATCGGCCTCGTGCAGCTCTCCACCGTCAGCAAGAAGGCCTACACCGATGCCGACGGCGTCAACCTGCTGCTCGGCGTGGGCTACCGCTTCGGCGACCCGGACGCCTGGCACTTCGGCGTCGGCCTGGCGACCGAGTTTTTCCCCGGCGCGAAGTTCTACGCGCCCCACGCCGTCGACCTGGAGGCGGGGGCGCCGGTCGACTTCCGCAAGACCCGCTACGACACTTCCTATGCGGTGATCGAGATCGGCTGGGGCGCCCTGGAGGGCCGCATCCTCAACGTGCTCTCGCGCAGCTACCGCGGCGCGGACACCGGCGGCGTGTGCGGCCAGATCCTCTCGGTGTCGGAGGACCCGACCAAGGCGCTCGAGTGCTACGCCCGCGGCGAGGCCAACTCGCGCGGCAGCTGGCTGTTCGACCTCGGCTACAAGCTGCCGCTGGGCGCGCAGACCACGCTCAATCTGCACGCCGGCGCGCAACGCATCCGTCACTTCAGCGAAGCCAACTTCAGCGACTACTCGTTGGGCGTGACCCACACCCGCTGGGGCTTCCAATGGAGCGCCGAATGGCTGGCCACGCGCACCCGCGCCCGCGAGCTCTTCATGGTCATCGACGGCGACCGGATCCGGCGGCAGGACAACAGCAAGCTGGTGATCTCGGTGGCGCGCAAGTTCTGATGAGCGCGGATCGTCCCGACGGCCGGCTGGTGCTGGCCGTCGACCTGGGCACCTCCGGCTGCAAGTGCGCGCTGGTGGCGCTGGACGGCCGGGTGCAGGCCTGGGCCTTTCAGCCGGTGGCGCTGCAAGTGCAGGGCGCGCGCGCCGAGCAGGATGCCGAAAGCTGGTGGCGCGCCTTCCTGATGGCGGCGAGCGAGCTGCTCGCCGCCGACGCCGCGCTGCGGCGGCGCGTCGTGGCGGTGAGCTGCTCGACGCAGACCGAGGTGACCGTCTGCGTCGATCGCGAGGGCAAGCCGCTGGGCAAGGCCTTCAGCTGGCTGGACGCGCGCGGCGCGGCGGCCATCGCGCGGCGCTCGCGCGGCGCGCTGCTCAACATCGAGGGCTACGGGCCGCTCAAGCTCTGGCGCTGGTTGCGGCTCACCGGCGGCGCACCGTCCAGCACCGGCCGCGACATCGCCGGCCACATCGCCTTCATCCGCGACGAGATGCCCGAGCTCCATGCGCGCACGCACAAGTTCCTCAACGCGCTGGACTTCATGAACCTGCGCCTGACCGGCCGCCTCTGCGCGACGCAGGATTCCATCCTCACCGCCTGGGTCACCGACAACCGTGATCCGCGCCGCGTCCGCTACGACGACGGCCTGCTGCGTCAGCTGGGCGTCGAGCGCGAGCAGTTGCCCGAGATCGTCCAGTCCACCGAGGTGATCGGCACGCTGCTGCCGGACGTGGCGGAGGCGCTGGGCCTGGCGGCGGACACGCGCGTGGTCGCGGGCGCGGTGGACAACTCGGCGGTCGCGGTGGGCGCGGCGGTCGAAGACTTCGAGACGCATCTTTATCTCGGCACCTCGTCGTGGCTCGGCGCGCACGTGCCGCGCATGCGCACCGACGTGCGGCGCAAGATCGCGGCCGTGCCCTGCGCGGTGGAGGGCCGCTACTTGGCGATGGCGCTGCAATCGACGGCCGGTGCCAACCTGTCCTTTCTGCGCGATCGCATCCTCTTCCATCGCGACGAGCTCGCTCGCGACGAGGAACACCCTGCCGCCTACGAGCTGCTCAACACCATTGCCGCGCGCGTGCCTCCGGGCGCGCGCGGGCTGATCTACACGCCCTGGCTCTTCGGCGAGCGCACGCCGGTCGACGATCCGCGGCTGCGCGCGGGGCTGATCAATCTGTCGCTGGAGCATTCCCGCGAGGACATCTTCCGCGCCTTCCTGGAGGGCGTGGCGCTGAACACGCGCTGGATGCTGGAGCCCTTCGCGCGTCTGCTGGGTCGCGATGCGGGGACGATCGCGGCGGTCGGCGGCGGGGCCCAGAGCGACGTGTGGTGCCAGATCATGGCGGACGTCACCGGCCAGCCCATCCGTCAGCTGGAGAGCCCGATCCAGGCCAACGCGATCGGGGCGAGCTTCATCGCCGCGGTCGGGTTGGGCGAGCTGCGCTTCAGCGATCTGCCCGCGCTGCGCCGCACACGTCGCGTCCATGAGCCGACGACGGCGCTGAGGGCGCTCTACCTCGACAAGTTCGAGGCCTTCAAGGAAGTGCGGACGCGCCTGGCGCCGCTGTATCACCGGCTCAATGCGCCGCGCGGTCTGAGCGCGGCGACGACGCCTGAGGCGTCCGCCCCCGCCCCCGCCCCCGCCACCGCGCGGGGACGCGTGTGAAAACAACGATGAAGCGGGCCTGCTCATGAATCACTTCGACGAACGACGCCATGTCGTGGACCTCTGCCTGACGCTGTCGCGCAAGGGCTACTTCGCCGGCACCGGCGGCAACCTGATGCTGCGCATCGACGCGGCGCTGGTGGCCGTCACGCCCTCCGCCACGGACTACTTGACGATGCGTCCGCAGGACGTCTGCGTGCTGCGTCTGGACGATCTCTCTCGCGTGGAGGGCGAGCTCGCGCCATCGGTCGAAAGCAGCCTCCACGCGCGCGTGCTGAAGGCGCGGCCCGAGGTGGGCTGCTCCATCCACACGCATCAGCCGGTGGCGAGCGCCTGCGCCTTGCTCGGCCGCGCGATGGAGGTGCCGTCGCGCCATCAGGCCGTGCTGGGGCCGCGCGTGCCGCTGGTCGGCTATGCGCCCTCGGGCAGCCGCTGGCTCGCGAGCAAGCTGGCGCGCGCGCTCACGCCGGCGAGCAACGCCTACCTGATGCGCAACCACGGGATCCTGTGCTGCGGCGCCGACAGCGATGCGGCGATGCGCGCGCTCGACGCGCTGGAGCAGCTCGCCCGGGACGCGCTGCGCGAACACATCGCCGCGCGCGATGCGCGCAGCCGTGTGCTGGACCTGATTCCCTCCGGCCACTCGGACGCCGCCGATGCCGACGCTCCCTCCGCTCGCGCGGCCTCCACTTGAAGCAGTCCCCCTCATGACCACCATCACCCCTGAACGCCCGTCCACATCGCCGATCGCCGTGCAGGGCGATGCCGCCACGTCCGCGATCTCCGAATGGCCCGATGTGGACCAGCTCTACCGGCGCCTGGCCGCGCTGGTCGCGCAACCGATGCGTCCGATCCGCGCCGATGCGATGGCGACGGTGATGCGCTGGTTCGATGAGCGCTGCGCCACGTCGAAGCGCCTGGCCGAGCAGGCCAAGGCGGTGATCCCCGGCGGCGTGCAGCACAACCTGGCGTTCAACCATCCGTTCTCGCTGGCGATGGCGCAGGCCGAGGGCGCCTGGCTGACCGACGTCGACGGCAATCGCTACATCGACTTCCTGCAGGCCGGCGGACCCACGCTGCTGGGCAGCAATCATCCGGAAGTGCGACGCCACGTGCACGCCGTCATCGATGAATGTGGCCCGGTTACCGGCCTGCTGCACGAGTACGAAATCAAGCTTGCCGAGCTGGTCTGCCAGCACATGCCCGGCGTGGAGATGCTGCGGCTGCTGGGCTCGGGCACGGAGGCGGTGATGGGCGCGGTGCGGCTGGCGCGGGCCCACACCGGCGGCAAGTGGATCATCAAGATTGGCGGCGCGTACCACGGCTGGAGCGATCAACTGGTCTACGGGATGCGGCTGCCCAAGACGGGACGCCTCGAAGCCATCGGCATTCCGCGCGGCGCCACCGGCCACACGCAGGAGTGCCTGCCCAATGATCTGGAGGAGCTGCGGCGCAAGCTGCGATGGAATCGGCTGCGCGGCGGGACGGCGGCGGTGTTGCTGGAGCCGCTCGGCCCCGAGAGCGGCACGCGGCCGGTGACCCGGGATTACAACGCCCAGGTGCGCGCGTTGTGCGATGAGTTCGGTGCGCTGCTGATCTTTGACGAGGTGGTGACCGGCTTCCGGCTGGGCATGGGCGGCGCGCAGGGCTACTTCGGCGTCACGCCCGACATCACCGTGCTGGGCAAGTGCCTGACCGGCGGCTACCCGATGGCGGGCGCGATCGGCGGGCGGCGCGACATCATGATGTCGCTGGCCGGCGGCATCGGCACGACGGCGCGGCGCGCCTTCGTCGGCGGCACGCTGTCGGCCAATCCGCTGTCCTGCGTCGCGGGCTATCACGCGCTGGTCGAGGCCAAGCGCAGCAACGCCGCCGTCGTGGCGGGCCGCGCGGGTGACCGGCTGCGCGCGGGACTCGACGAGATCATCCGGCGCCGAGGGCTGCCCTACGTCGCCTACAACATGGGCTCCATCGTCCATCTGCAGACCTCGGGCGTGCTGCTGCTGGACACGAGCAGCCTGTGGAAGCTGCTCAAGCTGAAGGAGGAGGCCAAGCGGCGCAAGCACATGATGGAAGAGATGGGCGCGGCCTACGCGGCGCACGGTCTGATCACGCTCGCCGGGAGCCGGCTCTATACCAGCGCGGCGGACAGCGATGAGGTCGTGGATGACGCGCTCAATCGCTTCGACGACGTGTTCGCGCTGGTGTGAGCGAGCTGGCCATGACATCGGCGATGAGCTCGGACGTGGATCAGCAGGGGAGCTCGGAAGAGACCTCGGATGTGATCTCCGACATCGGTCACGCGCTGCGAGAGCAATGGCTGCACTGGCGCGAGCGCCTCGCCGCGAAGCGGCTGTTGATCGGGGAGGGTGCGAGCCTGGCACTGCGGATCCCGGGTTCGACGGCGATGTGGTTCGGCCGTGCCGACGACGACGAGCCTCGACGCGTCGATCGCATCGATCGCATCGAGCATGAAGATCGTGGCATGCGCGATGTCGAGCTGCACGCGGCGGTGCTCGCCGCGCGCGAGGACGCCTGCGCGATCGCGTTCGGGGGAGGGCGCTTCGGCGCGATGCTCGCGGACTTCGGCGGCGCGATGCCGGGTGTCTTCGACGAGCAGGTGCGGCATCTCGGACTGATGCCCGCGCCCATCATGGATGCCGGCAAGCTCGAGGCCATTGGACCCGCGCTCGCGCGAGGCGGCAATGTGCTGATCCTCGGCGGCCGGCCGTTGGTGCTGGGCACGACGCCGATGCGGCTGGGGCTGAACGCGGAGCTCTTCGAGAAATGCGCGACCGCCTATGTGCTGGCGGCCGCGACCGGCGGGCCGGTGAGCCCGCTGCCGTGGATCGTGCGCCTCGTCGCCAACGGGCGGCTGCTCAAGGACGAGCGGCGCGCCCGCGAGCGTGTGCGCGCCGGCCTCCTGCCCGAGGAGGCCAAGGGCTACTGAGCGGCCGCGCTCGCGCCCGCCCGAGCCGCTGGGATCAGAGCTTGTAGCCCAGGCTTGCCATCACGAAGTCCATGTCCTTGCGGATGTTGAACTGGCCGCCGCGGCTGATGGTGTAGCTGATGTTGGCGTAGACGTGTCGGCTGAAGTCCGCGTCCAGCGAGAAGCGCGCCGACTTGCGGCCCTCGATGAAGGCGTAGTCGTAGGACCAACCCTTGACGTCCTGGCCGAAGATCAGCGCCGGTCGCAGCAACACGCCGCTGCCGCCGACGTTGTCCAGCTCGATGCCCACGTGCATGCGGTAGGCCCAGGCCGTCGCGGTGACGAAGCCGTCGTTGGTGGCGCAGGCGGTCGGCGAGGTGCACACGCCGGTGTTCTCCGGACGCATGTAGCGGCGCACCGACGGATCGGGCAGGTCCATCACATGCTTGACCGAAGCCTCCAGCCCCAGCATCGCCTTGCGGCTGCCCCACAGGCCCGGGAACTCCTTGAGCATGCCCGTCTGCAGCTGCGCGACCTTGTACAGGTCGTAGCCGCGGAACAGCGTGCCGTTGGGCAGCGCGCGAGCCTCGGCGCCCAGCGGGCCCTGGCCGGCCAGGAAGGCGTTCAGCAGGTCGGTGGTGTTGAGCTGGATCGGCTGGCCGTCGATGTAACTCAGCTCGTTGAGCACCGACAGGTTGAGCATCGGGATGCGGGTCGCGGTGCTCAGGCTCAGCAGCTTCTTGTCGGCCGGATGCTCGATCTGGTAGGTTGCGCCGGCGGCGGGACCCAGGCCCGTGCCCTTGAGCACGTTCACGAAGGCGTCGCGCGAGTGGTACTTCGCGGCCAGCACGCCGAAGCGAGTGCCGATCTCGCGCACCACATAGCTCGCGCCCAGGCCGAATTGATCCGGTCGGCTCTTGGGCTCGATGTCCGGGCCGCGCGCGGTGAAGATGCCGCGCGCGACGTTCTGCTGCTCGCTCAGCACGTTGCTGTAGAACACGCGGTCGCAGCCGGGGGCGGAGAAGTCCAGCACCGCGGCGAAGGTGCCGCAGCCCGCCTGCACCGAGCCCTCGGGCTTGAACTGCAGGAAGGCCTCGAGCTTCAGCGCCGGAGAGACGCTCCAGCGCGCCGTTGCGGCCCAGACAGGGACTGCGCCCTCGTTGGCCAAGGCGCCGGGACGCGCGGCCGCGGCGGCATTGCGCGTCTCCAGATCGCGGGAGCCGCCGCTGAAGCTGAAGCCGCGTTCGCGCTCCAGCGAGAGCCTGCCGATCTTGAAGTCGGCCGAGCCGTCGCCGATCGCGGTCGTGCCGAAGACGTAGGCGCCCAGCACCTGCGCACCCTGGAAGCGCGCGCCGCGCGCGAAGCCGCGGTCGGACAGCGGCGCGTTGGGCTGGTAGTTGCTGGGGTTGTTGCCGTGGGCGACGTTCCCGTTCAGCTGCGCATCGTCGTACCAGGCGTAGCCGTCGAGCTCGACGCCCAGGCCGGAGCGGTGTACCGCCTTGAACTCGCTGTTGAGCTTGACCACGCGGGTGAAGGCGTCGCCGGCGGCGTAGTTCAGATCGGAGTCGTCGCCGTTGTTGCCTCCGCCCGGCTTCAGCGTGGAGCGCTGGCCGCTGGTGCGGTTGCCGGTGCCGATGGTGGCGACCGGTGTCCAGGTGAGGGTCCAGTTCCTGGCGTCACGCTCGCGGCTGACGCCCTCGGGCGGCTGGGCGAGTTCGCCCGGACGGGTGAGTTCCTGGGGGGAGGCTTGGCTTTGCGCCAGGGCCGCTTGCGGCGCGGTCTGGAGGGCCGCCAGCGCGCCGATGGCCAGCGCCGCCGCGGTGAATCGGTGATGCATCGTGATCGTCTGTCTTGTTCTGCGAAGGCCGTCCCTGATGCGGCTCGCGTGGGGGGGCGAATCCTCTCATGCCTGGGGCACTGGAAGTCCGGGCACTGGAAATCTGATGAGATACTGTATAAATTGCCAGTATGTCCCGCGAGGAAAGACCCGATCCCCCCTTCGAACGCGACCGCGATCCGGAGGACGCGCACGCTCGCCCGGAGCGAAGCGGGGTCCGCCGCATGAGGGGCATCGCCGCGACGCCGCTGTACGTCCAGGCCGATGCGCTGAAGGGCCGCGGCAGCGCCTGGGCGATCGCGCATCGCTTCGAGTCGCGCGAGCGCGAACAGTACGACGACGGCTGGGGCACGCTGGACCAGGAGGCGTCGGAGGAGCATCTCGCGCCCAAGACCGAGATCATCGAGGAGCGGGCCAAGAAGATCGTCAGCGGCAACCAGTCGCCGGACATCGGATTCGACCTGTCCATCAATCCGTATCGGGGCTGCGAGCACGGCTGCATCTACTGCTTCGCGCGGCCGACGCACAGCTATCTGAACCTGTCCCCGGGACTGGACTTCGAGACCAAGATCATCGCCAAGGTGAACGCCGCGGAGCGGCTGCGCGAGACGCTCGCATCACCCGCGTATCGCCCGGCTCCATTGGTGCTGGGCACGGCGACCGACGCCTATCAACCGATCGAGCGCAAGCTGGGCATCACGCGCGCCGTGGTGGCGCTGCTGACCGAGGCGCGGCATCCGTTCTCGGTGGTGACCAAGTCCAGCGGCATCGAGCGCGACCTCGACCTGATCGTCCCCATGGCGCGACGCCGGCAGGTGTCGGTCTATCTGTCGGTGACGACGCTGGATCCGGAGCTGGCGCGCATCCTGGAGCCGCGCGCGGCGTCGCCGCAGCGGCGCTTGCGCACGATCAAGGCGTTGGCCGAGGCGGGCGTGCCCGTGGGGGTGAGCGTGTCGCCCGTGATCCCGTTCCTCAACGAGCCGGAACTGGAGCGCATCCTCGAAGCGGCCGCGGAGGCGGGCGCGACCAAGGCCTTCAGCATTCCGTTGCGGCTCCCCTGGGAGGTGGCCCCCTTGTTCCACGACTGGCTGCGACAGCACCAGCCCGACAAGGCGGCGCGCATCATGGCGCGGCTGCACGACATGCGCGGCGGCAAGGACAACGATCCGCGCTTCGGGACGCGCTTCACCGGCGAGGGCATCTGGGCGGAGCTGCTGCAGCAGCGCCTGCGCAAGGCTTCGCAACGTCTCGGCCTCGGCCGCGAGCGGCACGACTTCGACTTCAGCGAGTTCCGTCCGCCGGCCAAGGCGGCGGGGCAGCAGTCGTTGTTCTGAAGGGCCGGGCTGAGGGTCTGAGGCAACGCCTGACCCCACGCGCTCCGCGCCCACCACGCGAACCGCAATGACCTTCCCCAGTATGCGCAGGGGGAGTGACCTACCGAGATCAGCACCCCCCGTCGAAACGCCCTTCGGAGGGACTGTGTTGGCGCTCATCCGCTCGCAGACTGGTGGCCTTCGGGTCGAGGGACTCGCATGAAGGAGCGGTGATGACGGTGGATGTGCAGGCCTTGCGCCGGGCGGTATCGCCCGATCGGTTGATTGCGATCATGGTTCATCCGGTGCCGATTCCGCCGGACGCCCCGGAGATCGATGCCGTGGTGGAGTTGCTGAGGCACCCCGCCATGATCTTTGGCCCCGGTGGGTCCGAGGACGGGATCGACGCCCGCTGCAAATACGCGTCATGGGACACGTTGGCGGACTACCTCGACATCCTTGAGCGCCGGCGCAACGTGTCGGTGACTTACGTGCGGCACCTCTTGCATCTCGCGGCCCATTTCACGCATCGGCTCGGCGTGAAGCGATCGGGGCCGGCCCTGCTGACGGTCTTCGATGCGGAGGACGTCGTGAGCATCCGCTACGAGATGCCGGTGCATCTTTCTCAGACGGACGCTTACGAACATACGATGGCCTTCTGGAGTGAGCTGGCGTATGTCGACTTGCTCCAGCCGCCATTCCTCCTTCACTTCGTGGACCAGCCGGAGGGCTGAACTTCAAATTGGCCGGCCACGCGATTGAAGGAAAGGCGAACCATGCCTGTCACGATTGATGAGCTCATGAACATCGCCAGGGAGCAGGGGCAGCGCAATGCGGAGGGGTGGCGGCGCTCCGCGATCAGTCGCGCGTACTACGCGGCCTACCACCGCTGCCGGGAGTGGGAACGGGCGCTGCCGGCGTTGGGCGCCAACGTCGGATCGCAGGGGGGCAGGCACCAGGAACTCATCAACCGATTGAAGCATCCAGACAGAGCGTGCAGCGCCGTCATGAAACTTCGATCAAAGGCGAATGGTGCGCAGCTTGAGGTGCAGCGGGAGCGGAGGGTCAAAGCGGACTATCGACTGAACGATTGGGTGAGCGAGAAAGAGCTGAGCGAACAGCTCGATCAGGTCGCCCAATTGATTGCGCGCTGCGATGAGGCGCCGGGCGCGGACCTGACGGCGCCATGGACGGGGCGCATCAACCCTTCCGGCACGCCCCCACCCAATCCCACTCCTTCCGATACACGCCCGTCTGCACCCCGCTGAGGCTCAGCACCGTGTGGTACAGGCCGTCATGGGACATCGGCGTGTCGCGGCGCTGCGCCAGACATGCGGCATCGAGGTGCTGCGACTGGCGCGTCTGGTCCGGGAACCACAGGATCAGCGGCACGTGCTTCTGCTCCTTGGGCGCGATGGCGTAGGGCATTCCATGCAGGAAGAGATTGTTCTCGCCCAGCGATTCCCCGTGATCCGACACGTAAAGCAGGCTGGGGTCGAACTTCGATTCCTGCGTGCCCAGCCAGTCGATCGCGCGCGCGAGCACATGGTCCGTGTACGCGATCGTGTTGTCGTAGGCGTTGCGGACCTGATCCAGCGGGCACTGCTGCAAGGCGCTGCTGCGGCACTCGGGCTGGAAGGGCTTGCGCTCCTCCGGCGTGCGCAGGTAGTAGGCCGGCCCATGGCTGCCCATCTGATGCAGCACCAGCACGACGCCCTTGGCCACGCGCTGCGGATCCAGGCCAGCGATGCGGGCGTCCAGATCGTGCAGCATCACTTCATCCAGGCACTCGCCGTCGGCGCGGCACAGGCCGGCGGGAATCGGATGATCCGGGCGGGCCGGGTTGATGGCTTGCGCATTCGGGACCCGGTCGCACAGGCCCTTGCAGCCGGACTGGTTGTCCAGCCACAGGACCGCCAGGCCGGCGCGCTGCAGCACGTCCAGCAGCGTCTCCTGATTGCCCGGATGGTCGACGAAAGCCTCGCGGCCCAGCTGCGAGAACATGCACGGCAGCGAGGCCGCGGTCGAGGTCCCGCAGGACGCGACCTCGCGGTAGCTCAGCACTGCCTTCTGCGACAGCTCCGGATTCGTCGGCCGGCCGTATCCGTTCAACTGGAAGTTGACCGAGCGCGCGGTCTCGCCGACGACCAGCAGCACCAGCGGCGGCTTCGCGTCGGCCGCGCGCGGGAGCAGCTGCGCGTCGGCGGCCACGACCTCGAGCGGGCCCTTGGGCTTCTTGTGCTTCTGCACCAGCAGCGCGGTGCTGGCCCAGATGCCGTTGATCGGGCTGACCATCTTCGTCAGCGTCTTGTTGTTGCGCAGCGTGGAGGCCAGGTCCGCGGTGCGCGTCGCCGCCAGTCCGACGCCCAGCGCCAGCGCCACCGCCAGGCTGACCAGGTTCCAGCCCAGGCGCTTGAACCAGCGCGTGTCGCTCAGCCGTTGCCGCCAGATCCAGATCGACGGGATCAGCGCGATGACGACGACATGCCCCAGCAAGCCCCAGCCCATCAGATCGCGGGTCTCGCGCACATCGGTCTGCAGCGCGTTGGTCACCATGGCGCTGTCGATGACCACGCCGTAGCTGCCGATGAAATAGGCCAGCGGCGCGGTGATCAGCAGCATCAGCGTCAGCAGCGGCTTGACCGCCACGCGCCAGGCCAGCAGGCTGAAGACGGCGCCCAGCACCATCAGCACGATGCCGGCGAAGACGATGACGAAGACCTTGCCCGAGAGGCCGGTGTAGTCCGGCATGCCCCACATCCGCTGCCACAACGGCCAATTGCCCAGCACCGCGGTCCACAGCGCGGTCAGCCAGGTGAGGAGGAGCGGGGAACGGCCTGCGCCGGAGGGTTGCGCGCTGCGGTAGAGGATCGAGGAATCGGAGAACGGCATCGTGTTTCGGTCGGGCCGGGAGGCAACCGACCCTTGTAGTAGTCCTAGCTGAAGCGCCCCTGAAGCTGCGCTGAAGGTGGCTCGCTTGGGCCATGCGCGAGAGAGCGAGGGCTGACCTGATTGTGCGTGCGCCGTGCTCCGTGCTCCGTGCGCGCTGTCCGCGCCGGGTCCGCGTGCCGTCCGCGCATCATCCGCGCAGCGCCACGCCGCCCGCGCGCGCCGCCTTCAGCCCCTGGCCGCTGGCTTGCACGTAGCGGCGCTGCAGCGCCTCGATGCGCGGCGCCAGCGCGTCGGGATCGCTCATGCGATCTCGGTAGCGGCGCAGCACCAGCGCGGCCATGTCGATCAGCTTGGCGTTGAGCGTCTGCGTCCCTTGCTCGAGGAGCAACTGGACGCCGGTCTGCGCGTCGCCCCGCATGGCCTGCCGCATGGCGGCCTCGGAGATCGCGAATACGCGGGACTGGGCCTCACGCAGCAGCTGCGCGCTGGGCTCGTGGCCTTCGGCCATGCTGGCCATCACCTCGGTCGCGGACTTGGAGCTGCAGAAGCGCATGCCCAAGCGCGTCATCAACGCATCCATCTCGGTGAGCTCGATGTCCTGCCGCGCCATCCGCACCCATAGCGCGATCAGCAGGCTGGCGGATTCGAGATCGAAGTCTTCCGCGTCCGCCTGCTTGGCGAAGCGGCGAGCCACGTCGAGCGCATCGGCCAGGCGCCGCTCCAGCAGCAGGCGCAGGCCGCTCAGCAGCACTTCGAAACGCCGCAGCCGCGCGTCGCGCGGCGAGCGCTCGATGCCCCATTGCATGGCGTCGGCGGCGTACTTCAGGCCCTTGCCGTCCTTGGCGTCGAAGCGCATCAGCGCGATCAGGGTCAGGCTGTGCCAGTCGAAGAGCTTGGAACGCAGACCCTGCGCCATGCTGCGCTCCAGCATCTTGAGCGCCTCGTCGCGCTGTCCCGCATAGAAGGCCAGCGTGCCGCAATGCTGCTGGCGCAGCAGGCATCCGGGGGTCAGCGTCGCGGCGGTCCGGTAGGTCGCCAGCGCGGCGCCGATCTCGCCTTGCTCCATCTGCACGCGGCCCATCAGGTCATAGCTGTCCGCCTGCTCGGGCAGGTCGCCGATGAGCGTTTCCAGCGTGCGCCGCGCCGCGGCCAGATTGCCGCCGGCCACTTCGGTCCGTGCGACTCCCAGCCGTGCCCACGGCACGGTGCGGGCGGCGATGATCGCTTCATAGAGCTCGCGCGCCTCGGCGTGACGTTCCAATCGCAGCAGCAGTTCGGCGCCGATGCGCGCCGCATAGAGCCAGTAGGTGGCGCGCTGCTGGAAGCGCGCCAGGCACAGGTCGGCGGCATGGCCGAACTCGCGTGCATCGATGGACTCGAAGATGGCCTTCAGCTCGGTCTTGCGATGGCGCGCGCTGGCCAATCGATCGGCCAGCGCCGCGCTCGTGTAGGGCTTGACCAGGTAGGCATCGAGCGCCGCCTCGGCCGCTTCGGCGACCTTCGCATAGGAGGACTCGCCGGTCACCATCACGAAGACGGTGGAGTAGGGCAGCAGCTGCTCGCGCCGCAGCTCGTCCAGCAGGTCCTGCCCCGACAGCTCCGAGCCGTCGAAGTAGTAGTCGCACAGGACGATGTCGTAGGGCTGGGTCTCGAGGATCACCCGGGCGTCGCGCACTCGCGTGGTCTGGCGCACGTGACCGACGCCCAGCTCCTTGAGCTGCGCCGTCATCAGGCTGCGCGAGGTGGCGTTGCCGTCGATCACCAGCGCTTGCGTGCGGGCGAAGGGATTCGCCGCGACGAAGCTCATGGCGTCCGTCCCAGGCGGCGCAAAGTGAAAAAGCCCGCTCCGGAAGGAAGCGGGCTTCGATATCCCCAACTCGTTGTGCGAATGTCGTCAACCACGCGCCGAATTGTCCATCCGGTGGAGGACGACTCGCCTGAGGGTTTCCGTGTAAGCGACTGTCACGCGACCGTCGCTTCCGCACGGAAATTCGTCAAGCAGCGCGCTTACTTGAACAGGTCCTTGACGCGATCGGTCCAGCTCTTAGCGTTGGGCGAGTGACGCTCGCCGCCGTCGCGCAGGCTCTTGTCGAGCTCCTTGAGCAGCTTGCGCTGGTGCTCGGTCAGCTTGACCGGCGTCTCGATGCTGACGTGGCAGTACAGGTCGCCCGGATAGCTGGAGCGCACGCCCTTGATGCCCTTGCCGCGCAGGCGGAAGGTCTTGCCGTGCTGCGTGCCCTCGGGGAGCTCGATCTCGGCCTTGCCACCCAGCGTCGGCACCTCGATGGAGCCGCCCAGCGCCGCCGTCGTCATCGATACCGGCATCGTGCAATGCAGGTCGTCGCCGTCCCGCTCGAAGATGTCGTGCTGCTTGATGCGGATCTCGATGTAGAGATCGCCCGACGGGCCGCCGTTGACGCCCGGCTCGCCGTTGCCGGCGGAGCGGATGCGCATGCCTTCGTTGATGCCGGCCGGGATCTTGACTTCCAGCGTCTTGGTCTTCTTGATCTTGCCGGCGCCGTTGCAGGTGGTGCAGGGCTCCGGAATGATCTTGCCGGTGCCGTGGCAGTGCGGGCAGGTCTGCTGGATGCTGAAGAAGCCCTGGCGCATGTGCACCGTGCCGCTCCCGCCGCAGGAGCCGCAGGTCTTGGCGCTGGTGCCAGGTTTTGCGCCGCTGCCGTGGCAGGTCTCGCAGCCTTCCCAGGACGGGATGCGGATCTGCGTTTCCTTGCCCTTGGCCGCTTCCTCGAGCGTGATCTCCATCGCGTAGCTCAGGTCGCTGCCGCGGTAGACCTGTTGGCCACCACCGCCGCGACGGCCACCGCCGCCCTGCTGGCCGAAGATGTCGCCGAAGATGTCTCCGAAGGCCTCGGCGAAGCCGCCGAATCCTTCACCGCCGCCCGCGCCGCGGAAGCCCTGGTTGGGGTCCACGCCGGCGTGGCCGTACTGGTCGTAGGCCGCGCGCTTCTGCGCGTCGGACAGCATCTCGTAGGCCTCTTTGGCCTCCTTGAACTTGTCCTCGGCTTCCTTGGCACCATCGCCCTGATTGCGGTCAGGGTGGTACTTCATCGCCAGCTTGCGATACGCCTTCTTGATGTCCTCTTCGTTGGCGCTCTTCGCGACGCCCAGGACTTCGTAATAGTCACGCTTTGCCATGGATCTTCCTGCGGCCTCAAACCAAAACGCCGCGCGAGGCTAGGGGCCTCGCGCGGCGGCTGTCATTGACAGCATGTTCCCGACGCGATGCCGACGTCTGGATCGTCGGCATGCCCGGCTTACTTCGAGTCCTTGACTTCCTTGAACTCGGCGTCGACGACGTTGTCGTCGGCCGGCTTGGACGAAGCCTGCTGCGCGCCAGCCGCTTCCGCGTGCTCGGCACCCGCCGCGCCGGCGGCACCGGCCGCCGCTTGCGCGGCTTGCGATTCGGCATACACCTTCTCGCCCAGCTTCTGGCTGGCGGTCATCAGCGCTTCGGTCTTGGCGTCCAACTCGGCCTTGTCCTCGCCCTTGATGGCTTCTTCCAGGTCCTTGATGGCGGCTTCGATCTTTTCCTTCTCGCCGGCGTCCAGCTTGTCGCCATGCTCGCCCAGCGACTTCTGCACCGAATGCACCAGACCGTCAGCCTGGTTCTTGGCCTGGACCAGCTCGACCTTCTTCTTGTCCTCGGCGGCGTTGGCCTCGGCGTCCTTCACCATCTTCTCGATCTCGGCCTCGGACAGGCCGGAGTTCGCCTTGATGGTGATCTTGTTTTCCTTGCCGGTGCCCTTGTCCTTGGCGCCGACGTGCAGGATGCCGTTGGCGTCGATGTCGAAGCTCACCTCGATCTGCGGCGTGCCGCGCGGGGCCGGCGGAATGCCTTCCAGGTTGAACTCGCCCAGGCTCTTGTTGGCCTGCGCCAGTTCGCGCTCGCCCTGGTACACCTTGATGGTCACCGCGGGTTGGTTGTCTTCGGCGGTCGAGAAGGTCTGGCTGAACTTGGTCGGGATGGTCGTGTTCTTCTTGATCATCTTCGTCATCACGCCGCCCAGGGTTTCGATGCCCAGGGACAGCGGGGTGACGTCCAGCAGCAGCACGTCGGTGCGCTCGCCGCCGAGAACCTGACCCTGGATCGCGGCGCCAACGGCCACCGCCTCATCGGGGTTGACGTCCTTGCGCGGTTCCTTGCCGAAGAACTCCTTGACCTTCTCCTGCACCTTGGGCATGCGGGACATGCCGCCGACCAGGATGACGTCGTCGATCTCGCTCACCGACACGCCGGCGTCCTTGATCGCGGTGCGGCACGGGGCGATGGTGCGCTCAATCAGCTCGTCCACCAGCGACTCCAGCTTGGCGCGGGTCAGCTTGATGTTCAGGTGCTTCGGACCGGTGGCGTCGGCGGTGATGTAGGGCAGGTTGACGTCGGTCTGCGACGAGGTCGACAGCTCGATCTTGGCCTTCTCGGCCGCTTCCTTCAGACGCTGCAGGGCCAGCACGTCCTTGGTCAGGTCGACGCCCTGTTCCTTTTTGAACTCGCCGATGATGTAGTCGATGATGCGCTGGTCGAAGTCCTCGCCGCCCAGGAAGGTATCGCCGTTGGTCGACAGCACTTCGAACTGCTTCTCGCCGTCGACGTCCGCGATCTCGATGATCGAGATGTCGAAGGTGCCGCCGCCCAGGTCGAACACCGCGATCTTGCGGTCGCCGGCGCCGTGCTTGTCCAGGCCGAAGGCCAGGGCCGCGGCGGTGGGCTCGTTGATGATGCGCTTGACGTCCAGACCCGCGATGCGGCCGGCGTCCTTGGTCGCCTGGCGCTGCGCGTCGTTGAAGTAGGCCGGGACCGTGATGACGGCCTCGGTGACTTCCTCGCCGAGGTAGTCCTCGGCGGTCTTCTTCATCTTGCGCAGGACTTCAGCGGAGACCTGCGGGGGCGCCAGCTTCTTGCCGCGCACTTCCACCCACGCGTCGCCATTGTCGGCGGCGGCGATGGTGTAGGGCATCAGGTCGATGTCCTTCTGGACTTCCTTTTCCTGGAACTTGCGGCCGATCAGGCGCTTGACCGCGTACAGGGTATTGCGCGGGTTGGTGACCGCCTGGCGCTTGGCCGAGGCGCCGACCAGCACTTCGCCGTCTTCCTGATACGCAATGATGGACGGGGTGGTGCGGGCGCCTTCCGCGTTCTCGATGACGCGGGTGGTGTTGCCTTCCATGACAGCGACGCACGAGTTGGTCGTGCCCAGGTCGATGCCGATGATCTTCTTCTTGGCCATGAGGATGCTCCTGAAACTTGAAAACTGGCGGAACGGTCAGCGTCGAGGTCGGCCTTTCGGCCATGGATCGGGCTCGTGATTCGAGCGGCTGAAACTGCGTTCCGGGATGCTTCTGATCTGTGGATAACTTGCCGGGCTTCAAGACCCCCGGCGATGTCGATTGCTTACTTCGGGGCCGAAACGGTCACCAGTGCCGGGCGCAGCACGCGGTCGGCGATCAGGAAACCCTTCTGCAGCACGGTCACGACCGTGTTGGGGTCCTGGTCCGCCGGAACCATCGAGATGGCCTGATGCTGATGCGGGTCGAACTTGGTGCCGGCAGCCGGATTGATCTCCAGCACCTTGTTGCGCTCCAGTGCCGACTGCAGTTGGCGCAGCGTGGCGTGCACGCCCTCGAGCACCTGCTCGACGCTGGCGTCCGGGCGGCCAATGGCGGCGGTCAGGCTGTCCACCACCGGCAGCATCGCGTCGGCGAAACCTTCGACCGCGAACTTGCGGGCCTTGGAGACTTCTTCCTCGCCGCGGCGGCGGGTGTTCTCGACTTCGGCCTTGGCCCGGAGGTACGCGTCGGACATCTCGGCCAGACGGCGTTCGGTGTCGGCGAGCTTGGCCTCGGCCGTTTCAGGGATCGAAGCGGCGGCGGCCGCCGCGGCTTGCTGGGTCAGCTCGTCCAGCGTCGGATCAGGTTGTTGCTTGTCAGTCGTCATGGTTGGAATGCCCCAATACGAATGCCCGGGCCTCTCTGCGGAGGCTGCGCCAGCGTGAGCCGGGCTTCGGGCGACCCGCGACATATGGGGCGCATGTCCGGAGGTTCAAGAGGGGGATTCTGACATCCGGGGGCTGGCAAACCCTGTACCTGATAGCCGGCGCCGCCTCAGGTGGCGAGGAGCGCACGGAAATCGCGAGGCGCGAGCCGCTCGCCGGGCTCAAACCAGCTTCGCGCTCCAGCGCTCATCCCATTCCGCCAGGCGCCGGCGGTCCTGCTTGGTCGGGCGTCCCTGCTGGATGGTGTCGGCAGGTTCCGGGGCGAGGCGGCGGGCCTCGGCCGCGCGCTCCCGGGCGGCGATGCTGTCCGGCGTTTCCTCGTACAGCGCCTGCGCGACCGGGGCGGGGCCGCGGACGCTGCTGATGCCGGCGACGCGGACCTCACGGTCGATCTGGCCTTGCCGCAGGCGCAGCATGTCGCCGACGCGCACGTCGCGCGAGGCCTTTACCGCCTGGCCGTTGACGGTCACGCGGCCCTTGCCGATCTCCTCGACGGCGATCGCGCGGGTCTTGTAGAAGCGGGCCGCCCAGAGCCATTTGTCCAGGCGGATGGCCTCCGGCGGCGATGCCGACGAGGATCGCGACGGAGGGATCGGGGGATGCGAGCGGGACGAGTGAGCCATGTCCGGGAATTCTGCGCCGTTCCGGCCCAGGGAGGCCAGTCCGGCGACGATCAGCGTGGCGCGCCCGCCGCGACCGCGGCTTCGCGACGGCGCTTGAGCGCGTCGGCATCGGGCGCGTCCTGCGTCGGCCAGCCTTGCAGGTGCTGCTCGGCGATCGTGGCCAGGGCGCGCACGTGGGTGGGGCGGTCGTTCAGGCAGGGGATGTAGCTGAAGCGCTGGCCGCCGGCGGTGAGGAAGGCGGCGCGCGCCTCCATGTCGATCTCCTCCAGCGTCTCGATGCAATCGGAGGAGAAGCCCGGACAGATCAGGTCCACCGACTTCAGCCCCTTGCCGGCCAGCGCCTTGAGCGTCGGCTCGGTGTAGGGCTCCAGCCAGCGGGCCTTGCCGAAGCGGCTCTGGAAGGTCACCTGGTACTGCGCGGGCGAGAGCCCCAGCGCCTCCCCCAGCAGCCGGCCTGTGGCCAGGCATTCGCAGTGGTAAGGGTCGCCCAGCGTCAGCGTGCGTGCGGGCATGCCGTGGAAGCTCATCACCAGCAGCTCGGCACGGCCCTCGCGTTCCCAATGGGCGCGGACGCTCTCGGCCAAGGCGCCGATGTAGCGCGGATGGTCGTGATACCGGTTGACGATGCGCAGCTCCGGCACATGGCGTCGCGTCAGCGACCAGCGCGCCACCTCGTCGATGACGCTGGCGGTCGTCGCCGCCGAGTACTGCGGGTAGGCCGGCAGCACCAGCACCCGCGTCGCGCCCGAGGCCCGCAGCGCGTCGAGCTGCGAGCCGATCGACGGACTGCCGTAGCGCATCGCGTGGCGGACGGCGACGCGGTGGCCGCGCTCGCCCAGGTAGCCCTGCAACAGCCGGGCTTGACGCGTGGTCCAGACCATCAGCGGCGAGCCCTCTTTCATCCAGATGCTGGCGTACTTCTTGGCCGACTGCGCCGGACGGGTCCTCAGGATCACGCCGTGCAGGATGGGCCACCAGGCGGCTTTGGGGATCTCGATGACGCGCGGGTCGGACAGGAACTGCGCCAGATAGCGGCGCGTGGCGGCAGCGGTCGGGGCCTCCGGCGTGCCGAGGTTGACCAGCAACACGCCGGTGACCGGCGAGGCGCCGTGATCGAAGGGGGGCTCGGGACGGAAGCTCATCCGGGCAGGCGTGACGCCGGTCGTGGGAAGAAAATGAAAAGCAGCGAGCGGGCGCCGCTCAAAGGCCGCGGCGCATCAACATCGGCGAGGCAGCCTCGGCCAGATGCATGATCTCGAAGCGGACGGTGGGGGCCTGAGTCTCGGACGGCGGGCCGCCCAGTCCGATGGAGCCGGCGCCGTGCAGCGTGCAGGAGCCGCGCCGCAGGCTCAGGGTCTGGCCGCCCGCGCCGAAGCGGACGAAGGTGCCGTTGTAGCTGAGGTCGGTCAGGCTGAAGCTGCTGCCCTGCCAGTCGATGCGCGCATGCGAGCGGCTGACGCGGACATCGGTGATGCAGTAGGTCGCCTGCGTGCTGCGGCCCAGGACCACGGGCATCTGCTCGATGTCGAAGACGCGATCCAGGTCTTGCCACACCAGCCGGATGCCTTCCGGCCCGGCGCTGCGGACGATCTCGCCGAACTGCGTGGCGGCCGCGTCGCCGCGGCCGTTGTCCAGGACGTAGATGTGGACCGGCTCGGCGCGGCCGCGCACGCTGATGTGGTCCAGGCTGCGGAAGCGCGCTTTCTGCGCGCTGGTCAGGCCGTTCACCACTTCCGCGGTGACCACGGTCTCGCCGTCGCCGGCGTGGTCGAGCAAACGTGCCGCGACGTTGACCGCGTCGCCGAAGCAGTCGCCGTGGATCTCCACCACCTCGCCGCGCGCCAGCGCGATCTGCAGGTGCGTGTGGCGCAGACGCTCGCTGCGGACCGAGGACTTGAGCAGCAGTTCCTGCATCCGCATCGCCGACTTGATGCCGTCGCGCGGATTGTCGAAGGCGGCCATCAGGCCGTCGCCCAGGGTTTTGATCAGGCTGCCGCGGTTCTCGTCGACCGCCTGGCTCAGCAGTGCCACCGTCTGCGTGACCAGCCCCGAGGCTTCCGCGTTGCCCAGGGTCTCGAACAGCGCCGTGCTGCCGCGCAGGTCGGCAAACAGGACGGTGCGCTCGCGGATCTGGGTCATCGGCCTTGCTGCGGGTGGGGTGTGAAGGAAGTCTCAGTGTAGCCGCGTGCTCCCAGGGCGAACGTGGTGATTAGCCCTTGCTTGAGGGCCCGTCGGCGCCCGCGCGACAACGCTCCCCCATCCGGCGGGCGAATGCCGCAACGCAGCAATCCGAGGCGTCCTGGCTCGCCCGAGGACGTGCCCAAAAGAAAACCGGCCGACGTCCGAGGACGTGGGCCGGTGCTTGAAGCAATCCCGGTGCCTGTTTTTGCGTCCGGGAGAGCGGCGCGATCAGCGCAGGCGATCAGCGCAGGATCAGAGGTTGTCCAGATACGTGCGCAGCTTGTCCGAGCGGCTCGGGTGCTTGAGCTTGCGGATGGCCTTGGCCTCGATCTGGCGGATGCGCTCGCGGGTGACGTCGAACTGCTTGCCGACTTCTTCCAGCGTGTGGTCCGTGCTCATCTCGATGCCGAAGCGCATGCGCAGCACCTTGGCTTCGCGCGGGGTCAGGCTGTCGAGGATGTCCTTCACCACCTCGCGCAGACCGGCCTGCATGGCGGCTTCGATCGGCGCGGTATTGTTGGTGTCCTCGATGAAGTCGCCCAGGTGCGAATCGTCGTCGTCGCCGATCGGCGTTTCCATGGAGATCGGCTCCTTCGCGATCTTCATGATCTTGCGGATCTTGTCTTCCGGCATCTCCATCTTCTCGGCCAGCGTCGGGGCGTCCGGCTCGAAGCCGAACTCCTGCAAGTGCTGGCGCGAGATGCGGTTCATCTTGTTGATCGTCTCGATCATGTGAACCGGGATGCGGATGGTGCGGGCCTGGTCCGCGATCGAGCGGGTGATGGCCTGACGGATCCACCACGTCGCATAGGTCGAGAACTTGTAGCCGCGACGGTATTCGAACTTGTCCACCGCCTTCATCAGGCCGATGTTGCCTTCCTGGATCAGATCCAGGAATTGCAGACCGCGGTTGGTGTACTTCTTCGCGATCGAGATCACCAGACGCAGGTTGGCCTCGATCATTTCCTTCTTGGCATCGCGCGAGGCCTTCTCGCCCTCGTTCATGCGCTTGTTGATGCCCTTCAGGTCATCCAGAGGGACCACGGCCTTGCCCTGGATGTCGATCAGCTTCTGCTGCAGCTCCTGCACCGCCGGCAGGTTGCGCGACATGATGTTCGCGTACGGCTTGCCCGAGGCCACTTCCTTCTCCGCCCACTGCAGGTTCAGCACGTTGGGCGGGAAGGTCTTGATGAAGTGCTCCTGCGGCATGCCGCACTTGTCGACCACGATCTTGCGGATCTCGCGCTCGAAGCGGCGCACGTCGTCCACCTGCGAGCGCAGGATGTCGCACAGCTTCTCGATGGTCTTGACGGTGAAGCGGATGGTCATCAGCTCGGAGCTGATGGCCGCCTGGGCCTTGTTGTAGTTGGCCGACTTGTAGCCGTCCTTCTCAAAGGCCTTGCGCATCTTGTCGAAGTTCGAGGCGAGCGAATCCAGCTTCACCAGCGCGGCGTTCTTCAGCTCTTCCAGCTTCTTGGTCAGGGCCTTGGAGCCGCCGTTGCCGTCGTCGTCGTCCTCTTCGTCGAACTCGTCGAAGTCTTCCTCGGCGACGTAGTCGTCCGCCTCGTCGGCGGCGACGAAGCCGTCCACGACCTCGGAGATCTGCATCTCGCCGGCGCGAATCTTGGTGGAGAACTCCAGGATGTGAGCGATGGTCGTCGGCGAGGCCGAAATGGCCAGCATCATTGCCTGCAGACCGCCTTCGATGCGCTTGGCGATCTCGATTTCGCCTTCACGGGTCAGCAGTTCGACCGTGCCCATTTCGCGCATGTACATGCGCACCGGGTCGGTCGTGCGGCCGAATTCCGAATCGACGGTGGACAGCGCGGCTTCGGCGGCTTCCTCCGCTTCCTCTTCGGTCGCGGTCGGGGAGGTCGAGCCCTGGATCAGCAGCGTGGCGGCATCGGGTGCCTGCTCGTACACGGCGATGCCCATGTCGTTGAGCATCGACACGATCGCCTCGAGGATTTCCTCGTTGATCAGCTTCTCGGGCAAGTGGTCGTTGATTTCCTGGTGCGTCAGGAAACCACGCGTCTTGCCCATCTTGATCAGGGTCTTGAGCTCGTGGCGGCGCTTGGCGACTTCCTCTTCGGTCAGCGCGGTCTCGTCCAGGCCGAACTCGCGCATCAGCGCGCGCTCCTTGGCGCGGCTGACCTTCATGCGCAGCGGCTTGGCCTTGGGCTTGTCCTCGCCGACTTCCTCGACCTCGACAGCCTCCACCTCGGTGTCCGCCTCGACCTCGCCGTCGACGTCGACATCCGCCTCGACGTCGCTGAAGTCTTCTTCCTCTTCCTCGGTCTTGCCGGCCTTGGCGGGCTTCTTCGACTCGGTCTCGGCCTTGGGCTTGCGGCCGCGCTTGGGCTTGGCATCGTCAGCCGATGCGGCGGTGGCGGCTTTGGTGGTCTTCGTGGCGGCCTTCGCGGCCGGCTTCTTGACGACTTCTTCGGTTTCTGCGGCGGCAGCCTTGGACGCGGTCTTTTTGGCGGTCATGCAGTTCCTCGGTGGCTGGGGGGCCAGTGGGGTGAGCAGGGGGCAATGCAAACGGCCACCTGCGTCGCCGACGGCCGCAAACTCCCGACACTTGCGGGCTATGCGACGCGGCGAGCCCAGGCGGCTCGAACTCGTGCCTTGACATGCGGATCGGGATGAACCGGTCCGCCTTCAAGGCTTTGCGCGGACAAGCTAGCGTGAACGTTTGAAAGTGCAGCCCAGGCGGTGTCATTTGGCCGCTTTTTGTATGAACCCAGGGTCAGTGGGGGGCCGGGACCGGTTGGCGCTGCCGTCACTCTTGACGCGCGAAAACCCTTGATTATCTGCCAGAAATCTGGTTCGGTCAAAAAGTTTGGAATCAAGCAGCTTCGAGCTCGCGAATCTGCTGCAGCAATGACTGGAATCTGCGTATGTCCGGCTGCGGGCTGCGGGCGATCTGGTCGGCCTCCGCGCGCAGGCGATTGATCCAGAGCCTTCGCATCACGACGCGGAATTCGTCGTCCAGGTGATCCTCGGAGACCGGGGGGCTGATGGGGCCGCCGCAGACGCGTTCGGCCAGTTCCATCCGGTCCGCTTCCAGCAGGGCCGCCTGAAGCACCGCCCAAGGCGTCGGGCCGTGATCGACGAGGAAGCGTTCGAGCCAAGCGATCAGTTCCCCGTGTTCCGCGGGGAGTTCATGCAGCAACTGGAGGTCCTGCTCGCTGAGCCGATGCCAGAGATCGCCATGCAGCAGCAGCATCCGGACCGCGTGATCCATGGGCGCGGGAGGCGCCTTGCGCGGCAGGCCCTGCGTCGGGTCCTGATCCCGCTTGCGCCAGTCGCCGCCGCCCCATTTCCCCTTGCCTTGGCCCTTGCCCTTGAAGTCGCCGCGCGGCTCCCACTTGCGCTGCTGGGGCTGCGCGTCGGGCGCGGGCGCGGCGGCGTCCCCGGCGTAGGCATCGTATGGAATGTGGACCTCGTCGCCGCCGGCGCTCTCGTCGCCATAGGCGGAGGCGGGGATGTCGAAGTAGGGCTCGTCGCCATGACCGCCATGACCGCCATGACCGCCGCCCGTGGGCGAGCGCGGCTGCGCGCGGGCCATCGCGGGTCGCTGCTCGGCGCGGGCGCGCTGCCCCGGCGCGGCGGGCGGCAGCGCGCTGGCCCACAGGCCCATCAGTTCCGCATCCGGCAGCTGCGCGCGGCGCGCCAGCTCACCCAGCAGCTGGCGCTTGAGCAGCCCTTCCGGCAGCGCCGCCCACAGCGGCTTGGCGACGCTCAACATCTTGGCGCGCCCCTCCGGCGTGCCCAGATCGCAGCCTTCGGCGGCGGTTTCCATCAACTGGCGCGACAGCGGCACCGCGTTTTCCACGCAGCGCTCGAAGGCCTCGGCGCCGAGCTCGCGGACGTAGGAATCGGGGTCGTGTTCCGCCGGCAGGAACAGGAACT
Source organism: Roseateles sp. (assembly GCF_039595295.1). Lineage (GTDB taxonomy): Bacteria > Pseudomonadota > Gammaproteobacteria > Burkholderiales > Burkholderiaceae_C > Roseateles. The sequence goes on from NZ_JBCNLU010000005.1 coordinate 204,943, forward strand.
TGATCGTGCGGTCCTCGTTCGCATGGGGCAGGGCGGCCTCGAGCGCCCGACCCGCGGCGCGCCGGCCGGCGGCGTCGCCGTCGAAGCTGAACACCACCGACTCGGTGAAGCGGAACAGCTTCTGCACGTGATCTTGCGTACAGGCGGTGCCCAGCGTCGCGACCGCGTTGCCGAAGTCGTGCTGGGCCAGCGCGACCACGTCCATGTAGCCCTCGACCACCAGCGCATAGCCGCGCCGGCGCATCGCCGGACGGGCCTCGTACAGGCCGTAGAGCTCCTTGCCCTTGTGGAAGACCGGCGTCTCGGGCGAGTTCAGGTACTTGGGCTCCCCTTTGTCCAGCACCCGTCCGCCGAAGCCGATCACCTCGCCCTGCACATTGCGGATGGGGAACATGATCCGGTCGCGGAAGCGGTCGTAGCGGCGCTGTTCGGCGTCGCTCTTGCCGGGGTCGTCCTGCAGGATGACCAGTCCGGTCTCGACCAGCAGCGGGTCGTCGTAAGCGGGGAAGGCGCTGGCCAGCGTGCGCCAGCCTTCGGGCGAGTAGCCCAGCCCGAACTGCGCCGCGATCTGCCCGGTCAGGCCGCGTCCCTTCAGGTAGTCGATCGCGCGGGGGCTGCCCTTGAGCTGCTGGCGGTAATGCTGGCAGGCCTTGGCGAGCACCTCGGTCAGCGTCGCCTGGCGTTGCTTCTGCGCCTTCTCCGCCTCGCGCTGCTGTGGGCTGCGATCGTCCTCGGGGACTTGCATGCCGGCCTGCTGGGCCAGATCCTTCACCGCGTCCACGAAGCCGATGCCCAGATGTTCCATCAGGAAGCCCACGGCGTTGCCGTGCTGGCCGCAGCCGAAGCAGTGGAAGGTCTGGCGCGAGGGGCTGACGATGAAGCTCGGGGACTTCTCGCCGTGGAAGGGGCACAGGCCCTTGTGGTTGATGCCGGCCTTCTTGAGGTCGACATGACGGCCCACGATCTCGACGATGTCGACGCGAGCCAAAAGGTCCTGAATAAAGCCGGGCGGAATCACCGCGGGAGTTTACGTGATGACCTGAATCGGGCGTCCTCTCGCCCATTCCCGCAGGGCCTGCGGCGGCAGCGGCTCGCACAGCCCGCTGCCTTGGCCGACCTGGCAGCCCAGCTCCACCAGCGCCTGCGCATGGGCCTGGGATTCGACGCCCTCGGCCACCAGCGCGCAGCCGAATTGCCCGGCCAGCGCGATCACGCCTTGCACCAGGGCCCGGTCCTGCGCGTCGACGAGCATGGTCTGCACGAAGGACCGGTCGATCTTGAGTTCGTCCAGCGGCAGCTGCTTGAGCACCGCCAGCGTCGCGTAGCCGGTGCCGAAATCGTCCATCGCCAGGCGCAGACCCAGCCGCTTGCAGTCGGTCAGCAGCTGGCGCGCGCGGACCACGTCGTCCAGCGCGCTCGATTCGAGCAGCTCCAGCACCAGGCGCTGCGGCGGCACCTCGGCATGGCGGGCGAGCAGCGCGGCCAGGCGCGAGCCGAACTCCGGCGCGGCCAGATGGCGCGGGCTGATGTTCACGCTGAGCGACAGATCCAGCCCGTCGGCGCGCCAGCGGCGCAGTTGTTCCAGCGCCTGCTCCAGCACCCAGTGGCCGAGCTGCGCGGCCATGCCGCTGCGCTCCACGGTCGGCAGGAATGCCGCCGGCGCGAGCAGGCCGCGTTGCGGATGGCGCCAGCGCAGCAGCGCCTCGGCGCCGACCAGCGCGCCGCTGACCAGATCCAGCTTGGGCTGGTAATGCAGGCAGAGCTCGCCGGCGTCCAGCGCCTGCTGAACACGCAGCACCGCCTGGGCATGGGCCTCGCGATCACGACGCTTCTCGACGTCGAAGAACTGCACGCCATCGCGTCCGCTGCGCTTGACGCGGTAGAGCGCATGCGCGGCATGGCGGATCAGGGTCTCCGCCTCGCCGCCGTCCTGCGGATAGAGCGTGGCGCCGACGCTGGCGCTCAGGCGCGGCGCGAGCGTCTCGTCGGGCAACGGGGGCAGGCCGCCCGGCTGGGTCGGCGCATCGAACGCGTCGAATGCATCGAAGGCATGCCCCGCGTCCAGCGCATCGAAGCCGGCGCCGTTGCCGATGTCCAGGCAGACGCTCGAGCCCAGGTTCGCCGGAGCGTCCAGGTCGCCCTGCAGATCGATCGGGCGGCGCAGCACCTGCAGCAGCCGGTCCAGCGCGAGTTGCGCCTCCTCGGCGCTCTGCACGCGCAGCAGCAGGCCGAACTCGTCGCCGCCCAGCCGAGCGACCTCGTCCGACCATTGCGGCGCCTGACGCAGCGCGGTGCCCAGCCGGCGCGCCAGCTCGCGTAGCGCCTCGTCGGCGCGGCCCGCGCCATGTCGGCGGTTGAAGGCGGCGAAGCCGTCCAGGTCCACCCGGGCGACGCACAGCATGAAGCCCGGGCCGACCTGGCGGCTGGTCTGCAGCGCGGTCTCCAGGCGGCGCAGGAATTCCTGCTCGTTGGGCAGGCCGGTCAGCGCGTCGAAGCGGCCCAGGCGCTCGAGCGCCTGCTGGCGTTGCAGCTCCTGGGTCAGGTCGGACAGGGCCAGCACGCGGTAGCGCGGCGGGCCGTCGGGCTCGGGAATCGAGGAGACCGTCAGCCGCAGCGTGCGGGCCTGACCGCCGGCGGCGCGGACTTTCACCAGCCCCTGCCAATGACCGGCCGGATCGGCCAGCGCCTCGGCGAGGGCTTCGGGATCGTGGCCGGCGCGTCGCAGCTGCGCCTCGTCCATGGGCAGCGCCGTGCGGCCCAGCAGGCGCCGACGCAGCAATTCGGTCGGATCGCCGCCTGGCTCGCCCGCATCGATGACCAGGCCCGCGGTGGCGTCGGTCAGCTCGCCCATCAGCGTCCAGTAGGCCGGATTGGCGTCGAGCAGCCGGTGCTCCAGATCGGTGATCGCCAGGCCCTCGTGCAGATGCTGGAACAGGCCGCTGCTCATGCGCTGGCGTTCCTCGGCGGTGCGGCGCCACTGGATGTCCTGCAGGCTGGCCAGCACTCGCCTCGCGCGGCCGCGCGCGTCGCGGCGCGCTACGCGCAGCCGCAACTCGTGCCAGGTCCAGCCGCCCGCGTCGTCAGGCAGGCGCAGTGCGTGGATCAGGGTGTTGGGCGAATGGGGCAAATCAGGGGAATCGGGACCGTCGAAGGAGGAGGCGGCGGCAAGCCCCGCCTGGAGCAGGGCGGGCAGGCGCTCCTCCAGAGTCATGCGGTCGACGCTGTGCAGCCGCGTGAGCCAAGCCGTCGGATCGGCCGGATCCGGCGCGCCGAGGCGCTCCTGCCAGCCGGCCGAGGCCGTGAGCGATTCGCCCGGTACCCACTGGGCCAGCGACATGCCGGCGGCGTCCAGCTTGGCGCGCCATTCCAGGCGCTCCTCCAGCGCCCGTTGACGCTCCGCGCGGGTGCGCCAGATCATCGCGGCGCCCAACGCGGGCAACGGCGCCCAGGCCAGCGCTCGCCAGGTCGGCCAGAGCGCGCCGGCCAGGGTCAGCGCCGCGGTGGCGCTCAGCATCAGGCCGCTCGGCGTCGGAGCGAGCAGGCGGCGAGGGAGGCTGGGCAGGGACCAGCCAGCGGAGGCGGACAGCTCGGACTTCACGAGGGGCGGCGGGTGCGGTGGGCGAGGGTGCAGGCGGGGCGGCCGGATGCTAGCCGGGCGGGGTTTCGCGCAGGGGGCGCGCTATCCCTGTCGCATGGGGTTCTCCCCCCGGAATAAGGGTGGCCTTTGGGCGATTGCCGTTCGGAAATGGAAAAAGCCACCCGAAGGTGGCTTCCGCGATGGCGCGCCCGAAAAAGTGATGCGCGATCGGAGGGCGTGGCAAATCGTCAGATGACGAAGTCTTCCAGTTTGGCGCCGCCGGAGATGGCCGCCTTCAGCCACTTGGGCTGCAGACCGCGGCCGCTCCAGGTTTCGCCGGTGGCCTGGTTGCGGTACTTGGCCGCGACCTTGGAGGCCTTGGCGCCGGGCGCCTTGGCCGCGCGCGAGGTCAGGTCGGCGACCGACAGGCCGTATTCCTGCATCAGCGACTTGACCTTGGAGATGGCGTCCGAACGCTCCCGCTCCTGGGTTTCGGCGATTTGCTGTTCGAGGGCGGCCCGTTGGGCCAGCAGGTCTTTGAGCGATGCCATAAATGCAATTCCTCGCGTTGTTCAACGGCTCCCTCGAAAGGGATTGCCGCATTATAGGCAGGGAAGCTAAATGGGGCGCAAGGGGGTAATTCCCGGTTTCTTCCGGCGATGTTCCGGAAAGACGTCAATCCCACTCGAATCTGGTCGGGACTGGCATGAATCGAGGATAGACCCACAGCGACTGGTCATCGCCACTGACTTGAATTCAGTTGCTCGGCGGCACATAACCGGCGGGCTGTTCCGCGCCGTCGCCGAAGAAAAACTGTTCCAGCTGGCGCATCAGGTATTGACGGGCGCGTTGATCGGCCAGATTCAGGCGGTTTTCATTGACCAGCATGGTCTGGTGCTTCATCCAGGCGGCCCAGGCTTCCTTGGAGACGTTCTCATAGATGCGCTTGCCGAGTTCGCCGGGCATCACGGGAAAGTCCATGCCTTCGGCTTCCTTCTTCAGATAAACGCATTGGATGGTGCGGGCCATATCAAACCTCGATGTTCGGAAAAGTGTAGGGGAGAAGGGCTGGGTGCCGGCTCGCCGGCCGCGGCCGGTGGCGCCGACGCTCAGCCGAGTTTCTTGACCAGGACCTGCGAGCGCCGGTCCCAGTTGTATTTGCGCTTGCGTTCCTCGGGGAGCCAGTTCGGGTCCACAGGCTGGAAGCCGCGCTTGATGAACCAGTGCATGGTGCGGGTGGTCAGCACGAAGATGCTGGTCAGGCCCATGGCCTTGGCGCGCTGTTCGATGCGCTTGAGGATGCGCTCGCCGTCGCCCTGGCCCTGGACCGCGCTGGACACGGTCAGTGCCGCCATCTCGGCGGTGCGCGCTTCCTGATACGGGTGCAGCGCGGCGCAGCCGAATATCACGCCGTCGTGTTCGATCACGGTATAGGACTCGACATCGCGTTCGATTTCGCTGCGGTCGCGCTTGACCAGCGTGCCGTCGCGCTCGAAGGGTTCGATCAGCGCAATCAGGCTGCCGATATCGTCGTGGGTCGCCTCGCGCAGGCTTTCGAGTTTCTCGTCCACGACCATGGTGCCGATGCCGTCGTGGGTATAGACCTCCTGCAGGATGGCGCCGTCGACGGCGAAGGGCAGGATGTGCGAGCGCTCGACCCCCGATTCGCAGGCTTTCACGCAGTACTTCAGATAGAAACCGACATCGGTCGGCTGCGTGGCGGGGGGGAGTTTGGCGATCAGCCGTTTGGCGTCGGCCAGCGCGAGTTCCGTGTCGATCGAGCTGTCCGGGTCCTCGGGGTTTTCAAGCACGCCCGGGACTTCGGTCATGAACAGCAGCTTGTCGGCCTGCAGCGCGATCGCGGTTTCCGTGGCGACTTCTTCCATCATCAGGTTGAAGGCGTCGCCGGTCGGGGAGAAGCCGAAGGGCGAGATCAGCACGATGGCGCCGATATCGATGGCGCGCTGGATCGCGGCCGCGTCGACGCGGCGCACGATGCCGGAATGCTTGAAATCCACGCCGTCGACGATGCCGACCGGGCGCGCGGTCAGGAAATTGCCCGAGACCACGCGTACCGTGGAATTGGCCATCGGCGTGTTGGGCAGGCCCTGGGAAAACGCGGCTTCGATTTCGAAGCGCAATTGGCCGGCGGCTTCCTGGGCGCAGTCCAGCGTAATGCCGTCGGTGATGCGCATCCCGTGGCTGTATTGCGGCTGATGGCCTTTGGCGGCGAGTTGCTCGTTGACCTGCGGGCGGAAACCGTGGACCAGCACGATCTTGATGCCCATCGCATGCATGATCGCCAGATCCTGGACGAAGCCGTTGAGCTTGCCCGCCGCGATCATTTCCCCGGTCATGCCGACGACGAAGGTTTCGCCGCGATACGCGTGGATATAAGGGGCCACCGCGCGAAACCACGGCACGAAGGTATGGGGGAAGACCAAGCTCATGGGCGCGAATTGTGCAACAGGCTGTCCCCTCGACGGGGCGGCAAGGTCACTGGCGGGGACACGGGTCGGCAGGGGAGAGGGTCTTCGGGCTCCTGAGCAGAGGGACTTCCGTCCCTCCCACCAGGCCGCGAGATAATCCGCGCCCCGTGAGTCAAGACACCAATGCCCCCGCCCCGGCGGCGCCCAAGCCGCCGCGCGGCGCCGAGCGCCCCGCCCGCCAGACCGACCGCAACGCCGATGCCACGGCCAGCAGCCGCCCTGCGCGCTCGCCCCGGCCTCCGCGCCAGGCCGGCCCGCGCCCGCCGGTCCCCGCCAACCCGATTCCGCCCATCGAGTTCCCCGAGTCGCTGCCCGTCTCCGGCCGCCGCGAGGAAATCATGCGGGCGTTGGCCGAGCACCAGGTCGTCATCGTCTGCGGCGAGACCGGTTCCGGCAAGACCACGCAATTGCCCAAGATCGCGCTGGCCCTGGGCCGCGGTCGCGGCAACGGCGGGGGCCTGATCGGCCACACCCAGCCGCGCCGGATCGCCGCGTCCAGCGTCGCCAAGCGCATCGCCGAGGAACTGAAATCGCCGCTGGGCGAGGTCGTCGGCTACAAGGTCCGCTTCCAGGACCGGCTGCAGCCGGGCGCCTCGGTCAAGCTGATGACGGACGGCATCCTGCTGGCCGAGACCCAGACCGATCCGCTGCTCAAGGCCTACGACACGCTGATCATCGACGAGGCCCACGAGCGCAGCCTCAACATCGACTTCCTGCTGGGCTACCTGCGCGAGATCCTGCCGCGCCGGCCCGACCTGAAGATCATCGTGACCTCCGCGACCATCGACGCGGACCGCTTCGCCCAGCATTTCGCGTCCGCGAAAGGCCCCGCGCCGGTGCTGATGGTCTCGGGCCGGCTGTTCCCGGTGGAGCAGCGCTACCGCCCCTTCGAGGAATCGCGCGAGTACGACGTCAACGACGCCATCTGCGACGCGGTCGATGAGCTCTGGCGCGAGGGGCGCGGCGACGTGCTGGTCTTCCTGCCCGGCGAGCGCGAGATCCGCGAAGCCGCAGAAGCGCTGCGCAAGCATCACCCGCCGGGTGTCGAGGTGCTGCCGCTGTTTGCCCGCCTGTCCGAGCAGGAGCAGAACCGCATCTTCCAGCCGCACGGCCAGCCGCGCATCGTGCTGGCGACCAACGTCGCCGAGACCTCGCTGACGGTGCCCGGCATCCGCTACGTGATCGACCCCGGTCTGGCGCGCGTCAAGCGCTACAGCTACCGCAACAAAGTCGAGCAGCTGCAGATCGAGAACATCAGCCAGGCCGCGGCCAACCAGCGCGCCGGCCGCTGCGGCCGCGTCAGCAACGGCATCTGCGTGCGGCTGTACGAGGAGAAGGACTTCCTCGGCCGCCCGCGCTTCACCGATCCCGAGATCCTGCGCAGCTCGCTCGCGGGCGTGATCCTGCGCATGAAAGCCTTGCACCTGGGCCAGGTCGAGGACTTCCCCTTCATCGAGCCGCCGCCCCGCAAGGCGGTGGCCGACGGCTACCAGCTGCTCAACGAGCTGGGCGCGGTCGACGAGCGCAACGAGCTCACGCCCATGGGCAACGAGCTGTCCAAGCTGCCGCTGGATCCGCGCGTGGGCCGGATGATCCTGGAAGCGCGCAAGCGCGATGCGCTCAGCGAGATCCTGGTCATCGCCAGCGCGCTGTCCGGCCAGGACGTGCGCGATCGGCCGATGGACCAGCAACAGCAAGCCGACGAGAAGCACAAGAAGTTCGACGACGAGAAGTCGGAGTTCATGGGCTATCTGAAGCTGTGGAAATGGCTGGGCGAGTCGCGCGGCGGGGAAGGGGAGCACAAGCTGTCCGTGCGCAAGCAGGAACAGCTGTTGCGCGACCACTTCGTCAGCCCACGCCGGGTGCGCGAGTGGCGCGACATCTACGCGCAGCTGCACACGGTGATCGCCGAGCACGGCTGGCGCCTGAACGGCGCGCCCGCGACCTATGAGCAGGTCCACCTGTCCATGCTGGCCGGCCTGCTGGGCAACCTGGGCTGCAAGTCCGATGACGACGACTGGTACCTGGGCGCGCGCGGCATCAAGTTCTGGCGCCATCCCGGCGCGCACCTGAGCAAGAAGCCGGGCCGCTGGATCGTCGCGGCCGAGCTGGTCGACACGACGCGGCTGTTCGGCCGCGGCATCGCCGGAATCGAGCCGCAATGGCTGCCCGGCATCGCCGGCCACCTGATCAAGACCCAGCTGCTGGAGCCGCACTGGGAGAAGAAGGCCGCCGAGGTCGTGGCGCTGGAACGCGCGACCCTCTACGGCATCGTGCTCTACAACAACAAGCGGGTGAACTTCGGCCGCGTCGACCCGGTGGCCGCGCGCGAGATCTTCATCCGCGAGGCGCTGGTCAACGGCGATTGGGAGACGCGGCTGCCCTTCCTGGCGCACAACCAGAAGCAGATCGCCAAAGTCGAGGAGCTGGAGCACAAGTCGCGCCGGCAGGACGTGCTGGTCGACGACGAGCTGATCTACGCCTTCTACGACCAGCAGCTGCCGGCGGACGTGTACTCGGGCGTGACGCTGGAGAAGTGGTACCGGGAGGCCAGCAAGGCCGAGCCCAAGCTGCTGCACCTGAGTCGCGACGAGCTGATGCGGCACGAGGCCGCCGGCGTCACCAGCAACGCCTTCCCCAAGACGCTGCGATTGGGCGGCGTGGACTGCACGGCGACCTACCTGCATCAGCCCGGCGACGCCCGCGACGGTCTGACGGTCACCGTCCCGATCTATGCGCTCAATCAGGTCAATGACGAGCGCACCGACTGGCTGGTGCCCGGCATGCTGGAGGCCAAGGTCACCGCGCTGCTCAAGAGCCTGCACCAGAAGCCGCGCGCGCGGCTGACGCCGCTGCCGGAGTTCGTCGCCGAGTTCGTCGAGCTGCACCCATTCGCCCAAGGCGGGCTGGTGGACGTGCTGCTCAAGGCGGTGAAGGAGCGGACCCAGCTCGCGGTTCAGCGCAACGACTTCAAGCTCGAGCAGGTGCCCGCCCACCTGTTCATGAACATCCGCGTGGTCGACGAGCACGGCCGCCAACTGGGCCAAGGTCGCAACCTGGCGACGCTGAAGGCGGAGCTGGGCGGCCAAGCCCGCTCGGCCTTCCAGGCCCTGGCCGCCCTCAAGCTCCAAAGCCAACCCGACGCGACAACCCCCTCCAACCCCCTCGCCCTTTCCCTCCCCCTCTCCCGCGAGCGGGAGAGGGCAGGGGAGAGGGTCGGCGTGAACAGCGAGCCCTCCACCCGCGGCATCAAAGCGACGGTCACTCCGCCCCCGCGTCCCGCGACGGAGGCCACCAAGACCTACACCTCCTGGACCTTCGGCGAGCTCCCCGAGCTCATGGAGATCAAGCGCGGCCCGCAGACCCTGATCGGTTTCCCCGCCCTGATCGACAAGGGCGCGCACGTCGAGATCGAAGTCTTCGACGAGCCCGAGCTGGCCGCCGCCAAGCACCGCGCCGGCCTGCGCCGCCTGGTCGCGCTGCAGCTGAAAGAGCCGCTCAAGTACCTCGAGAAGAACATCCCCGACCTGACCCAGATGGCCGTCGCCTACATGAGCCTGGGGACGGCCGAGGAGCTGCGCGACCAGATCATCGCCGTGGCCGTGGACCGCGCCTTCCTGGCCGATCCGCTGCCCACCGACGAGTTCCGCTTCAAGTCCCGCGTCGAGGAAGGCCGCGCCCGTCTCAACCTGATCGCGCAAGAGGTCGCGCGCTTGTCCTTCAACGTGCTCATCGAGTACCAAGGCGCGCTGCGCAAGCTCAAGGACACGCGCTCGGCCTCGAAGGAAGTGGTCGAGGACATCCAGGCGCAGCTGCAGCGCCTGATGCCCAAGCGCTTCGTGCTCCAGACGCCGTGGGCGCAGCTCCAGCACTTTCCGCGCTATCTGAAGGCGATCACGCTGCGGCTGGACAAGCTGCGCGCCGACGCGGCCCGCGACCAGAAGCTGCTGGCCGAGCTGCGTCCGCTGGAGCAGCGCTGGCAGCGACGGGTGGCGGAGCTCAAGGGCACGCCGGATGCGCGGGTCGATGATTTCCGCTGGCAGCTCGAGGAGTTGCGGGTGAGCCTTTTCGCACAGGAACTGAGAACGCCGCAGCCGGTCAGCGTCAAGCGGCTGGAAAAGGTGTGGGCGCAGTTACAAAACTGAGCGGAGAATCTCCCCTTCTTCTCCGGACGGACATCGCGGGTTTTCGGTCCAATCCGGTGGATAAAAGGTCCGTGGTCCCGGGTCAACCGGTGCTGCCCATCGCTCGTGCCTGACAACAACTCCACTCCCTCGGCCGCTCCCATGCGGCGCTTCGGCCGCTTCGAGCTGCGCGCGCTGCTGCACAAGAGCCAGCGCTCGATGCTGTGGGTGGTCTTCGACCCGTCCAGCGGCCAGGAGATGTTCCTGATGATGCCGCGCGAGAAGCCCAACAGCGAGGCGGCGATGCTGCACTGGCTGAAGACGCTGGACGCCGCCTCCCGCATCCATCACCCGAATCTGGGCCACGTCATCGAGACGGGCCGCGTCGATCCCTGGCCCTACGTCGCCTACGACCGCGCGCTGGGCGAGACGCTGGAAGAGCGCCTGGCCCGCAGCGGACCGCCCTTGGCGCTGGATGCCGCCAGCTGGGTCGCGCAGGCGCTGGAGGGCCTGGCCTTCGCCCACGAGGCCGGTCACGCGCATCGGGACATCCAGCTCGCGCATCTGGTCATCGACGGCGCCAACCACGTCCGCGTGCTGGGCCTGGAAGTGGCGCAGGAGATCGTGCCCGCCAGCGCCGACTTCAACGCCGCCTCGCGCCGCGCGGTGCGCGAGTCCTCCGAGGAGGACGTGGTCAGCGTCGGCCTGCTGCTGCATCGCTTGCTCAGCGGCAAGGCGGTCCTGGACGAACCCGATCTGCAGCTGGTGCTGCAGCGCATGCAGCCGCAGGGCCATGAGCTGGTGCGCCTGGGCTGGGAAACGCCGTACCCGATTCCCGAGCCGCTGCGCGCCATCGTCAACCGCGCCAGCGACCGGCAGACGCGGCAGCGCTATCACCTGGCGCGCAGCTTCTGGCGCGCGCTGGACGGTTGGCGCCTGTCGGCCGAGCAGGACGACGGCGGCCCGATCGCGCTGCTCAAGGACAAGATGCAGCGCTTCGGCCACCTGCCCAGCACCAGCACGCGGCTGGTGACGACGGTGGCCTCGTCCTCGATGGAATCGCAGCACGGCAGCCAGCTGGCCTCGCTGGCGCTCAAGGACATGGCGCTGTCGCTGGAGCTGATCCGGCGCGTCAACAACGCGCTGCGGCAGCAGGGCCCGACCAGCGGCGGCACGGTGCTGAACCTGCAGCGCGCGATCGCGATGCTGGGCCTGAACGGGCTGGAAGACGCGGCGCGTGCGCTCAAGCCCTGGCCCGGTCCGATGAACGACGGCCAGGCCGCGTTCATGCAGAGCCTGATCCGCCGCGTGCAGCGCGCCGGTCAGGTGGCGCAGGCGCTGCGGCCGGCCGGCTACGACGCCGAGGTCGTCTATCTGATCTCGCTGATGCAGAACCTGGGGCGGCTGCTGGTGCAGTACCACTTCCCGGACGACGCGCAGCAGATCCGCCAGCTGCAGGTCGCGCCCGAGGCGACCGAGGACAACCCCAATCCGCGCGGCATGACCGAACAGTCCGCCGCTTACGCGGTGCTGGGCTGCGACCTGGAGAGCCTGGGCCTGGCGGTCGCGAGGTACTGGGGCCTGGGCGACGAACTCCAGCACATGATGCGGCGCCAGCCGCAGGAGGCGCCGGTGCGTCACGGCGAAGGGGACAGCGAGATCCTGCGCCTGACCTGCAGCCTGGCCAATGAACTGATCGACGCGCTGGGCGTGCCCGAGCGCAAGCGCCAGGCGGCCATCGAGCTGGCGACGCGGCGCTATGCGCGCGCGCTGGGACTGGGTCTGCGCGAGGTCTACGACGCGCTGGGCAGCGTGCAAGGGGCGCTTGGCGGCAGCCCCGACAGCGCCATGGCCCCGCTCGACGATCCCGTGATCGGCGCGGCGGCCACCGCGGCGCCCCGTTCACGACTGCGCGAACGCGCCGAGGGGGCGGCCGGCGTTGCCGCCCGACCCGGCACGTCCGCTTCACCCCAGGGAGCTTCCACCGGCCAGGCTGGATCGCGCGATGAGGCGCCTCCGTCCGGCAAGGAACGCCCATGACCGTCATGCCGCCCGCCGTCGGGCGCTTCAAGCCGCTGCGCAGCCTGGGCACGGGCGCGCAGGCCGTGGTCTGGCTGGCCCACGATCCGCGTCTGGATCGCGAGGTGGCGCTCAAGGTGCTGACCCAGGGCGCCGACCGCGCCAGCGTCGACACCTGGCTGCACGAGGCCCGCGCCGTCAGCCGCCTGACGCACCCCAACATCGTTCCGGTCTTCGAGGCCGACATCGAGGCCGGGCAGGCCTACATGGTGTTCGAGTTCGTCCCCGGCGGCACGCTGACCGAGCGGCTGCGCCAGCGCGGCCGGCTGCCGGCGCGCGAGGCGGTGACGATGATGCTGGGCATCCTCGACGGCCTGCATGCGGCGCATCAGGCGGGCGTGGTGCATCGCGACCTCAAGCCGTCCAACATCCTGCTGGACGCGGGCGGCCGGCCCAAGGTGATGGACTTCGGCATCGCCGGACGCGTCAGCACCACGGGACTGCCGGGCGCGCGCCCGAATCGCATCGTCGGCACGCCGGGCTACATCTCGCCGGAAGCGGCGCGGGGCGAGCCGGCGTCGCCCGTGATGGACGTCTTCGCCGCGGCGGTGATGCTCAGCGAGATGCTGTCCGGTCAGCGCCTGAACTACGACCCCGATCCCTGGCGCGCGGTGCGCCGCGCGATGGAGCAGACGCTGGAGCCGCCCGCGGACCTGGGCGCCGACACCGATGACGCGCTGCGCGCGGTGCTGCTGCGCGGTCTGTCGCGCGAGGCGGCGCAGCGCTGGCCCGACGCCAAGACCTTCCATGACGCGCTGGCCGCCTGGCTGCATCCGGCCAGCGAGGCGCCCGCCGCCAGCGACGGCGGCAGCGCCACGCTGGACTTCCTGCTGCGCCGCATGCGGCACCGCACCGACTTCCCGGCCATGGCCGATTCGGTGGCGCGCATCCAGCGCATGACGCAGTCGGAGAACGAGAGCCTGACCACGCTCTCCAACGAGATCCTCAAGGACGTGGCGCTGACCAACAAGCTGCTGCGCCTGGTCAACACGGTGCAGTTCAGCCACGCCGGCGGCGGCCACATCAGCACGGTGTCGCGGGCGGTGGCGCTGGTGGGCTTCGGCGGCATCCGCAACCTGGCGCTGTCGCTGGTGCTGCTGGAGCGGATGGAGAACAAGGGCCATGCTCAGCGGCTGAAAGAGGAGTTCCTCCGCTCGCTGATGGCGGGCTCGCTGGCGCGCGAGCTCTGTCTGGTCCCGCGCGAGAACGAGGAGTCCTTCCTCGCCACGATGTTCCAAGGCCTGGGCCGATTGCTGGCCGAGTTCTATCTGCCCGAGGAGGCGCAGCAGGTGCGCCGCCTGGTGCGGCCCGAGCGCGGCATGGGCGAGCAGGCCGCCCCGCCGGTGAGCGAGGGCGCGGCCTCGGCGCAGGTGCTGGGGCTGAGCTATGAGGATCTGGGGCTGGGCGTGGCGCGGCAGTGGGGCTTCCCCGACAGCCTGCAGCGCACCATGCGCCGGCCCGACGGCGACGCGCCGACGCGGCTGATCGAGCATTCGGGCGATCGCATGCGCTGGCTGGCCCGCGCGAGCAATGATGTCGCCGACGTCATCCTGAACAGTGATCCGGCCGAGGCCCACGCCAAGGTGCGCGCGATGGCGCAGCGCTATGCGCGCGGGCTGGGCGTGGAGGCGCGAGCCTTCGAGGCGGCGGCGGATCAGGCGCGGCAGCGGTTGTCGCAGCTGGCGCAGGCGATGGACATCCAGCTGGCGAAGAACTCGCCGGCTCAGCGCCTGTTGGCGCCGCTGACGCCGTCGCCGCAGGACACGCTGTCGCCGCATGAGCTGCAGGCCACGCTGGTCGAGGGTCAGGCCCCGGCGGGCGTGATTCCGCCGGAGCAGGCCGCGGCGACGTTGGCCGCGGGCATCCAGGACATCACCAACGCGATGGTCGAGAGCTTCAAGCTCAACGAGATCCTGCGGATGATTCTGGAGACGATGTACCGCGGGCTGGGCTTCCGCCGGGTGATCTTCTGCCTGCGCGATCCCAAGACCGAGACGCTCACCGGCCGCTTCGGCCTGGGCGAGGGCGTGGAGGCGGTGGTGCCGTTGTTCCGCGTGCCGCTGCGGGTGATGCCGGGCGCGACGGCCGATCTGTTCACGGCGATCTGCGCCAAGGGCGTGGACACGCTGATCGCCGACGCCTCGCAGCCCAAGATCGCGGAGCGGCTTCCCCCCTGGTTCCTGACCGGGGCCAAGGCGCACAGCTTCCTGATCCTGCCAATGGCGCTGCGCGGAGCGCCCTTCGCGATGATCTATGCCGACAAGGCGCAGCCGGGCAGCGTGGTGCTCGACGAGAAGCAGCTCTCGCTGCTGCGCACCTTGCGCAACCAGGCCGTGATGGCCTTCAAGCAAGCGAACTGAGCGGGGCGGCGCCCTGCGCGGCGTGAGCCGCGCTCGGCATCTGCATCGGCCTGACCCGCCTCAGGGGTCTCAGCGGCCACGGCCCCAGTGGCCTTCGTTCCAGCGCCGGCCGCCGTAGCGGTCGCTGCTCCAATAGCCTTCGATCCAGATCGCGCCGGCGTAGGGCGGGGCGCCATAGTAGCCGGCTCCGCCGCCGTAGCCGTCGTCATAGCCGCGATAACGGTGCGCCGGCACGACCACGCAGCCGGTCAGCGAGGCGACGATTGGCGCGGCGGCCAGCACCACCAGCAGGGAGCGCAAGGTGCGCGAGGGACGGGGCATTCGCATGACGGACCTCCAGGGGAACTGCGTGTCTTGTGGAAACGCGGTCCCTGGCGGCGGCGATGACCCGTGCCGCCGGACATTACCCGGCGGACACGAAGTAACCACCCGTGCCCGCGTGTGACGCGGACGGGCCGATCGGGCTGGGGCGATCAGTACGGGCCGTGCTCGAGCCAGCGCTCGAGCTGGGGCAGGCGGTCGTTGCCCCAGAAGCGCTCGCCTTCGACGATGAAGAAGGGCGAGCCGAACACGCCACGGGCTTCGGCCAGGTCGATCTCGGCCTTCAGGCGGGCGCGGGTGGCGCTGTCGTTGGCCAGGTGCTGGAGCTCGTTGGCAGTGACATGCTGCTGGGTGGCGCACAGCTCCTGCAGCACCTCGGCCTGGGCGATGTTGCGGTCTTCGACGAAATAGGCCTTGTAGACGGACTGCGCGAACTTGCGGCCCAGCTCCGGGTCGCGGTCGTTGAACCAGTGGAACAGGCGGGCGGCGGTCTCGGTGTGCAGGCCCAGCGTCGACGGTGGGTTGTAGGGCACTTTGGAGAACGCAGCCAGACGGATCACGTCGCGGCGGATGTAGTCGCTGCGCATGACGCTGTTGGGGATGCGGATGCGCTCGAGCGACTGGAAGTTGGCGTCGAGCACGATGGCGTGCCAGTTGACGGTGCGGCCGTAGCGGGCGGCGAGCTCGTCGATGGTCTGCGAGGCGATGTAGCCGTAGGGGGAGGCGAAGTCGAAATAGAAGTCGATCGGGGCAGACATGCAAGCTCCATGAACGCGGGCGCGCGGATTGTAGGAGGGTGCCTGAAGGTCGCGCGAGGCGCATCCGCCGGATGGAGGGGATGCCCCAAGGGCGGTGCGGGCCGGGGGTCATAGACTCGGCCCCATGATCACCGTCCATCACCTGAACAACTCCCGCTCGCAGCGGGTCCTGTGGCTGCTCGAGGAACTCGGGCTGCCGTATGAGATCAAGCATTACCAGCGCGATCCCAAGACCATGCTGGCGCCGCCGGAGCTGCGGGCGGTGCATCCGCTGGGCAAGTCGCCGGTGATCACCGACGAGGGTCTGACCATCGCCGAGTCCGGCGCGATCCTGGAGTACCTGGTCGACCGCTATGGAGACGGCCGTCTGAAGCCGGTGTCGGGGACGGAGGATGCGCTGCGCTACCGCTACTGGATGCATTACGCGGAGGGCTCGGCGATGCCGCCGCTGCTGCTCAAGCTGGTCTTCGACCGCATTGAGCGGGCGCCGGTGCCGTTCTTCGTCAGGCCGATCGCCAAGAGCATCGCCGCCAAGGCCAAGGCGAGCTTCGTGCAGCCGCAGATCGACAACCACATGAACTATCTGGAAGCGCAGCTCGCCAAGAGCCCGTGGTTCGCGGGCGGCGAGTTCACGGCGGCGGACGTGCAGATGAGCTTCCCGCTGGAGGCCGCGGTGCAGCGCGGTGGCGCGGTCGCCAAGCAGCCGCGCATCACCGACTTCCTGCAGCGCATCCACGCGCGGCCGGCGTACCGGCGCGCGTTGGAGCGGGGTGGGCCGTATGCGTTGTTGGGCAACGGCGATTGAGGAGCTGTTCGCGCTCAGGTGTCGAGCGATGACACGCGAAACTCGATCCCACCGTCGAGGGCTACAAGTCCCTCCGAGGCCAGCAGGTGCAAGACCTCGGAGAGACGTTCCAGCACTTCCTGCGTGGAGCCGCCTTGCGTATAGGCTCCCCGGACTGCGGGGACACTCCCCACAAGCACAGTGCTGTCGGGCTCTCGTTCGATGACGACGTCGAAGATCATTAAGACAGCATAGGCGCTCATCTGCATGTCTTTGATGAGGCTCATGCCCATCACCGCATTGGGGCCTGAGGGTTACTGCTTCGCCAAGAAGAACGCCACCAGCGCATTCGCATGACCGTGCCCCATCTCGTGCTCGGTCTTGAGCTTGCTGACCAGCTCCATGTGCTTCAACGGCCCGGCTTGCTTGAGCAGCTTCATCCAGTGCTCGATCGGCTGGCCGTACTTCTTCTCGATGGACGGAAAGTAGGACGCGGGTCCTTTGACTTGCTCGGTCGCCATGTCGGATCTCCCTGAGGTTGAGGCGTTCATCGTCATGACGAACGACCGCGGCGATTTTCGACAGACGTCGATCACTGCATCAACGACACCAGCAGGGCCCCGTTCGCCGCCGTGACCAGCGCGAAGAGCAGCCAGCTCAGCGCCCGCACCACCGGCCCGTTGGCGAAGTCGCCCATCAGCGCGCGGTCGTTGGTCATGCGGATCAACGGCCACATCGCGAAGGGCAGCTGCAGGCTGAGCACCACCTGACTGGCCACCAGCAGCCGGCCGACCGCTCCCTCGCCCAGCCACAGCAAGCCGAGGAAGGCCGGCACCAGCGCCAGGAAGCGCGTCGCCAGGCGGCGCTGCCAGCAGGGGATCTTCAGGCGCAGGAAGCCCTCCATCAGCACCTGACCGGCGATGGTCCCGGTGAAGGTCGAGCTCTGCCCCGCGGCCAGCAGCGCCACCCCGAACAGCACCGAGGCCGCCGCCGTGCCGACCAGCGGATCCAGCAGGTGATACGCGTCCTGGATCTCGGCCACGTCACGATGGCCGTGGGCGTGGAAGGCGGTCGCCGCCAGGATCAGGATCGCCGCGTTGACCATCAGCGCAAGCGTCAGCGAGACCAGCGTGTCGATCGTCGACAGCCGGATCGCGTCGCGCTTGGCCGCGTCCGTGCGTCCGATGCGCCGCGTCTGCACGATGGACGAGTGCAGGTAGAGGTTGTGCGGCATCACCGTCGCGCCGAGGATGCCGATGGCCAGCAGCAGCGCCTTCGGGTCGTGCACCGCGACGCCGTTGGGAATGAAGCCGCGCGCCACCGCCACCCAGTCCGGCCCGACCAGCGCCAGCTGGATGGCGTAGCAGATGCCGATGGTCATCACCAGGCCGAGGATGATGGCCTCCACCTGCCGGAAGCCGCGGCCCTTGAGTCCGAGCACGATGAGCGTGTCCAGCGCCGCGATGCCCACACCGCCCAGCAGCGGCACGCCGAACAGCAGATGTAGCGCCAGCGCGGTGCCCAGCACCTCGGCCACGTCGCAGGCGACGATGGCCAGCTCCGCCATCACCCACAGCGGCAACCGCACCGCCGGCCGGTAGCGGTCGCGGCAGGCCTGCGCCAGGTCTTGCCCGGTCACCAGCCCCAATCGCAGCGACAGCGTCTGCAACAGCATCGCCGCCAGGCTCGACGCCAGCACCACCCACATCAGCGCATGGCCGAAGCGGGAGCCGGCCTCGATGTCGGTGGCCCAGTTGCCGGGATCCATGTAGCCGACCGAGATCAACAACCCCGGCCCGGCCACGCGCAACAGCCGCTTCCATAGCGGCGAGCCCTCGTCCAGCGCGATGGAGCCGTGGACCTCGGAGGGGCAGAAGGGCGCGGTGGCGGTGGTGGGCAGCCGGAACATCCGGCGATTGTGCGGCCGCCGGGGCAGCGCATCCTGACCGCATCGACCGATGCCGGGTCTCCCGGAAGGGTCAGGGCTTGCTGCTTGCGGCCGGCGGCTGGTGGCCCATCGCCGGGGTGCGGCCAGTGCGCCGAGGCCGCTATAGTCCCGCCTCCCCGCAGTTCCACGGCCCCGGCCGATCCGTCGCGACCCCATGCCCATCGCCGACATCCGCGCGGCGATCGAGGCCGAAGTCGCCGCGACGCCCGAGTTCTACGACTTCAAGGTGATCCGCGCCGAGCGCGACGGCGCGCTGTGGCGCGTCACGCTGGATCCCGAGTACGTCTATGCCGAGGGCCAGCGCCCCGGGCAGGCCTCGGCGCTGACGCTGCTCGACGACCGGTTGGAAGGCGCCTCCGCCTGGTGGGGCGCGCCGACCAAGGGCGCGGCCAACGTGTTCGCCGTCGTCGTCGAGCAGGACCAGCTCGTGCTGCGCGACGCGACCGCCGCGCCGCCGGGCGAGGGTCATTTGATCCGGCTCTATCCGCCGCGCTTCCTCAAGGCCATCGTCGACGCCTGGGCCGACGAGGTCTGGGCGCAGCGCGCCGCGGCCTGCTGGCCGGGGCTCGCCCGGCCGTCGCCGTTGGCGGACGCACCGGCGCTCGATGGCTCGCCGTTCCGCTGGCTGCGGGCGGCGCAGCGCGCGGCGCTGGCGCTGGTGGCGCACGACAACGCCTTCCTCTGGGGGCCGCCGGGCACCGGCAAGACGACGACGCTGGGTGTGATGCTCGCCGAGTACCTCGACCGCCAGCCCCAAGC
>NZ_JBCNLU010000006.1:0-223283 GCF_039595295.1 Roseateles sp.
GGCATGACCACGCGCGGCGACCAGATCCTGGACCGGACGCTGTCCAAGGTCGGCGGCAAGGGCCTGTTCGTCAAGGAGCTGGAGACGGCGCTGGAAGACGGCCGCGCGCAGCTCGCGGTGCATTCGCTCAAGGACGTGCCGATGGAGCTGCCCGAAGGCTTCGTGCTGGCCGCCGTGCTGGAGCGCGAGGACCCGCGCGATGCGCTGGTGTCGCCGCGCTACGAGAGCCTGGACGCGCTGCCGCGGGGCGCGCGCGTCGGGACTTCCAGCCTGCGCCGGGTGACGCAGCTCAAGAGCCGCCGCCCGGATCTGGTCGTGGAGCCGCTGCGGGGGAATCTGGACACGCGGTTGCGCAAGCTCGACGAGGGTCAGCATGACGCGATCGTGCTCGCCGCCGCGGGCCTGAAGCGCCTGAATCTGGCAGACCGCATCCGCCAGTATTTCGACGTGGACGCGATGATTCCCTGCGCCGGACAAGGCGCGTTGGGCATCGAGATCCGCGCTGGAAACGCCGCGCTGGCTGCGCATCTGGAAGCGCTGGCGCATCGGCCTACTTGGCTGGCGACCGCCGCTGAGCGGGCGGTGTCGCGCGCGCTGGGCGGGAGTTGCTCGATGCCGCTGGCCGCCCATGCGCAATGGACGGCGGACGGGCAGCTCGTGCTGGCCGCCGCGCTGGGCCACCCGATTCACCCCGAGCGCGCCTTGCTGCGCGCGACTGAGCAGGCCGCCATCGTCGATCTCGACGCTGCCGAGGCCCTTGGCCGCCAA
Organism: Roseateles sp.; assembly: GCF_039595295.1. Lineage (GTDB taxonomy): Bacteria > Pseudomonadota > Gammaproteobacteria > Burkholderiales > Burkholderiaceae_C > Roseateles. The sequence continues at coordinate 769 of NZ_JBCNLU010000006.1, forward strand.
GCCGCCGACGCGCTGCGCGCGCAGGGCGCCGACGACTACCTGAAGGACGTCTGATGCCGGACGACGTCCGCCTGCTGCTGACCCGTCCCGAGGCCCAGGCCGACGACTGGTCGCGACGGATGGCGGCGCTGGGCGTGGCGACCGTCTCGCTGCCGCTGATCGACATCGCCGCCACGGACGACCCGCTGCCGGCGCGCCAGGCCTGGTCCGAGCTGGGCGCCACCGATCTGGCGATGTTCGTCAGCCCCAACGCGGTCCGCCATTTCTTCGATCAGCGTCCGCACGCAGCGTCCTGGCCCGCGCGAACGTGGGCCGCGACCGTTGGTCCGGGCAGCGCGCAGGCCTTGCTGGCGCTGGGCGTCCCAGCTGAGCGCATCGTGCAGCCGCCGCCGGGTTCGGAGAGCCTGGATTCGGAACACCTGTGGCCGGAGCTGCGCCGGGTCTTCGCCTGCGCCTGGGGCGGGGAGGGCGACGCCTGGACCGGGCGCCGGGCGCTGCTCGTGCGGGGCGACGGAGGCCGCGAGTGGCTGGGCGATCGCCTGCGCGAGTGCGGCCTGCGGGTCGACGCCGTCAGCGTCTACCGGCGTGCCTGCCCACGTCTGGATGCGACGACCCGCCTACTGCTGCGCGAGGCGCTTGCCCAGCCCGCGTCGCACGTGTGGCTGTTCAGCAGTTCGGAGGCGATCGGCCACCTGGAGGCGCTCGAACAAGGGGCGCGCGGGGGCGCCTCGCCCCCCGACTGGGGGGCGGTGCGAGCCGTGGCGACGCATGAGCGGATCGCGGCGCGAGCACAAGCCCTGGGAGTGGGGCATGTGGTTTTGGTGCGACCCGAGGCCGCCGCCGTCGCCGACGCGTTCCGGATGCTGTCAGGGTCCACCCTAGAATCGCGCACGTGAGCGAGACCACCACCCCAGTCGGCGACGCTGCGTCGCCCAACAAATCCTCTCCGCCCCCGTCGCCGCCGCGCCCGGGCGCCACGCTGACCCAGGCCGGCGTGTTCGTCGTCGGTCTGGTGGCCCTGCTGGGCCTGGGCCTGGCCTGGCAGAGCCAGCAACGGCTCAAGCAGGTCGAACAGGAACTGGTCCGGCGCCAGGACACCAGCCAGACCGAAGCCAACCTGGCGCGCGAGCAGGCCCGCATCGCGCAGGACCTGAGCCGCGACACCGCGGCCAAGGTCGCGCTGCTGGACGCGCGTCTGGCCGAGGTCTCGGTGCAGCGCGATCAGCTCGAATCGCTGATGCAGTCGGTGAGCCGGTCGCGGGACGAGAACGTCGTCGGCGACATCGAGGCCTCGCTGCGCGTGGCGATGCAGCAGGGCGTGATCACCGGCAGCGCCGAGCCGCTGGTGGCCGCGCTGCATCAGGCTGAAGACCGGCTCGGCCGCTACAAGCAGCCGCGGCTGGACGGCGTGCGCCGCGCGGTGTCGCGCGACCTGGAACGGGTCAAGGCAGTCAGCGTGGTTGACGTGTCGACGCTGACGGTCAAGCTCGACGAGGTCGTGCGCCAGATCGACGATCTGCCGCTGCTCGCCGTCGCCCAACCGGGCCGCGATCCGGTGACCTCTCAACCGAACCGGGCGGAAGCCGGCGCCGCGTCGACGCCTCGTGCGGCGGCGCACGCGCGCAAGGCGTCCGGCGTGAGCGCGGGCGCCGGCGCTTCGGGTGTCGCGGGAGGCGACGCAGACGCGGGCTGGTGGTCGCGTGTCTGGGACCAGGCCGGCGAGCGCTGGACCACGCTGTCGGGCGAGGTCTGGCGCGAGGCCCGCGGCCTGCTGCGCGTGACCCGCATCGATCACCCCGAAGCCGCGCTGATGGCGCCCGAGCAGGCCTTCTTCCTGCGCGAGAACCTCAAGCTGCGCTTGCTGAACGCGCGTCTGGCGCTGCTGAGCCGCCAGTTCGACACCGCGCAGGTGGACCTGCGCGAGGCGCAGGCGATGCTGGACCGCTACTTTGACGGGCGCTCGCGCAAGCTGTCGACCACGGTCGAGCTGCTGCGCCAGGTGCAAGGCCAGTCGCGACAGGTGGTCGTGCCGCGTCCCGAAGACACGCTGACCGCGCTGAACGCGGTCGCACGCTGAGGGGATCGCCATGCGGATGGTGATCTGGCTGGTGCTGCTGTTCGTCGCGGCGGTCGTCGCGGCGCTGACCCTGGGCAACAACGACGGTCTCGCCAGCTTCTACTGGCGCGGCTGGCGCATGGACCTGTCGCTCAATCTCTTCCTGCTGCTGCTGGTGGCGGGCTGCTTCGCGCTGATGACGCTGATGCAGACGCTGGACGCGCTGCTGACGCTGCCCAAGCGGGCGCGTCTGTGGCGCATGGCGCAGCGCGAGCGCAGCGCCCAGATCGCGCTGCGTGAAGCCTGGGCCGAGTACTTCGGCGCGCGCTACAGCCGCGCGCAGAAGGCGGCGCAACGCGCGCTGGCTATCCAGTCGCAGACGCCCGATCTGGCGCAGGACGGCGCGTTCATGGCGCTGGCGCATCTGGTCGCCGCGCAGAGCGCCCATCGATTGCAGGACCGGCGCAATCGCGACGAGCACCTGCGGCAGGCGCTGCAAGTGGCGGCGGAATCGCCGGGCGCGCGGGCTCAGGAAGAGGGCGCTCGGCTGCTCGCCGCCGAATGGGCGCTCGACGAGCGCGATGCGCCGCGGGCGCTGGGCCTGCTGGGCGAGCTCAGCCCCGGCGTGGCGCGCCGCACCCAATCGCTGCGTCTGAAGCTGCAGGCCAGCCGGCTGGCGCATCAGCCGCTGGAGGCGCTGCGCACCGCGCGGCTGCTGGCCAAGCATCAAGGCTTCTCGAAGGCGGCGGCCCAGGGGCTGCTTCGATCGCTGGCCTGCGAGGCGCTGGAGTCGTCGCGCGACATCGACCAACTGCGCGGCGCCTGGCAACAGCTGGATGCGTCCGATCGCCGCGACGTATTCGTGGCGGCGCGGGCGGCCCATTGCGCGGCCGCGCTGGGCGCGCCGGAGGACGGCCGCGGCTGGCTGCGACCGTTCTGGGAATCGATCGCGGAGCAGGGCGCCGACGAGCGCCAGGCGCTGGCCGAGGCGCTGGTCCCCTGCATGCCGGGCCTGGGCCCGGAATGGCTGCAGCGGCTGGAGGGTGCGGTCCAGCGCTTCCCGCGCGACGGCACCATGGCTTATGCGCTGGGCCACGCGCTGGCGGAACGCCAACTCTGGGGCAAGGCGCGGCTGATGCTGGAGCAGGCGGCCGAAGACCGGGCGCTGGGTGTGGCGTCGCGCCGCCGCAGCTGGCTGCGATTGGCCGAGCTGGCCGAGCAGGACGGCGACATGGAGCGCCGCGGCCGCTGCTTCGAAGCCGCGGCAACTCTCGGCTGAAGGATTTTTGAAGAGAATCTCGCGAGACTCTTGCGTACTCTGAAAAACGCGTGCTATAGTCGCAGTCTTTCAGCGGCTGTAGCTCAGTTGGATAGAGTACTTGGCTACGAACCAAGGGGTCGTGGGTTCGAATCCTGCCAGCCGCGCCAGAAAAACGATGGATATTTCCGACACCGACAGGTCAAGAGATATTCAGCGGAAAAAGAAGAAGTAAGAACAAAAAGCAGAGTCCATTTCCACGACGGTGGCTCTGATCAGTAAAAGTCGCGCGGCTGTAGCTCAGTTGGATAGAGTACTTGGCTACGAACCAAGGGGTCGTGGGTTCGAATCCTGCCAGCCGCACCAAATAAAGGCCAGTGTTGAAAGACGCTGGCCTTTTTCTTCCGCGACGATGGACTGATCATAATAATTTTGCGGCTGTAGCTCAGTTGGATAGAGTACTTGGCTACGAACCAAGGGGTCGTGGGTTCGAATCCTGCCAGCCGCACCAAATCAAAGGCCAGTGTTTAACGACACTGGCCTTTTTCTTTGCGCCTCATGCTTTGAAGCCCCCTTTGAAACCTCTTTGAAGCGGCGGGATTCTCCTTCGCCCGATGATCCTTGAATCCTCGAGAGCAGGGTATCCGGCGAGGCCGTCAAATCAGTATCCAATCACTTGGGGCGAATATCGCTCGCGGCAGCGCTGGGAAGGGCGGGAGGGCCAGCCGGTGACGCGGGCGTGCGCGACAGCTTCGGCGCCGGCATCGCCCAGGCAACGCCGTCCCGCATGAAGAAGTTGCGCCGCGCCTGGTGCTGCGGATGGTGCGGCGCCTCGGCCGGTGTCAGCACCGGCGCCACGCAGGCGTCGCTGCCCTCGAAGACGGCGACCCACTCGGCCAACGGGCGCTCGCGAATGCGAGTTTCGACCACTGCCCGCAGCGCAGGCCACTGCGCCGGATCGTCCTGCGGTGGGACGGGCGTGATGCCCAGCCGCGCCATGAGCTCCGCATGGAATTGGGGTTCGATCGCGCCCAGCGAGAGCCAGCGCCCGTCCGCGCACTCGAAGCAGTCGTAATAGGGCGACTGGTGCAGAAAGAAGTTGCGCGCGGGATCGTCCGTCCAGAGCCCGTCAGCGCGCAGCGCCTGGATCAGCGATCCCATGTAGCCGACGCCGTCGATGATGGCCGCGTCGATGACCTGACCGCGGCCGGAGCGGCGTGATTCCCACAGCGCGCACATCAATCCGAAGAGCATCGTGAGCGCGCCGCCGCCGATGTCGCCCAGCAAGGTCGCGGGCAGCGCAGGGCCGACGCCGGTGCGGGCCGCGGCGGGCATCAGGCCGGTGAGGGCGACGTAGTTGATGTCGTGGCCGGCGGTTCGGGCGAGCGGGCCGGTCTGGCCCCAGCCGGTGAGCCGCGCGTAGACCAATTTTGGATGCGCCGCGCACAACGTGTCGGGTCCCAGCCCCAGGCGCTCCATCACGCCAGGGCGGAAGCCCTCGATCAGCGCATCGGCGCCGGCGACGAGTTCGCTGATCCGCGCCAGTCCGGCCGGCGACTTGAGGTCCGCCTCGACGACGTACTTGCCCCGGTTGAGCGCCGATCCCCCGCCGAGCCGTGTCTCGCCGCCGGGGCGCTCGACCACGGTGACCTCGGCGCCGAAGTCGGACAGCACCATCCCCGCGAAGGGCGCCGGGCCGATGCCGGCGAACTCGACGATTCGCAATCCGGCCAGCGGTCCGCCGTGGCGGGTCTCCCTGTCTGCGTCCATGCCCTCGTCCCTTGTGGAGGCGCGCTCAGAGCGCGATCGGACCACGATAGCGCGCGCCGTGTCGACTGCATCACAGGGTGATCCTCCCCATGCGAACGGTCGGTGCCGCTGGATGAACCAGCGGATGCGAGCGCCGCACTTGCCACCGCGTGCGAACTTGCAGCCGGGCGCCTCGCCCCTTTATCGCTGCGTTCGCATCCCCGAATACGGACTTCTTCAGAGGAATCAACACATGTATTGCTATCGATCGGACTTCCACCCGTGGGCTCCGTTCTCCTTCTTCATGACGAACGGATTCGACGCCACCCAAGGCGCGTCCTGGGGCAGTTCTGGCGGCGGTATGGGGCAGATGGGATTGCCTTGGTGGCTGGCCGGCGCGCTCATGCGGCTTGGCGCAGCCGGATTGGGCTGTGGCTGGGGCTGGCCCCAGTGGCGCGGCGACGGTGCGCATCGGCACTGCGGCCACAGCGTGACGCCGCCCATCCAGAACGGAGCTGCTTGCTGCCCGGCGCCGGCGCCGGCTCCGACTCCTTTGCCTGTGCCCGCTCCGGCCGCGGTCCCGGCTCCTCTGCCCGCTCCCGCGCCAATCATCAATGCGCCGCGCGAGGGGGCTTGGAATGCTGACAAGGGCGGTTACATCGTCGGCCAGAGCGGTCAGCTCCAGATCGACACGCTGGCACCACATTACCCTTCGAAATCCGAGGACTACCAGATCCAGTATCGGAGCGCGGGTGGCAGCTGGACCGACCTGGGGACTGCGAACACACTGCACGGCAAGAGCGTCACCGTCAAAGCCGATCCGGGCTCCAAGCTCGAGTTCCGAATCAATGCCTATGGCGAGTGGCAGCAGGCCGGTACGACGATGAACACGAGTGGTCGGGACATGGCCAAGGTCACGAAGGATGGCGAGGGCTACAAGATGGGCTTCGAGAACTACAAGACGGGTACCGACTATGAGGATCTCTTCCTCAAGCTGAGCGACCCCAAGCAACCACGCTGAAAGGGTTCCCCAGTCCGAGGGCCGGCACCGAAAGGCGCCGGCCCTTGTCGTTTTCGTCACAATGCCCGGATGAGCAAGGCCTTCACGAAAGAATCCGACGCCGCCGGCGATGACGACGACGACAGCCCCTCGCTGCCCGCATTGCCCAAGGGTTCGCGCAACTACATGACGCCGCAGGGTTACGCCCGGCTACGCGCCGAGTTCATGACCCTGCTCGACGACGAACGCCCCAAGATCGTCGAGATCGTCTCCTGGGCCGCCAAGAACGGCGACCGGTCCGAGAACGGCGACTACCTCTACGGGAAGAAGCGGCTGCGTGAGATCGACCGCCGCCTGCGCTTCCTGACCAAGCGCCTGGACATCGCCGAGGTCGTCGACCCCAGCGCCCATCACGGCAGCGACCAGATCTTCTTCGGCGCCACCGTGACCTACGCCAACGGCAAGGGGGAGGAGCGCACCATCACCATCAAGGGCATCGACGAGTCCGACAGCCTGTCGGGCGAGGTGAGCTGGGTGTCGCCGATCGCGCGCACGCTGCTCAAGGCGCGGGAGGGGGATGAGCTGCAGCTCGTGACGCCGGTCGGCGTCGAGCTCATCGAAGTTCTCGAGGTGTCCTACCCGAAGCCGACCGCCTGAGGGCCGGTCGCCACGGCACCGACCGCGCAGGGCCGGGGGGGTTCAGGGCTTCACCCGCCAGACCCGCATCACCGCGCTCGAGCGCTTGAGCGTGCGCAGCGTGTCCGCCAGATGCAGGCGATCGCGCACCGCCAGCAGCAGCGACATTTCGGCCGTCTCGCGCTGCTGCGAGTCGTCGCTCATCGCGATGTGGGTGATGTCCGCCTCGGCGCTGCTGACCGCCATCGCGATCTGCGCCAGCACGCCCTTGCCGTTGCGCATCAGCACGTTGATCTCGGCCTCGAAGCTGCGGGTCAGCTCCTCGGCCCAGCCGACCGCGATCCAATGCTCGCTGTCGCGCTGGAACAGCCGCCGGCCCACCGAGCATTCCGCCGTGTGGACCACCAGGCCCTCGCCGCGGCCCAGATAGCCCTTGATGTCGTCGCCCGGAATCGGCCGGCAGCAGGTGGCCAGCCGCACCGAGGCGCCTTCGCTGCCGTCCAGCAAGACCTGACCCTGGGACGGGGCGTCGTCGGTCGCGAACCGGCCCATCGTCAGCAGCACCGCGTCGGGCCGCTGGCCTTGCTCGGACAGCGTGCGCGCCAGCTTCTTGGCGACGATGCTGGCGATCTTGCGGCCCAGGCCGATCTCCACCAGCAACTCGTCGACATTGCGATTGCCTGCCCAGCGGGCCAGGTCCTGCCACAGCGCGGCGGCGGCGGCGTCGTCCTCGCTCAGGCTGGGAAGCGCCAGACCCTCGGCGCGCAGCGCCTGAGCCAGCATCTTGTGGCCGAGCTCCTGCGATTCCTCCTGCTCCAGGTTCTTCAGGAAGTGCCGGATCTTGGAGCGCGCCCGGCCGGTGCGCACGAAGCTCAGCCAGGCCGGATTGGGCCGCGCGCCGGCGGCGGTGACGATCTCGATCACATCGCCGCTGCGCAGCTCGGTGCGCAGCGGGACGGGCTCGCCGTTGACCTTGGCCGCCACGCAATGGTCGCCCACGTCCGAGTGGATCGCGTAGGCGAAGTCCACCGGCGTCGCGCCCTTGGGCAGCGCCATGATCTTGGACTTCGGTGTGAACACGTAGACCGCGTCCGGGAACAGGTCGATCTTGACGTGCTCCAGGAACTCCGTCGCATCGCGGGTCTCATCCTGGATGTCCAGCAGGGACTGCAGCCAGCGCGAGCCCAGTTGCTGCGCGCCCTTGGCGTCGCTCTTGCTCTTGTAGAGCCAGTGCGCCGCCACGCCCTTCTCCGCGACCATGTGCATAGCCTCGGTCCGCATCTGGAACTCCACCGGCGTGCCCAGCGGGCTGACCAGCGTCGTGTGCAGCGACTGGTAGCCATTGGGCTTGGGAATCGCGATGTAGTCCTTGAAGCGGCCCGGCTGCGGCTTGTAGATCTGGTGCAGCACGCCCAGCGACCAATAGCACTGCGGCAGATCCTGCACGATCACCCGGAAGCCGAAGATGTCGCTGACTTGGGCGAAGCTCAGGTGCTTCTCGCGCATCTTCTTGTAGATGCTGAACAGTGTCTTCTCGCGGCCCTGGATCTCCACGCGCAGGTTGGCCTCGGCGAAGGCCTTCTGCACGTCGCGCTCGATACGCGAGACCAGATCGCGCCGATGGCCGCGTGCCTTGGTCACCGCCTTGGCCAGCGCGCCGTGGCGCCAGGGATGGATGTACTGGAACGAGAGCTCCTGCAGCTCGCGATAGATCTCGTTCAGGCCGAGGCGGTGCGCGATCGGGGCGTAGATGTCCAGGGTCTCGCGGGCGATGCGGCGGCGCTTGTCGAAGGCCATGTGCTGCATCGTGCGCATGTTGTGCAGCCGGTCCGCCAGCTTGATGAGGATGACGCGCACGTCGCGCGCCATCGCCAGCAGCATCTTGCGGAAACTCTCCGCCTGCGATTCCTCCCGGGTCGAGAACTGCAGCTTGTCCAGCTTGGTCAGCCCGTCCACCAGCTCCGCGGTCGGCGCCTCGAAGCGCTCGATCAGCTCGGTCTTGGTGACGCCGCAATCCTCCATCGCGTCGTGCATCAGCGCGGCCATGATGGCCTGCGCGTCCAGGCGCCAGTCGGCGCACAGGCCGGCCACGGCGATGGGGTGGGTGATGTAGGGTTCGCCGCTGGCGCGGAACTGGCCCAGATGGGCCTCGTCGGCAAACTTGTAGGCTTCGCGGATGCGCTTGACGTCGGCCTTGGGCAGGTAATGCAGCCGGCTGACGAGCGCGTCGAAGGACGAGGCCTCGGCGGCGGTGTCGGGCACGGCCTTGGGGCCGGTCAGCCCTGTCAGGCCCGGAATGTGTGCGGTGGCGAAGGAGCGGAGACCCATCGCTCGAATTTAACCGAAGGCGGAAGGGGTTTCTCCGGCGTGGCTTCTGGCCGGCGCGAGCGGTCGATTGCCGCACCGTCGCGGTGCCGGCGGCTTCAAACCTAGGGTTTATCCCGATCAAGAAAGTGCGGGAGCCGCTCAAGTCGCCCTAAAGTCTCAAGGATTCGGGTCGAAAAGACAGACATGCCCCGAAAGGCTTCTGGTCCGGCCATTGCCCGGGCCCGGTATCCGCTGGCCGGAATCCGCGGAAACCTCGTGGGAGGCTCGCCATGATTGCTGCCCTGAACAACACAACGACAGTGAACGGTCCCGGTGCGACCACCGGGCAGACGACGCGCGTGCGTGAAAACGACGGCCTGGACACCGCCGAGGCGTCCGCCGTGGTGAGCGTGTCCGCGCAAGCCGTCAGCCTGGCCGCCGCGAGCAATTCAGCGGCGACGACCACGGCCGGCGGCGTCGCCCCTGCGAGCACCATGACCAACGCCTCCACCACCGAAGGCCCGGTGGCCGCCGCCGCGTCCACCACGACGACCGAGCAGCCGCTCACGCTGGTTCCCAATCTGATCTACGCCAAGGCCGACTCGGACCAGAACGGCGTCGTCTCGCCCGCCGAGCGCCGCGCCTACGACATCGTCCACCCCGAGCTGGGCGCCCGAGCGGCCGAGACGCCCCCCCGCCGCGTCGTCGAGGCCGAGTTGCGCGAGTACACCAGCATCGCCAACACCCGCAGCTGAGACCGCCCTGCGCCCAAACCTCCCCCATGGGAGGGCAGGGGATGCCCGGACCCCCATTGGAGGGCCCCCCTTGGTCGGCTACCCATCGTTGTCATCGCCGCGCACAGTTCGACTCCGCCGCCCCCGCAAAGGGGCTTCCTCGCACGCCGAGGTCCACAGGAGTCATCCATGCATTTCGCCGAAATCGATACCGGGGACTACCGCATCTACGCCGGCGCCATCGAGCGTCCGCGCCAGTTCGGCTACGTGGCGGCGGTGGTGGTGGTCCGGATGGACGCGTCCTTGTCGATGAACAAGCGCGAGGCCTTCCGCGACGAGAACCTGGCCGGCGGCTACGGCTGGGCGACCCCGGCCGAGGCGCTGCGCTTCGCCCTCAACGCAGGCAAGGAAGCGGTGATGTGCCGCATCGGCATGTATGCCTGAGCGCGCCCTCGGGCCGAGGCGCCCGTTCCCCGTCGCTCAAGGGGCCCATTCCGTGCTTCGTCGCCTCAGGCCCAGCGCCCGCTTGGACGGCGGCGGCGCGACCGCTATCGTGCGGGCATGTCGACCCCCGTCCCCGCCGGCACGCCGGCGCCGCAAGCCTGGCATGGCTTCGTCTCGTCCCTGACGCCGCAGCGCGTGCTGCTCGCGCTGGCGATGGCCACCGTGGCCGCGCTGGTGCTCGCCCCCATCTTCATCACTCCCTTCCCGGTCCTGCTGGGCCGCACGCTCTTCGTCGGCATGCTGGCGCTGCTGGCCTTCTCGGCCGCCGGCCAATGGCCGCGCCGACTGCCGCGCTGGTGGGCGCGCTGGCTGTTCCAGGTCGTGGTGGTCGCCGCGGCCGTGCCGGTGGCGACGCTGGCGGTCTATCTGGTCGCGGTGGGCGGGGACTTCGCCAGCCTGGTCGAGTCCGAAGCCCGCGTGATGGGCTTCTTCTGGATCGCCGGAGCCGGCCTGGTCGTGGGGCCGCTGCTGGCGATGGGTGCGCTGTATCGGCAGCGCGATACCGAGGCCCGCAATCAGGCGCTGAGCTTCGAGCTGGAGCGCAGCGAGCTCGAGCGCCAGGCGCTGGATGCCCGGCTGCGGCTGCTGCAGGCGCAGGTCGAGCCGCATTTCCTGTTCAACACGCTGGCCAATGTGCGGGCGCTGGTGGAGACCGGCTCGCCGCAGGCGGCGCCGGTGCTGCGCAGCCTGATCGCCTATCTGCGCGCCGCCATGCCGCGGCTGCAGGGCGAGAGCACGCGGCTGGCCGACGAGGCCGCGCTGGTGCGCGCCTATCTGGAACTGATGCACCTGCGCATGCCGGACCGGCTGGAATACAGCGTCGATCTGCCGCCGGAGCTGGACATCGTGCGCTTTCCGCCGATGGCGCTGCTGACGCTGGTCGAGAACGCGGTGCGCCACGGCATCGATCCGGGCGAGGAGGGCGGCCGCATCGAGGTCGGCGGCGCGCTGGAGCCCGGCGGCCGGGTCCGGCTGTGGGTCAGCGACACCGGCGTCGGCATGACCCAGAGCATGGGCTCCGGCACCGGCCTGCGCAATCTGCGCGAGCGGCTCACGCTGTTCTACGGCCTGAGCGCGGCGCTGGAGCTCACCGAGAATCACCCGCACGGTCTGCGCGCCGAGCTGCGTTTCACGCCGCAATGACACGCCAGACGCCACCGGCGCCCCCGACGTTCACACGACCCGATCCCTCCGCGCGATGACCCCTGCCTTCTCTGCCTCCGCCCCGACCGCGCTCATCGCCGACGACGAGCCGCTGCTGCGCGACAGCCTGGCCCGCAGCCTCGCGCAGAGCTGGCCGGAGCTGCAGGTCGTCGCCCAAGCCCGCAACGGCCGCGAGGCGGTCGAGCTCTTCGAGGTTCATCGGCCGCAGATCGTCTTCCTCGACGTCCACATGCCGGGCCTGAACGGGCTGGAGGCGGCGCGCCAGATCGCGCGGCAGGCGCATGTGGTCTTCGTCACCGCCTATGAGGAATATGCGCTCCAGGCCTTCGAGCGCGGCGCCATCGACTACCTCGTGAAGCCGGTGGAGGAAGAGCGGCTGGCCGACACCGTCGGACGGCTGAAGGAGCGGCTCGCCGAGCGCGCCGCCGCCGCGCCCAAGGACAGCCAGCGACTGGCGCTGGAGGCGGTCATCGACGAGCTGGCGCGCCGCATGGCACGCCCTCCTGGCGCGTCGGGACTGCCGGGCTTCCCGGGCGCGCCGGGCATGCCGGCCAGCGCGTCGCCGTCCTCATCGACGGGGCTGGCCTCGGACACGGGGCCGCTGCAATGGATACGCGCCTCGGTGGGCTCGACGCTCAAGCTGATCCCGGTCGACGAGATCCTGTTCCTGCGCTCGGACGAGAAATACACGCTGGTGGTCACCGCGGACGGCGAGGCGCTGATCCGCACCCCGATCCGCGAGCTGATCGAGCGGCTCGACGCGCAGCGCTTCGTGCAGGTGCATCGCTCGGTGGTGGTGAACCTGCATGCGATCAGCCACGTCACGCGCGGCCCGAACGAGACCGCCGACCTGCACCTGAAGGCCAGGCCGGAGGTCCTGCCGGTCAGCCGCAGCTATCTGCACCTGTTCCGGCAGATGTGAGCGTGCTCAGCGGCGGGGCTGTGCGGCCTCCAGCGGCTGCGGCGCGGCGGGCAGCGGGACCTGCTGCGACTTGCCCTGGACCACGACCGGTTCGAGCTGCCACATCAGCGTGCCCACGCGCAGCGCCTGCACGACGGCCAGCACCGCCACCAGGATCACCGCCGCCATCAGCGCGGTGTGCAGCGCGCCGTCGGAGAAGTGGTGCAGCGCCGGTTCCTCATGGCCCGGGGGACCGGCGCGCGAATGTCCGCGCCATCCCTGCAGGACTTGCCAGAGCTTGATGTCCATGATCGCCTCCTCTGGCGTGCATCAGGCATATCGCCTGAAGACAACTTTAGGCCGCGGTGCTGCGGCCTTCCAGGGAGACGGGGCGTAAAGAAAAGCGCTTCGGCCACGCTTTCCGGGCGTTCGTCGGATCGCTCACGGAGCGGGCCGATTTCAGATCCGGATCGGGCCTCGGACACCGTCCCGATACCGGACCGCAAGAAGGCGGCATCAGGATCGTGGCGGTGCCGGGATGTCGCTCAGCGCGACAGCGCCTCGGTGCGCGTGTTCAGCCAGGCCAGCGCGTCGCCGTCGACCAGCGGCGCCAGGCGGCGGCGCACCTCGGCGTGGTAGTCGTTGAGCCAGGCCAGCTCCTCGTCCGACAGCAGCGCCACCGCGATGCTGCGCGTGTCGATGGGGCACAGCGTCAGCGTCTCGAAGGCCAGCATCGCGCCGAACTGGCCGCGTTCGGGCGTGTCGCGCTCGACGTTCAGCACCAGGTTTTCGATCCGCACGCCCCACTGGCCGGGCCGGTACAGGCCGGGCTCGATGGAGGTGATCATGCCGGGCTCCATCGCCATGTTGGCGTCGGGCACGGCCTTGGAGATGCTCTGCGGACCTTCATGCACGTTCATGAAGTAGCCGACGCCGTGTCCCGTGCCGTGGCCGTAGTCCAGGCCGTGGGCCCACAGCGGCGCGCGCGCCAGCGCGTCCAGCATCGGGCTCAGCGTGCCGCGCGGGAAGACCGCCCGCGACAGCGCGATCGTGCCCTTGAGCACCAGCGTGTAATCGCGGCGATGGTCGTCGGTGAGGGTGCCGATCGGCCAGACGCGGGTGATGTCGGTGGTGCCGCCCAGGTACTGCGCGCCCGAGTCGATCAGCAGCAGGCCGTCGCCCTGGATCTGCGCGAAGGACTCGGCGGTCGCGCGGTAATGCGGCATCGCGCCGTTGCCGTTGAAGCCGGCGATGGTCGGGAAGGACAGGCCCACGAAGCCCGGACGCTTGGCGCGCTCGGCGCTCAGGCGCTCGTCGACGGTCAGTTCGGAGATGGCCTCGCCGCGCGCCAGCGCCGCCTCGAACCAGGCGTAGAACGCGCACATCGCGGCGCCGTCCTGCGCCATTGCGTCGCGGACGAACGCCGCCTCGGCGGCGTTCTTGCGGCTCTTGAGCAGCGTGCTCGGGTTGATGGCCTCGATGACGGCGGCCGTCGCGGGCAGCGCCTCGCGCAGGCCCAGCGTCACGCGGCGCGGATCGATCAGCACGCGGGCGTCGGCCGGCAGCGCGCCCAGGGCGGTGCGCGCCTGGTCGTACGCGGCCAGCGAGACGCCGTCGGCGGCCAGCCGCTGCGTCAGCGCCGCGTCGATCTTGCCGGCTTGCACGAACAGCGTCGCGCCGTCCAGCGACAGCAGCAGATGGCCGACGAAGACCGGGTTGTAGCTGACGTCCGAGCCGCGCAGATTCAGCAGCCAGGCCACGTCGTCGACGCTGGAGATCAGGTGATGCGTCGCGCCGTGCTTGCCCATGGCCTCGCGCACCTGGGCGAGCTTGTCGGCCCGCGACACCGTCGCCTGCGGGGCGGCGTGCTCGTAGATGGGGGCGTCGGGCAGGCCGGGGCGCTCGTCCCAGGCCTGATCGATCAGGTCCAGGCCGGTGTCGATGCGGATGCCCTTGGCGCCCAGCGCCGCGCGCAACTGCTGCGCCAGCGCCAGACCCAGCACCTGGCCGTCGACGGCCAGGGTCTGGCCGGGCTGCAGCTGCTCCGCGATCCAGCCGATGTGGTGCGTGGCCGCGCCGGTGGGGATCTTGAACAGCGTGATGCCGCTGCCTTCGAGCTCGCGCTCGGCTTGCGTCCAGTAGCGGCTGTCGGCGAAGAGGCGGGCATCGTCCAGCGTCACCACCAGCGTGGCCATGGAGCCGGTGAAGCCCGACAGCACCTCGCGCGCCTGCCAGCGGCCGGGCAGGTATTCGGACAGATGCGGGTCGGCCGAGGGCACCAGGATGGCGTGGGCGCCGGCGTTGCGCAGCGCGTCGCGCAGCTTGGCGATGCGCAGCTTGATCTGGGAGAGACGAGTGTCCATGGGGTGAGCCTCGGCGGGTTGGCGGGCAAGGCGCGGAGCGGCCGGATCGGCTGCGCGCGCGGAAGCCGCGAATTGTAGAAGTGACGCCCCCATGACTTCCGGCCTGAAGGGCTTCCGGCGGCGAGGGCGTGCGCTTCTTGGCTCGCGAAGGCCCGATGGTGACCGGGCGGTGCGGGGGGGGGGGGCGGCCTCAGAGCTCGGTGCGCAACGCCCAGAGCTCGGGGAAGAGCACCACGTCCAGCATCTTGCGCAGATAGCTGACGCCGCCGGTGCCGCCGGTGCCGCGCTTGAAGCCGATGACGCGTTCCACCGTCGTCACATGGCGGAAGCGCCAGAGCCGGAACGCGTCCTCCAGATCGACCAGTTCCTCGCCCATCTGGTACAGGTCCCAATGGGCTTGCGGCTCGCGGTAGACCTGCAGCCAGGCGTTCTTGACGCCCTCGTCGGCCGCATAGGGCCGGGTCCAGTCGCGCGTCAGGTGCGAGGCCGGCACCGCGATGCCGCGGCGCTGCATCAGGCGCAGCACCTCGTCGTAGAGCGAGGGCGCTTCGAATGCGGACTGCACCTCGGCCAGCAGGTCGGGGCGATGCGCGTGCGGCTTGAGCATGGCGGCGTTCTTGTTGCCGAGCATGAACTCGATGCGCCGATACTGCGCGCTCTGGAAGCCGCTGCTGTTGGACAGATAGGGGCGGATGGCCGAGTACTCCGGCGGCGTCATCGTGCCCAGCACGTCCCAGGCGTGGACCAGCTGCTCCATGATGCGCGAGACCCGCGCCAACTTCTTGAAGGCCTCGGGTAGACGATCCTGCGCGACGTTGCCGACGGCGCCCTGCAGCTCGTGCAGCATCAGCTTCATCCACAGCTCCGAGGTCTGGTGCTGGACGATGAAAAGCATCTCGTTGTGGTCGGGCGAGAGCGGGTGCTGCGCGCTCAGCACCTTGTCCAGGTGCAGGTAGTCCCCGTAGCTCATGTCCTTGGAGAAATCGAGTTGCGCGCCTTCCTCGCGGACGATGGCCTCGCCACCGGTGATCGCCGGCGCATCCTTGTCGGCGACGGGTCGGTCGCCATGTCCCATCGGGCAACTCATGTCACGGCCGCCTTCTTGTTGAAGCGCGCTTCGCGCCATTCGCCGGTTACCAGCACCTGATGCAGATGCTCGACCGCGTCCCACGCGTCGGCGAAGCCGACATACAGCGGCGTGAAGCCGAAGCGCAGGATGTGCGGCACCTGGGCCAGCCGCGCCGGATCGCCGGCACGGTAGTCGCCGATCACGCCGCGCTCGATCAGCGCCTGCACGACCGCGTAGCTCGCGTCCTCCAGCGGCGCCTTCAGCGCCAGGCAGACCTGGCTGCCGCGCAGCGCGGGCTCGCGTGGCGAGACCACGTAGACGCCCAGTTCACCGCAGCGTTCCTCGGCCAGACGGGCGAAGCACTCGGTCAGCGCCAGCGACTTCTCGCGCAGCGCGGCCATGCCGCCGAAGGGCTCGGCCGCCAGCATCGTGTCCACGCCGCATTCCAGCGCCGCCATCGACAGGATGGCCGGCGTGCCGCAGACGTAGCGCTTGATGCCAGGCGCCGGCGCGTAGTTGGACGTGAACTGGAAAGGCGCCGCATGGCCCAGCCAGCCCGACAGCGGTTGCCAGAAGCGGTCCGCGTGACGCGGATGCGCCCACACGAAAGCCGGCGCGCCCGGGCCGCCGTTCAGGTACTTGTAGCCGCAGCCGATGGCGAAGTCCGCGTTCGCGCCGTTCAGATCGACAGGGATCGCGCCGGCCGAATGCGCCAGGTCCCAGACCGTCAGCGCGCCGGCCGCGTGCGCCGCGGCGGTGACGGCCTTCATGTCGTGCTTGCGGCCGGTGCGGTAGTTGACCTCGGTCAGCATCAGCACGGCGAGCTGCTCGTCCAGCAGCGCCGGGATCTCGTCGACGTGATCGACCAGATGCAGGGTCATGCCGTGCTGCTCGGCCAGGCTCTCGGCGATGTAGAGGTCGGTGGGGAAGTTGCTGCGCTCGGACACGATGCGCGTGCGGCGGCCTGATGGGTCGTCGGTCTTGACGATGCGCAGTGCCGCGCTCAGCACCTTGAACAGGTTGAGCGAGGTCGAGTCCGCGACGATGGTCTCGCCCGGCGCGGCGCCGATCAGGCGGCCGATCTTGTCGCCGATGCGGGTGGGCAGATCGATCCAGCCGGCGGTGTTCCAGCTCTTGATCAGGTCGCGGCCCCATTCGTCGGCGATGACCTGCTGCACGCGGGCCGCGGTCGCCTTGGGCATCGCGCCCAGCGAGTTGCCGTCCAGATAGAGCGTGCCCGCGGGCAGCGAGAACAGGTCCTTGAGCGGCGCCAGCGGATCGGCGGCGTCCCGGGCCAGGCAGTCTTGTCGTGTCGTCATGGGTGTTCCAGACAGGGCGAAAAAAATGGCGGACAGGCGGAGGAGGACATCAGAGCGCGCGCAGCACCGCCCGCACCGGCGACGCGCAGGCGCCGGCCAGCTTGAGCGGCAGCGCGATCAGCTCGTAGTCGCCTTCGGGCACCTCGTCCAGGACGAGGTTCTCCAGCACGCGCAGGTTCAGGCGCAGCAGCTGCTGATGGCTGTCCAGCGTCTTGCTGGTGGCCGGATCCACGCTGGGCGTGTCCAGGCCAATGAGCTTCACGCCGCGCGCGGCCAGCCACTCGACGGTCTCCGGCGCATAGGCGCTGAACTCGGGATTCCAGACCGTGTCGGCGCGCTCGTTGCAGCGCACCAGCACGCGGGGTGGCAGGGCCTCGGCGGCATGTTCCAGATGCTCGATGCGGATCAGCGGCCCGCAGCCGATCGCATGGATCACGCGGCAGGGGCCGAGGTAGGCGTCGAGATCCACTTCCGCCGCGCTGGCCACGCCGTCGGCGTAATGCAGCGGCGCGTCGGCATGCGCGCCGACATGCGGCGACATGGTGATCGCGCTCAGGTTGACCGGACAGTCCGGCGCGAGGCGGGCGGTCCACTTCAGCGCATAGGGCTCGTCGCCGGGAAAGATCGGCGCGTCCGGCGCGACCACCGGCGAGATGTCCCACAGCGCGCGCGGTGGGCTTGAGGACGTTGACTTCATGGGCTGCTCCTGCCGGCACTCGGCACGGCGGCGCGCACCTTAGCGTGGGGCCGCGGGTCGTGGTGTCGGTTAATTCCAACAAGCCGCCATCGAATGCGCAAGCCGTCCGCACGCGCGCCGCGACGGTCTGAGGGTTATCGCGAAGGGTCGTCGGACGTGGTGCTGTGCGAGGTGTTGAATCTGATGCCGATTTAGTTGACACCTCAAATATCAATGCCTAAAGTGGCTTCGTCAAGCAGTCAACGCTTTGCCGAGAGGCGAGCCCAGCACCATGCGCATCACCTGCATCGGCGGCGGTCCCGCCGGCCTGTATTTCGCGCTGCTGATGAAGCGGCAGGATCCCTCGCACCAGGTCGCGGTGCTGGAGCGCAATCGCGCCGGCGATACCTTCGGCTGGGGCGTGGTCTTCTCGGACCAGACGCTGGCCGCGCTGCGCGAGGCCGACCCGAAGACCGCCGACGCGATCCTGCAAGCCTTCAACCACTGGGACGACATCGCCGTCCACATCGACGGGCGCACCATGGTCTCGGGCGGTCACGGCTTCTGCGGCATCGGCCGACGTCGGCTGCTGGACATCCTGCGCGAGCGCTGCGTCGAGCTGGGCGTCGAGATCCGCTACGAGACCGATGTCGGTGACGACGCCGACATCGACGCCGACCTGATCATTGCCGCCGACGGCCTCAACAGCCGGCTGCGTCAGAAGTACACGGCGACCTATCAGCCCGACATCGACCTGCGCGACTGCCGCTTCGTCTGGCTGGGCACGACCAAGCTCTTCGACGCCTTCACCTTCGACTTCCAGAAGACCGAGTGGGGCTGGTTCCAGGCGCATGCCTACCGCTTCGACGAGACGCATTCGACTTTCATCGTCGAGGCGCCCGAGCGCGTCTGGAAGGCCGCCGGCCTGGAGGACATGAGCAAGGAGGACGGCATCGCCTTCTGCGAGAAGCTCTTCGCCAAAGTGCTGGACGGCCATCCGCTGATCTCCAACGCGGCGCATCTGCGCGGCTCGGCGCAGTGGATCCGCTTCCCGCGCGTGGTCTGCAAGCGCTGGGTGCATCACAACGGCCGCGCGCCGGTGGTGCTGATGGGCGACGCGGCCCACACGGCGCATTTCTCGATCGGGTCCGGCACCAAGCTGGCGCTGGAGGACGCGATCGCGCTGGCCAAGGACATCGCCCGCCACGGCGGCGGCGTCGACAGCCTGGCCGCCGCGCTGGAGGAGTACGAAGCCACGCGATCGATCGAAGTCCTGCGCATCCAGAACGCGGCGCGCAACTCCACCGAATGGTTCGAGAACGTCGAGCGCCATGCGCGTCTGGCGCCGGAGCAGTTCGCCTACTCGCTGCTGACGCGCTCGCAGCGCATCTCGCATGAGAATCTGCGGCTGCGCGATGCCGGCTATGTCGGCGCCTACGAGGCCTGGCTCGCGAAGCGCGCCGGCCTGGACCGCGCCGCGCCGCCGATGTTCACGCCGTTCTCGCTGCGCGGCACGACGCTGAAGAACCGCGTCGTGGTCTCGCCGATGGCGCAGTACTCCTGCGTCGACGGCCAGCCGGCGGACTACCACCTGACCCACTTGGGCGCCCGCGCGATGGGCGGGGCGGGGCTGGTCTTCGTGGAGATGACCTGCGTGTCGCCCGATGCGCGCATCACGCCGGGATGCCCGGGCATCTGGAACGACGCGCAGCGCGACGGCTGGCGGCGCATCGTCGATCACGTGCATGCGATCTCGACGGCCAAGATCGCGCTGCAGCTGGGCCATGCGGGCGCGAAGGGCTCGACCCGCGTGGCCTGGGACGGTATCGACCAGCCACTGGAGTCGGGCAACTGGCCGCTGATCTCGGCCTCGCCGCAGCAGTACCTGGACGGCGTGAGCCAATGGTCCCGCGCGATGACGCGCGAGGACATGGACCGCGTGCGCGAGGACTTCGTCGACGCCACCCGCCGCGCCGCCGAGGCCGGCTTCGATTGGCTGGAGCTGCACTGCGCCCACGGCTATCTGTTGTCGAGCTTCCTGTCGCCGCTGACCAATCAGCGCGGCGACGCGTACGGCGGCACGCTGGAGAACCGGCTGCGCTATCCGCTGGAGGTCTTCCGGGCGATGCGCGCCGTGTGGCCGCAGGACAAGCCGATGTCGGTGCGGATCTCCGCCAGCGACTGGGTGCCGGGCGGCACGACGACCGAGGACGCGGTCGCGATGGCGGAAGCCTTCAAGGCCGCGGGCGCCGATCTGATCGACGTGTCCTCGGGCCAGGTCAGCAAGCGCGAGAAGCCGGTCTACGGCCGCATGTGGCAGACGCCGTTCAGCGAGAGCGTACGCAATCGCGCGGGCATTGCGACGATCGCGGTGGGCGCGATCTCCGAGGCGGACCACGTGAACAGCATCATCGCGGCCGGCCGCGCGGACCTGTGCGCGGTGGCGCGGCCGCATCTGGCGAATCCGGCCTGGACGCTGACCGAGGCCGCGCGCATCGGCTATCTCTCCGGTCCCGGCCTGGATTGGCCCAAGCAGTACCAGTCCGGCAAGAGCCAGATGGAGCGTGAGTTCGAGCGCCAGCGCGCGACGAGCGGCGGCGCCGCCGCGCAGGAACAGGCCAACCGCGCGCTCGGCGTGTGAGGTGGCGGAGCAAGGAATCGACATGAGCGACAAGTACCCGCTCGAGGGCCTGCACGCGGTGGTGACCGGCGGCGGTTCCGGCATCGGCGCGGCGATCGCGCAGGCGTTGATCGCCGACGGCGCGCGCGTCACGCTGATGGGCCGCCGCATCGACAAGCTGAAGGCGCAGCGCGACCGGTTGAACGTCGACGGCGGTCCGTCGGTCGAGCTGCAGGTCTGCGACGTCGGCGACGAGGCCAGCGTGCGCGCCGCCTTCGCGGCGGCGGGGCAGGCGGCCGGACCGGTCGACCTGCTGATCAACAACGCGGGACAGGTCGAGACCGCGCCGCTGGGCAAGACCTCGCTGGAGACCTGGCAGCGGCTGCTCAACGTCAACCTGACCGGCAGCTTCCTGTGCAGTCGTGAGGTGCTGCCTGCGATGACCGAGCGCCGCTTCGGTCGCATCGTCAACGTGGCGAGCACCGCGGCGCTCAAGGGCTATGCCTACGTGGCGGCCTACTGCGCGGCCAAGCACGGCGTGCTGGGCCTGACGCGGGCGCTCGCGCTGGAGACGGCGCGCAAGGGCGTGACCGTCAACGCGGTCTGTCCCGGCTACACCGAAACCGACATCGTGGCCGGCGCCATCGACACCATCGTCGCCAAGACCGGCCGCACGGCCGAGGCGGCGCGGGCCGAGCTGGCCGCCGTGAATCCGCAGGGGCGTTTGGTCGACCCGGCGGAAGTGGCCGCCACGGTGGCCTGGCTGGCGCGACGTGACAGCGCGTCCATCACGGGGCAGGCGATCGCCGTGGCTGGCGGGGAGGTGATGTGATGCGCCCGAACGATGCGATCGGCAAGCACGCCGCGCGCGATGGCCGCGATGCCGACGAGCCCGGCGACGGCAGCGACGTCGTCGACGACAGTGCCGGGCTGGCACTGGACCTGGAGTCCCGCGCGCAGGACGGCGACCACCAGGCGCTGCGCGTCTGGCTGCGGTTGCTGGCCTGCACCACGCGGGTCGAGGATCAGATCCGCCAGCGCCTGCGCAACGAGTTCGGCACCACGCTGCCGCGCTTCGACTTGCTGGCACAACTGGAGCGAAGCCCCGAGGGGCTCACCATGCGCGAGCTGTCGCAGCGGCTGATGGTCACCGGCGGCAACGTCACCGGCATCACCGATCAGCTGGAGTCGGAGGGGCTGGTCGTGCGCGAGCCCCATCCCTCCGATCGGCGCAGCGTGACGGTGCGGCTCACCCCGACCGGTCGGCGCCAGTTCAAGCGCATGGCGGCGACGCACGAGCGCTGGATCGTCGAGCTGCTGGGCGGTTGGTCGCCCGAGGACATGACGCAGGTGATGGGGCTGCTCGCCGGGCTGAAGGGCCATCTGGCGGCGCTGGACGCCACCCGCAAGTAAACCGAACAAACCGAACACGGCATCAAGGAGCCATCATCGATGGACAGCCATCTCATCACCGGCAACCGGCGCAGCCTGGCGGGCTTCGTGCCGACGCACTTCAGCTGGCGCCAGGAGGGCGCGGTCGGCGTGATCACGCTGAATCGCCCCGAGCGCAAGAACCCGCTGACCTTCGAGTCCTACGCCGAGCTGCGCGACCTGTTCCGCACGCTGGCCTATGTGGACGAGGTGAACGCGATCGTGGTCCAGGGCGCGGGCGGCAACTTCTGCTCCGGCGGCGACGTGCACGAGATCATCGGCCCGCTGACGCAAATGTCCATGCCGGACCTGCTGGCCTTCACCCGCATGACCGGCGATCTGGTCAAGGCGATGCGGGCCTGCCCGCAGCCGGTGGTGGCCGCGATCGACGGCGTCTGCGCAGGCGCCGGCGCGATCATGGCCATGGCCTCCGACCTGCGCGTGGGCACCGCCCGCAGCAAGACGGCCTTCCTGTTCACCCGCGTCGGCCTGGCCGGCTGCGACATGGGCGCCTGCGCGCTGCTGCCGCGCATCGTGGGCCAGGGCCGCGCGTCGGACCTGCTCTACACCGGCCGCAGCCTGGGCGGCGAGGAAGCGCATCAATGGGGCTTCCTCAACCGCATCGCCGAGCCCGATGCGCTGGCATCGCAAGCCGTGGCCTGGGCCGCGGAGATCGCCGCCGGCCCCAACTTCGCGCATGCGATGACCAAGCGGATGCTGCATCAGGAATGGACCATGGGCGTGGACGAGGCCATCGAGGCCGAGGCGCAAGCTCAAGCGATCTGCATGATGACGCAGGACTTCCACCGTGCGTATCACGCCTTCGTCGCGAAGCAGCGGCCTGAATTCAAGGGCGATTGAGGACGGCCATGAATCATCTGAAACACCTGGACTGGCCCTTCTTCGAGGACAAGCATCGCGCGCTCGCGGCCGAGCTCGACGCCTGGTGCGCGACGCATCTGGCGCATGGCGCGGTCGATCACGAGGACGTGGACGCGAGTTGCAAGGCGCTGGTGAAGGCGCTGGGGCAGGGCGGCTGGCTGACGCACGCGGTGGCGGGCGAGGGCGAGGTCATCGACACCCGCGCCATCTGCCTGCTGCGCGAGACCCTGGCCCGTCATGATGGGCTGGCCGACTTCGCCTTCGCGATGCAGGGGCTGGGATCGGGGGCGATCTCGCTGATGGGCACGCCGGCGCAGCGCGAGGCCTATCTGCCGCGCGTGGCCCGCGGCGAGGCGCTGGCCGCCTTCGCGTTGTCGGAGCCCGAGGCCGGCTCGGACGTCGCGGCGATGCAATGCGCGGCGCGGCGGGACGGCGAGTACTTCGTGCTCGACGGTCAGAAGACCTGGATCTCCAACGGGGGGATCGCCGATTTCTACGTGGTCTTCGCGCGGACCGGCGAGGCACCCGGATCGCGCGGCATCAGCGCGTTCATCGTGGACGCGGGGACGCCGGGCTTCGAGATCGCCGAGCGCATCGACGTGATCGCGCCGCATCCGCTGGCGACCCTGCGCTTCACGAATTGCCGCGTCCCCAAGGCCGCGATGATCGGCGCGCCGGGCGAGGGCTTCAAGGTGGCGATGCGCACGCTGGACGTGTTCCGCACCTCGGTGGCGGCGGCGGCGCTGGGCTTCGCGCGGCGGGCCCTCGACGAGGGCCTGACACAGGCCAAGGAGCGCGCGATGTTCGGTGCGACCCTGGCCGACCTGCCGCTGACGCAGGCCAAGCTGGCCGACATGGCCTGCACCGTCGACAGCAGCGCGCTGCTGGTCTACCGCGCGGCCTGGGAGCGCGATCAGGGCCGCACCATCACCCGCGAGGCCGCGATGGCCAAGCTGATGGCGACCGAGGGCGCGCAGCGCGTCATCGACGCGGCGGTGCAGCTGCACGGCGGCCGCGGCGTGCGACGCGGCGAGATCGTCGAATCGCTGTACCGCGAGATCCGCGCGCTGCGCATCTACGAAGGCGCCAGCGAGGTCCAGCAGTTGATCATCGGACGCGACCTGTTGAAGAACGGATAAGGACTTCCCCATGCATCGCAGCGCCCATCTGGATACCTTTGCCCGAGACCACCTCCCGCCGCAAGACCAGTGGCCGGAGATGCATTTCGACTTGCCCGAGCTGCAGTTTCCCGAGCGGATGAACTGCGCGCACGAGCTGCTGGACCGCTGGGTGGCCGAGGGTCACGGCGACCGGCCCTGCGTGATCGGCGGCGACGGCCGGGGCGGCGAGATCCGATGGAGCTATGCCGACCTGCAGGCGCAGGCCAACCGCATCGCCCAGGTGTTGGTCCACGAGATGGGCGTGGTGCCCGGCAATCGCGTCTTGCTGCGCGGCGCCAACACGCCGCAGATGGCCGCCTGCTGGTTCGCGGTGATCAAGGCTGGCGCAATCGCGGTGGCGACCATGCCGCTGCTGCGCGCCAAGGAGTTGGGTCAGATCATCGATAAGGCGCAGGTCACGCATGCGCTGTGCGATGCGGCGCTCGCCGATGAGCTGGAGACGGCGCGCGCGCAGCATCCGGTGCTGTACCGGGTGTGCCTGTTCCGCAGCCAGGCCGCCGACGGGCTGGAGGCGCTGGCCGAGCGGCAGTCGCCGCATTTCGAGAACGTCGACACCGCGGCCGACGATTGCGCGTTGATCGCCTTCACCTCGGGCACCACCGGTCAGCCCAAGGGCACGATGCACTTCCATCAGGACGTGATCGCGATCTGCCGGTGCTGGCCCCGGTCCTGCCTGAAGGCGACCGCCGATGACGTCTTCATCGGCAGTCCGCCGCTCGCGTTCACCTTCGGCTTGGGTGGGCTGCTGCTCTTCCCGCTGAGCGTGGGCGCGACGGCGGTGCTGCTGGAGAAGGCCTCGCCCGAGGCGCTGTTGCCCGCGATCGCCCGCTACCGCGCCAGCGTCTGCTTCACCGCGCCGACCTCGTATCGCGCCATGGCGGCGATGCTGGCGCAGCCGGGCGCGAGCGTCGATCTGAGCTCCCTGCGCAAGTGCGTCAGCGCCGGCGAGGCGCTGCCCGCGGCGACGCGCCAGCAGTGGAAGGACGCCACCGGCATCGAGATGCTCGACGGCATCGGCGCGACCGAGATGCTGCACATCTTCATCTCCCACACCGAGGCCAGCGCCCGTCCCGGCGCCACCGGCGTGGCGGTGCCGGGCTATCGCGCCCGCGTGGTCGACGACGAGGGCCGCGAGCTGCCGCGCGGCAGCGTCGGCAAGCTGGCGGTGCAGGGGCCGACGGGCTGCCGCTACCTCGACGACGAGCGTCAGCGCCACTACGTCAAGGACGGCTGGAACCTGACTGGCGACGCCTACCTGGTCGATGCCGACGGCTACTTCGTCTACCAGGCGCGGACCGACGACATGATCATTTCCGGCGGCTACAACATCGCCGGGCCGGAGGTGGAGTCCGCGCTGATGGCGCATCCGGCGGTCGCGGAATGCGCGGTCATCGGCGTGCCCGACGAGGAGCGCGGCCAGCTGGTGAAGGCCTTCGTCGTGCTCAAGCCGGGGCATGAGGGCGACGCGGCCCTGGTCAAGGCGATGCAGGACTTCGTCAAGGCGACGGTGGCCCCTTACAAGTACCCCCGTGCGATAGAGTTCCGCGCCAGCCTGCCCCGCACCGAGACCGGCAAGCTGCAGCGCTTCCGGCTGAAGGAGTCGGCATGACCCGGACGGCGGTCCCGGTGGGAGCGGGCGGAGCGACAGGAGAGGGCCCCATGACGTCGACCTTCGAGCGCGAGGTGCTGGTGCGCTTCGGCCACTGCGATCCGGCGGGGATCGTGTTCTTCCCCCGCTACTACGAGCTGCTGAACGCCTTCGTCGAGGACTGGTTCAACGAGGGCCTGGGCGTCGAGTACGCCACGCTGATCGGCGCGCGCCGCGTGGGCCTGCCGACGGTGCAGCTGCAGACCAGCTTCGAGCGCATCAGCCGCATCGGCGAGCGCCTGGTGCAGCGACTGTGGATCGAGCGGGTGGGGCGAAGCTCGCTGACGCTGCGCATCCGCTTCGACGGGCCCGACGGCACGCGGGTCAGCTTCGGCCAGGTGCTGGTGTGCACCTCGCTGGACACGCATCAATCGCAACCTTTTCCGGACGACGTCCGCGCCGCGCTGGTGCGGGCCGTCCAGCAACAGCAATCGTCCGAGCAGTAAGAGGAGTCCCGACGATGACGACCAACACGAACAACGAGAACCACGCGAGCGGTACGGACAAGCGGGTGCTGCAGCCCGAGGGCTGGGCCGCGCCGCGCGGCTACGCCAACGGCGTGAGCGCGGTGGGCCGGCAGGTCTACGTCGCCGGCCAGATCGGCTGGAACGCGCAATGCGCCTTCGAGAGCGACGACTTCATCGCCCAGGTGCGGCAGGCACTGGCCAACGTCAAGGCGGTGCTGGCCGAGGCCGGCGCGGGTCCCGAGCACATCGTGCGCATGACCTGGTATGTGCTGGACAAGCGCGAGTACGTGTCCCGCGGCCGCGAGGTCGGGCAGGCCTACCGGGAGGTGCTGGGCCGGGAGTATGGGATCGCGATGACGGCGGTGCAGGTCTCGGGGCTGATCGAGGACCGTGCGAAGCTTGAAATCGAGGTGACAGCGGTGGTGCCGCCGCGGGGCTAGGATCGATTCGATCGCCGCGCCCGAAACCGGATGGACATCGGAAGGGCATCGGGCGGACATCGCGCGCCGGACTCGACGAGACGGGTGCGCTTCCAGATTCAGAGACACGAGACAAGCGAGATCACATCATGAGCAACGCCAAGGCCAAGGCCTCCTTCCACTGGGACGATCCGCTGCTGCTGGATCAGCAGCTGACGGACGACGAGCGCGCGGTGCGCGACGCCGCGCGCGCCTACTGCCAGGACCGCCTGCAGCCGCGCGTGCTGGAGGCCTTCCGGCACGAGAAGACCGATGCGGCGATCTTCCGCGAGATGGGCGAGCTGGGGTTGCTCGGCGCGACGATTCCCGAGGAGTACGGCGGCGCGGGGTTGAACTACGTCTGCTACGGGTTGGTGGCGCGCGAGGTCGAGCGCGTGGACAGCGGGTATCGCTCGATGATGAGCGTGCAGAGCTCGCTGGTGATGGTGCCCATCAACGAATTCGGCAACGAGGCGACCAAGCGCAAGTACCTGCCCAAGCTGGCCAGCGGCGAGTGGATCGGCTGCTTCGGCCTGACGGAGCCGAATCACGGCTCGGACCCGGGCTCGATGGTCACGCGGGCGCGCAAGGTCGACGGCGGCTACGCGATCAGCGGCAGCAAGATGTGGATCACCAACAGCCCGATCGCCGACGTCTTCGTCGTCTGGGCCAAGGACGATGGCGGCCAGATCCGCGGCTTCGTCTTGGAGAAGGGCTGGAAGGGCCTGAGCGCGCCGGCCATCCACGGCAAGGTGGGGCTGCGGGCGTCGATCACCGGCGAGATCGTGATGGACGAGGTCTTCTGCCCGGAGGAGAACGCCTTCCCGGACGTGCGCGGTCTGAAGGGCCCGTTCACCTGCCTGAACAGCGCGCGCTACGGCATCGCGTGGGGCGCGCTGGGCGCGGCCGAGGCCTGCTGGCACACGGCGCGCCAGTACACCATGGACCGTCAGCAATTCGGCAAGCCGCTGGCGGCGAATCAACTGATCCAGAAGAAGCTGGCCGACATGCAGACCGAGATCACGCTGGCCTTACAGGGTTGCCTGCGGCTGGGGCGAATGAAGGACGAGGGGACGGCCTCGGTGGAGATCACGTCCATCATGAAGCGCAACAGCTGCGGCAAGGCGCTGGACATCGCGCGCATGGCGCGCGACATGCTGGGCGGCAACGGCATCAGCGATGAATTCGGCATCGCCCGTCATCTGGTCAACCTGGAGGTGGTCAACACCTACGAGGGCACGCATGACATCCACGCGCTGATCCTGGGCCGCGCGCAGACGGGGATCGCGGCGTTCTGACGCGGGTCCGAAGGCGGGAGAACGGAGAGGCGCTGAGGTGCCTCTTTCCCATTCTGTATGCAGAAAGTTGCAAAATTGCATCTTTCTGCATATGGTTTGGGGATGAATTCGCTGGATCTGTTCGTCGATGAGCTGCTTGCTCGAGGGCGCGCGACGTTCGCGCGCGAGGAGGCGGCCATCGCTTTGGGGTTGGGAGAGGCGGGGCTGAAGTCGGCATTGGTGCGCTTGGGAAAGCGCAACCGGATCGCGAATCCCTACAAGGGCTTCTATCTGATTCTTCGGCCCGAGGACGTCGTGGCGGGCGCACCCGATCCGGAGCGCTGGATCGATCCGCTGATGCGCCACGTGGGCATCGACTACCGCGTATCGCTCTTTCGCGCGGCCGCGCTTCACGGCTCCTCGCATCAAGCGGCGATGGTCTTTCAGATCATCGTCCCCAAGCAACTGCGCAGCTTCGAGATCGGGCGTCACCGTATCCAGTTTGTGAGGCAGACGGCGCCCGCATTCGAAGCGGTCAATCAAGCGCCGTTTCTGACATCGATCAAGTCGGACGCTGGCTTTGCGAAGGCAGCAGGCATCGAATTGACGCTCCTCGATGCGGCCCGCTATTCATCGTTGGCGGGTGGCATCAACGGTGTTGCTCAGATGGTCATGACCTTCGGCGACAGGGCTGATCCTCGGCGCCTGTCGAGCTTGGCAGAGCATTACGAGACGCCGTGTGTGCGACGACTTGGATTTCTTCTCGACCACTTCCACCACGACAGACAGGCAAGGCTGCTTGAGCCCTTCGCAGGATCTGCGAAGACGATGGCATTGCTGGATCCGGCGGCCCGGCCGCTGATCGAGTCGTTGGCGGAGGAACTGGGGAGGAACTCCAAATGGAAACTCCTCTTGAACGGGGAGGTGGAGATAGACCTTTGATCAATCGGGCATACCTTCAGGACTGGTTCACGCATGCGCCGTGGCCCAACCTCCGACAAGTCGAGCAGGATCTGCTCATCTGCCGCGCCCTTTGCGACCTGTTCAACGCACCCGCCCTAAAAGGCCGTATCGCCTTCCGGGGCGGCACGGCGATCAACAAGCTGTTGTTCGACAAGCCGCTGCGCTACTCGGAAGACATCGATCTGGTGCAGACCAAGGCCGAACCCATCGGTCCGACCATCGATGCCATCCGCGAGGCGCTGTCCTGGCTTGGCGTGCCGTCGCGCAAGTTGGCGGGGCACTCGCTGCACTTCGTCTACAAGTTCAATCCGGAAGTGGCGCCGGACGAGAAGCTCCAGCTCAAGGTCGAGATGAACACGCGCGAGCACGCCAATCTGATGGGCCTTCGACAGATGCCCTTCGAGGTCAAGAACGATTGGTACAGCGGTGCCTGCGAGATCACGACCTTCGCGCCCGAGGAGCTGTTCGGGACCAAGCTGCGGGCGCTGCTGCAACGTCGCAAGAATCGCGATCTCTTCGACCTCCACCACGGACTTGAATCGCTCCGGCTCGATCCGGATCAGCTAGTGGCCTGCTTCGATCATTACCTGCAGCAGGAGGGGGTGAGCATCACGCGTGCGTTGGCTGAGGAGCGGATGCTCAAGAAGCTGGTGGCCAGCCTGACGGAGGACATCGGTCCCTTGCTGCCCGCCGGCATGCGCTTTGAGGAGTCGGATGCGCTGACTGCCTTCGAAAACGTCTGGCGACTGTTGATCTCCCGGTTCAAGGGCGATGGATGGAAGCTCACGCCGAAGGTGCTGGAGGAGCTGCGCGAGAAGCGCTTTCCCAATCTGCTGGCCGGCAACGCGACTGCAGGACAAGATTGAGAGACAGGCCCTCAGACGGGCCCAGCCGATGCGAGGACCCCAATCGGAACTGCGTTGTGCAGCACGTGCGGTAGCAGCAGAACCATGAATCCATGAGCTCGCCTCGCATCGTGCCAACGAAGCCATGCCCAAGCGAAGATGGTGAACGACGCCATGGGACCAAAGAATCTCAGCCCGTCGAGCGCGCCATGAGCCAGGCCCGCGATCACGCCGATGAAGAGACTCGGCAACCACACCGCGCGGGTGCCACTCCTCACGAGTGCGCAAGCCACTCGCAGCAGAACGGACTCGACGAGTGGCGCCAAGAGCAGCGTTCCAAGGATCTCGGCCCAGGTCAATGATCGGTCGGCGATTGATCCAGGCAGTCCAAGGGCGTGAGCCGCGAGTTGCGCGGCGCCGGACAACGCGAGGTTCGCCACCAGCGAGAGCGCGGCCACCTTGAGGCAGTAAGTCAGCAGTGAATCAGTCGTCTGTGGCGCGAGGCCCTTGACCACTTGCAGTTTGGCGCCCATGGCTCGCTGGCTCCTACGGTGTGGACCACATCAATCGTTGAGAGATGCGAGATCTCGCATCGCTCTTGGAGACGAGCGATGCTTCGATCGATTCTGGAGCTGACGCTGCCACCTTGTGTAGACCCCGATGCGCTAGATCATCGATGCCATCGGACAACGCGGCGACATGGCTGATGCTCGACGCGGCCTGTCGAAGACGGCGAATCGAGCGCTCGCGCGCTGATCGCCGAGGGCAGAGTCAAGGGCGAATGCGGATGTCGGCTGTCCTCCACGCGACAGCACGTCCGTCCATCACGGCGCACGATCCGCCGCGATCGGGCCCGATCGAGGCTCGCGCGAATGGAGACGCCCCATGGACATCACCGCCCAGATCCCCTCGCTCAAGGGCAAGGTCAGCGACGCCGAATGGCAGCTGCGCGTGGACCTCGCCGCCTGCTACCGGCTCGTCGCCCGGCACGGCTGGAGCGATCTGATCTTCACCCACATCAGCGCCCGGCTCCCCGGCGACGCGCACGAGTTCCTGATCAACCCCTACGGGCTGATGTTCGAGGAGATCACCGCCTCCAGCCTCATCAAGGTCGACGCGCAGGGCAACAAGCTTCAAGAGACGCCGTTCCCCGTCAACCAGGCCGGCTTCATCATCCATTCGGCGATCCATGCGGCCCGGCATGACGTGGGCTGCGTGCTGCACACGCATACGCGCGCCGGGGTTGCGGTGTCGGCGCAGAAGGAGGGCTTGCTGCCGATCTCGCAGCAGTCGACCTTCGTGCTGGCCTCGCTCGCGTATCACGACTACGAGGGCGTCGCCATCCGGCCCGAGGAGCAGCCCCGTCTGCAAAACGACCTCGGCGACAAGATCTTCTATTGCCTGCGCAACCACGGCCTGCTGACGGTGGGCAAGACGGTCGCGGATGCCTTCCTGTCGATGTACACCTTCGAGAGCGCCTGCCAGATCCAGATCGCCGCGCAGTCTGGCGGCGGGCCGCTGACGCAAGTGGAGGAGTCCATCATCCGCGGCACCGCCGAGTCGATGCGCGTCCAGACCGGCGGATTGGGCGGGGCCTTCGTGTGGCCGGCGCTGCTGCGAAAGGCGCAGCGGGAATGCCCGGGCTTCGACGTCTGAGCATTCCCCCCGCGCCGCTCCTTAACTTCCAGGAACGAAAGCATGATCCTCAGCTGAATTCTGAGGAGCGGTCTCTCGCCATCCTTCCACATGGCCGCCGAGTGCAGTCGGGCCGGCTGCACGCGCTCGGCGTGACCGGGCCCAAGCGCTCGCCGTTGGAGCGGGGCATCACGGCGGATTGAGGCTTACGTCCGCGTGACGGCGCGCCGCGTCGGCCTGCGCCGATCAGCGCTCCTCAGTCGAGAGCAGTCCGATCGCCTGGGCGCGCTCGCCGACTTGGCCGCGCTGTCGGTCGGCGCGGTCCCAGACATCATCGCTGAGACCTCGCTCGACCACGCCCATCGATCCCAGCGCCTGACGCAGCAGGTCGTGCGTGGCGGCGATCAGTGCGCCGCAGTCGCAGCCGGCGGTTTCCTGCTCGCGCTCGGCGGACAGCCGCAGGATCGCGGCGGCGTCCTGCACGCAGCGCTGCGCGGTGGCCAGCGCATCGCCCACGGTGAGGTCGTTGCGCAGCCGCAGCGCGTCGGTGCCGACGCGCGGTCGACCGGGTCCGTCCAGCGTCATGCCCCAGCCGCCCTGCAGGCGCAGCAAGGTCGCGTCGTCGCAGATGTCCAGCGGACGGCGCTGACGGACGGGCTCGTCGCGGTCGTCGCCGCTCCAGAGGTGATGCGGAGGATGGTCGCGGAAATGCACGGGCATGGCGGCAGCTCGTCGGTCGAGTCGAAGGGCAGAGAAGCGGGCAGGCCGGAGACACCGGACACCCGCGGAACGGGGCGCATCGTCCCGCCGCGCGAGCCGGGTGTCTCTGCGATAAATCAAGCCGATGCGGATGGCGCTGCGCACAGCGCCCCTCGCGTCGGGGACGCGCGTGTCGCCCTCGTTGTCGCTTCCAAGGCCGCGTCGACGGCCGCATCGATGGCAGCGGGGGCATGGCCGCGCCCCACCAACTGCCGGTGACGGTTCTTCGACAGCCGGCCCGTTGACGCGAAGGATCGCACCATCAACCGGAGATCGCGGCCCCGCAGCGTCGAGCGGGGCTCTACCGCCGCCCGGATCGCATCGTGTCGCCTCAGGAAATCGCTCTCTTCGACGAGGTCCACGTTCAGCGCCTCCTGCGCCATGCGCAGCGAGAACTCGACGCAGTCCGTCGCGTCCCAGTAGCGATAGATGTCGGGCTCACCCTCGAACTGTTCGATGAAGGCGTTGTCGCCGGCAATCGTCACCTTCCAGAGCTCCCGGGCGGGCTTCGAGAACGACCGGAGCGCGCGCAGATAGTCCGCCTCGTTTCGCTCCATCGCCAGCGACACCGGCAGCACGAAGCCATGCGCGAGCCGAGGGTCGGCGCAGCTCACCTTGTGGAAGAGAAAGCGCGAGACCCGTCCGTTGCCGTCCATGAAGGGATGCGCGTGGACGAAACCGAACTTGACGATGCTCGCGCGGACCAGCGTGTCGAGAGCGCTGTCGTGGTCGTTCCCGATCCGCATCACCTCGTCCATGAGCTCGCCTAGCAGCTCGGGCGGCGGAGGCAGATAGCTCACGCCCAGCACGCCGCGCGCCGCGTTGCGCAAGCGGTTCTGTTCCGCGCGGAAGCCGAAGGCGCGATTCAGCGGATCTCCGAGCATCGCGACGTTCTGGACGTGGACCAGATAGTCCTCCGTGATCGGCAGGTCGCGGTACACCTCGGCCAGCAGGTGGACGAAGCTGGCAGCCGCGGCGTGTCCGGGCTTCTCCTGCTCAATCGCGAAGGAGCTCTTGGTCTCGCTCATGTAAGCCCAGTCCAAGGCGCGGAGCAGAAGGGCCGGCGACAGCGTCGTCGTGAACGCCGCAGCCTGGCCGAGCAGGTCCTGCTTCAGCAGCGCCTCGATCAGCGGCGTGCGCCGCACCGTGACGCAATAGCGCGGCGAGCCGATGCCGTTGAAGGCGACCCGCCAGCGCCGGCCGGCCCGGCCAGGGCGGGAACGGTCGGTGAGGTAGAGCGTGTCGTCGAAGAGATCCTCCATCTCGCCCTCCGCCTCGGGGAGTCCGTCGAGCGTCCGCTCGTTCGCGATCTCCCACAGGTAGCAGGCGATCTTTGCGAAACGATTTGCGGGCTCGGCGATGAAGGCATCGGCGATCGATTCCGGCGAGAGCCGGCGCAGGATGGGCATGAGCGCTGGCAGCTCGACGCCCTCATGCGCTAGCGCAAAGCGCAGATGGCCCACCAGATCGTCGGGCGCGGGCGCCATCGACGGCGGCACGCCCAGCTGCTGCAGCTGCGGGGTGATCTTGTCGACCCGCGCTGTGCGGGCCGGGCGATCGCGGGGGAAGATCTTCAGGAAGAAGGTGTCGATCAGGTGGCTGTAGCCGATTGCTCGGCCGATCAGCGGTTCCGGCTCCGGGCCGAACCAGTCAGGCGTGTCCATGGGCAGGATTCGAGGCGAGTGGAGGAGTCCGCCATCTTCACCATCCGCCGCTCGCGCCGAGCCCGCGCCGGTTTGCGCTGCATCAAACTTGCTGCGAATCCGCTTCCACGCAGCCCAGCATCGCCTCGATCAGGCTCGCGCTCCGGCGCTCCCGCAGACAGTAGAGGTATTCGCGCACCAGCGGCATGTCCTCCTCGAAGGGCAGGGCGACGAGCTCCGGATGCCGCCCTGTTTCATGCGCGGCGAAGATGCTCACGCCCAGGCCCCGCACCACCGCCTCGCGCAGGGCCTCGCGGCTGGCGATCTCCATCTGGTCTCTGGGCCGGATGCCGGCCCGCTCCAGCGCTTCCTCGCTCAAGGCGCGTGTCATGGATCCACGCTCCCGCGCGAGCAGCGTCTCGCCCGCGAGCGCCGCCAGCGGCACCGCCGCGCGCCTCGCCAGCCCATGCCCGCGCGGCAGCAGCAGCACCAGCGGATCGCTGCCCAGTTCCACGCGATGCAGGCGCGCGTCCTCCTCCAGATGGCTGGAGGTCGCCAGATCCACCTGGTACGCGAGCAGCGCGTCCACCATCTGCCGCGAATTGCCCGCCGCCACGCTCAGCTCCACGCGCGGATGACGCGCCCGGAAGCGCTGCGCCAGCGTGAGCGTGTAGTAGGGCGCCGTCGCGCCCAGCCGCAGCGTCCCGCCTTGCAGCTCGGCCGAGTTCCTCAGCGCGAATTCGATGTCCAGTTCCTGCTGCAGCAGCGCGTCCACGCGCGGCAGCAGGCGCCGACCGGCGTCGCTCAAGGTGAGCCTGCCGCCGCCGCGGTGGAAGAGCTCCACCCCGTACTGCTCCTCCAGCGCCCGGATCTGCGTCGTCACCGTCGGCTGCGACAGCGCCAGCTGCTTGGCCGCCAGCGTGATCGAGCCCAGCCGCGCCACCGCGAAGAAGGCCTTGAGCTGATTCACCAGCATGGGCGGACTCCCCGGCGGCGCAGGGCCGGCGAGCCGCTCCCCAAAACCGCCAATACCGGCTTTCGGGAACTTGGGGCGTTTGACGCGCAGATGACATATGCCATTCCTACAGTGTCGCCATCGATCGTGACAGTCCGTCGCCGACCTTGGCGGCGACGCTGCCGGTCCCGATTTCCCCACGACCCTCGATGGAGCGCCCATGCGTCTCAAGTCCCTCTCGACCGTCTTCCACGCCGCCGCCATCGCGGCCTTGTCCGCGATCGCCGCGCTGAGCAGCCCCGAGGCCCATGCGCAGGGCAAGACCGAGCTGCTGGTCTACAGCGCGCTGGAGGCCGACCAGATCAAGGCCTACAAGAGCGCCTTCGAGCAGGACCACCCGAGCATCGAACTCAAGTTCGTCCGCGAATCCACCGGCATCGTCACCGCCCGCCTGCTGGCCGAGAAGTCCAACCCGCAGGCCGACGTCGTCTGGGGCCTGGCGGCCACCTCGCTGATGCTGTTGGACAGGGAAGGGATGCTGGCCGCCTACGCGCCCAAGGGCGTGGAGCAGGTCCGCCCCAGCATGCGCGACCCGCGCGCCCAGCCGACCTGGGTGGGCATGGACCTGTGGTCCTCGGCCGTGTGCTTCAACACCGTCGAGGCCGGCAAGCGCAACCTGCCCAAGCCGACGTCCTGGCAAGACCTGACCCAGCCCGCCTACAAGGGCCTGCTGACCATGCCGCATCCGGCCTCCAGCGGCACCGGCTACCTGATGGTCTCCGCCTGGCTGCAGATGATGGGCGAGTCCAAGGGCTGGGCCTTCATGGACGCGCTGCATCAGAACATCGGCGTCTACACGCACTCCGGCTCCAAGCCCTGCAAGCAGGCCGGCGCCGGCGAGTTCCCGGTCGGCTTGTCCTTCGAGTACCGCGCCAACAAGACCAAGAAGGAGGGCGCGCCCATCGACATCGTCTTCCCCAAGGAAGGCCTGGGCTGGGACGTCGAGGCCACCGGCATCATGAAGACCACCAAGAAGCTGGAGGCCGCCAAGGCCCTGGCCGATTGGTCCGTCACCCGCAAGGCCAACGAGCTCTACGCGAAGAACTTCGCCGTGCTGGCGCTGCCCTCGGTGCAGGAGCAGCTGGAGTACGTCCCGTCCGACCTCGACAAGCTGCTGGCGAAGAACGATTTCAACTGGGCCGCCGCCCACCGGGACCGCATCCTGGCCGAGTGGTCGCGCCGCTACGAAGCCAAGGCCGAGAAGAAGTGAGACCAGGCGGTCGCGTCCCATGATCCAACTGCGTCAGATCACCAAGCGCTTCGGCCCGCAGACCGTGCTGCAGGCCATCGACCTGGACCTGCGGCCGGGCGAGTTCGTGTCGCTGCTGGGGCCTTCGGGCTGCGGCAAGACCACGCTGCTGCGCATCGTCAGCGGCATCGAGCAGGCCGACCTCGGCCAGGTGCTGATGCAGGGCCAGGACATCACGCGATGGCCGGCCTCGCAGCGTCGCTTCGGCGTGGTGTTCCAGTCCTATGCGCTGTTCCCCAATCTGACGGCGCTGGAGAACGTCCGCTATGGGTTGACCGAGCTGCCGCGTCGCGAGGCGGCGGTCCGGGCCGAGGAGATGCTCGCGCTGGTCGGCCTGGCCGACCAGCAGCACAAGTTCCCGGCGCAGCTCTCGGGCGGGCAGCAGCAACGGGTGGCGCTGGCGCGGTCCTTGGCGCCGCGTCCGCGGCTGCTGCTGCTGGATGAGCCGCTGTCGGCGCTGGATGCGCAGGTGCGCCATGAGATGCGCACCGAGATCCGCGCGCTGCAGCAGCGGCTGGGCATCGCGACGCTGATGGTCACGCACGATCAGGACGAGGCGCTGGCGATGTCGGATCGCGTGGTGCTGCTGGCCAAGGGGCAGATCGCGCAGCAGGGCGCGCCGCGGCAGCTGTATGAGCAGCCGGCGAATGCGCTGGTGGCGGGCTTCGTCGGACGGATGAACTGGCTGGAGGGCCAGGTGGTGTCGGACGGGCGCGTGCGGGTGGGGAGCTCGCTGCTGGACTGCGAGACCAGCGCGTACAAGACGGGCAGCGTGGTGAGAGTGGGCATCCGGCCGGAGGCGCTGAGGCTGCTGGACGGGGAGGGCGCGATGATCCGCGCGCGGATCGAGGCGCTGCAGTTCCATGGCGCGGTGACGCAGGTGCTGATGCGCTGCGATGCGCTGGCGGCGGAACTGTTGCTGGAGCTGCCGAGCGGGGAGGCCGCGGGGCTGAGCGAGGGCGAGGTGCGGGGGCTGCGGTTTCCGGCGCGCGCGCTTCAGCTGTTTGACGCGCCGACGTCGATGCGGAGGGCGGCGTGAGCGCATTGCCACGGCCCTCACCCCAACCCCTCTCCCGCGCAGCGGGAGAGGGGCTCTTCAGGCCCGTTCCCGTGGAGGGCTGGGTGTTGCGCGGGCTGGTGATGGCGGCGCTGGCGGCGCTCGTGCTCATCATTCTGTTGCCGCTGGCGTCGCTGCTGGCGCAGAGCGTGCTCGACGGGCAGGGGCGCTTCGTCGGCATCGCCCACTTCACGGCCCACTTCGCGACCGGGCGCTGGAGCGCCCTGATCAACAGCGTGTCGCTGTCCGCGCTGTCCGCGGTGATCTGCGTCGTGCTGGCTTACGGCTATGCCTGGGCGCTCACGCATACCGCTCTGCCGGTCAAGGGGCTGTGGCGCGGGCTGGCGCTGCTGCCCTTGCTCGCGCCGTCGCTGCTGGCGGCCATCGGGCTGGTCTACGCCTTCGGCAACCAGGGCTTGCTCAAGGGCGCGATGCAGGCATTCGGCATCGAGAGCATTTACGGGCCGGCGGGCATCGTCGCCGGCTCGGTGCTGTGGACCTTTCCGCATGCGCTGCTCATCCTGACGACGACGCTGTCGACCAGCGATGCGCGTCTCATCGAAGCGGCCCGCTGCCTGGGCGCGGACGGCTGGCGGGTGTTCCGCACGGTCACGCTGCCGGCCAGCCGCTACGGGTTGCTGATCTCGTTGGTGGTCGTGTTCGTGCTGGTGCTGACCGACTTCGGCGTGCCCAAGGTCGTCGGCGGTCAGACCGCGATGCTGGCGACCGACATCTACAAGGAAGTCGTCGGGCAGCAGCGGCTGGATCGCGGCGCCGTGGTCGCGCTGCTGCTGCTGATCCCGGCGCTGGGCGCCTTCGTGCTGGAGCAGCGCTTGCGGGCGCGGCAGCGCGCGGTGCTGAGCCTGCGCGCGGTGCCGCATCAGCCGCAGGCGAATGCGGCGGTCGATCTGGCGGCGATGGCGTACTGCGGGCTGGTGGCGAGCGCGCTGGTGGGGGTATTCGGGATCGCCGTGTATGCATCCTTCGCGCAGTACTGGCCGTATCAGCCGGCGCCGACCCTGTCGCACTACCAGTTCGACATGAGCGACGGCGGGGGATGGGCGAGCTATTGGAACTCGCTGCGGATGGCGGGTTGGACGGCGCTGACGGGGACGATGCTCAGCTTCCTGCTCGCTTGGATGGTCGACAAGCCGCGGGAGCTGCGTGCGGCGCGGGGCGTGCTGAATGCGCTGGCCACGCTGCCTATGGCGGTGCCGGGTCTTGCGCTGGGGTTGGGCTACATCCTGTTCTTCAATGCGCCGTGGAATCCCCTGCGGGGGTGGTATGGCGGGCTGGGAATCCTGGTGCTGTGCACGGTGGCGCATTACTACTCGGTGGCGCATCTGACGCAGCTGGGCGCGTTGCGGCAGCTGGACCCGGAGTACGAGCGGGTGGCGGAGTCGCTGGGACTGCCTTTTTGGCGGCATCTGTGGCGGGTGCATCTGCCGATCGCGGTGCCGACGCTGGTGCAGGTGGCGGGCTATTTCTTCGTCAGCGCGCTGACGACGGTGTCGGCGGTGGTGTTCTTGTATTCGCCGGATACCGCGCTGGCGGCGATCGCGGTGCTGGCGATGGACGACGCCGGGGATACGGCGCCGGCGGCGGCCATGGCCACGCTGCTGTTCGGGACGGCGGCAATCGGGCGGGGGGGCATCGGCGTGGTGGGGGACCTGCTGGTGCAGCGGACGCAGAGGTGGCGGGCGAGGTAGCTGGAAGACCCTCTCCCCCGCCCTCTCCCGCAAGCGGGAGAGGGAGTCAACATTTCCCGCCCTCTCCTGCATGCGGGAGAGGGAGTCAACTTTTCTCCATCACTTCCACTCTCCCATGACCCATGACCTCCTCGTCGTCGGCGCCGGCATCGTCGGCCTGGCGCATGCCTGGGCCGGCGCCAAGCGCGGCTGGCGCGTTGTTGTCGTCGAGCGCGACGCCGCCTGCATCGGCGCCTCCATCCGCAACTTCGGCTTCGTCACCGTCACCGGCCAGCAGCGCGGCACCCATTGGCAACGCGCCCGCCGCTCCCGCGACCTCTGG
Source organism: Roseateles sp. (assembly GCF_039595295.1). Lineage (GTDB taxonomy): Bacteria > Pseudomonadota > Gammaproteobacteria > Burkholderiales > Burkholderiaceae_C > Roseateles. The sequence continues at coordinate 39,666 of NZ_JBCNLU010000006.1, forward strand.
GCCGAGCTCGCCCCCCAAGCCGGCCTGCGCATCGAGCACGCCGGCCTCCTGATGGCCGCCCGCTGCGCCGAATCCGAAGCCTTGCTCGACGCCTTCCTCGCCACCGAGATGGGTGAAGGCTGCGAGCGCCTGAACCCCGCGCAAGCCGCCGCGCGTCAACCCGGCCTGCGCGCCGAAGGCCTGCTCGGCGGCCTCTACAGCCCGCACGAACTGCGCGTCGAATCGCGCGAGGTGATCCCGCGCATCGCCGCCTGGCTGGCGGAGCACCATGGCGTCGAGTTCCGCTTCGGCGAGTCGGTGCTCGACGTCGAAGCCCCTCGCATCCGCACATCCCGGGCCGTCTACAACGCCGAGCGCGTCGCGGTCTGCTCCGGCGCCGAGTTGCACGGCCTCTTCGCCCGCCGCCTGGCGCCACATGCGCTCTCGCTCTGCCAACTGCAGATGCTCCGCGTGCGTCCGCCGGACGGTTTCCGCCTGGACGCCGCGCTGATGGCCGACCTCAGCCTGGTCCGCTACGAGGGCTACGCCGCACTGCCCGAAGCGCAGCCGCTGCTCGAGCGTCTTTCGGCCGAACGCCACGATGCGCTGGCCCACGGCATCCACCTGATCGCGGTGCAGAGTGCCGACGGGACGCTGGTGGTCGGGGACTCGCATCACTACGGCCCGGTGCTGCCGCCGTTCGCGAGCGACGAGGTGGACCGGCTGATCCTGGACGAGCTGCACCGGCAGCTGCCGGTGCCGGTGCAAGTCGTCGAACGCTGGACCGGCGTCTATCCCGTCAGCGCCGAGCGCCCTTGCCTGATCGACGCGCCGGACGAGCGCACGCGGGTGGTGCTGGTCACCGGCGGCACCGGTGCCAGCACCGCCTTCGGCTTGGCGGAGGAGGTGCTGGCGGGGTGGTGAGCGCTATGCGCGTTGCGCCGGAGTCAACCGACCGATGGGGCGAGCAGCCGATCCAGCCACGTCGACGTCGCAGGCTGCGCCGGGCTGGCGGCGATTCCATCGCCGCATCGGTGCTTGAAGCCCGCGATCGCCTGGGTCAGCAATGCCGCCAAGTCGGCCGGTGAGCGCGCGGTGCTCTGCAGCGGTTCGAGGGATGGGGGCACGGCCGCCGCGCTCGGCGTCCGAGGGGTCGCGGTGGCCAGCAGCGTGCGCGGATCCAACGCTTGTGAGATCGGATCGTCACCTTCTCGGATCGACGTCCACCCGGGCTGACCTTCCGGCGGCTGACCCTGCCTGAGCACCTTGAGCGTCAGAAGACCGGCGGCTTCCAGTGCATCCAGGCCAGCGGCCGCTTCCGTCAAGGCCTGCCGTCGAGCCGCATCCGCAACGGTATCCCCGTCGGGGAAGCGCAGCACGAGAGGCTGTCTGGCGACCGCGGCGCCCAGTGTCGCGAGCATGAGCTCGCCGGGAGCAACCGAGCGTTGGGCCACCCGGTCGCCGAGAGCGTCCGAGATGATGCCTCGCCGCATCTCCAGCAGCTTGGCCAACACGACGGCGGGAAGGCTGACGGAGACCGACATCAAGCCCATTCGCGTGGCCTCCTCGTCAAGCGCCGTCGAGGTCAGCGCCTTCACGGCCTTGGCGCCCCAGTCGATCGCCGTGATGTCCAGCTCACCGCCCTGCATGTCCGAGGCGGAGGCGAGCCGGTCCACCGCGGCGCCGAAGGCGTGCCAATCACCGCCGGACGCCTTCAGCAGCAGGGTGGAGACCGCCTCGACGGTCTCGTCGTCGAGCTTGATCCGTCTCGCCCCCTTCCGGAGCAGACGTATCACCTCGCAGCGAAGCGGGGCCAGCAGCGGAGCGTCGAGGGGCTCGACCGCCTCGGCATCATGGAGCCGCGCCGGCAGGCTGTCGATGACGGCCTGCAGCCGCTGTCGCTCCGTGGCGTCCTCTTCGGCTGACGGCTCGGTGCGGATGCTCTGCATCGCCGTGGGTGGCGCCATCAATCCGAGCGGCTCCAGGTCGCGCTTGAGTTCAAAGGCCGCCTTGTTGATCAGCTCCTGCGCGCGGGGGCTGGTGCCGACGGGCGCCTGCAGGACGGCGGGGCGTCCCTCAACCATGGCCGCGATCGTCGCCAGCGCCAAGTGCACCGGTAACGTGGCCATGTCCGCGTTCACCCTGCCGTGCGACGCCATGACCTGAGCGCGGAGCACATCGGCGATCCAGCCCAGGGTCGTGCCCACGATGGCCTCGGGGGCGGACACGCGAAGCGCAGGCCGGTCGGTCGTGGCGGATCCGGTCAACTCGCGCAAGGTCTTGGAATGCCAGTCGCGCGGGACCTCCACCGCGTGCTGACCGTACAGCAGGGCCTGCGCGTCGTGGAGCTTCACAAGCGCGGCGGGAATCGCATCGTTGTCGCCGGCGGCGGCGTCGAGCAGGAGGCCGGCGACGGTTTGGGTGAAGTCGGGATCCCGTCGCGCCGCAGGCGCCGTCATGCCGTCGAGCCGGGCCACGACCGCTTGGCGTAGGGGGTCGACGACACTGTTCGTGAGCAGGGACGTGCCCCAGCTCCTGTAGCGGAGCAGCGGCAGGCCGACCTCGATACGTTCGCGCGGCGAGAGGCCGCGGCGCACGATTTCCAGGGATTGGTCGGGGGTCCGGCCCGTTTGGTTGAGGCGAGTGAACAGCCCAAGCTCCCGCTCAGCGGGCGCGGCATGGCGCGCGACATCGTCCGCGGTCGCCTCCAGCGACAATTCGACGCCCAGCGCTGCGCGAAGCGACCTCGCATGCTTCACCCCGTCGGGAGTCTGCACTCCCCGCCTTGCTAGCCACCGAGCGTCCTCGTGCGAGAAGAGCGACTCGGCCGTCAACGCTTGCAGCACTGGGCTGGCCCCCGCCTCGCCGGTCTGGAACTCGACTTCCTCGAACCACGTGGCCGGGAAGTCGCCATCGATGCCGACGATCTCGTAGGCGGCATAGGGCACGCCCTGTGTATCGATCTTCACCTTCGCGCTGTCGCAGGCCGTCTCGAACGGCGCGGAAACGTCGATGCGCTGCCCGTCCTTGCGAATGCCCTGGACCTTCCAGCGCGCGCCGAGCGGCCCTCCGCGCTTGATCTCCCGAGCCTTGTCGCTCGCGAACGATGTGGGCCCCAGTTTCAACGCCAGACCCGTCAGGACGATCGCGTGCCGGAAGTCGAAGCGGATGAACTTGTCCGGACCCACGTCGGTCTTGGCGGGGCGCCAAGCCGTGATCTCCCCCGATTCGCCGTGGCCGTCGACGAGGTGCTGCGGCAGTGAACGGCCCTCCCAGGACCCCTCGATCGTGAAGGGCTGATAGTCGAGCAGCCCCTCCTCGTAAAGGATCACGACGGAGGGCAACGGATAGTCATCGAATGACGCGGGCGAGTAGAGCTGTGCGCTGTCCCAGGGGCTCTTCGAGCGATCCTGCTCGACCTTCGCGGCTTGCTTGCGAAGATTGGCATTTCGCTCATCGATGAGGGTCTGAGGATTCTCCGGCGACCCGCCTTCGGTGTCGAGCACCTGCCCGGGTACGAGGTCGTACTGGACACCTTGCTGCGCCTGGCTATGCGCCAAGTGGAAGCCGGTGCGGTCGTCATTGAACTTGAGATAGCGTCTTGCCAGGTATCGGTACTCCGTCTGGGGCGCGCTCTTGAAAGTCGGCGATGCCTTGACGCTGATGAGCGCCGACCGGTCGCCCTGCTCATAGGCCTTGCGGTTCGCATTGCCAAGGACGACATCGTGAGCCGAGATGCCGGACTCCCGCAGGCGCCGCAGAACGGTGTAATCCTCGACGCCCGCCAAGCGCATGTCGGCGACCCAGTCCGCGTCCGGAACACCGGCGTCCAACATGGCACGCGCCAGAGATTCCGCAACAGCCGCTGGCCGTCCCTTCAGCTGAAGGACCGCTGGCAGCAAAGGCACGGCGACAGATCTTGACGGCAGCGCGCCGGCCCGAATCCGGATCAGCTCTTCCAGGGCCCAGCCCGCGTCCGGGTCATCGATGCCCCGTGGCAGGTTCCGGGCGCAGAAGGTCTCATGGGCCTGGAGGTCCTGCAGAGTCAGCTTCTCTCGCAAGGCGAGTTCGATCGTGGGCCAGGGCATCTGCCGTTGTGCCAGATCCTTGAGCACCGGGATCTGGGCGGGCGTGAGGTCGACGTCGCTGGCAGCGAAGCCGTCGATCACCGAAGCGGGAAGCGCCCATGCGTGGCGATCGACCACCTGTCGCAGCAAGTCATGGAGCCGAAGCAGCTGCCGAGGCGTGGCGCTGCGAATCCGGGATGCGATGTCCCCGGGCATCCCCTTGGACCGCAGATGCGCCTGCACGTCCGCGGCGGCGTAGGCCACGTCGAAGTCGATCCAACCGTGGCGAGCGAAGGAGAGCTGGTGCTGGATGTCGGCGGCGCCCTGGGGGAGCGCCTTGCTCGGCGGCCGCTCGCCATCGGGCAGCGCGTTCCAGAATCCTCCTTCTCCCTCCACCTGCAGCGACCATCGCCCGGGGCGCCGGTGATAGTCCTGGATCAGCACGATCGACGGCGTTGTACCGTCTCCATGGGCTTCCACCGTATCGCCGTGGGACACCCATTCGACCGGACGTCGCATCCGGATCCGGCGGGTGGAGGGCTGGTCGCCCCAGGGGGCGCCGGGTTCCGAGAGGAAGACATGCGTGCCTGGAGCCGTCGCCAGCGCGTCACCTTGCTCGTCGGGCTGATGCACGAAGATCCCGTCCGATCGAATGACGGGCAGTGCGAACCGCTCTGTTCCGACCCGGACCGACAGGTGCCGGGCGTCGGGGTCGGTCGCATGGTTCCGGACGGTGATCGTGTCGCGTGCCAGCGCGATCACGAGGTCATCGCCGATGCGTGACAGGCGGACCTGCTCCAGGAACTCGGCCGTGTCGATGTGGCGCAATTGCAGGACGTCCTGCGTCCGATCCTGTGCGAAGTTGTCGATCACCACATGCTGTCCGCTGGCGGCGGGCGGGCTTGCGTAGAGCCAGTACGTGTCCGAACCCTCACCCCCCCGGAGGATCGATCCGTCGGGGAGGCCCTTCCAGCTGAGCGTGTCGTCGGCAACGGTGCCGCTGCGGACCTGCGTCGGCGACGGATCCAGGAACGGGAGCGTTCCTGAATGCGTGCTCGTGCTCTGCCCTGCACCGTCGTTGCCGCTGCCGTGGCTGCTGAAGCCGCTGCTCGCGACGGTCCGCACGGCAGCGGCGACCTGTTCGTCGGAATCGGGCAAGGTGAGCGGCAGGGGCTTGTTGTCCGTACCGTTCGCCCAGAGCATGGCGGGAGCGGCGCTCCATGGTCCCGAGGCGTCGCGTTGGCCGACCAGTCGCAAACGCAGCGGGGTGAAGTCCTGGCTGGCGTCAGAGGGAGGGGTTTCGATGATCAGGAGATCCTCGGCTTGCACCTCCTGACGAAGCCGATCGATCGGAATGTCAAGCGCCATGTCGATCGGCACCGCGGTCATCGGCTCGACGCGGATGTCGCCTGAGCCGGAGGATAGGTGATAGCGAGTCAGCGCCTCGTCGCCGGTCAGCGTGATCGGCGCGGCAAGGCCCGACGCGGGGAGCGTCACATGCTTCTCCAACTGGCTGGGGGGCACGGGTTGGTCGCCGATGGACAGCGGGTTGATCAGCACGACGGCCCGCCCCAGGGCGTCGATGAGCATGAGCGGATTCGCAGGGGGGGCCGACATGGCGTCCCGCGCGGGCGCCTCCAGTCGATCGAAGAAGCCGTCGAGCTTCAGCGTGTCGTCGCCGATGGAAAGCACCAGACGCTGACCGTCCCGGCGGTAGCGCACCGCCTCATGGAGCACATCGATCTTGAGCAGCAATCGGGTGTCACGCCTTCGGCCGATATCGATTCGCGCATAGCGGACGCCGCGCGACCAGATGGCCATGTCGTTCGACGTCGAGATGATCTGATTGTTGTCGCGAAGCAGGTAGGTGTTGTGGCCATCGCCGCCGTCGATCAAGGCATGGGCGGACGACACGTCGAATCGCTCATCGGCGTCCGAGCCGCGGATCAAGACGTCGCGCGCATTGTGGACGCTGATTCGATGCACGTCCGTCGCCCAGGACGTCACGCGTTGGGGCATCTCGATTCGGAGCACCGGCTTCATGCCCGCGAACTCGTGCAGGATATTCACGTCCGAGCCATCGGCATCCAGCTGGATCTCGTCGGCGTCGCCGCCAAGTCCCCGCAGACGAACGTTGTCCGGCGCCGTCATCTGAAAGATGTCGTCGTGCAGACTACCCTCGACGACCGTACTGGTTGACCTGCCGAGCTGGAACAGCTGACGCTTTGCGTGCTTCTCCCCCTTGATGAGATCGCGCCCGAAATCATCAATCGGCCCTTGCCACGCGTTGATCCGATCCATGGATAGCACGGCCACGGACGGGGCGGCAGCGCCCCCTCGATCCCGTTGGTGGTGGACGAAGTCGCGGGCGATGGGCTCCGCGGCTTGCAGCACGAAGGTGTACTTCTTCTTCGTCGTGTGATCGTGAAAAACGGGGTGTCGCACCGGGTGTTCGGTGTCAGGGACGAAGAACTCGTTGTAGCCCTGCTTCTTCGCCAGCATGTCCATCTCGAACTGCGCCGAGTCCTTGAATTGCGCCTTCAGCGTCCTGGCGTACTCGGTCGCGGCTTCGTATGCCGCTTTCTCCATCTCGGCCCGCAGCACGAGATCGGTCGAGATGCCGAAGACCTTGGCTAAACCCGCGGCGAAACGGTCGCCCGCACTGGCCGAGTCGAGGATGTACTTGCCGAACTCGTCGAACCAGAGCAAGGCCTGCGCCATCCCATTGATCACGAACATCACGACCGCGGCGGGGGCTGCCACCTTGGCCAGGATGGCGGAGGCCACGCCCATGGCGGTCCCGGCCAGCGCGGCGGTGCCGCCGGCCAGAATCGTCTTCACGCCGATCACCGCGCCGGTCAACGCCATGCCCACCGAGAAGGAGGTCATGACGGTGTTGAGGACGAAGGACTTGCCGGCTGGACTGTCGATGGACTGACCGCTCTTGACGAAGTCGATGCCTTGAAACACGCAGGCGGTGACGCCGACCGCCGCCATCACCACATTCCCTACGCCACCCGCAAGGCCTGTTCCCAGCCCGCGAAGCACCTTCATGCGCGTCACCGCGTCGAGGGCGCACAGCTTTCTGCCAAGCAGCGCCAAGAGGGGCGTCACGGCCATGCTGGAGCTCTGCACGCTGGTCAGTACCAGCGAGACGGGGTCCATCTCATGCCCGCGCGCGATCAGTTGGCCGATGCCCAGTGCGGTGTCCATGAAGTCCACCGACCCGTCGACCTTGCCCAGCATCTTTGTCACGGGACCCGGCCGCGAGCGGCTGGCATCCATGCGGGCCACCACCGGAGCCGATGCCGATCGGCGCAGCGATTGGAAGAGCGTGCCTGGCAGCTTGCGGAACGCGCGATCCGCCATGGCGAGTTCCGGCGAGGCCTCGCCGCTCAAGAGCGACGTCAGCCGATCGTTGTCGAGCCTGACGCCCTGTGAATCGATCCGCACCGCACCGATCTTCTCGAGCGCGGCGAGCGAGGTCTTCTCGTTGATCGCGTCGATCGTGTCGAAGTCGATGTCGTGGCCGTGTTCAGCGTCCCGGCCCATCTCTGCGATCACTCGCTCGACGGGCGAGCCCTGTGCGGGCGAGGGGGGCGGCGGATTCATGGTCTTGGGCGCGTCCTCGCGCAGACCGATTCGATCCATCCACTGCCTGAACTCCACGCGACTTGCATCGGGGAGGCCGTCGACGATCTCGTCGAGCAAGCCCTTCGGACCGGATTCGCGATCGTGCACCGCCTTGAGCAGGTCGGCTTCCGAGCTGTCCGGGCCGGCCGCCGCGACCATTCGGCGGGTCAGGGCCAGGGCGCTGGCCGACGGCGTGTCGAAGAACAAGGGGAGGGACGCGTCGACTTGGGTGTGTCGGGCCCTCAGCCATTGGGAGAGCGTCCTGACACGCGCGGTGCTGTCCGCGTCGGAAGGCAGCAGCGGCAACACCGCCTCGAATCGCGCCGAGTCGAGCTGGAGGCGATCACCCAACTCGACCCCGTGTCCACCGGCCACTCGCAGTCGCTCGGCGGTGAGCGGCTGTCCGTCGAGGCGGGCGCCCAGGGCGTCGAGGAAGCGGGCCGGCACTTCGCGTCCCTCGAGCTTGACCATGCAACCGGCCAGCGACTCGTCGATCAGGTCGCGCAGTGGCGCGTCGGCGGTCGTGGTCTTGAACTCGCGTTCGATGTCCCAGGCGAGTTGTTGCTGCTCCGTGGCGTCCTCGGCGATGCGATCCAGCCGCTCCTTGTCGACCACCCCCTGGTCATCGGCGAACAGCGACCGCAAGGTGAGGGAAGGGAGCTCGTCGCCCAGATCGGGACGGTAGAAGAGCAGGTCCTTCTCGATCGAGGCGTTGAGGCGGTCGGCGTCCGAGCCGGAGACGTCGAGTGCCGTGTCGAGGGCGAGCTTGGTGGCGTCCTCGGAAAGGGGCTTGGTGGTCGGCTCCTCTTGGTACTTTTGTGTTAGCTTCCGCATCGATTGATCCTGTCTGGAGCGGAGCTTCTTGATGGTGATCGAAGTTCTGTTCCTGGCGTGATGGATCGCTTGCGTTTCTCCTTCTCCGACTGTCCAGCGCCGGGAGAAATCAGGCTTGGACGGCTCGTCGCCGGGAAACAGCACGATGTCCCTGTATGCGGTGATCGCCAGCTCCCTGGCCTTCTTCGACGGGGAAATTTTGAAACCGGTGGCGAAATCGTCCTCGAACCGACTCGCTGAGAATTCCGAGGCGATCTTGCAGGCCAGCAACGTGATGCGGTCGATGGGCAGCGCTTGTTGCGGGAAATTCTTTCCAAGGAGGGTTGTCACGCGCTTGCCCAGATCCTCTCCTTCGTAGCCGCTCAATGTTGTTGACTGGCCCTTGTTGGCACCCTGGCCGACGATGACGAGCTTGATCGGAATGTCCTTTGGCCCGAATGACGCAGTATTCCCCGCGTAGGTTTGGAAGTTGCCGGAATGATCCGTTTGAATCCACAAGGCCCGACGGTCCTTGCTCATCTCTCTGGCCATGACCCTCAGGCTCGCCTCGTACGCGGAGGGTGAATCATCCATCTGCAGCACGATGGTCCGCCTGTCGGCGGACCGAACCCCGTCGGCCGGAGACGAGCGGACTCTCGACAGCAGCGCGCTCCAGGCGTCGTTGCCCTGATGCCGTGGCAGCAACTCGTTACGCCAGCTGTTCAGATCGGGCCGAGATACATCGGCCTGCACCTCACCGGCATCCATGAAGGCGCGGAACTGTTCGATGGCCTTGGCGTCCGGCTTCAGGCGCTCGCCATCGCGCTCAAAGAGTGCGACGGTCGTCTCCAGGGGGGCTGACCCGATTTTCCGCGCCAGCGAAACTTCTCGAGGGTTCGCTATCAAGCGCTTCGGCATCCGAGCGGCCACGGAACCATTGGCGATCAGGTGCGCAGCCGCGACATCGAGATCCATCGCGGCAGCCGATGCGTCCATGGAGTCGCCAATGCGGAGGTAATGTATGGTCGAGGACTTCGACTCCACGCTGCCCGATCTCGTTGTCTTGAACTGGAAGTGTTTCGCAGCACCGCTGTCGTCATGACCGAGCTTTGCGACAATTTGGCGGGTCGAAGTGGAGTATTTCCGATACCAAACCAAAGAGAGCCCCGGCAAGGCATCGTTCTTGTCGTAGACGAGGGCGGGCGTAGAGACATCTCCCTGTTGTTGAAGAATCCCGCTGAGCGGCGTCCTTGCGACGTGGTAGCCGTCCTTTCCGTGGGCGACCCAAGTGCCGCGTTTCAGGGTGGTTTCCTCTTTCGCCACCACCTTGATCTGTCCGATGACGCCTCGGGCCGACAGCGCCTCCAGGACGGGTTGCAACTTGACGATCTTGCTGGCGACAAGCTCTCCTTCGGAGCCACGTTGCTGCAACTGGAGCAGGGCGTCGGCGTCGATCCTGAGCCCCTTTCTTTGTTGGGAGGAGTCCAGCGCGGCGAAGATCCAGTCCGATAGCGAGTCCCACGCCACCTGAGATTCGCCTGACTTTCGGGTACGACGAATGGCGGCACTCAGCAATGAGGCCGCCTCCCTGCGGGACATCGAGGCGCCGGTGCCAACGGTGGGATTCCCGGCGAATCGCTCATGGATGTCCAGAAGAAATGCCGCGGAGGACGAAGCGTTGCCCTTGTTCACCAGTGAGCAAAGCTCATCGACGGCGCCCGAATCGATCTGGCCACGCGTTTGAGCTTCCGAGGAGATGGCCTTGATCAAGGCTGAGCGGTCATTGGTCTTCCACTTGACCTTGGTTTCCGTACCGGACCATTGCCTGTCGAGCCAAGCCACGATCAGCGTGTCGATGGCCTTGGAGTTGGGAATGGTCAGCGAGGTGTCCCCCGTCGTCTCTACCGACACGATGCCCGATGAATCGACATCGGCTGCCGACGAGCCGTCGGGGCGATCGCGTCTCGCGGGGACGACGTTGTCCTGCTCGGCCAGGGGACGCTCCGCGCCTCTGCTGGTGCCTTCTTCTGCCGTGCTCGTCGTCGGCTGATGGACGTCCATCGGCTTCTCGTCCGATGCCGCAGTGACTTCGGTTGGGGGGGCGATCTCGCTGCGTGTCGAGCCCTCCGAGATCGGCACGGTCTTGGTCTCGTTCCGGGTTTTGGTCGCGGTTCGAGGGGGGGCGTCGGAGTCGGACTCGGAGCCGGACTCGGAGTCGGAATCTGGCTGGTAATCGGAGTCGGAATCGGGCTGGTACTCCGTCTCGGACTCGAACTCGGACTCGAACTCGGAGCGAGGTGCATCGACATCGACTGCCGACGATCCCTCGGGGCGATCGCGCTTGGCGGGGACGACGTTGTCCGGCTCGGCCAGGGGCCGCTTGGTGCCTCGGCTGGTGCCTTCTTCTGCCGTGCTCGTCGTCGGCTGATTGACGTCCATCGGCATTTCATCCGATGCCGCGGCGGCTTCGCTTGGCGGGGCGATCTCGCTTTGTACGGAGCCCGCCGGGACCCCTGCGGGCTTGGCTTCGGTCCGGGCTGGGGTCGCGGATCCGAGGGGGACGTCGGACTCGGGCTCGGAGTCCGAGATGTCCCAAGCCGGAGCAGTCTCCCAGCCGGCGACGGGCACGATCCTCGCAATCACCACCCCGTCAGCGCTCAGCTCGCCGGATTCGTAGAGGAGCTTGTTCGGCAGCGACTGCGAGTCGGTCCCATCCAGCGACGCGACCAGCAACACATCCAGCTCCCGCAGGGACTGCGCCTGACGCCAGGACCGATCGGTCTCAGGGGTGCTCGCCGCCGTCTGGACTTGCCATGTGAGCGTCTGGCCCTCTTTCTCGATCGTGAGAGCGCCCGATGTGGCGTCGAAGCGCTGCTTCAGATCCGGTCTTGCAAGGCCAAGAAAGGGCAAGGGGGAATCGGCGGGCAACAGGTCTCGGCCTCCCTCGCCGAACGCGGCCTGGTAGGCCGGGCTCGACGCCAGCTTCGCCGATTCGCCAATACGTGCCACCACCTTGTCCCAGAGTGCCTTGACCTCAGGGTCGTCCGGCGGCGTCTGGGTCAGCTTGCTCACTTCATCCACGCGCCGCTGCCAAGCCTCCGAGCTCATGCCCTCCGCCATCGCGGCCCGCGGGCGGGACAGCAAGGCCTTCAGCTTCCGTGACGTCTCGTTCAGCCATTCCTTCAATTCGCGAGAGCGGACGTCGACGCTCAATTCGTCGGCGAGCTTTCCCCACCCCTCGCGCAAATCGTTGAAGCGCAGCCGCTGCACCCGGTGCTGATCCGGATCAAAGACCGCGGTCGGCCATTGCTCGTCCAAGATGTCGTCGCTAGCGATCCAGAGCCCCTCGTCGTCATGACGCCACTTGGCCCCGCCCCCCACCGGCCGGCGTTTGCGCGTGTACTCGACCTCACCGATCACCCCGGTGGACGACAGCAGGTCGAGCTCGTCGCGCATCGAGAGGATCAGCGCCGCGTAGCTCGTGTCCTCGGGACTCGCGTTCGGGCCTTCGATGCCGCGTCTCAAGCGGTCGTAATCCAGGTGGAAGGGCGTTGTCGGCCCGGACACGAGGGTGCTGGAGAAGAAGTTGGCGAGCAGGCGACCTTGGACACTTTCCGTCATCGCGCGCTGGTCGGTGCCGCCCATCAGATGTTGTTCGGCGCCTTCGACCAGGTGGCGCAGGGCCCGCGCGGCCCGCGTATCGGGCGATTCGTCGCCCACGGTGCCGGCCTGATTGGCGGCGTCCAGCAGAAGCCGGCGGGCGCGCTCCATCGTCGCCAGCGACGGGTCGAGGATGCCCATCATCAAGGTCTCGGCCGCCACGCGGCGCACCTCTGGATCGATCTGGACGGAAGCGTCGGGCGCGGCGAAAGCGGTGTCACCGTAACCCTCGACCAGTTCGTGCCGGTACGGTCCAAGCTTGCCAGGGTCGCCGAACCACGCTTCCGGCACCAGCGACAGGCTGGACGCGATCGCGCGCGCGCGGCCGGTGCCGGTCATCGAAAGCGTCGGCTCCCCGCCGGCCAGCCTGGGAGGCGGCGTCCAGGCGTCGCCGCGCTTGAACGACCACCCTTGCGGCGATCGATTCGCCACCACCAGATCGCCTGATCGCAGGGCATCGTCGGTCAGGGTGAGCGTCGCCGGCAATCGGTCAGGCACGATCTCGCCTGTCTCGTTGCTCGCCAGCGCGATCACCATCAGGTCCAGGCGTCGTAGCGCGTCCCCAAGTGCGCGAGCGCGCGGCCGTCCGCCTCCGTCAACGGCCGGTGGCAAGTCGTCGACCCGCATGCGTGCGACGCCTATCGATCCTTCCAGATCCTCCCAGGACAGACGCACCATGCCCGTCCGCGGGTCCAGCGACTGCCGGATCCGCCGCTCCAGCGCAGCCAGGCCGGGCAGCGGCAGGTCGTCGGCGATGGGCGGGGGATCGAAGCTACGGGCCGGCTGGCCCCACAGCAGACCGTTGATGGGATCGAAGTGGACGTCCGTCCAGAGCAGAGCGGGCGCGTCCATGCTCGAGACAAAGTCCTTGCCCGAGGCCGTCCAGGCGCCTGAGACAGGCCTGTGGCTGGAACGCCATTGCACGGGGCCGATGAAGCCGGTGTCGTGGAGCTGGCTCAGCGTACGGGCCAGTTCGAGTTCCACGCCTGCATTCGCGACTTCGGGCGGGGCAAGGACGCCCAGCACGGCATCTTCATCGATGGCGACGAAGTCAAGCAGCAACGGGCTGCCGTCGGTGGCCCGCGCCGCGCGCCCGAAGAGATGGGCGATCGCGCTGTTCGTGTGGACCCGCAGGTCCGCGTTGGCGGTCCCCAGTTGCTCCATCGCGGTCGTGCGCAGCGTCTCGTAGGCGGCATGGACGTCCTGGAGCTTGGCGGGATCACCTGCGACGTTGGCGCCCTGTGCGTTCAGCACACCGACGTAGGCCTTCAGGAATGAGGACGCCGATCCCGTCAGCAGCCCCTCCACCATATGCTCGGCGACGGCTCTGCTCTTGCCCGAAAGGGGCTTCTTCTTTTCAAACGCCTGCCAGGTGGCGTCCGTCAGCGCATCGCGCTGCGCCTGCAGGGCGGGCGGAGCCGACAGGTCCCACGAGGCGACGCCGGTCTGCAGGCTCGCCGCCACGGCGGTGAGGCGTCGAGGGAGCGCAAGGCCTGCGAATCCGGACTCGGGCTGGGGGAAGTTCGGGCCTTTCGGTGCGGATGCACTCGACGGACCGGCGCCTGGATCCGACAGCACGGCGTCGAGACTGCGCGGCAACAGGTCGGCGAAGACCGACCAGCGTTCGGGCACGTCGACATCGTCGGCAGGGTACTTGTCCGTGACCGTGAACGGAACGGTCTCGCCTTCGCGTGTATAGACCATCGTGTCCCCGGGCATGCGGTGCCGGAGCATGATTTCCCCGTCCGGCTGTTTGCGCTCCGTGACGATCCTGATGCGCTCATCGCCCAGGACATCGGCGCCGATCACATGCAAACGTCCCGTCCTCGCCGTCACGCTGACCTCGCTCATGCCGGGTTGTTTGAGCAGTGTCTTCACGAACGCATGGGCGAACGGCGCCTCGACATACGGCGAGGCGAGATCGCAAGCGATCAGGCTCACGCGTCGCAGGCTGAGCTTGCCTCCCGGGGCCGGTAGCCCCTGCACGAGCTCCTGCACGCGGCTCGCCAGCCGCTGCGGCGTCCAGCCGCTCAAGGTTTGCTCGCCGGTGGTCGACATGCCGCCATGGCCGACCACCAGCAGGTCGGCCTCGGCCGCGCCAGTCAGTGTGTCCAGGAAGTGCTTGCCCGAGATGGCAAACGACCGGGATCCCTCGGTTTGCGACCTGTCCTGCAACCAGACCGCACGTCCCTTGTGCTTTCTGGCGAGCAGCCACGCCGCCGTGGCGCTGTCCGAGTCGCCGGCCAGTTGAAGCACGATCTTCAGTCGGGTCGGCACGGCATCGGAGGGCGGATCGGGCAGCTTGGGCAGGTGCTTGACGCTCCAGTCGCCTCGCTGCTCGGCCGCGCTCAGCGAACGCAGCAGGCTGTCGGCGGAGTCGTCCTTGACACGCCACCCGGTAGCGACGGTTCGGCGTTGCTCGGCGGACAGGTCGTCGCGCGGGACGGCGACCACCGTGCCGTTGACGTGAAAGCCGGCGTCGTCCAAGGCCATGCGACGAGGCAGGCTCTCCAGCCCCAGCGGCGCGAGACGGAATTCCCCGTCCGGCGCGTCGAGCAAGCGCACGATCAGCGCCTCGGCAATGCGGATCTCCGCGTCCTGGCGAGCCCGGGCTTCCGGCGCTGAGATCCCCGGTCCTTCGAATGCGTCGAGCGGCCGAACCCGCACCTCGGTGTCAAGGTCCAGGAACCGATCGCGCAGCGTGATCAGACCCCGGCGCCGGTCCAAGGACTGGCTGAAGTCCGGACCGCGATCGACGAAGAACGCAAAGGGGGCGTCTGCCGGCAGAGCGTCGTGGACATCGAGGGAAGCGCCCACGCGCTCATCCCGGAAGCGAGCCTGCAGGGCTGCCATTCCCTGCGTCGCCGCCTCGATCGCTGATGCGTGGATCCCCAGCGCCTCCTCCACCAGCGGGGTGAGCTCGCCTTCGTCCAGTTCCAGGCGGCGCCGTATCTCGCGCCATCCGGCGATGGGAACCCCGACCTCCCTGGCGATGTCGCCGGCGACCCGTCGCAGTCGCGCGTAGTCCGTTCCCGGCTCCGTCGGCGCCCGTGCGAGGATGTCTTGCTTGCGTCCGGCCAGGTCCCTCCTGACGAAGTTGATCATCTTGATCTCGTCGGCGTTCTCCGACCTCAGGGCGTTCAAGCGCTGCAATGCTTCGGCCAGCGGGGCATCGGCCGCCGCCTGAACTTGACTGGCGACGTCACTCTCTGACGGGCGGCGCCAGACGAGATGATCGCCGGCGACCTGCGCCATTACCTGCGGCATCGCGTCCAGCACCGCCTCATCCGAAAGCGCCCTCAGCCAAAGCCGCTCGGACGTGGGGCCAGTGGATGCGTCCGGCGGCTGCATCGGGATGGAGACCTCTCGCCAGCGGCCGGGCACCGCTATGGAGACGTCGGACGTGACCGCAAGGGCGCCGCCGATCACGCCTGTGTCCGCGAGATGCCGGATCAGATGCCTGGCGCGGACGACTTCGATGTCCGCGTCGGAGGCCTCGACCTCCGAGCTGACATCCACTACCACGACATCGCGTTGCATCGCGGCACTGGTCGTGGCGGCCACCAGGTTGTTCCAGCCCGTCCGTCGAGTGAGCTTGCTCGAAAGCCCTCCCGTCTCCCGGGCCAGCAGCCAGTTGCCGGCCGTCAACGCGCGGTTGAAGTAGGTTGCCCAGAGCGCTCGCGTGCGGTCGCCGCGGGCGAACAGCGCCTGGGCCAGTTCGACGGTGCGTCCGAGCGTGTTCGCTCGAATCGGCCATACGCAGATCCTGGCCGCGAGATCTTGCTTGCCGGCGATCGAGGACGCGTCGCGCAGCCGAGTGAACGCGAGCCGAAGACGGCCCCGCTCGCCGAGAAGGCCGGCCGCGACGTCCCGGGAGACATCGGACAGCAGCTGGGCGTGGGCCGGCGATGTGGGATCGGGCGCCGGCCGGGTCTTCAGGTCGTCAAGGACTGCTTGGCGAACACGCTGGAGCAGATCCTGGCGTTCCGATGTCGACAAGTCATCGTCCCAGCCCGGGAGCTGGTCCAGGACGACCAGCGCGCGGTCGACTCGCCGCGCTTGAGCCGTCGGATCCGTGTTGCCCGGCAGCAGTCCGAGCGACCTGTCGACCTCATCCTGGGCGGGCATGTGCTTGTCCTGGCGGCGCACTTCGCCGTCCTCGACCCAGAACTGCCACGCTTGGCCGGCGTTTCGGGCGGGCGGCGGTGTCCCGGGGTCGACCTTGGCGAAGATCCGATACCCGTCGGGGTCGTCCCGTCCGAGGCTGAGCAGATCCGCATAGGTCGTGGTCCTCATGCCGGGGCGCGCCCATCCGGAGCGGTCGGCGGCGAGCGCGAAGTCACGGCCAAAGCCGCCGTTGGCCGGGGGCTTGAGGCTGTCGGCCAACAGGCGGGTACTCTCGACCCGGGCGGGCAGACCGGATCGCAGAGACTTCAGCAAGGGGCCGATCGCGTCGGCCAGCGCCTGGGGCCGATAGCCGCTCACCAGGCGAGATCCGGTCGCTTGGTCGATCTGCCCCTGCCCGCCGACGATCAACTGGAACGACGCGTCCCCGGCGGCGTCGACGAGCAGACCGGAGCCGGCCCGCAGGCTCCACTGGCCGTCTCGCGACAGTCTGACCCAGACCAGATCGCCCGCGTACTTGCGCAGCGCGAGCTGCCCCATCTGCTCGATGCGGATGTCGTCATCAAGCGCGATGAAGAGACGGATCCGCCTGGGCGGCGCATCGTTGCCGCGACTGACATAGGAGGGCTCGGCGCTCAGATCGACGTGGTTGCGCCATGTCGTCGGCCCCGGGGAGGGCGACGGGTTGGAGCCGTCCACCGTCGGAATCCTCGGGGGCTGGACCCGTGGGGGGCGAGCGACCAGCGGCGGGAGCGCGCTGAGGTCGATGAACGCCCTTGCCTGGGAGGGATCGTCAGACACGACCCATCCATCGTTGATCGCTCGCCAGGTCTTGCCTTCCGGCCGGGCTCCTCGGGTGTCGAGGAAACTGATGCCGATGTGATCCTCATGGGCGAGCTGGCGTAGCGCTGGGTAGAGCGCCCTGAGCGCCTCGGTCGCCGCGACATTCTCCTGTGTCCTGTGCGCGGCTCGCTCGCGCAGGCGATCAAGGTCGATGAGCATTGGTGCGCCGGTGAGGGCGCTGGCCGTGGCGGCTCGCAGCAAGCGCAGGCCAGTGGCGAGGTGCGTCGGCCGCGCGGTGGTGCTCGGTTGCTGCTCGACGAGCTGCGCGAGCGCACCGAGGACGTCAAGGTACAAGGCCGATGACCGGGGGACACGCGTCCTGGAGACCAGCGAGTTGTCCGTCGTCGAACCCAGGCGTGACCGGAGATCGGCGTCTGCAAACGGCCCGGCGATATCCACGGGCTCATTCGGGATGCTTGCCCTGTCAAGCTGCGCCACGAGATGGGAGTAGGGATCGGTCTCGGGATAGCCGTCGAAGAACCGACCGGCGAGCAGCTCGTGGCACATCTGGTGAATCGCCTCATCCAGCGAATGGACCAGCTGGCGGCCGTATCGGTGCCTCAGATGAGAGTTCAGATGCTGGATCAGGATCTGACGCTCCCCATACTCCTTTGGCGAAAAGGGGATGGGCTCGTCATTGACGAAGAATCCGGACATTCGCGCCTGGATCGTGCGGATCCGGTCGCGCGTCACCTCGGCCGAGAGGGCTGGTTGCGCGTCATGTGCTCGCGGGGTGGAGGAAGCGGAGCCTGCGGGGGCGGGATTCAAGTAGGTCATCGAGCTGGCGCGGCGGGGTGGAGGAAAGCGTTTTCAGTCCCCGTCGGTGCCGG
Source organism: Roseateles sp. (assembly GCF_039595295.1). GTDB lineage: Bacteria > Pseudomonadota > Gammaproteobacteria > Burkholderiales > Burkholderiaceae_C > Roseateles. The sequence goes on from NZ_JBCNLU010000006.1 coordinate 57,616, forward strand.
CAACGCAGGCCAACCCCCTTTCGGGGGTCACCGCTCCCGCAAGCTCTCGCTCCCCATCTTCTCCAGCGGGCTCAACAGAAAGCTGATCACGCTCCGGCTGCCGGTCCGGACCTCGGCGCTCAGGGCCATGCCCGGCCGCAGCGGCACGCGTTGGCCCTCAGCGCCGTCCACGCCGTCGACGCCGACCTCCCTGACCCGCAGCGTCAGCGTCACCGCGAAGCGCGGCCCCAGCTGCTCATGCTCGATCGCATCGGGGCTGACGCGCGTCACCGTCGCGGGCAGCGTGCCGTGACGCGTGAAGGGGAAGGCCTCCAGCTTGATCGCCGCCTCGTCGCCGGCCCGCACGAAGCCGATGTCCTTGTTCTGGAGCATCACCTCGGCCGTCACCGGCGCGTCGTCAGGGACGATGACCATCAGCGGCTGCGCTTCGGTGACGATGCCGCCCGGCGTGTGCACCGCCAGTTGCTGCACCGTGCCGGCTACCGGCGCGGTCAGCCGCGTCAGCTGCTCGCGCCGGCCGGCCTTGCGGTACTCCGCCTCGATCTGCGACAGCCGGGTCCCCGCGTCGTCACGCGCGGCGTGCCAGCGCTGACGCAGCTCGGCGATCAGCGCGGCTCGCGCGGCGCGCGTCTCGGCCAGCGCGGCCTCCGATTCGCGCAGCCGGCCGCGCTGGGTGTCGAGCTCGCCCTCCAGATCGATGCGCTCGCGCCGCCGGTCCTCCCAGGCATGCGCCGACGCGAAGCCCTCGCCGACGAGCGCATGCAGATCGGATTCGCGCCGCGTCGCCTGCGGCAAGGCCGCCTCCAGGCGCGCCACCGCCGACGCTGCGGTCGCGTGCTCCGCCTGCCGTCGCGCCGCCTCGGCGTCGAGCCGGCCCAGCCGCGCCTGCAGATCGGACCACTCGGCGCGCAGCATCGATGCGGCCTCGTCGCGCTGCGAGTCGGGCCAGTCGACGGGCGGCGTCGGCAGCGCGCCCGCGTCCGACGTGGAGGTGGACGGCGATCGGCGCTCCGCCCGCGCCAGCGCGTCGATCAGCGACTGCGCCCGCCAGCGGTCCGCCCGCGCGCCGAGGCGCTGTTCATCGAAGTTCTCGCGATCCGCCGCCGGCGCGGTGGGATCCAGCTCCACCAAGGTCTGTCCGGCCTGGACGCGGTCGCCGTCCCGCACCAGCACGCGGCTGACCACCGCGCGCTCCAGCGGCTGCACCACCTTGCTGCGATCGCTGACGACCAGCTTGCCATCGGCGACCGCGACGATGTCGACCTCGCCCACGATGCTCCAGCCCAGCGCGATGGAGGCGAGTCCCATCAGCGAGAAAGCCGTGCGCCGCGGCGCGGGATGCATCGGCGTGTCCCGCAGCGCCAGGGCGGCGGGGAGGAAGGCCGTCTCGTCGGCCAGCCGCGCCGGGCCGGCGAGCTCGCGCCGCGCGGTCCAGGCCGCCGCCAGGACGTCCAGATACCGGGCCAGCAGCGCCCCCGCCACGCTGCCGGCACGCGCGGCCGGCGCCGTCCTCGCGTCGTTCGCGGTGTCTTTTGTCGTGTCCTCGGTCATGGCTGCGCCCCTCGTCCGTCCTGCATGGCCCACAGCCGCCGATAGATCCCGTCCGGACGCCGCAGCAGCGCGTCGTGCGAGCCTTGCTCCGCCACGCGGCCGCGCTCCAGCACCACGATGCGGTCGGCCCCTCTCACCGCGCTGAGCCGGTGGGCAATGATCAGCACTGTCCGCCCGCGGCAGATCTGGGCCATGTTCCGGTGCAGCACGGCCTCGCTCTCGTAATCGAGCGCGCTGGTGGCCTCGTCCAGGATCAGGATGCGCGGGTCGGTGAACAGCGCCCGCGCGATGGCCACCCGCTGGCGCTGACCGCCGGACAGCGAGCTGCCTTGCTCGCCCACCATCGTGTCGTAACCCTGCGGCAGTTCGCTGATGAAGTCGTGTGCCCCGGCCAGTCGCGCCACGCGCACGACGTCCTCGATCGGCGCGCCGGGATCGGCGATGGCGATGTTCTCGCGCAGCGTGCGGTTGAACAGCTGGTTGTCCTGCAATACCACGCCGATCTGACGCCGCAGCTGCGCCGCGTCCAAGAGTCCGGTGTCCACGCCGTCTATCAGCACGCGGCCCTCCTGCGGCAGGTGCAGCCGTTGCACCAGCGTGGTCAGCGTGCTCTTGCCGCTGCCCGAGCGACCGACGATGCCCACCACCTCGCCCGCGCTCACCGCCAGGTCGACACCGCGCAGCGCGGGCGTCGCCTCGGGTCGGTAGCGGAAGCTGACGTCGCGCAGCTCGATCGCGCCGCGCAGCGCGGGCAGCTGAGCGGCGCTGGTGGGCGCCGCCTCGGTGCGCGTGTTCAGGATGTCGCCCAGCCGCGCCATCGACAGGCCGGTCTGCTGGAAGTCGGTCCACAGGTTGGCCATGCGCATCACCGGCTGCGCCACATGCTGCGCGAACATGTTGAAGGCGACGAACTGGCCCACCGTCAGCGCGCCGTCCATGACCTCCTGCGCGCCCCACCACAGCGTCGCCGCCTGCGTCAGCTTGCCGATCAGGCCGATGCCCTCGTGGCCCCAGGCCGCGAGGTTCTGCGTGCGGAAGCTGGCCGAGACATAGGCCGCCAGCTGGCGGTCCCAGCGCCGCGCGAAGACCGGCTCCATCGCGCCGGCCTTGACGGTCTGGATCGCGGTGACGGATTCGACCAGCATGGCCTGGTTCTCCGCGCCGCGCGCGAATTTCTCGTCCAGCCGGCGCCGCAGCACCGGCACGATGAGCACGCTCAGCAGCACGTAGCCCGGCAGACCCGCCAGCACGATCAGCGTCAACGGCACGCTGTAGACGAACATCACCGCGATGAAGACGACCGAGAAGAACAGGTCCAGCACCACCGTCAGCGCCTGACCGGTGAGAAAGGCGCGGATGTTCTCCAGCTCGCGCACGCGCGCCACCGAATCGCCCACCCGCCGCGCCTGGAAGTAGGCCAGCGGCAGCGCGGCCAGATGGCGGAAGAGCCGGGCGCCGAGCTCCACGTCGATGCGGCTGGTCGTGTGGCTGAGGATGTACTGGCGCAGGCCGCTGAGCAGGCTTTCGAAGAGCATCACCACCACCAGGCCGATGACGACCACGTGCAGCGTCGACAGGCCCTTGTGCACCAGCACCTTGTCCATCACGACCTGGAAGAACAGCGGATGCGCCAGCGCGAAACCCTGCAGCACGAAGGAGATCAGCAGCACCTCGGCCAGCAGCCGGCGATGCTTGACCAGCGCGGGGATGAACCAGCTGAAGTCGAAGCGCGCCGCATCGCCGATCAGGCTGGCGCGGCTGGCGACCAGCAGCAGCTCGCCGGTCCAGCGCGCCAGCAGCGCGTCGCGCGGCACCCGGGCCGGCGCGCCGCCGGTGCTCGGCTCGACGATGAGCGCCTCCTCGTCGGTGATGCGGCCGAGGACCGCCGCGCGGGCTGGCGCGAGCGGTGCGGGGGCGTCATCGGCGCGATCGGCGTCATCGGTGGGGACGGCGTCGACGACGGCGTTGACCTCATCGGATGAGGTGCCGGGTCTCAGCCAGATCAGCGCGGGCAGCGGAAAGCGCGACAGCCGAGCCGGATCGGCGCGCAGCAGCCTGGCCTTCAGGCCGAGCAGGCGCGCGGCGCGCAGCAGGTCCTCAGGCGTGACCGGATCGTGGGGACCGAGGCCCAGCTGGTGGGCGAGGGCGGCCGGCTCGGCGGCGATCTCGTGGAAGGCCGCGACCAGACACAGCGCGGCGAAGGGCGACGCGGAGGACGCGTCGCGAGAAGAGGATGCGGAGTCGGCCATCGGGCCTCACGGGAGCCGGGAAGGGCCCGTGAGTAGCGGCCTCGCATGCGCGGTTTGACAGCCTGGGCAGACGTGCCGCCCCCTCGACATCGACGATGCCGCCGGCCGCGGCATCTACGGCATCTGCGGCGGCTTCAGCGACTGTGCGCGGTCAGCTTGGCCAGCGGCGAGGCCAGGCTGATGCCGGGCGCGGCGCGGCGCGCGCTGGGGCGGCCGTCCTCGTCGACCTCGTCCAGATCGGGGTGCGAGGCGCGCAGCGCCGGCGCGTCCGGATCGCGGCGCATGGCCACGCCCACCGCCAGCATGTCGATGACCAGCAGATGCAGGATGCGGCTGATCATCGGCAGGTGCGTGGCGACATCCTCGACGTGGTCCACGATCAGCGCCGCATCGGCCTTCTTCGCCAGCGGCGACTGGCTGGCGGTGATCGCCAGCACATGGGCGCCGCGCTCGCGCGCCGCGTCGGCGACGGCGATCAGCTCGGGCAGCTTGCCGCTGCTGCTGATCAGCACGGCCACGTCGCCGGCCTTGAGCGTCTGCGCCGCCAGCAGCTGCAGACGCGGCTCGGTGTAGGCATTGCAGGCCACGCCCAGTCGCAGGAACTTGAACTGCGCGTCCTGCGCCACCACGCCGTAATGGCCGATGGCGAAGAACTCGATGCGGGAGGCGCCCAGCAGCAGCTCGATGCTGCGGTCGATCATGTCGCGGTTGAGCTGGCTGCGGACCTGCAGGATGGCGGACGCGGTGTTGCCCAGCACCTTCTCGCCCAGCTCGACCATGGAGTCGTCCTGCGTCACCTGCGTGTGGCTGACCGGGACCGTGCCCGTCAGGCCCGAGGCCAGCCGCAGCTTGAAGTCGGACAGGCCCTCGCAGCCCAGCGAGCGGCAGAAGCGGATCACCGTGGGCTGGCTGACGCTGGCCGCCTTGGCGATCTCCGCGATCGGGTCGTTGAGCACCTTGCGCGAATGCGCCAGCACGTGGTCCGCCACGCGCTGCTCGGCCGGCGACAGGCTGTCGCGCGCGCGCCGGATCTGGCCCACGATGGCCGACGAGCCGCCGCTGGCCTGCAGGCTGCGCAGCTGCGCCTCCAGAATGGCGGACGCGCCCTTGAAGGTCGCGTGTTCGGCGGTGATGACGAAGGTCGGGATGGCCGCCACGTACTGCGAGAAGCGCCCCTTGTCCTCGAAGCGGGCGCGGAAGCGCGAGCGGTCGAAGTACTCGCCCAGGCGCGGCACGATGCCGCCGCCGATGTAGATGCCGCCCAGCGCGCCCAACGTCACCGCCAGGTTGGCCGCGGCCGTGCCCAGCAGCGTGCAGAACAGCTCCAGCGTCTCCTCGCAGACCGGGTCCGCGGCCTCGAGCGCGCGGGCGGTGATCTCGGGCGCGCTCAGCGCTTCGGACGGACGCTTCAGATAGTCGGCCATCGCGCGATGCATCAGCTCCAGGCCGGGGCCGGAGAGCAGACGCTCGAAGGAGACATGCTCGTATTCGTTCCAGGCGAAGCGCAGCAGCGCGATCTCCCGCTCGTCGCGCGGTGCGAAATTCGTGTGACCGCCTTCCGAGCCCAGCGAGATCCACCCCTCGCCGGCCGGGATCAGGCCCGACACGCCCAGGCCTGAGCCTGAGCCCAGCAGGCCGATGACGCTGTCGGGGCGGGCCTCGCCGCCGCCGATCTGGCGGATCTCGCTGCCGCGCAGCCGGGGCAGGGCCATGGCCAGCGCGGTGAAGTCGTTCACCACCACCAGCGTGTCCAGCCCGAGGCGCTGCCGCGCTTCCTCGATCGAGAACTGCCAGTGGTAGTTGGTCATGCGCACCAGGTCACCCTCGACCGGGTTGGCGATGGCGATCGCCGCATGCGCCACGCGCAGATGTCGGGGCAGGCGGTCGATGTAGGAGCGCACGGCGGCGTGGAAGTCAGGATGCTCGGCGCAGCGCAGCAGCGCGATGTGCTCGAATTCCCCCGGGGCGGTCTCCAGGGCGAAGCGGGCGAAGGTGCCGCCGATGTCGGCGATCAGCCGGGGACTGTCGAAATCTCGCATGAATCAGGTCGGATGCGCCCGCGACGGCACCGGTTGAGGACCGGTTGGCGCCGGATCGAGACGGAGGCTCGATTGCGGCGGGGCGGCCCTTGGAGGACCGGAGGCGATTATGGCCCGCCCCCCCGGCCGCACTGGAAGGGTTCGCCCTAGCGGGAGCCCGGGCCGCGCGGGCCGGGCGTCGGGCTCAGCGAAGGCATGCCGATTGCCGCCTCCCCGAGCGACTCGATGGATTTGGTTGTAGTGTGACTACAGCGATCTTGACGCCGCTATCCTGCCTGGGGTGGAATGGAAAATCCATTGAAAACAATCATCTGCAGAGGATTGCTGGAACTCGGTGATTGACGTGAGAACCGGTTTCCGTGCGAGCAGGGAGACTGCTCTTGTGTGAATGATGTAGTTTTGCTACCTTGTGTGGATCCGCCGGTTTCGGCGGTCCTCAGACATCAGGACAAGAACAGTGCAAGCAGAACAGGGTGTGGCCGCGAGCCGGAACGAGACAACCGGACGCGCGCAGGACAAAGGCTATCCGTGGCTGGTGGCGGACATCGGCGGCAGCAACGCCCGCTTCGCCTGGGTCGACAGCCCGGGGCAGCCGGTGCAGCACGTGCGCAAGCTGCCGGTGGCGCAGTACGAGTCGCTCAGCGCCGCGGCGCAATCCTATTTGAAGGAACTCGCCGGCCTGGGGCTGACGGCGCGTCCGCGCCGGGCCTCGCTCGCGCTGGCCACCGCCATCGACGGCGATCGGATCGAGCTGACCAACAGCCACTGGACCTTTTCGCGCAGCCAGTTGCAGACCGATCTGGGTCTGGACGAGCTGCGTTTGCTCAACGACTTCGAGGCGCTGGCGCTGTCGCTGCCGGGCTTGCGGCCCGACCAGGTCGCCGCCGTGCCGGGGCCGGTCCGCGGTGCGCCGCGCGGCACGCTGGCAGTCATCGGCCCGGGCACCGGTCTGGGTGTGGGTGGGGTGATCGAGACCTCCGGCGGCTGGATCGCGCTGCCGGGCGAGGGCGGTCACATGACGCTCGCGGCGGCCAACGACTACGAGGCTCAGCTGCTGTCGGTCGCGCGCCGCGAGTTTCCTCATGTGTCCGCCGAGCGCTTCCTCTCCGGCATCGGCCTGCCTACGCTGCATGCGGCGGTGGCGACGGTGGCGGGACAGGCGAGCGAGCCTCGGCTCAGCGCCGAGCAGATCGTCGAGCGGGCGCTGGGCGGGGACGCGCTCTGCGGCAAGACCATGGACCAGTTCTGCGCCTTCCTGGGCGGCTTCGCCGGCAGCGTGGCGCTGACGCTGGGCGCGCGGGGCGGGGTCTACATCGGCGGCGGCATCGTGCCGCGCCTGGGCGCGCGCTTCTTCGAGTCGGAGTTCCGCGCACGCTTCGAGGCCAAGGGGCGTTTCGCCGGCTATCTGGCCGCCGTGCCTTGCGTGCTCATCACCGACACCCTGACCGCGCTGGACGGTGCGGCCTTTGCGCTGCAGCAATCGGTGCGCTGATCTACCCACCCGCATCGTGAACGCTGCTTGAGTCTGTAGTCCAGCTACATACCGGTTCTGAAAACGGCGACCCTCGAGGTCGCCGTTTTGCTTTCTGCGTCGTGAAGAGGTCGTGATTCAGCGCTTTTTCAGTAGAAACCCGAGGTAACTTGACGACTTGATCCGTGGTTTTCATACAAAAGGCCAGCGGATTTATGTAGTCCAGGGTTTGCGAGGGCTTGGTTGCATATCTAGTTTTAGTACAGAATTCTCTCAAACGTTGGGTTCCGTACTCCCTGCAACGTGAACCTTCTGGTTGCAGTTCCCCGCAGGGCGAGCCTCAGACAAAGCGCTACGAGAGCGACAGGAGACAAGAGATGAAGACCACGCACGCTTCCCGCGAGCTGTTCCGTGTTCAGCCGGTGGCCGCCGGCTGCCTGATGACCCTGGCCCTGATGGCCGGCGTCGCGCACGCGCAGCAAGCCCAGACCGAAGCCGACCGTCAGGCGGCCGAGAAGGCCGCCGCCGACAAGACGCTGGAGACGGTGACCGTCACGGGCATCCGCCGCGGCATCGAGGCGGCCATCTCGGTCAAGAAGAACTCCGACGCCATCGTCGAGGCGATCTCCGCCGAAGACATCGGCAAGCTGCCGGACGTCTCCATCGCCGAATCGATCGCGCGTCTGCCTGGCCTGTCCGCTCAGCGCGTGGCCGGTCGCGCGCAGGTGATCTCGGTGCGCGGCCTGTCGCCCGACTTCGCCACCACGCTGCTCAACGGCCGCGAGCTGGTGTCCACCGGCGACAACCGCACGGTCGAGTTCGACCAGTACCCGTCCGAGCTGCTCAGCGGCGTGACCATCTACAAGACGCCGGATGCCGGCCTGGTCGGCCAGGGCCTGTCGGGCACCATCGACATGCTGACGGTGCGCCCGCTCAACTTCAGCAACCGCGTCGTCACCCTGAGCGCGCGCGGCCAGCACAACTCGCTGGGCTCCGCCGCCAACGCCAGCGCCAACGGCAACCGCCTGAGCGCCAGCTACATCGACCAGTTCGCCGACCGGACCATCGGCGTGTCCATCGGTTTCGCGCACCAGGAGACCCCGGTGCAGGAAGAGCAGGTCGGCCTGTACGAACCCTGGGCCGTGAACGCGCGCCCGGGCGTGCCGACCGGCACCTTCGTCTCCGACGGCATCAAGGCGCTGCGCCGCACCGGAAAGAACGAGCGCGACGCCGTCATGGGCACGATCGAGTTCCGCCCCACCAAGAACTGGACCAGCGTCCTGGACGGCTTCTGGACCAAGGCCAAGCAGGAAGACACGGCCAACCAGTTCGAGATGAACCTCCAGTACAACGGGAACTTCCCCTGCAGCCCGGCTTGCAACTGGACCTCGACCACCGTCAACGGCAACAACTCGCAGACTGGCGGCACGATCACGAACGTGGTTCCGCTGATCCGCGGCATGTACAACAAGCGCGAGGACAAGATCGTCGCGACCGGTTGGAACAACAAGCTCAAGTTCGACAGCGGCATCTCGGTGATGGCCGACGTCAACTACTCGCGCGCCACGCGCAATGAGTTGAACCTGGAGAACAACACCCAGCTGAGCGCGTCGCAGAATCTCTTCGATACGGCCAAGCTGGCCTTCGCCAGCGGCGGCTTCTCGCAGATCGTGCCCACGCTGGACTACTCCAACCCGGCCAACCTGTACCTGCGCGGCACCGTGTACGGATCGGGCTACGGCAAGGTGCCCAGCGTCAAGGACGAGTTGACCGGCTTCAAGCTGGTGACCAACATCCCGGCGCCGGCCATGGCCTCGTCGCTGTTCAGCGATTTCGACGTCGGCCTGAACTACGCCGACCGTTCCAAAAAGAAGCGTCAGCCGGAAGGAAACATCGACGTCGGCGCGCAAGGCCCCACCACCATCGGCGCCGACCTCCAGTACAGCCCGGTGAACCTGGGCTTCGCGGGCCTGGGCACCATTCCCGCCTGGAACGTGCCGGCCGCGGTCGCGCGCTACATGGTCTTCAATCCCAGCGACACGGCCAACTTCCTGATCTCCAAGGCCTGGGACGTCGAGGAGAAGACGACCACCGCCTTCTTCAAGGGCAACATCGACACGACGACCTTCGGCATCCCGATGCGCGGCAACATCGGGCTGCAGGTCGTGAACGTCAAGCAGTCCTCGCATTCGAACTACTACGACGGCACCGCGCCCGCGGGCCAGCAGGTCAAGCCCATCGACGACGGCAAGACGGTCACGGACTTCCTGCCCAGCCTGAACCTGGCTTGGTCGCTGGGCAACGACCAGACGGTGCGCTTCGCGCTCGCCAAGCAGGTCGCGCGTCCGAAGGTGGACCAGCTGCGCTCGGCGCTGGACTTCGGCGTCGACAACGCCACCGGCAAGCCCGGCGCCAGCGGCGGCAACGCCAAGCTGGACCCGTGGCGCGCCAACGCGCTGGACATCTCGTACGAGAAGTACTTCGGTTCCAAGGCCTACGTCTCGGCGGCCGGCTACTACAAGGACCTGCGCAGCTACATCTACACGCAGTCCTTCGACAGCTACGACTTCTCGAAGTTCGTCGCCGGCTACGTGCCGCCCGCGACCTGCGGCGTCGGAGGCACCACGCAATGCCCGCCCGTGCTGACCAGCGGCACCTACACCGCGCCGTACAACGGCTCGGGCGGCAAGCTGCAGGGTCTGGAGCTGACGGCCTCCCTGCCGCTGAACCTGCTCACGCCGGCGCTCAACGGTTTCGGCATCATCGCCAGCGCCAGTTTCAACCACAGCAACATCTCGGTGAAGGATCCGGAGAGCGCGAGCAGCGTGGGCTCGGGCAACATCTCGCTGCCGGGTCTGTCCAAGCAGGTCTACAACCTGACCGCCTACTACGAGCGCGACGGCTTCGAGGCCCGCATCAGCCAGCGCAAGCGCTCGGACTTCATCGGCGAGATCGGCAACTTCAACGGCGCGCGCACCCTGCGTTACGTCGTGGGCGAGAGCATCGTCGACGCGCAGATCGGCTACAACTTCACCGAAGGTCCGCTCAAGGGACTGGGGCTGCTGGCCCAGGTCAACAACCTGACCAACGAGGCCTATCGCACCTACGCGGTCACGAAGGATCGCCCGCTGGAATACATCAAGTGGGGCCGCACCTTCCTGGTCGGCGCGACCTACAAGTTCTGAAGCGTTGAAGCGTTGAAGCGTTGAAGCGCTGAGGCGCCGGGCGTCGGCGGCCGAGCGCCGCCGACCTGTCAACACAAAGCCCCGTCCGGCGCGAGCCGGGCGGGGCTTTGTTCATGGTGATCGGGAGCGGGGTCAGCGCTTGTTGCGACCGCTCAGGTGCTTGCCCCAATACGCATGGAGCGCGGGCCAACAAGCGATCCAATGGCGTTGAGCAGATGCCCATTGCGGTGCTGTCGCATCTGCGCGAACTTCGAGGAGAGGCTCGCGGCGGGGTCGCAAGGGCAAGTCGAAGCCAGAGAGGACAAGAAGCAATGACCAACGACCTCTCTCCTCTGGAGCTGCCCGACTCGCTGTGGCTGTGGTGGCTGGCGAATCCCGCCGATCCTCGGCTTGTCGCGGAACTGCGCATCGCCCGTAGTCTCAAGGGCGTCTCGCTGAGCTACGGTCACCTTTGGCGGCGCTGGCGCGCGTCCTGGCCGAGTGGAAGACGCATTTCGCGAAGGCGGGCGTGTCATCGCGTGACATCGCATCGCTGGCCGAGCAGATCGATCGACCGGCGCTCGCGGCTCAGCGCCAGGCCTTCTTCGGATGATCAGGCGCGCGATGACGGATCGCCGCTCGCCGCCCCTCTGAACTGCTTGTCCCAATAGGCATGCAGCGCCGGCCAGCGCCTGTCGCCGAGCAGGTAATGCGCGAGGCTCTCCGCAAAGGTCTCCGCCTTGGGGTGCGAGTCGAGCTCTGCATGGACATCGCGGAAGTTGTCGTCGCGCCCCGGGCGAATGTGGCCGCTGGCGAGGTCATGTTCACGGGCGGCCTGAAATTCGCGATCGGAGTGGGTGTGTTTGCCGACCAGATGCTCATAGGCATGGGCGGCCTCGTGAAGTGGCGACACGTGGGTGAGCAGGCGAGGGGCCTTGCTGCCCTTCTGGTGACGGGTAACGACCAGCAACTGCTTGCGATTGCCGACGTAAAAGCCGGCGCAACCCTGACTGGCCTCGTTCCCCAGTTCCTCGGGGCGGACATTGGCGAGCCGTCCGGGCGCAGGGACGATGGTCACCCCTGCATCGGCCAACTGGGCGGCCATTTGTGCAGGCAAGCGGGTCATCACTCGCAGCACGGCCATCGCGTCCGAATAGACCGCCGGTCCGTCCATCCTCAACATGCGCGTCAGCGGAGTCACGATGCCTTCGGGGTGGCGCCGCATCAACGCGCGGCGAACGCGCTCGCTCATCAGCGCGGACGTCTCGGGACATCCGTTTTCGATCAGCGTCTGCGCGCGGCGCGCCATGACCATTGCCTCGCGAGGCTCGCAGCGCTCCGCGCACATCAGACGGGCCGCGCGGAAGGCGCGTCGTTCCACGATGGCGCGCGTTGCGGGCGAGAGCGCGCGATGATCGTTGACGAGCGCTCTCCAACCGCCGGGCAAGGCGTCGACCTGTTTGATCTCCGCAGCCAGGCGAGCCATCCAGGTCTGAGCGCCGAACAAGAGGATCTGCGCGCGTGGCCAGCCGTCATTCGTCGACATGCCCATCGCACGCGCCTGCTCGATCCGAGCGCGAATCTCGCGCAGTTCGCCGTCGAAGCAGTGCGCATCGGGCCGCGCGGCCAAGCGCCTCAGTTGCTCCTCCTGATCAGCGATCTGCACCGTGGCAGGCGCGTGGGCAGCCTGGACCAGCTGATGCCGCGACAGGTGCCCGCGTGGAGCCGGGCCGTGCCGATGTGCTTTGGCAAGCGCCTGCGGGGGGAGTTCGGGCGTGGCCCTTGGCGCGTCGGAGGTGGAGGACTCCGTCTTGTCTGTTCTGTCTCCCGACGTGAACAGACCATGGAACAGGCGGCTGATGTGCATGAGGCGGCGGCTTGGAGAAGCGAACCTCGGGCTAGTTGTTCGCTTCTTCGACCGGGTTCGCCACCTGGTGAGCCGATGACGGGCTCAAACCCGTCGCGCCTCAGCCCTTCACCCCGCCCGCCGTCAGCCCCGACACGATCCAGCGCTGTGCCAGCAGGAACACCGCCGTGATGGGCAGTCCCGACAGCACCGCCGCGGCGGCGAAGTCGCCCCACAGGAAGCGCTGGTCGTGCAGGTAGTACTTGGAGCCCACCGCCAGCGTGAGGTGCGACTCCTCGCGCAGCAGCACCGATGCCACGGGGTATTCGATGATGCAACCGATGAAGGCCAGCACGAAGACCACCATCAGGATCGGCACCGCCATCGGCAGCAGCACGAGCCGGAAGGCCTGCCAGTGCGAGGCCCCGTCCACCTTGGCGTTCTCCTCGATCTCCACCGGGATGGTCTCGAAGTAGCCCTTGATGGTCCAGATGTGCGTCGCCACGCCGCCCAGGTAGGCCACGATCACGCCCGCATGCGTCTCGATGCCCAGCCAGGGCACGAAGGTCCCGATGGTCTCGAAGATCGCGTAGATCGCCACCAGCGCCAGCACCGGCGGGAACATCTGCAGCAGCAGCATGCCGTTCAGGATCCCGCCCTTGAAACGGAACCGCAGCCGCGCGAAGCCGTAGGCCGCCGTCGTCGAGAACGCGACGATCAGCAGCGCCGAGATCGTCGCCACCTTGATCGAGTTCCACAGCCAGGTCAGCACCGGGAAGGGCGGCTGCACCAGCGAGCCGTCCGCCGCCTGATACGGGATGCCCAGCGCGAGCTGCCAGTGCTCCAGGCTGATGGTCGACGGGATCAGGCTGCCGGTGGCGAAGTTGCCCGGCCGCAGCGAGATCGACACCACCGCCAGCAGCGGGAACAGCGTGATCGCCAGGAATCCCCACAGCAGCGCATGCGCCGCGAAGACGCGCCAACGCGCCTGCTTGCCTCTAACGATTGCCATGGCGATGAGCTCGGGTGTGAGGAGGTGTCCAAGCGAAGCACGAGGATCCGGCTTTGCCGGGCCTCGGGGCTTGCCCCCTTGAGGGGGCGCGCGCAGCGCGTAGGGGGTGGGTCATTGATCGGCCTTGCGCATGAGGCGCAGGTTCAGCAGCGACATCGCCGCCACCAGGATGAAGATCAGCGTCGAGATCGCCGCGGCGAGCCCGAAGTCCGTGCCCGAGTCGCGGAAGGCGATGCGGTAGGTGTAGCTGACCAGGATGTCGGTCTGCCCCGCCGGGATCTTGGTCGACAGGTAGTCCGGCCGGCCGTCGGTCAGCAACGCGATCAGCACGAAGTTGTTGAAGTTGAACGCGAAGGCCGACACCAGCAGCGGCGACAGCGGCTTGATGATCAGCGGCGCGGTGATCTTGAAGAAGTTGGTCAGCGGACCCGCGCCCGCCAGCGCTGAGGCCTCGTACAGATCCGATGGAATGGCTTTCAGCAGCCCCGTGCACAGGATCATGATGTAGGGATAGCCCAGCCACACGTTGACGATCAGCAGCATGGTCCGCGCCAGCCCCGGGTCCGCGAACCACGCCGGCCGCACGCCGAAGAGCGCGTCCAGGATGGCGTTGATCTCGCCGAAGTTCTGGTTGAACAGGCCCTTGAACACCAGGATCGAGATGAAGCCCGGCACCGCATAGGGCAGGAAGAGCAGCGTGCGGTAGGTTGTGCGGAAGCGCAGGTCCTCCCAGTTCAGCAGCACCGCCAGCGTCATGCCGATCGCGGTCGCGCACAGCACCGTCAGCAGCGAGAAGGTCACCGTCCAGCCGAAGATCGACAGGAAGGGGCCGCGGAACTCCGGGTCCAGGATCATGCGGGCGTAGTTGTGGCCACCCACCATGACCTTGTAGCCCGGCGCCAGATGCGTGCCCGCCGCCGCGCCCTGGCCTTCGTAGTAGCCGGTCGCCTCGTCGGGCTTGAACAGCGCCCCGTCGGACAGCCGCTTGAGCGCGCCGTCGGACTGCTCCTCGTAATGCGGGCGGATGGGGCCGAACTCGCGCAGGCCGAGGTAGTGCAGGGCATCGGCCTTCTCGGCGCCCGGCAGGCGCAGCCGCAGCTGCGACAGCGCGGCGCGATGCGCGATCAGCTCGCGCAGGCTGAGCGCCGGACCCCAGGGCGTGTCGCCGGCCGACGGCGGCGAGGCGGCGGCGGACGCGGAGGTCGGCGCCGGGGCGATGCGCGCGTCGGTCGGCGTCTGCAGGTTCACCTCCAGCGGCCCCCGCGCATCGCGCAGGCCCAGTGCCGGCGACACGAACTGCAGCGCGCCGCTGGCCGGATCGCGCAGCGCGAGCCGGAACTCGCGGCCGTCCGCATGGACGCTGAACTCACGCACCTCGTCGAGCACCGCATCGCGCTGATCGAGCAGGAACTCGCGCACGCGTTCCTGGCTCAGCAAGTGGGCCGAGGAGTAGTTGGTGAAGCCGATCTGCGTCGTGTAGGCGAGCGGGAACGCGATGAACAGCAGCATCCCGGCCACGCCGGGGAAGAGGTAGCGATACGCGAAGCCGGCCTTGGACAAGTAGATCGCGAAGCCCGAGCCGAACAGCATCAGCGCGCCCACCGCCCACCAGGTCTGGCCGGCGACGTGGAGCGTGAAGACCAGGTAGAGCGCCGCGATCGCGATCAGCGCGATGACCGGCCAGTAGAGCAGCCGGCCCAGCTTCTCCAGCGCGCCGGGCGGCCGCTGCGAGTAGGCCTCGGCCAGCGGGGAGCCGGGCAGGGAGGCGGCGAGCGCCGAGGTCGATGCGGTGGTGGCGTTCATTGCTTGAGCAGCATGCGGGCGGCGGCGCCGTCCAGCGCGTCCTTCGGGCTTTGCAGTCCGTTGGTGATGGCCTCCAGCGCCGCGTCCATCGCGGTCCAGAAACGGCCCACCTCGGGGATGTTGGGAATGGGCTCGCCGGCGCGGGCGTTCTCCATGCTGGCGCGGATCAGCGGATTCACCGACAGCTCCGCGTAGAAGGCCTTGTTGGCCGGCACGCCGATGGGCACGTCGGCGTCCAGCACCTTCAGCGAGGCGGGCCGCATCAGATGCTGCTCGATGAACTCGCGCGCGATGTCCTTGTTCTTGGAGGGCGCCGAGATCATGCAGCCCAGCACGCCGACGAAGGACTTGGAGGGCTTGCCCGGGATCACCGCGGGAATCGGCGCCACGCCGATGTCGATGCCGGCCTTGCGCGCGTTGTCCCAGGCCCAGGGGCCGGAGACCATCATCGCGATCTCGCCGCGCGCGAAGGAGGATTCCATCTCCGAGTAGCGCGCGCCGCGCGGCATCGCGCCGTCCTTGATCAGGCGCTCCAGCGTCCGGCCCGCGGCCAGCGCGCCTTCGTTGTTCACCGCGACCTGGCGCGGATCGAAATCGCCCTGCGCGTCGCGGCCGAAGATCACACCGCCCGCACCCGCGAACATCGGCCAGGTGAAGAAGCTCTTGTTGTAGTCCCACAGCACCGCGTGCTTGCCGCGCTGCTGCAGGTCCTTGTCCAGCGCGAACAGCGCGTCCCAGGTCGCGGGCGGTTTGCCCACCAGCGCCTTGTTGTAGATCAGGCCGGTGGTCTCGATCGCGATCGGATAGCCCCAGTAGCGACCCTGGTAGCGGAAGGCCTGCCAGGTCGAGGGCTCCAGCTCGTCGAAGAGCGCCTTGCGCGGCTGCACAGGGGACAGCAGGCCGGCCTTGGCCCATTCGCCGGTGCGGTCATGCGGCCAGCAGAACACGTCCGGCCCCTTGCCGGCGCCGGCCGCCTGCGTGAACTTCTCGGGCGCGTCGACCGGATGCTCGACCACGACCTTGACGCCGGAGATGCGCTCGAAGGCATCCCCGACTTTCTGCAGGCCGTTGTAGGCCTTGTCGCCGTTGATCCAGACCAGCAGCTTGGGCGCGGTCTGCGCCGCCGCCGGCACGCCGGCCGCCAGCAGGCCCAGCGCCGTGAAGGCCGCCGCGGCCCTCATGCCGCTGCCCCGAGCCGCTTGAAGGCCAGGCCCTCGGCATCGAAGAGATAGCAGAGCTCCGCGGGCGCATGCAGCTGCAGCGTGTCGCCGGCGCGCACCCGGGTCCTGCCGTCGAATTCGCAGGTCAGCGCGTCCTCGACGCCGGGGTAGGCGCAGTAGGCGTGCGTGGCGCCGCCCAGCGACTCGACGAAGGTCACCGTGCTGGCGATCAGGTTGGCGTCGCCGCCGACGGCAAAGTGTTCCGGCCGCACGCCCAGCGTGACCTTGTCGCCGACCTGGGCGCGCGAGGCGTCCACCAGGGTGCGGATGATGGCGCCGTCGCTCAGACGCACGGTGGCGTGCTCGGCGGAGGCGGTGACGATCTCGGCCTCGATGAAGTTCATCTTGGGGCTGCCGATGAAGCCGGCGACGAAGAGCTTGTCGGGATGCTCGTAGAGCTCCAGCGGGGTGCCGACCTGCTCGATCTTGCCGGCGCTCAACACCACGATGCGGTCGGCCAGGGTCATCGCCTCGACCTGGTCGTGAGTGACGTAGACCATGGTGGTCTTCAGGTCCTCATGCAGCTTCGCGAACTCATAGCGCATGCGCACGCGCAGCGCCGCGTCCAGGTTGGACAGCGGCTCGTCGAAGAGGAAGACCTCGGGCTTGCGCACGATGGCGCGGCCGATCGCTACGCGCTGGCGCTGGCCGCCGGACAGGTCCTTGGGCTTGCGCTCGAGCAGATGCTCGATGTGCAGGATGCGCGCGGCGTAGCGCACCGCGCGCTCGATCTCGTCCTTGGGCACCTTGGCCAGCTTCAACCCGAACGCCATGTTGTCGTACAGGTTCATGTGGGGGTAGAGCGCGTAGCTCTGGAACACCATCGCGATGCCGCGCTCCGCGGGCGGGACGTCGTTGACCAGCCGACCGCCGATGCGCATCTCGCCGCCGGTGATGTCCTCCAGGCCCGCGATCGTGCGCAGCAGCGTCGACTTGCCGCAGCCCGACGGGCCCACGAAGACCATGAACTCGCCGTCCCGGATCTCCAGGTCGATGCCATGCAGGATCCTGGTCTCGCCATAGGCCTTGACCACCCCTTCCAGCTTCACGTCCGCCACTTGGGTACCTCCGCGCGCGCCTGCAGAAGGCGCCGCTTGTCTCGCTCGTTGCTGTCGATCGGCCGCCCGGCCGTGCGACGCGAAAGACCGCGTGCCGTCGGGCGAAGTTTGTAGAGAATATACATGCCTGATTGGCGATTCACAACGCCGTCACACCCGCATCAACACCAGTGAATTCAATGAAATCAATGGCTTGAATCGCATTCGGGGATTACCCGATGTAGTGAAACTACAGAAATTCAGGTCGCTTGATGGATACTTCGCTCCATGACGACCGTCCCCCACGACCTGAGCGCCGCCTTCACCGAGGCGCTGCGTCGCGAGCTCGAGCTCGCTGGCGCCTCCGCCACCCTCGCGAGCGCCGCCGGCGCCGACGTCCAGGCGCCGGTTGACCCGGCCGCCGCGCGCCGCGCGCTAGTGCGCGCCGCCGCGCAAGCCTGCCGCGAGCCGCTTGGCCGCCGCTGGGCTGACACGCAAGCCGCCGACGCGGCGCGCGGTCCGGACGCCGAGGTGCGTCGCGTGCATTACCTGTCGATGGAGTTCCTGATGGGCCGGGCGCTGGGCAATGCGCTGGCCGCGCTGAAGCTGGACGACACGCTGCGCGCCGCCTTCGAGGCCCAGGGTCAGGCCTTGCCCGACGTGCTGGAGCGCGAGAACGACGCCGCGCTGGGCAACGGTGGCCTGGGCCGCCTGGCCGCTTGCTTCCTCGACTCCTTCGCGGAACTGGGCCTGCCGTCCTTCGGCTACGGGCTGCGCTACCAATATGGGATGTTCGCGCAAGGCATCCAGGACGGCCGTCAGGTCGAGGCGCCCGATGACTGGATGGCGCTGGGCAATCCCTGGGAGACGGCGCGGCCCGAGCTGCGCTATCCGGTGGGCTTCGGCGGTCATGTCGAGGTCGGCGCCGACGGTGCGCGCCGCTGGATCCCGGCCGAGCGCCTGATCGCGCAGGCCTACGACTTCATCGTCCCGGCGCATCACGGCGCGCGGGTCTCCACGCTGCGCCAATGGCACGCGCAGGCCGAGGCGCCGATCGACTTCGCCGCCTTCTGCCGCGGCGACCACCACGGCGCGGCCGCGCATCGCGTCGCGGCGGACGCGCTCAACTGGGTGCTGTATCCCGACGACAGCACCGAGGCCGGCCGCGTGCTGCGGTTGAAGCAGGAAGCCTTCCTGGTCAGCGCGTCGCTGCAGGACCTGATCGCGCGCCATCTGCGCGAGGGGCGTCCGCTGTCCGCGCTGGGCCGCGACAACGCCATCCATTTGAACGACACCCACCCCGCGCTGGCGCCGGCCGAGCTGATGCGGCTGCTGCTCGACGAGCACGGTCTGGGCTGGGAGGCGGCCTGGGCGATCACGCGCCAGGCGGTCAGCTACACCAACCACACGCTGATGCCCGAGGCGCTGGAGACCTGGCCGGTGCGGCTCTTCGAGCAGCTGCTGCCGCGTCATCTGGAGATCGTGTACGAGATCAACCATCGCTTCCTCGAGGAGGTGAAAGCGCGCTTCCCCGGCGACGACGCGCTGCAGCGTCGCGTCTCGCTGATCGACGAGGGCGGCGAGCACGGCCACGGCGAGCGCCGCGTGCGCATGGCCGCGCTGAGCATCGTCGCCTCGCACCGCGTCAACGGCGTGGCGGCGCTGCATTCCGAGTTGATGGTGCAGACCATCTTCGCGGACTACGCGCGCCTCTTCCCGGACCGCTTCCACAACGTCACCAACGGCGTGACGCCGCGCCGCTGGCTGCAGCAGGCCAACCCCGGCCTCTCGGCGCTGCTCGACGAGCGCATCGGCGAGGGCTGGCGCCGCGACCTGGGCGAGCTCGTCAAGCTCAAGCCCCTGGCCGCCGACGTCGCGCTGGGCGAGCGCCTGCGCGCCGTCAAGCGCGAGAACAAGCAGCGCCTGGCCGCCCGCATCCAGCGCGAGCTGGGCCTGACGGTGAACGTCGACAGCCTCTTCGACGTCCAGATCAAGCGCATCCACGAATACAAGCGGCAGCTGCTCAACGTGCTGCATGTCATCGCGCGCTACCAGGCCATCGTCGCGAATCCGCAGGCCGACTGGGTGCCGCGCACCGTGGTGATCGCGGGCAAGGCGGCCTCGGCCTACGTGGCGGCCAAGTCCGTCATTCAGCTGGCGCATGACGTGGGCCGCGTGATCAACAGCGATCCGCGCGTGGGCGACAAGCTCAAGCTGGTCTATCTGCCCAACTACGGCGTGTCGCTGGCCGAGACCATCATCCCGGCGGCCGACCTGTCGGAGCAGATCTCCACCGCGGGCACCGAGGCCTCGGGCACCGGCAACATGAAGTTCGCGCTCAACGGCGCGCTCACCATCGGCACCTGGGACGGCGCCAACATCGAGATGGCGCAGGCTTTCGGCGAGGACAACATGTTCACGTTCGGTCTGAAGACCGAGCAGGTCGAGTCGCTCAAGCGCGAGGGCCATGACGCCCGCGCCGCGGTGGCCGGCAACGCGCGGCTGCGCGCGGTGATCGACGCGATCGCGCGCGGCGACTTCTCGCAGGGCGACGCGGGCCGCTACCGCGCGCTGGTCGACAAGCTGCTGGGCGACGACGTCTATCTGCTGACCGCCGACTTCGACGACTACCTGCGCGCGCAGGAACGCGTCGACGCGCTGTTCCGCGACCCCACGGCGTGGTCCGAGCGCGTGGCGCTGAACATCGCGGGCATGGGCTTCTTCTCGTCGGACCGCACGATCGCCGAGTACGTCGATCGCGTCTGGTCCGCCAAGAGTCTGGACCAGCGCCCGAGCTGAGGGAGTCGACGAGTCGATGAGCGCCAAGCTGCTGCTGCCCGATGCCGACCTCGCGCTGCTCGCACGGGGCGAGCATCCGCGCCCGTGGCTGTGGCTGGGCGCGCATCCGATGGCATCGGGGCCGGCGCGCGCGCACGGCACGCCGGTCGACGGCGTGCGCTTCGCCGTGTGGGCGCCGTCGGCGTCGCGGGTCGCGGTGGTCGGCGACTTCAACGGCTGGGACGGCGCGGCACATCCCATGCGCAAGCGCGACCAGCACGGCGCCGGCATCTGGGAGCTCTTCATCCCCGGCGCCGCGCGCGGTCAGTTCTACAAGTACGAGATCACCGCCGCCGACGGCACGGTGCTGCCGCTCAAGGCCGATCCCTACGCCTTCCGCGGCCAGCTGCGGCCGGACAACGCCAGCGTCATCGACGCGCTGCCCGAGCCCATGCCGCTGCCGGCGAGCCGCGCCGCGCTCAACCGCCGCGACGCGCCGCTCAGCATCTACGAGGTCCACCCGACCTCGTGGCGACGGCCTGGAGACGGTCACGCCTTCCCGAGCTGGGAGCAGCTCGCCCATGAGCTGCCGGCCTACGCCGCGGGCCTGGGCTTCACCCATGTGGAGCTGATGCCCGTCAGCGAGTACCCCTTCGACGGCTCCTGGGGTTATCAGACCCTGGGCCTGCATGCGCCGACCGCGCGGCTGGGCGACCCCGACGGCCTGCGCCGCTTCGTGCGCGCCTGCCATGCGCAGGGGCTGGGTGTGCTGCTGGACTTCGTGCCGGCGCATTTCCCCGCCGACCCGCATGGCCTGGCGCAATTCGACGGGACGGCGCTCTACGAGTACGCCGATCCGCGCGAGGGCTTCCATCGCGACTGGCACACGCTGATCTACGACTTCGGCAAGCCGCAGGTGCGGCAGTTCCTGTGCGGCGCGGCGCTGTACTGGGCCGAGCGCCACGGCATCGACGGCCTGCGCGTGGACGCGGTGGCCTCGATGCTGTATCGCGACTACTCGCGGCCCGAGGGCGAATGGGTCCCCAACGTCCACGGCGGCCACGAGAACCTCGAGGCCATCGCGCTGCTGCGTCGCATGAACGAGCTGCTGGGTCGCGAAGCGCCCGGCGTGATCACGATCGCCGAGGAGTCGACCGCCTTCCCGCGGGTGTCCGCGCCGACCGATGTCGGCGGGCTGGGCTTCCACTACAAGTGGAACATGGGCTGGATGAACGACACGCTGGCCTACCAGCGCGAGCAGCCTGTTCATCGGCCCTGGCATCACGAGAAGATGAGCTTCGGCCTGGTCTACGCGTTCAGCGAGAACTTCCTGCTGCCGCTGTCGCATGACGAGGTGGTGCATGCCAAGGGCTCGCTGCTGGGCAAGATGCCGGGCGAGGACCACGACCCCGCCGAATGGCGCCGCTTCGCCAACCTGCGCGCGTATTACGGCTTCATGTGGGCGCATCCGGGCAAGAAGCTGCTGTTCATGGGCCAGGAGTTCGCGCAACGCGGCGAGTGGGACTTCGAGCGCGCGCTGCCCTGGGAGCTGCTCGAGGACCCGCGCCACGCCGGCGTGCTGCGTCTGGTCGGCGATCTGAACCGGCTGTATCGCTCGCGCGCCGCGCTGCATCGCAAGGACGGCGATGCGGACGGCTTCGCCTGGATCGACGAGCGCGACAGCGAGCGATCGGTCTTCGCCTGGACGCGCAGCGACGGGGAGGGCGGCAGCGTGGTCGCCGTCTGCAACTTCGCGGCCGTTCCGCATGAGGGCTATGTGCTGCGGCTCCCGCACGGCGGCGAGTGGCGCGAGATCCTCAACACCGACGCCGCCGTCTATGGCGGCAGCGGCGTGCACAGCGGGGCGCATGATGCCGCGCATTCCGCGCTCGCCCGCGCGGAAGATCCGATGATCACGATCACCGTGCCGCCGATGGCGACGATCTATCTGGTGCCTCTCTGATGAACGCCTTTTCCGATGTTCTGCTGCCCGGCCGCCATGAGCCGCTGGGCGCGACCGCCCGCGACGGCGGCGTCAACTTCGCGGTCTTCTCCGCGCATGCGACGCGCGTCGAGCTTTGCCTCTACGACGACGCCGGCACGACCGAGCTCAAGCGCCTTGCGCTTCAGGGGCCCGTCGACGGCCTGTGGACCGGCTTCGTGCCGGGGCTGCGTCCGGGACAGGTCTACGGCCTGCGCGCACATGGCCCGCACGCTCCGCGCGAGGGCCATCGCTTCAACGCGAGCAAGCTGCTGCTGGATCCGTATGCGCGCGAGATCGTCGGCGAGTTCCGCTGCCTGCCCGAGGACCACGGCTATCCGCTGGGCCATCCCGACGGCCCGCTGGCGCTGGACGAGCGCGACAACGGCGCGACCGCGCTGAAGGCGCGCGTGGCCGCGCCGCTCGCGGGTGTCAGCCCGCGCGCCAACGCGCCGCGCCATGCGCCGGCCGACGTGGTGCTCTACGAGGTCCATGTGAAGGGCTTCTCGATGCGGCATCCCGAGATCCCGGAGGCGCTGCGCGGCAGCTACGCGGGCCTGGCGCATCCGGCCGCGATCGCCCATTTCAAGCGCCTGGGGGTGACCACGCTCTCGCTGCTGCCGGTGCAGCACGCGGTCGACGAGCCGCATCTCTTCGGCACCGGCCTGCGCAACTACTGGGGCTACAACACGCTGGGCTTCTTCGCGCCCGATCCGCGGCTGGCGTCCGGCGCGGTGCGCCACGATCCGGCGGCGGTGGCGGCGGAGTTCCGCGCCATGGTCCATGCGCTGCATGAGGCCGGCCTGGAGGTGGTGCTCGACGTCGTCTACAACCACACGCCCGAGGGTAACGAGTGGGGGCCGACGCTGTCGCTGCGCGGGCTGGATCAGAAGAGCTATTACCGCCTCGATCCGGAGGATCCGTCCAAGCTGCAGAACTTCACCGCCTGTGGCAACACGGTCAACGTCGAGCATCCGCGGGTGACGCAGTTGGTGCTGGATTCCCTGCGCTTCTGGGTCGGCGAGATGGGCGTGGACGGCTTCCGCTTCGACCTGGCGCCGGTGCTGGGTCGCACCGCGCAAGGCCACGACGCGGCGGCGCCGTTCTACACCGCGCTGCGGCAGGACCCGCTGCTGGCGCAGGTCCACCTGATCGCCGAGCCCTGGGACGCCGCGCCCGGCGGCTATCAGCTGGGCCGTTTCCCGGGCCGCTTCATGGAATGGAACGACAAGTTCCGCGATGCGGCGCGCGGCTTCTGGCTGGGTCATGGACCCGAAGGCACGACGATCGGCCGCGGCGAGTTCGCGCGCCGCTTCAGCGCCTCCAGCGACGTCTTCGATCCGGCCACGCCGACCAACGGCGGCGGGGCGCGCTCGCCGCTGGCGTCGATCAACTTCCTGGCGGTGCACGACGGCTACACGCTGGCCGACCTGGTCAGCTACGCGGGCAAGCACAACGAGGCCAACGGCGAGGACAACCGCGACGGCCGCGATGGCGAGCTCTGCGGCAACTTCGGTGTGGAGGGGCCGACCGACGATCCCGCCATCCGCCTGGCCCGCGAGCGCGCGCGGCGCGGCATGCTCGCGACGCTGCTGCTGTCGCAGGGGACGCCGATGCTGTACTCGGGTGACGAGTTCGGCAACGGGCAGGGCGGCAACAACAACGCCTATTGCCAGGACAACGAGATCGGCTGGCTGGACTGGCCGAGCGCCGATGACGGGCTGATCGCCTTCACCGCCGAGCTGGTGCGGCTGCGCCAGGCCCACGGCTTGCTGCGCCATGCGCGATGGTTCACCGCGGACGATCCCGTGTCGCTGCGCTGGTTCCACCCGGAGGGCCACGAGATGCGGGCCGAGGACTGGAGCGACGCGGACGGCCACGCGCTGAGCGCGTTGCTGCAGGATGCGGGCGAGCCCGGCGCCGCTCGACCGGCCGAATCGCTGCTCCTGATGGCGAACCCGAGCGAGCACGCGCTGCGCGTGCGCCTGCCCGCGCCCATCGCGGGGCAGGGCGCCGGCACCGCGCGCTGGCAGCTGCTGCTGGACAGCACGGGCGAGACCTCGCCCAGCCCGCTGAGCGGCGACACCTTCCTCGTGCCCGCGCGCGGGCTGGTGCTTTGCCGCGCAGGCGGCTGAGAATCCGCCAACGATCATTCCCACCGATCCCACCGATCCCACCGATCCCACCGATCCCACCGATCACCTTCGAGCGACGACCCCCATGACGATCGATCTCAACAAGCGCCAATCCGGCGTGCTGCTGCACATCACCTCGCTGCCCGGCCCGCACGGCATGGGCGATTTCGGCCCTGAGGCCTATCACTTCGTCGACTGGCTGCAGGCCAGCGGCCAAGCGATCTGGCAGTGGCTGCCCAGCACCCCCATCGGCCCGGGCGAGAGCCCCTATCAAGGCGTGTCGGCCTTCGCCGGCAGCCAGTGGATGGTGGCGCTGGAGCCGCTGGTGGCCAAAGGCTGGTTGGCCCAGCCGGCGACGCCTGCGGGCGGCTTCGACGCGGCGGCCGTGGACTTCGGCCAGGTGTTGCCCTGGCGCGAGCAACAGCTGCGCGCCGCCGCGGCCGGCTTCTTCGCGAAGGCGTCCGCACAGGAGCGCGCCGCCTACGAGCTGTGGTGCGAGTCGCAGCAGCACTGGCTGCCGGACTACGCGCTGTTCATGGCGATTCGTTCGCCGCGCAACGGCCAGCCCTGGTGGGAATGGCCGCGCGACCTGGCCGCGCGCGTGCCGCAGGCCCTCGCCACCGCGCGCGAGCAGTACGCCGACGAGATCGCGTTCTGGCAGTTCGTGCAATGGTGCTTCGACGTGCAGGTCGGCGCGCTGAAGGCCTACGCGAATGAGCGCGGTGTCCACATCATGGGCGACCTGCCCATCTTCGTCGCGCATGACAGCGCCGACTGCTGGGCCCGCCCCGACCTTTACGAGCTGGACGAGCATTTCCAGACGACGGTGGTCGCGGGCGTGCCGCCGGACGCGCTGTCGGCGACCGGTCAGCGCTGGGGCAATCCGCTGTACCGCTGGGACAAGATGGCCCACGAGCATTACGCCTGGTGGACCGCCCGGGTCAAGCGCATGCTGAGCTCGGCCGATGTCTTCCGCATCGACCATTTCCGCGGCTTCGCGGCCTACTACGAGATCCCCGGCGACAGCCCCGACGCCACGCGCGGCCAGTGGAAGACCGGCCCGGGCAAGGCGCTGTTCGACGCGATCGCCAAGTCGCTGGGCGAGCTGCCCATCGTCGCCGAGGATCTGGGCTTCATCACGCCGGACGTCCATGAGCTGCGCAACGCGCTGGACTACCCGGGCATGAAGATCCTGCAGTTCGGCTTCGGGGGCGACGGCGGCCATGAGTTCCTGCCGCACAACTGGCCGCAGGCGGCGGTGGCCTACACCGGCACGCACGACAACGACACGGTGCGCGGCTGGTGGGACCACGCCAGCGCCCATGAGCGCGCTTACGTCGGCAGCTATCTGGCCTGCGGTGACCACGACATCCACTGGGCCATGATCCGCGCCTGCGCCAACTCGGTGGCCAATCTGTCGGTCTATCCGATGCAGGACGTGCTGGGCCTGGGCAGCGCGCACCGCATGAACGTGCCGGGCGTGCTGGGCGGCAACTGGGGCTGGCGTTTCACCTGGGACATGGTGGGCACCGAGCCCGGCCGGGTGCTGGGCCTGATCGCCGCCACCAGCGGGAGAGCCCCTATTGCCCTGGCCCGTCTGCCGGAGTGAGACTCGCTGAAACCGCTTTCATAAGGGTAAGCGAGGGCGGTGATCGTGGGGCGTCGTCCCCACAATCCTGATCCGGAGACAACGTTGTCATCGACCGGCCGGGCGCGGACGCGCACCGGCGGCGTGACTACGCGAAGGAGCCGCCCATGAGCACGACCGAGATCTTCCTGATCGCGATGGCGATCACCTTCAGCCTGCCGTATCTGGTGTGGCGATTGGGGGCGACGGACTATGTCGCGCCGCTGGTGATCGTGCAGATCCTCTCGGGCATCGTGCTGGGCCCCGGCATCCTGGGCCGGGCCTTTCCCGAGTACTACCAGTTCGTCTTCAACCCGCAGGTGGTCGGGTCGCTGAATGGCATCGCCTGGTGGTCGGTGATGCTGTTCGTGTGGATCGCGGGGATCGAGCTGGATCTCAAGAAGGCCTGGGCCCACCGCGTGGAGAGCGGCATCACCGCCGGCCTGGCGCTGGGCGTGCCGATGGCCTTAGGCGCGGTGGCGGCGGTGGCGCTGATGTCGCTGGGGCCGCAATGGATAGGGGCGAAGGCCCACACCTGGCAGTTCATCGTCGGCGTGGGCATGTCCTGCGCGGTGACGGCGCTGCCCATCCTGATCCTGCTGATGGAGAAGCTGGACATCCTGCGCCAGCCCATCGGCCAGCGCATCCTGCGCTATGCCAGCCTGGACGACATCGCGATCTGGGCGGTGCTGGCGGTGATCCTGATGGACTGGTCGCGCATCGGGAAGCAGGCGGTCTTCCTGGCCGCTTTCGCGGTGCTGACTGCGCTGTTCCGCCGGCTGATGGCGAGGATCCCGCAGAAGGACCGCTGGTACCTGGGGCTGGTCTGGCTGGCGCTGTGCGGGCTGGGGGCGGACTGGTCGGGCCTGCACTTCATGGTCGGCGCCTTCCTGGCCGGCGTCGTGATGGACGCGGACTGGTTCGATCAGCAGCAGATGGACGGTCTGCGGCACAACGTGCTGCTGGTGATGATGCCGGTCTACTTCCTGAGCACGGGGCTGCGCACGCAGTGGGGCACGGACGGCGGGGCGGTGATCGTGCTGGCGGCGGCGATCCTGCTGGCGGCATCGGTCAGCGGCAAGCTGATCGGGGTGCACCTGGCGGGCCGCGTGCTGGGCTGGAAGCCAGGCGAGGCCGGCATCATCGGCTGGCTGCTGCAGACCAAGGCGCTGATCATGATCGTGTTCAGCAACGTGCTGCTGGACAAACAGCTGATCACGCCGTCGACCTTCACCGCGCTGCTGCTGATGGCGGTGGGCTCCACCATGCTGACCGTGCCCATCGTCGCGCCGCGGCTGGCGCGGATCCGGGAGCTGGTCTTCCGAGCGAGCTGAACGGACCGGCGCCGGGCTGGACAGGGCGCGCAGTTCTCGCCCACGGGCTGGACGGACCTGCGGCCGCCTTCGCGTGAGCCGCAGTCGCAAGGCCTCGCGGGCGGGACTAGACGGGTCTGTTCATCGAGCCGCCTTTGGATCCGTTCATGCCCGTGACTTCGTCTAACCCCCTTGCGTCCCTCTTCCACGCCGCGATACCCGACTCGGGAGACACGCTCGACCGATCTCCCTTGCTGACGCGCGCCGGTCAGGTCAAGGAGCCGTCTGAAGCGCCCCTGTTCGGGGCCGCGCATGCGAAGGCGTTGAACCAGCTCCGCGCGTTCCTCAGTCCGCCGTCACCGTCACCGTCACCGTCACCGTCACCGTCGTCGAGGCCGAGGCCTGAGGATCTGATGGAGCCGACCATGCTCGCTGCTGTCAATGACATGCTCGACGTGCGCGTATGCAGAGACGGGGAACTCGCCCGAATCGAGGCGCGGCAGCAGGCGCGCGACATCGCGCGAGGCTTCGTCAATCTGGCCGCAGCGCTGGTGAAGGAGAAGCGCCTCGATGGCGCTGCCACGCTGGAGGCTCTCATCGCGCCGGGCATGGAGGAGCGAGCGCCGTTCCTCCTGAGGCTGGCGACGCATTCCGTGCACGATCGACCGATGGCCGAGGCCATGTGCAACCTGATCGAGGCCCTGGGCGACGCAGCGGGCCGCAAGTCGGTGGTGGACAAGCTGCTGAGGCTGGAGAGTCCGGCGCAGCTGCGCACCGCGGCGTCGCTCCCTGAAGGCTTGAGCCCGAAGTACACCGATTTCCTTGGGCGGCTGATGGGCGACGGCCAGGGGGAATGGGATGACGACGGCGCGGTGCATGCCCTCGGACGCCTGAAGGAGGCGAAGCTGTTGCCGGAGCGGTCGCAGGTGAAGGCCGCGTACTCGTCGTGCCGGTGGCAGAAATTGAGCAACTTCGTTGACGCCAGCATGCTGCTGCGCAAGGTAGCTCCCTGGGCGGATCCGCCGAGCGCGATGTCCTTGGAGGAGTCGGAGCGGCGGCTGGGGGAGCTGCTTTCGGCAGCGTCGGGACGGACCGGTGTGGCGTCTGGCGCCGTGGGCGCTACTCGGCAAGGGGCCGGCGAAGGCATCGCCCGGCACCATGAGCAACTGATCCGGCAAGCGGTCGCTAAGGCGCTTCAGAAAGGCTGGGCCAGCCACAGGCAGGTGACTGGCAAGCTGACCAGTGACGTCGCGCTGGTGGAGAGCGGTTTGAGCGACCGACTGACCACGAAGCTGCTCGACGCTGCCTGCGGCCATCTGACGCGGATGTCGAAGCAAGCGCCGCCCCGAGTGTTCGAGCGCGTGCTGGCCGAGGTGCTGCGCGACCCCGCGCTGCCGCAGGCTCTGGCGCCAGAGCCGCAACACGAGGCTGGCGCGCGCAAGGGCATGGGCCCATGTGCCGATGCGAAGGTGTTGGAGTTGCTCGAGCCGTTGGCGACCCGCCACGTGGAGGCGTTGCTGGATCAACGCCAGAAGCAGAAGCTCGTGAAGGTGTTGCCGGAGGACTTCGCGGTGGACGACTACTGCCTGCCAAAGTCTGGATTGGATTGAGCGATCAACGCGCGTAGGCCACCGTGCGGGCCTGCGCCGCATGCGCCTGCGCAATCAGCGTGGCGGAGGACACCGCCACCGTCGGCGCCAGCATCGCCGCCTGCGTCGCCGCGCTGACGACCATGGCGGCCGTGGCGGTCCAGGGCAGGCCAATGCGCGCCTCCGCCAGCAGCCGCGCGGGGACGGGCTCCTCATGGACGTGCGGGACGATGGTCAGGTACTCGTCCGAGCGGGCGAGCTCGATGTCCTCCGGCGCCATGCCGACGAAGACATGCGCGAAGCCGCGCTCGATCGCGTCGAGCGCGGCCTCGGTCGCGCGGCGCCAGCGCTTGACCGCGGCGACCTCCGAGCGCGAGGCGGTGTCGGGCACCGGCCAGCGCGGATCGCCGCCGGTCACTGCCAAGCAGGCCCGGAAGGACTCGACCACGCCCTGCGGGCCGCCCAGTCGTGCGTCCAGTACCTGGGTCGCGATGGTGCGGGCCAGATCGTGCTGGTGATACGGGACCATGACCTGCTCAAGAATGACTTCATAGCGTCGCATGACGGTTCCTTCCTTGGCGTCGCTGTCGGAGCGCCGCCTGTCGTTGTGGCTGGGGGAGGATGGAGAATACTGGATGCAAATACAGTATTCAATCCGACTTGTGAGGGGAATGGGGGGAAGCTGCCATCGCCTGTCAGCAGGCAGCGGCGAGCGCTGCGCGGCGGGTCCGGAACCAGCGCCGGCTCGTCCATGGACTAGGGCGCTCCGCGCGTTGGCGCACCCTCGGCGAGGAGCCGGCATGTTCTCTTCTTTACCCCCCCCGTCGCCATCGCCGCTGTCGGCTTCCTGGGACTCGACCGACGACCAGACCTCTGGCTCGGAGGACGCGACGCCGGACGACGCGTCGCTGCGGGACGGCGGCGACGCGGCCGCGGGGCCACCTCCGGTGCGCGACTTGCCGCCGTCCTACGCGCTGTGCCTGGCGGATGATCTGGCGCGACACCTTGAGCGCGCGCTGGGCACACCCGAGGAGTTTCCGGTGGCGAAGAAGCTGCTCACGCGCATGGCCGAGGCGTTGGCCGAACGCGGTACGGATCAGGCGTTTCAGGAGCGCTCAGCGCGTCTGCTCCACCCGGCCGTGGTCGACATGGTGACCCGGTTGCTGATGGAGCGGGACGCGCGTGGGGTCGCAGGCCAGTACGCCAAACTGCTCTGGCTGCTGCTGAGGGATCAGGTGTTGCCCAAAGGCGCCACGTTGGCCGCCCTGACGCAGGCCAGAAGACCGGACCTCCGTCCTCCCTTGTTGTTGCAACTGGCGACCATGTCGCGTGGGTCCGCCCGGCAGGGGCTCACCCTGGCCCGTCTGGTCATCGCGATGGCGCCGCACGAACAAGCCGCTCTTTCGCGCTTCCGGACGCAACTGCTGGCGCTGGCCAGCCCGCACGGCCTGAGCGAGCACGACAAGTACATCGACTTCTACGGGCGACTCGCACGGGACGGCAAGTTGCTGGCGCATTGGCAGGCGCCGCTGAATCTGCAAGGGGCCCTGGCCTGCCTGGCGATGTTGCGCCTGAACGATCTGAAGCCCGTCACGGCGGAGGTGGAGGCGATCTATTCCTCCCGTCGAGCCAGCAAGATCCAGCACGGGTTCGACGCCGCCTGGAGCGAGATGGCCGCGTGTGACCCTCTCGATCCCACCGAGCTGCGGGACAACTGCGTCACGATGGCGGCCCGGTTGGCCGGGCTGCTGCGCCTGGAGCATGTGACGCCGGTTTGAGGCGCGCTCAATCCACCGGCACCCGCAGCGCCCGTTCCCGCTCCCTGGTGATGCGCGCCGCGAAGGCCGCCGAGCTGCCGCCGGTGGGCAGGTTGCTCACATCCAGGATGCGGGCGCGGAGCTCGGGCTGGCGCAGCGCCTCGTTCACGACGGCGTTGATCAGCCGCAGCCGCGCCGGCGGCACGCCGCGCGGCGCGAACAGGCCGAAGGTCGACACCAGGTTGGCCTCGGGATAGCCGAGCTCGGCCAGCGTCGGCACTTCGGGCAGCACCGGCAGCCGTACCGGCGAGCCGATCGCCAGCGCCTTGAGCCGGCCCTGGCGCACGACCTGCAGCTGCGTCGAGGCGACGTTGGAGGACAGCAGCTCGAACTGCCCGCCGATCGCGTCGGTGAGTTGCTGGCCGCCGCCCTTGTAGGGCACGTGGATGATGTCGACACCGGCCGCGGCGCGGATCTGCGCCAGCACCATGTGGCCGACCGTCGCATGGCCCGAGGTGGCCCAGCGCAGCTGGCCCGGCCCGGCGCGAGCCGCGGCGATCATGGCCGCGAAACTGTCCGCCTTGAAGGACGGATGGGCCAGCACCAGCACCGGGGTGTCCATGATGCTGACCACCGGGACGATGTCGCGCTGGCCGTCGAAGACCGGGCGCGGCGAGGCGCCCGATCCCGGCGGCGCGAAGACCAGCGGGCTGATCGCGCAGTAGGCCAGGGTCTGCCCGTCGGGCGCGGCGCGGGCGAGCGACTCCAGCGCCGTCAGGCCGCCCGCGCCGGCGCGGTTCTCGACGATGACGGGCACCTTCAGTCGCGTGCTCATGAACTGCGCCAGCGCGCGCGCCGTGTCGTCGCTGACGCCGCCCGGCGGATAGGCGACCAGCAGATGCAGCGGCCGCGTCGGCCAGGGCTCGACCGCAGGCGCTTTCTCGGCGGCCCGCGCGGTGGCAGTGCCGAGCGCCATGGCCGCCGCGCTCAGACGGGAGCTCGTCACGAACACGCCCGGCAGGTGCGCGCCAGCCAGACCGATCACCGCGCGCCTACGCATCGCGATGCTCCCGCGCGATGCGGCGGGCGAGCTCGAGGAAGGTCGCCGTCGGTCCCTCCTGATCGTGGGTCCGATAGGCCAGCGTGAGCGGCGCCTCCAGACGCGCGTGGCGGGGCAGCGGCCGGAACACGATCGAGTGCCCGTGCACGCCGCGCATCGACGCCGGCACCACCGAGATGCCCGCGCCCGCCGCCACCAGGTTCAGATTCATCATCATCCGGTCGACCTCGACGAAGCTGCGCGGGCGCACGCCCTCGCGTTCACACAGCGCCAGCAGGTTGGCGTAGAGCCCGGGCGCGCCGGGGCGGCGCACGAGGATCAGATCCTCGCCCTCGAGCTCGCCCAGCGGGACCGGCGTGCTGGCCGCGCGCGGCACATCGGCCAGCCGGTGATCCAGCGGCAGCGCCAGCAGCGCGGGCTCGCTGAGCAGGGTCTCGAAGCTCAGGCCCTCGGGACGCGCGACCGGCACGCGCAGGAAGCCGCAATGCAGCCGCGCCTTGGCGATCGCGTCGATCAACTCGGCGGCGTTGTTCTCGGTCATCGAGAGCGCGATGCCGGGGTGCTCGCCGCGGCAGGCGCGCAGCACCGCCGGCGTGAAGGCATGCGCCGCCGCCGAGCTGGTGAAGCCCACCGACAGCAAGCCGTGCTGCCCGCCGGCGAGCCTGTCCATGCGCTCGCGCATGTCGGTGAAGTCGCGCAGCAGGCGGCGGGCCTCGTCGAGGAACTGGCGCCCCGCATCGGTCAGGCTGACGCCCTTGGGATGCCGGTGCAGCAGCGACATGCCGAGCTCCTGCTCCAGCGTCTTGATCTGCTGGCTCAGCGGCGGCTGCTGCATGCCGAGCAGCGCCGCCGCGCGCGTCATGTGGCCGGTCTCCGCGACCGTCACGAAGTAGCGCAGATGTCGTAGATCCATCGCTTGTCTCCTGGTCCTTCGGGCGTGACGCACGGCCGGCGACCGGCCGCGATGACCGATGGGCAGGGTGTCTTCGCCATATTCAAAACGTCTCGGACTCTGCGGATCAGTGTATTTGACGCTATGGCGCGGGGTCACTAAGGTCCGCCCCGGATAGCGCGAACGGCTCCGGCGGATCCACGCCGAGGGGGCCGGCCGGCCGATCACGGTCCCGACGAGGACCGGCAAGAACACGACAACAACCCGATGGAGACAAGACGGTGAAGAACGAATCGAGCAAGACGACGAAGTCCCTGGCTGCCCGCGCGATGGGGGGCGGTCTCCTCGCGGCCGTGACCGCGGCCGGCGCGCCGGCGGCCTGGGCGCAGGAGAGCGGGGTGCAGGTCTTCGGCCTGATGGACATCGGCGTGCAGGCGATCAAGGCCAGCGGCGCCGACACGCGCTACTTCGTCAACAGCGACGGCAACACCTCCAGCCGGTTCGGCGTGCGCGGCACCGAGGACCTCGGCGGCGGACAGAAGGTCGGCTTCTGGCTGGAGTCCGCCGTGTCGGTCGACGACGGCACCAGCGGCGCCACCAGCAGCAACAACAAGGACTCGGTCAGCGGCGGCCTGACCTGGGGACGGCGCGCCACGGTGCAGATTTCCGGCCCCTGGGGCGAGCTGCGCCTGGGGCGCGACTACGTGCCCTCGTTCGGCAACCTGACCACCTCCATGCATCCCTTCGGGACCAACGGCGTGGGCAGCTCGGGCCTGATGTTCTATCCGGTCGCGGCCGGCGGCACGACGGCCCGCACCAACGTGCGGGCATCGAACTCGATCGGCTACTTCACGCCCTCGGGCATCAACGGGTTCTATGCGCACGTGATGGTCGCGCTGGGCGAGCAGGGCGCCGGCCCCACGCACCGTGACGGCAACCTGCAGGGCGCGCGGCTGGGCTGGCGCAACGAGGACTTCAACGTCTCCGGCGCGATGTCCCGGACCCGCTACGCCACCGGCGACTACACGCAGAGCAACGTCGGCGCCACGTATCAGTTCGGCCCTGCCAAGCTGATGGCGCTGTGGGGCGAGAACAAGGTCGGCGTGACCAAGACCGTCGCGCGCATGCTGGGCACGCAATGGCGGCTCGGACCGGGCGAGCTGCGCTTGGCCTACACCTGGCTCAGCGCCAAGGGCGTGGCCAGCGATGCGACGCACATCGCGATGGGCTATGTCTACGACCTGTCCAAGCGCACCGCGCTGTACGGGAACGTCGCCCGCATCGACAACAAGGGCCCGGCGATGCGCTTCAACGTGGGCGTCGCGTCGACGCTGCCCGGCGGCGACAGCGGCGGCGTCGAGGCCGGCGTGCGCCACAGCTTCTGATCCCTCCCGACTCGCACCTTTCCGACAACAAGCGGCAACGCAGGAGTCCCACCATGACCCTCATGTCCTTCCCCCTGCGCCTGGCCGGCGCGGTCGCGCTCGCGGCCGCGGCGCTGGCGTCCGTCGACGCCCATGCCGAGGCGACCAAGATCCTCTTCGTCGGCAACAGCTACACCTTCGGCCGGATCGATCCGGTGATGAGCTACAACGCCGCCAACGTCCACGACCTCACGGCCGCGATGTACGCCGCCAACCCCAGCGGCGCCAACAGCTTCGAGCCTCATCCCTGGGGCGGCGTCGCGGGCATCTTCAAACAGTTCACGGTGGAGGTCGGACTCGATTACGACGTGTCCATCTCGGCCCGCAACGCGGCTTCGCTGCGGGGGCAGTTCCTCAACAGCAACAGCGCCGGCTGGGACCTGCGCGGCAACATCGGCTCGCAGGTCTGGGACAAGGTCGTGCTGCAGGAGCAGAGCGACGAGCCGCTGACCAAGCAAGCGGGACTGGCGTCGAATCCGTCCTACTTCAGCACCTACGCCAACCTGATCGAGAACTGGATCCATCAGGGCAACGCGCTGAGCTACCGCGAGCGCGATTTGATCGGCGGC
Source organism: Roseateles sp. (assembly GCF_039595295.1). Lineage (GTDB taxonomy): Bacteria > Pseudomonadota > Gammaproteobacteria > Burkholderiales > Burkholderiaceae_C > Roseateles. The sequence continues at coordinate 92,133 of NZ_JBCNLU010000006.1, forward strand.
ACGAACGCCAAGTGCGCGGAGATCACCGGCGCCTCGACGGGCACCTGCGGCACCGTGCGCAACATCCCGGTCAATGCGAACGCCAATCCGGATGCGCAGGTCTACCTGTACCAGACCTGGGCGCGGCCCAACCTGGTCAACGCGCCCAGCCAGACCACGACGGATCCGGTGACCGGCGAGATCATTCCGACCGGCGAGCCGGCGGCCTCGTATTACACGAGCCTGCAGGCGATGACCGAGGACCTGCGCAACGCCTACCAGGCCGCGGCGCTGGCGGCGGGCGCGGACGGTTCGGGCGGGTTCTCCGGCATCGCGCCGGTAGGCGACGCCTTCATGCGCGCGATCGCGGACGGCGTGGCCTCGCCGGACATGTATGCGCCGGGCGCGAAGACCGACGGACTGATCGACCTGTGGTTCGACGACGGCACCCATGCGAGCAAGTACGGCTCATATTTGAGCGCGCTGACGCTGTTCGGCACGATCACCGGCTTGAATCCGACGACGCTGGGCCTGAACGAGATCGCCGCGCGCGATCTGGGCATCAGCGCCAAGGACGCGCTGCTGCTGCAACGGGTCGCGAGCGAGCAGCTCGGCTTCGCCGCGGTGCCGGAGCCGGGGACCCTCGCGCTGGCGGCACTGGGCGTGGGACTGCTGTGGCTGCGGCGACGTCGTGGCGGGGCCGTGCGCGGGGGCGTCGGCGAGGCGGCATCGACGTTGCCATCGACGCCGATGACGCCTGCAGCGCCGACGGCCGCGATGGCGGTTTGAACTCGATCAGGGAACGGAGATCAGGATGACGATGAAGGCAATCGCGCGACCGGGCGTGGGGGCGGCGTGGACCGTGTTGGCGCTGGTGATGGGCGTGTCCGGCGCCAGCATGTCCGGCGCCTTCGCGAAGGACGTGGTCAAGGCCGCCGCGCCCGATGCGGTGGTCGAGCTCAAGGGCGAGGCCGCGACCGACGTGTCGGCCGAGGCCGCGCCGGTGCCGACGGCCTGCCCGTCGGGCGTGGGGGAGGGCACGACCTGTCTCTCCGGCCAGGACCGGGCGGGCGCGTTCTACCTGATCGCGATGCCCAGGCAGTGGAACGGCGACCTGGTGCTGCACGCCCATGGCGGGCCCTTCCTGGGGGCGCCGACCGCCAAGCGGGTGGCGGAGGATCTGGAGCGCTGGTCCATCATGCCCAGGCTGGGCTATGCCTGGGCGGCGTCGAGCTACCGGCAGGGCGGCGTCGCGGTCACCGCGGCGGGCGAGGACACCGAGCGGCTGCGCAAGCTCTTCATCGCCAAGGTCGCCAAGCCCAAGCACGTGTGGCTCCACGGCCAGTCCTGGGGCGCGAGCGTGGCGGCCAAGGAGGCTGAGAACTTCGCGCAGGGCAAGCCGTATGACGGCGTGCTGCTGAGCTCGGGCGTGCTGGGCGGGGCCACCAAGAGCTACGACTTCCGGATGGATCTGCGGGCGGTCTATCAGTACCTGTGCCGCAACCATCCGCTGCCCAGCGAGCCGCAGTACCCGCTCAACATCGGGCTTCCGCTCGATTCCACCTTGAAGCAGCATGAGCTCGCCAAGCGCGTCGACGATTGCCTGGGCCTGAACAAGCCGGCGGCGGAGCGGACGGCGGAGCAGGCGCGCAAGCTCAAGACCCTCGTGGACGTGGTGCACATCCAGGAGCGCAGCATCCTGTCGCATCTGAACTGGGCGACCTGGCACTTCCAGGACGTGACCTTCAAGCGCACCGGCGGCGCGAGCCCCTTCGGCAACGAGGGCGTGGTGTATGCGGGCTCGGCGGACGACGCGGCGTTGAACGCGGGCGTGCCACGCTTCAAGGCGGATGCGCGGGCGGTGGCGACCTTGTCCGCCGATGCGGACCTGGGCGGGAAGATCCCGGTGCCGGTGCTGACGGTGCATGCGATCCACGATCCGACGGCCATGGTGGAGCTGCAGGACGTGTTCGGGAAGACGATGGCGGCGGCGGGCCGGGGGGATGCGCTGGTGCAGACCTACACGGGCGACCGCGACCACAGCTACCTCAGCGATCCCACGTATGCGGCGCTGATGGAGGCGCTGACCGCGTGGGTGGAGCAGGGCCGCAAGCCGACGCCGCAGGGTATCGCGGCGGGCTGCGAGAAAGCGAAGGAGAAGCTGGGCTCGACCTGCCGATTCGAGCCGGGGTATCAGCCCAAGGCGCTGGAGACGCGGGTGCCGGTGAGGGGCAGGCCTTGAGCAGCGGCGGAGGAGAGCCCGTCCCTCACTCCGCCACTCCAAACAACCCCGCCGCATTGCCCCACGCGATGCGCTTGGCGGTCTCCGCCGGCAGACCGCCGAGCCAGGTCCGGTAAGCAGCCATGGTGGCGCCGTAGTACTGCCAGCGCTGATTGACCCAGGTGTCCGAGCCGATCAGGAAACGCTCCGGATACTTCAGGATCAGCGCCCGCCAGGCCGGGCAGAGCTGCCCGTCGTCGCAGGTCAGCCCCGGCCGGTACGACAGCTCGCCCATCAGCCGCGGGTACTTCTTGAGCAGAGCCTCGACGCGCTCCACCGGCGCGCCGTTGATGCCCGTGTGCGCCCAGATCAGCCTGGCCTCCCGGCCCTGGGTGGGCGTGGCCTCCATCAACAAGTCAATCGCGACGTCGTCGACGTGCGCCAGTACCACCAGCGATTTCTCTTCGGCCAGCGCCATCAGCTTGCGCGCGACCGGGCCGCGCGCGTTCGCGCTGTCGTAGAGGTGGAACTCGCCGATGCCTCGATACGGACCGGCCCCTGTGTCGCGCGCAAGCTCGTCCTGGACCATGCGATAGATGCTCTCGTCCCGGAACCAGTTGTCGTAGTCGGCGCGGGTCCGATAGAGCCGGATGAAAGGCACGACCGTCACGCCGGCAGCGCGTGTCTGCGGCAGCGAGGCGAGCGTGCGCGTGCCGTCGTTGGGTCGCGAGTTGGACAGCACGGCCTTCACGCCGCTGCGCTTCATCCGCGCGAGGACGTCGGCCGGTGGGTGCGGGCCCTCGCGCCCGTTCCAGGCTTCCTCGTTGTAATGCAGGTGGGCGTCGAAGATCGGGCCGGCGTAGCCAGGGCTCTGGTCGGCGGCATGGGGGCCGACCGCGGCGCAGGAGGAGATCGCCAGCAGGGCGATCAGTCTCGACAGGAAACGCAGGCGGCGCGGAAGCGTCGGCCGCCACGGTTGCAGGGGCGCGGGCAGGGCGAGACGCATGGGCAGCTCCGGCTTGGAAGGGCTGCGCCGGATTCTGCGCTCACGCCTCGCCGCGGCGTCACTCGATCGCCAGCACCGTCACCGACCGCCCCGGCACCGTGAGCGTGTTGCCCAGCGCGCGCCGCTCTCCGGTGATCACGTCGGTGGCCGTGTCGCCAGCCTTGATCATCTCGACGAAGCGCGTCAGGTCCAGCTCATGCGGGCCGTCGGTCTTGTTCAGCACCAGCATCACGCGACGGCCGTTCAAGCCCTTGGCCGCGTCGTAGCGGAACAGCACGTAGCTGCCGCCCAGCGGCGCGTACTGCATCAGCGCGCCCTCGTGCACCAGCCGCTCGGACTTGCGCCAGTTCAGCAGCTGGCGCAGATAGGTCTGCGCGTCGCGCTGGCGTTCGCTCAGGCCTGTCCCGGTGAAGGCGTTGATCTTGTCGCCCGCCCAGCCGCCGGGGAAATCCGAGCGCACCACGCCGTCGTCGCGATGACGCGGGCTCTCCATCAGGATCTCGGTCCCGTAGAAGAACTGCGGAATGCGCTTGACCACGCTGAGATAGGCCCAGGCCATCTTCGTCAGCGCCAGGTCCTCATGCAGCACGCTGTAGACGCGCGGCGTGTCGTGGTTGCCCTCGAACAGCACCAGATTGCCCGGGTCCGGATAGAGGAAGTCGTGCGCCAGCGCCTCGTAGACGCGGGTGAAGCCGCCGTCGTGCGCGTCCTTCACGTTCAGGCCGGCCAGCAGCGCCTCCTGCAGCGGGAAGTCCATCAGGCTGGGCAGCGACGAGACATAGCCGTCGTGGTTGCGCTTGCCCGCCTGCCAGTACGACACCACCGCCGGATGCGAGCTCCATTCCTCGCCGACGATGTTGAGCTTCGGGTACTCCTGCTTCAGGCGCGCGGACCACGCCGCCAGGAAGTCCTTGTCGGAGTAGCTGTAGGTGTCGGTGCGCACGCCCGCCAGGCCGGCCTGCTCGATCCACCACAGGCTCATCTGCGTGAGGTAGGTCGCCAGCAGCGGCTGGCGCTGGTTGAGATCGGGCATGCCGGGGCTGAACCAGCCGTCGCTGAAGCGCTTGCGATCGCTGGGCGAGGCGTAGGGATCCTGCAGCGTCATGCGCGCGTGATGCGTCTCGGTGTACTGGGGCCAGGTGTTGACCCAGTCCGCCGTCGGCAGGTCCGCCATCCACCAGTGATGACCGCCGATGTGGTTCAACACGATGTCCTGGATCAGGCCGACGCCGCGGCGCTTGGCCTCGGCGCTCAGGCGCACGTAGTCCTCGTTGCTGCCGAAGCGCGGATCGACGCGGTAGAAGTCGGTCGCGGCATAGCCGTGATAGCTCCACTTGGGGCTGTCGTTCACCGACAGCGGCGTGGGCCACAGCATGGTGAAGCCCATGCCGGCGATGTAGTCCAGATGCGCCGTCAGACCCGCGAGGTCGCCGCCGTGGCGGCCGCCCGGGTCGGCGCGGTGGACGCCCTCGGCCATGCCGGCGACCTCGTCATTGCGCGGATCGCCGTTGGCGAAGCGGTCGGGGACGACCAGATAGATCGCGTCCTTGGGACCGAAACTCTCGCGCTGCGCGGAGCCGGTGGCGCGTGCCAGCAGCGGATAAGGGTGCTCGAGCACGACCTGACCCTCGCGCTTGAGCCGCAGCGTCAGCGTGCCGGGTCGCGTCGACGGATCGATGCGCAGGTCGACGAACAGGTAGTTGGGGCTGTCGCCGCGGCGCGTGCCGACCAGGGTCACGCCGGCCATGGGCGCGATCTCCAGCGACAGCGCGCCGATGCCGGCGCCATGCAGCATCACTTGCAGCTCGGGGCGGGCCATGCCCACCCACCAGTGCGGGGGCTCGACGTGAGCGAAGCGCGGCGAGGCGGCGGCCGGCACGAGGCCGGAGGAGGGAGCGGCCGTCGCGGCGACGGCGACCGGTGGCTGGGTCATGGCGGTGAGGCTCAGGACGAGAGGAAGGAAGAGGGCGGACCGACGCGAGATCGCGAACGGGGACGGGGCAAGCGGCGGACGCAGCGACGAGACGGACGACGAGACGGACGACGAATCTGGCGATGAATCAAGCGGCGAATCGGACGACGAATGCATCGCGCGGGCCTCAGCGTAGACGGAAAACGCGGACCGAGCGCGCGCCCATGGGGAGCGCGATCGCGCCGCGGGCGTCGGCGACCGGCTCGGCCATCCGCGTGCCTCTCGGGAACAGCGTGGCCAGGCGCGCCTTGGCGGGGAGCGTCGGCGTCGCGGTCGCGGCCTCGTCCCCATAGTTGATGACGACCAGCACGCGCTGGCCCCGCCAAGCGCGCTGGAAGCTCAGCACGCGGCCTTGGGCGAGCGGCGCCTCGTAGCTGCCGCGCGCGATGGCGGGCTGGCTGTTGCGCAGCGCCAGCATGGCCTTGTAGAAGTTGAGCAGCGAGCCCGGATCCGCCGCCTGCGCCTGCGCATTGTGCGTGGCCGCGTTCGGCGACACCGGCCTGAACGGCTTCACCGGCGTCGCCGGATCGGCGGGCTGAGCGCCCGCGCCGGGCCGTGCCGCGCTGAATCCGCTGCCATCGGCATTCCAGCTCATCGGCGCGCGCAGCGGCTCGTCGCCGGGCAGTCCGTCGACACCGGCTTGGCCGATCTCCTCGCCGTAATAGATGAAGGGCGTACCCGGCAGCAGCAGATAAGTCGCGGCGGCCAGTTTGTAGCGCGACTCGTCGCCGCCGAACCGGTCCCAGGCCCGCTTGCCCGCGAAGATGTCGTGATTGCTGAGCATGGTGGCCATGCTCAGCGGCGCGGTCTTGAAGAAGTCGGCCACCTTGGCGACCGCCTCGGGCGCGGCGTCGCCGCCCTTGGCCGCGTCGATGACGGCGCGCTCCAGCCCGAAGGCGAAGGCGCTGCCGCAGACGTCCTCACGGGTGTAGACGCGCGGCTCGGCCGTCGCCTCGCAGACGACGAAGCGGCGCGGATAGCGCTTGATCTGCTGCGTGTACCAGCCGGTCAGCTGGCGGCTCTCGGGCTGGTCGTTCCAGTCCTTGGCGCTGTTCTCGATCAGATGTGGCACGGCGTCGAGCCGGAAGCCGTCCAGCCCGCGGTTGAGCCAGAAGCGCAGGCTGTCGGCGTGGTACTTCACCACCGCCGGATTGCGCATGTTGAAGTCGGGCATGTGCGGCCCGAAGACGGCGAAGTAGCGCGAGGTGCCGACCGGCGCATCCGGCTTGGGCGGTGCGCTGGCGCCTTCGGCGACCTGCGGGACTTCCTCGCCCGGCAGGTACCAGGGCGTGTGGCCCCAGATGTCCCAGTCCTTGAGGGTGGACAAGGGCGCGTCCGACCACACGAACCAATCGCGCCACGGGCTCTTCGGATCGGCGGCCGCGGCCTGGAACAGCGGATGCTCGCGCGCCGCGTGGTTGAGCACGTAGTCCATGACCACGCCGATGCCGCGCTGGTGGGCCTGGCGCAGTAGTTCGTCGAAGTCGGCGAGTGTGCCGTACTGCGGCTCGATTGCGCGGTCGTCGGCGATGGCGTAGCCGTGGTCGTGATCGGCGCTGACGGTGATGGGCATCAGCCAGATGCCCTTGATGCCGAGGTCCTTCAGATAGTCCAGCCGGCTGATCAGCCCACGCAGGTCGCCGATGCCGTCGCCATCGCTGTCCTGATAGCCGCGCACGAAGATCTCGATGAAGGCGCCGTGCTGCCAGCCCTCGGGCAGCGTGCTGCGGCCCAGCCGCTCCTTCACCGCGGAGAGATCCACCGGCGCGGCCGGCTTCGCCGTGGCGGAGGGTGAGACCGAGGTCGGGGGCGAGGTCAGTGCGGCGATCGCGGCGGCGGATGCCGTCGTCGCGAGAGGATGATCGGCGGCCAACGCGACCGTCGTTCCCGCCGCGAGACCGGCGGCGGACATCAGGACGGCGAGCGAGGCGGCAAGTGGGGCACGCTTCATGCGGCGGGTCTCCGGGATCTTGTTGTTTGTAGCAAAAGTACGAATTCTGATCCTGCCGAGAAACGCCATCCAATGATGCATCTATGGGCGACAGGCGCGGCGCAGCATAGAAGGATTGGCGGTTGAAGGGAAGTCCTGATACTCCCGGTATGTAGTTTTGCTACCATCATTCGCGATCCGTTCCGGACCATGGGGCGGCGTACAAGAACATGGAGACCTGATGGGATCGCGATCGCATCCGCTGCGCATCTTGCCGCTGCTCGCGGCGATGGCCGGCTTCACCGCCCACACGACGCCAGTAGCCTCAACCGCGCCAACCGCGCCAACCGCGCAGAACGCCCGCACAGCGCATGCCGCTCCCGCCGCTCCCGCCGCGCACGTCGAGCACGTCGAGCACGTTGCGCGCGCCGCCGCTCTTCACTCCCTCTCCCGCGGGGCGGGAGAGGGCGGGGGAGAGGGTGGGAGCTCCCGCAACGCTGGCTCTGACGATGCCGCCTGCGCCGGCCCTCTCTCGACGGTCCTCGCGCCGATCTCGCCCAGCCTCGCCAAGCCCGATGGCCGGCAGCAACCCGTCTGGATCGACGCCCGCCGCCTGCTTTGGCCCGGCCTGATGCTGGAAGCCGGCCAGGTGGTCCGCCTGCACCGCTCGACCCCCGGCGCCTTGTCGCTGACCGACGGCCGCATGACCGGTGCCGACAGCACCCTCACGCTGACCCCCTCGACCGAGCCGCTCTCCACCGAGTTCGTCGCCCAGACGGCCTATCTCCAGACCGACGTCCAGCTCGCGCTGCCCGACGCGCCGGAGGCGTCCCTCGACGCCCAGTCGCTCCACCGGGGTCAGGTCTTGCTCACCGTCGAGGACGCCCAAGGCCGGGTGCTCCGCTGGAGCCCCGCTCAATCCGCCCGCGCGCTGGACGCGCTCTACGCCGCCGCCGAGAACGAGCCCGCGCTCGGCGCCTCGCTGAGCGGCAAGGGCGCCGCTTTCAAGCTCTGGGCGCCCACGGCCGATCGTGTCGAGCTCTGCACCTATCCCGGTCCCGACACGCCCGCCCACGCGCGCCTGCCGCTGACCCGCGACGACCGCACCGGCATCTGGTCCGCGACCGCGCCGGCCGTCCGCCCGGGCGCCTACTACCGCTACCTCGTCGAGGTGTTCGTCCCCGGCCTGGGCCGCGTCCGCAATCTGGTGACGGATCCGTACTCGGTGAGCCTGTCGGCCGACTCGGCGCGCAGCTATGTCGCCGATCTGTCCGAAGCCCGCCTCAAGCCCGCGGGCTGGTCGGCCAGCCGCATCCCCGACCGCGTCAAGACGCCCACCGACATGGTGGTCTACGAGCTGCACGTGCGCGACTTCTCCCGCGACGATGCGAGCGTGCCGGCCGCCATGCGGGGCAAGTACCTGGCCTTCACGCAGCGCCAGTCGCAGGGCATGAAGCATCTGCGCGAGCTCGCGCGCGCCGGGCTGACCGACGTCCATCTGCTGCCGATCTTCGACATCGCTTCCGTCCCCGAGCGCGGCTGCAAGGCGCCGCCGCTGCCACCGAAGGATGCAGGTCCCGAGGCGCTCGCGCGGGCCGCCCGCGCGGGCGCGGCGACGGACTGCTTCAACTGGGGCTACGACCCCTTCCACTACAGCGCGCCCGAAGGCAGCTACGCCAGCGATGCCAACGACGGCGCCACCCGCGTGCGCGAGCTGCGCGCCATGGTCATGGGCCTGCACGCGGCCGGGCTGCGCGTGGGCATGGACGTGGTCTACAACCACACCAGCACCTCCGGTCAGGCGGCGCAGTCGGTGCTGGACCGCATCGTCCCGGGGTACTACCAGCGCCTGGACGCGACCGGCAAGGTCGAGAACTCCACCTGCTGCGACAACACCGCCACCGAGCACCGCATGATGGGCAAGCTGCTTGTCGACTCGGTGGTGATGTGGGCGCGCGAGTACAAGATCGCGTCCTTCCGCTTCGACCTGATGGGGCATCAGCCGCGCGCGGTGATGGAGCAGCTGCAGGCGCGCCTCAAGCGCGAGCTGGGCCGCGAGGTGCAGCTGATCGGCGAGGGGTGGAACTTCGGCGAGGTCGCCGATGGGAAGCGCTTCGTGCAGGCCTCGCAGCTGTCGCTGAACGGGACCGGCATCGGGACTTTCAGCGATCGGGGTCGCGACGCGGTGCGTGGGGGCGCGGCGGGAGACGGTCCGGCCGAGGCCGCGCGACGTCCGGGATTCATCGTGCCGATGCCGGCGGGCGATCTTGCGGATCCGGCGCTGACGAAGCGTCGCGAGGAGCTGCTTCAGCAAGGGGATCTGCTCAAGCTGGCGATGGCCGGCACGCTGCGCGGCTACACGCTGGAGACACGCGATGGACGGCGCGTCAGGGGTGAGCAGCTGCCCTATGGCGACCAGCCCGGGGGCTATGCGTCGGTGCCGGCGGAGGTCGTCAACTACGTCGAGAACCACGACAACATGACGCTGTTCGACGCGCTGGTGTTGAAGCTGCCGATGAACGCCAGCGACGAGGACCGGGCGCGCACGCAGATCGTGGCGCTGGGGATCAATGCGTTGAGCCAGGGGGTGGCGTATTTCCACGCCGGCGGCGAGTTGCTGCGTTCCAAGTCCATGGACGGCAACAGCTATGACTCGGGCGACTGGTTCAACCGCTTGGACTGGAGCCAGACCGACAACGGCTTCGGCATCGGCCTGCCGCCGACGGCGGAGAACGCGGCGGCGCATTCGGATCATTACCCGGTGCTGCGGCAGTACCTGGGGCTGTCGGCGAAGCCGCGGCCGGCGGCGATCGCGTGGACGAATCGGGCGTTCCTGGATCTGCTGCGGATTCGCGCGAGCACGCCGCTGCTGCGGCTGTCGGATCCGGTGGAGATCGGGCGGCGATTGGTCTTCCACAACACCGGGCCGGGGCAGCAGCCGGGGGTGATCGTGGGACGGCTGGATGGGGCAGGGCGCGCGGATGCGGGGTTTGAGCGGCTGCTTTATGTCGTGAACGCGGGGGCTGGGCCCGCGACGCTGGAGCTGCCGGCCGAGGCGGGCTTTGCTTGGCGGCTGCATCCGGTGCAGCGAGCGGCGGGTGCCGGCGACGGCAGGCTGCGCAAGGAGGCTTCGGTGGATCGGGCAAGTGGACGCTTCCAGGTGCCGGCGCGGAGCGTGACGGTGTTTGTCGTGGAGCGTTGATGCGTGGGCGTGGCACCGAGCATCGTGGCCGATAGCCTCGGACGATGCAGGAGGCACTCCCTCGCCCGCTTGCGGGAGAGGGCAGGGGAGAGGGTCTTCGGGCTCTGCGGGAGGCTCTGCGGAGGCTCTGGTGTGCGACGGCCCTCACCCCAACCCCTCTCCCACTTCATGGGAGAGGGGCTCCTTCTTTGCCCCTCGCACGATTCATGGAGAGGGGCTCTCTTGGCCCCTCGCCCGCTTGCGGGAGAGGGGTTGGGGTGAGGGCCGGTGCCCACAGCGAGCCCTCTTGCAATCAGTCGAGGTGAATTCACTCCCGCGAAAGCCCCGCCCGTCGCACGCCGGTGCGCACCGCGCCCGACAGGACTAGCATCCCTCCTCAGCGGCCCTGTCAGAGGCCGCATCGGAGATGGTCATGGATGCTCTCGCCCCCGTCGCGTCGGCCAGGACGCCTGTTCCGCAGCCCCCCACAGGGTTCGCCCCACCCGGCACCCCCACCGTGCCGCGACCGTTCCGATCCTGGGTGCGCATCCTCACCGCCAGCCGAGGCGCGACGCTGACCGTCTCGGCCGCCGTGTTGATGGGGCTCACCGCATGCGCCTCCGCGCCCCCGGTCCAGCCCCCCGAGCAGCAAGCCCTGCTCCGCGACGACCTCTTCCCGCCCAGCACCGAGCGCATCGATCCGGATCAGGTGCTGACGATGACGCCCAAGATGCGGGAGTTCATCCACAACCGCATCCCGCGCCCGTCCAGCGCGCGCTTCCTGGAGCTGCGCGACGCCCGCCATCAGCTGCTGGACGCGCTCTACGCCAAGGGCGAGCTGCAGCTCGAGTACGACGCCGAGCAGACACGCACCGCCGCCGAGGCCTTCGAGGCCAAGGCGGGCAACTGCCTGTCGCTGGCGATGATGACCGCGGTCTTCGCGCGCGAGGTCGGCTTGCCGGTGCTCTACCGCCAAGTCTACGACGAGGAGCAATGGGCCCGTGTCGGCGACCTGCAAGTGGTGTCCGGCCACGTGAACGTCGCACTGGGCCGACGGCCCAATGACTTCCGCGTCATGGCCGACGACGATCCCAATCTGGTGGTGGACTTCCTGCCCGGCGTGAAGATCCGCTCGCAGCGCGCGATGCTGCTGGACGAGCGCACCATCGTCGCGATGTACCTGAACAACCGCGCCGCCGAGCTCATGACGCAAGGGCAGCTCGATCGCGCCTACTGGTGGGCCCGTGCCGCCTGGCTGCATGAGCCCAAGCTGCTGAACGCGCTCAACACGATGGGCGTGATCTATCGCCGCCACGGCAATGCCGCCGCGGCCGAGGCGGCCTTCCGCGCGGTGCTCCAGCGCGAGACCGCCAACACGCAGGCCATGTCCAATCTCGCGTCGCTGCTGCGCGTGAACGGCCGCCTCGCGGAGGCCAAGCAATACGAAGAGCGCCTCGCGCAACTGCAGCCGTATCCCCCGTTCAAGTTCTTCGACCTGGGCGTGGCGGAGATGAAAGCCGGCCGATACGCCGAGGCGCGCGACCTGTTCGCGAAGGAGATTTCGCGCTCGGCCTACTACCACGAGTTCCATTTCTGGATGGCACTGGCCAACGTCGGTCTGGGCAACTGGGACGTCGTGCGCAAGGAGCTGGTGCTGGCCGAGGAGTACAGCACCACGATCAAGCAGCGGCAGCTCTACACCGCCAAGCTGGACTCGCTGAAGGCCAAGATGTCGGCGCGCGGGCGAACCGTCTCGCAGTGAGCGGCGCCGCTCAAAGCGGCGTCAGACCATGCCGGGCGCGTGCCCGGTTGCAGGCCTCGTCGCCCAGGCCCAGCGGCGCACGCATTCCGAATTCGCGACAGGGGGACGGGCGCCACTCGTAGATGCCGCAGCCGGCGCGCTCCCCGACCGTGCCCTGCAGCGCCGCGCAGCGCGGCCGTGCATGGTCGGTGCCGCGCATGCGGCAGGTCGCGTCGGTGACGTCCACCGTCAAGCCGTCCGGCACCGTGCCGCCCTCGCTGAGCAGCTCTTGCCGGGCGAAGTCGACCCGGAAGCTGGCGCAGCAGGCGCCGCATCGGGTGCAGGGGTTGTCTTGGGCGGAGCTCATCAATTCGAGGCCGAAGGGCTGATCTGCACATCATCGCCGGCGGGCGCATCGGGGAGCGGCGGCTCGCGCACGACGGTCACCGTGCAGGCGCACTGCGTCACGACCTGCGTCGACACGCTACCGAGATAGCGCCGCAGCGCCGAGCTCGCCCGCGCGCCCATCACGACGTGGTCCACGCCGGTCTTGGCGGCGAACTCGATCAGCGCGTCCGCCGTGTCGGGCGCCTCCAGGACGTGGAAGGTCAGCCGGCCGTCCTCCAGCGCAAGCTCGCGCGTCATCGGATGAGCCCAGTTCTTCAGCGCGATCAGCTGCTGCACGTGGTGGCTGCGGCCCTGCGCGTCGGTGAGTTCGTCCATGCCGATGCGGTTGGTCTTCATCACGCCGACGCAGGCCAGGCGTGCGCCGGGCTCGGTCTGCATCAGGCGGCGCACGACCTCGCGCAGCTCGTCCAGCAGCGCGGGCGTGGCGCCCTGCACGTCGACGGCGGCCATGATCACCGGGCTGCGCGCCAGCTGCGCACCGGCCGACGCGGGCGCGCGCGGTTCCTCGCCCATCGCGAGGAACCAGCGCTTGAAACGCCGCACCAGGCCGCTGCGCTGCAGCTTGTGGGCGCGCGCGGTCAAGGGAACGGCGTCAGGCCGCTGCAGGTCCAGCGCGAGCTGGGCGGCGCTCTGGTAGCGGCGCTCGGCGTGCACCTCCAGGCAGTGCAGCACCACCTCCTGGAACCAGGGCGGGAGTTCCGGCCGGATGGCGCGCGGCGGAATCGGATCGACGTAGAGCCGACGCCGCAGCTGGCGCACCGAGGTTGGCTGACCGAAAGGGCGCTCGCCAGTGGCCAGGTGGTAGAGCATCACGCCCAGCGCGAAGAGGTCGCTGCGTGGATCGTTGCGGACGAACTGGACCTGCTCCGGCGACATGTAGGGGCCGGTGCCCATGGGCAGCGAGAACTCCTCCTCCAGCAGGTCGGGCAGGAAGTCGTGGCGCGACAAGCCGAAATCCACCAGCACCACGCTGCCGTCGGCGCGCAGCAGGATGTTGCTGGGCTTGATGTCGAGATGGACCAGGTGCTGGCGATGCAGATCGGTCAGCGCGTGCGCGATCTGGATCCCGAGCTCGACCACCTCGACCAGCGGCAGCGGCGCCTGGTCCAGGCGGGGGCGCAGGCTGTCGCCCTCGATGCGCTCCATGACGATGTAGGCCTGACGCCGCCAGTCGCCGCGTGCGACGAAACGCGGGACATGCGGGCCCTTGAGCGCCGGCATGATCATCTGCTCGACCTCGAAGCCGACGATGCTGGCCGGGTCCTCGCCGCCCTTGATGCGGGGGACCTTCATCATCAGCGGGAAGTCCTCGCCGGGCAGGGGCTGCTCGCGGCGCACCTGCCAGAGGTTGGCCATGCCGCCCTGGTGCAGCCGCGCCTCCAGCACGAACCCGTCCAGCACCTGACCCGGCTGCAGCGGTGTGGTGATGGGGGTGACGGGCGCCGCGGCGGCCTGAGCACCGGCCTGCGCGGCCTCCGACAACGGCGACGTCGAAGGCGACAGCGGCGCCTGCGTCGACGACTGCGGCGACGGCTTCGAAGGCGGGGTGGAGGAGGGCGGGGAGTGGTCGTTCATCGCTTCAGCGGCCGGCGATCAGCCGCTGCGCGAGGCGCTCGGCCAGGTCCGCCGGGAGACCCTGTGCGCGGCGCAGGGCCGCGGCGGCGGCGTCGACATCGTAGGGGACGCGCTGGAAGGTCAGTTCCTCGCTGTCGTGGTCGAACAGCGCGTAGGCGGCGGCGGGGTTGCCGTCGCGCGGCTGGCCGCAGGCGCCGGGGATGACCAGCCATTGGCGGTTGGGCAGCAGCGGAATCGGCATGCCCGGCTGGGGCTTGAAGTCGCCCGCCTTGCCGGTGCCCGACAGGTGATACAGCATGGGCTCATGCATGTGGCCGCAGAAGGTGTAGCGGCACTCGGTCGCATGCAGGCTCCGCATCGCCTCCAGCCGCCCCTGCACGTAGGCGAAGCCCGAGGGGTCGAAGGCATTGGCGTGGACGTAGAGGCAGTCGTCCTCCTCGTCGGACATGGGCAGCGTCGCGAGGAAGCGCAGCTGGGCCGCGTCCAGATGCGAGCGCGTCCACTCGATGGCGGCGCGGGCGTCGTCGTTCATGGTCGGGCGCGGTCCGTTGGCGACGGCCAGGTCATGGTTGCCGGCCACGACGATGGCGCCGTCCTCGCGCAGCTCGCGCACGCGATCGACCACCCAGCCCGGGTCGCTGCCGTAGCCGACGTAATCGCCCAGGAACGCGAAGTGCCCGGCGCCCTGCTGCCGGGCGTTCTCGAGCACGGCCTCGAGCGCCTGGCGATTGGCATGCAGGTCGGAGATCAGAGCGGTTTTCATGAGCCGTCAAGCATGCCACGAGCGGCTGACGCGCCGCTGATCGGTCGCGCGAGTCCGGCCGTCTTCTTCCCCCTCGGGCGAAGGGGGTGTCCTCCAAATGGGCGGGGAGAGGGGATTCCAGCGCGGCGAGGCCGCGGGTGTTTGCTAATCTGGCCGCCGGACACACGATGCCGGCAAGAACCGGCACGGGAGAAAACAAGATGTTTGCATCGGGACGGCGGCAAGGCGGCGATGCCCGCGGACGCGGCGGCGGGCGGCGTGGCCGCATGCGCGCGATCCTCTTGCTGGGGCTCGCGCTGCCCCTGATGGGGGCGTCCGCCCGGGCGGAGTGCACACGGGCCATGCGGGTGCCGGTATCGCCCATCGGGTTGAGCGTGATGTCCTCGGGCGGCGAGGTGGCCGGCGTCTATCCCGACCTGCTGCGCAAGATCGGCACGGAGACGGGTTGCCGCTTCGAGTTCGTCGTGGTACCGCGGGCACGGCTGGAAGCGATGTTCACTGGCGGCAACGCGGATCTGCTGGTCCCGGCGACGCGCACCTCGGTACGGGACGCGCGGGGCGACTTCATTCCGATGATGAAGGCGCGTCCGATGCTGATCTCGCTGGCGTCGGACCGCGCGCCCATCGAGAGCCTGGCGGAGCTGGCCGAACGGCGCGAGCTGCGCGTGGCGGTGGTGCGGGGCTTTGACTATGGCGAGTCCTACCAGCGTCTGCTGCAGACGCTGAAGGAGCAGAAGCGGCTGGTGCTGGAGGCCGACGTGCTGGCGGTGGCGCGCGCGCTGGACCGCAGTCTGGCGGACGTGACGGTGATGGCGCCGTCGATCTTCTCGGGCACGCTGCTGCAGGACTCGCGGATCAAGGGCCTGCTGGAGCGCTTGCGCTTCGAGCCGCTGGCGGAGCTGGGCTGGGGTGACAGCGGGGTGTATCTGTCGCGGCACCTGTCGTCCAAGGATAGAGAGATCCTGGGCGATGCGCTGGAACGCAGCGCGCGCTCCGGCGCGGTGTGGAGGGCGGTGCAGAAGCACTACCCGCCGGGGACGTATGAAGAGGGGTTGAAGCCGCTGGTGACGCAGAAGTAACTGGGCTCAAGCTGGGCGCCTCGGTGCCCTCCACAGACTCCAAGCGACAAGGCCCGCTCGAGGCGGGCCTTGTCTTTCGTTCGCGATCCTCGCGATGCCCGCATGCGGGCAGGGCGCATCAGCCGATGCGGCCCAGCAGCAGGTACTCCATCAGCGCTTTCTGCACGTGCATGCGGTTCTCGGCCTCGTCCCAGACCACCGACTGCGGACCGTCGATGACCTCGGCTGCAACCTCTTCACCGCGGTGTGCCGGCAGGCAGTGCATGAACAGCGCATCCGGCTTGGCCAAGGCCATCATGTCCGCATCGACGCACCAGTCCGCGAAGGCGGCGCGGCGCGCCTCGTTCTCGGCCTCGTAGCCCATGCTGGTCCAGACGTCCGTCGTCACCAGATCCGCGTCGCGGCAGGCTTCCTTCGGATCGGCGAAGACCTTGTAGCAAGCGGTGTTCTTGATGCCCGCCACCGCCGGGTCGATCTCGTAGCCGCTGGGCGTGCTCACGTGCACCGTGAAGCCCAGGATCTCCGCCGCCTGCAGCCAGGTGTTGGCCATGTTGTTGCCATCGCCGACCCAGGCCACCACGCGACCCTTCAGGCAGTCCATGTCGATCGCGCCGCGACGGTCCATGCCGCGCTGCTCGATGAAGGTGAACAGGTCCGCCAGAATCTGGCACGGGTGGTACTCGTTGGTCAGACCGTTGATGACCGGCACCCGCGAGTGCGCCGCGAAGCGCTCCAGCTTGGTCTGCTCATAGGTGCGGATCATCACGATGTCGACCATGCGGCTGATCACGCGGGCGCTGTCCTCGATGGGCTCGGCTCGGCCCAGCTGGCTGTCGCCGGTGGTCAGATGCACCACCGAGCCGCCCATCTGGTACATGCCCGCCTCGAAGCTCACTCGCGTGCGCGTCGAGGCCTTCTCGAAGATCATCGCCAGCGTGCGGTCCTGCAGCGGCTGGTACTTCTCGTAGTTCTTGAAGCGACGCTTGATCGTCGACGCCCGCTCGAAGAGATGGGCGTACTCCTCCGCGCGCAGGTCCTTGAACTGCAGATAGTGGCGCATCAGGCTGTCCCCCGGCTTCATGGCGCGGGCGCCGTGAGGAAGGCCTTGATCAGCGGCACCAGACGCGCGGCGATCTCGGCGGCCTCGGCGCTGCTGACGATCAATGCCGGCAGCAGACGCACGACGGAGTCCGCGGTCACGCTGATCAGCAGGCCGGCTTCCGCCGCCTGGCCCAGCAGCACGCCGCAGGGGCGGTCCAGCTGGATGCCGATCATCAGGCCGTAGCCGCGCACCTCGACGAAGCCCGGCACGCCGGCCAAGCCTTGCTCCAGCGCGGCCTTCAGCTCCGCGCCGACCTGGGTGGCGTTGGCCAGCAGGCCGTCGGCTTCCATGACGGCCAGGGTCTCGACGCCGGCGCGCATCGCCAGCGGGTTGCCGCCGAAGGTCGTGCCGTGATTGCCGGCGCCCAGCACCTTGGCCGCGCGCGGACCGCAGACCACCGCCCCAATGGGGACGCCCGAGCCCAGTCCCTTGGCCAGCGGCATCACGTCAGGGACGATGCCCGCCCATTGGTGTGCGAACCACTTGCCGGTACGGCCGATGCCGCACTGGACCTCGTCCAGCATCAGCAGCAGGTCGTGCTGGTCGCACAGGCGGCGCAGTTCCTTCAGGAACTCCATGTGCGCGGCGTTGATGCCGCCTTCGCCCTGGATGGTCTCCAGGAAGATCGCGGTGATGTTGGGGTTCTGCGCGATGGCCTGCTCGATCGCGGCCACGTCGTTCAGCGGGACGCGGACGAAGCCCGGCACCAGCGGACCGAAGCCCGCTTGCACCTTGGGATTGCCGGTGGCCGACAGCGTGGCGATCGAGCGGCCGTGGAAGGCCTTCTCGAACACGATCACGGCGGGGTTGTCGTTGCCGCGGTCATGGCCGAACTTGCGGGCGATCTTGAGCGCCGCTTCGTTCGCTTCCAGGCCGGAGTTGCAGAAGAACGCGTTGGTCAGGCCGGAGAGCTCGCAGAGCTTGGCCGCCAGCGTCTCCTGCAGCGGGACGTGGTAGTAGTTGCTGGTGTGGATCAGCTTGCCCACCTGGTCCCGCAGCGCCGCGACCAGCCGGGGGTGGTTGTGCCCCAGCGTGTTGACGGCGATCCCGGAGAGCGCGTCCAGGTATCGTCGGCCGGCCGTGTCCCACACCGTGAGGCCTTCGCCGTGCGACAGCGCGAAGGGGAGGCGACCGTAGGTCTGCATCACATGGGGATCGGTCGGGGCGGCGAACGAGGAGTCCGGGGCGTTCATCAAGTCTCCAGAGTCGAGGAGGGGTGGGGGAAATGCGGCGGGTGCCCCGCGGGGCGGGCGCCTGGTCGACGTGAGCGGACGATTCTACGGGTCGACCCTGGAAGCCGAGGAGATTCGTCCTGGACAGTGATGTCAGCCACGCTTACCAGCGGGCGAGCAGAAGTCCATGTGTGCTGCGGCGCAACACATCCAAGGCACAATAGCGGTTTTGCCGGGACGCGTGAGATCGCCGATTAGCCAATGACTGAGCAGCCCAAGCCGCGAGAAGTGTTCATCCAGGGCATCACCACGGATGGCCGAACCTTCCGTCCGAGCGACTGGGCCGAGCGTCTGGCGGGTGCGATGTCCTGCTTCCGCCCCGGCGGCACCCGCAGCGGCCGCGACGCGTACCTGGGCTACAGCCCTTACTGCGTCCCGCGCGTGGTCAACGGCGTCAAGTGCGTCATCGTCAACGAGGCGCTGAAGTCGGTGGAGCCCATGGCTTGGGACTTCGTCATGAACTTCGCCCGCGACAACAAGCTGCAGGTCGTGGACGCCTGCCTGCTGCCCGAGGGCGGCACCGGCCCCAAGCCCGGCCCCGCCGTCTGAGTTTGCGTTCCCCTCGCGCCATGCGCGCCCGCTTGCGGTAGCGCGCGCTCCCCTCGCCAGTCCGTTTGCGATAGCGCATTCCCTCGCCCGCTTGCGGGAGAGGGGGAGGGGAGAGGGCCGTCGCCCACCAGAGCCTCACGGCCCAGCCCGAACGAGCCATCGCCCAGTCGCCCGTACGCGCCTACCCTTGCCGGTTCGCCCCGACTCCCCGACAAGGCCGCCGACATGGCCGTCTCCACCGCCGCCGCTGCGCTTCGCGTCGCGCCCGTCCTGCCGGAACTGCAGGAACTCTGGCGCCTGATCGACCAAGGCGGGGACTTGGTCCGCGCCCGAGAGCTCACTCGGATCAGCGTCGCCGGCGGCGACCTCCCCGTCGTTGCAGTGACCATGGGCAACCCCGACCCCAAGGTACCCGGCATCGGCTTCGTCGGCGGCGTCCACGGGCTGGAGCGCATCGGCGCGCAAGTCGTGCTGGCCTTCCTGGGCAGCCTGGTGCGGCGCATGCGCTGGGACTTGAGCCTGCATCAGCAGCTGGAATCGCTTCGGCTGGTCTTCCTCCCCGTGGTCAACCCAGGCGGCGTGCTGATGGCCTCCCGCGCGAACCCCGCCGGCGTTGACCTGATGCGCAACGCGCCGCAGGATGCCGAACACCCGGTCCCTTTCCTCGTCGGCGGCCAGCGCCTGTCCAGCCGTCTGCCCTGGTACCGCGGCGCGGTCGGCGCCCCCCTGCAACCGGAGAGCGATGCCCTGTGCCGCCTGGTCCGCGAAGAGCTCCTGGGCCGCCCGATCTCGCTGACCATCGACTGCCATTCCGGCTTTGGCCTGCACGACCGCATCTGGTTCCCCTACGCGCGCAGTCGCAAACCGATGCGGCATCTGGCTGAGGTCCACGCGCTATGCGAGGTGCTCGACCAATGCCTGTCCCCGCATCCCTATCTGATGGAGCCGCAGAGCCGGCATTACCTGACCCACGGCGATCTCTGGGACCACCTGTACGACGAATCGCTCACCCTCGATCGAGGGGTCTTTTTGCCGATGACGCTCGAAATGGGGTCATGGCTGTGGGTCAAGAAAAATCCGCGCCAGCTACTCTCCCGGCACGGCATGTTCAATCCGTTGATCGAGCATCGCCAGCGGCGCGTGTTGCGTCGACACATGTCCTGGCTGGACTTCATGACGCGTGCCGCCCAAGGTGCGGCCCGATGGCTGCCGGGACCGGAGTCGCGTCTGGATCACGGCGAACAGGCGCTCATCAGGTGGTATCGCAGGAGGGATTGATGGAGGGGCAGGGTGGTGGTCAGACCTGGGTCTTGCTGCGCGGGTTGACGCGCGAGAGCGCCCATTGGGGTGACTTCCCGGCCCGCCTGCTGCGGGCGCTGCGCATTCAGCAGCCGCGGGCGCGGCTGGAGTTGCTCGATCTGCCGGGCAACGGCGACAAGCATCGCCAGAGCAGCCCCACCCATGTCGAGGACATGATGGAAGACTGCCGTGCGGAGTTGCGCCGCCGCGGCGTGCCGCCCCCTTATCAATTGCTGGCGATGTCGCTGGGCGCGATGGTCGCCAGCGAATGGGCGTCGCGATACCCGGGCGAGCTTTCCGCGATCGTGCTGATCAATACCAGCCTGCGCCCGTTCAGCGCTTTCTTCCGCCGGCTGCGTCCGTCGAATTATTGGTCGCTGCTGATGTTGAGCCTGACGCGGCTCAGCCTGCGGCAGCGCGAAGCGAAGGTGCTGTCCATGACCACGCGGCTGCAGCAACAGCCGGAACGGGTGCTCGAGGATTGGGTGTCCATCCAGCGTCGGCATCCGGTTCGCAAGCGCAATGCACTGCGCCAGCTGCTCGCCGCCGCGCGTTACCGCGCCAGCGTCGCCAAGCCGGAGCCGCCGATGCTGCTGCTCTGCAGCCAGGGGGATTCGCTGGTGGATTGGCGCTGCTCGCAGGCGATCAGTCGTGCCTGGGGCGCGCCGCTGCGCCTGCATGCCCGTGCCGGGCATGACCTGCCCCTGGACGATGGGGAATGGGTGGCGCGCAATGTCGCCGACTGGCTGCACGTGCGCGAGGTCGTCGGCCAGACCACGGCGCCGATGCCGCTGTGAGCTCTTGAGAGGGTGAAATGAAAAAGGCCCGCCGAGGCGGGCCCTTTCCTTGCACCAGAGCTGGTTTGTTTATCAGGCGGCCAGCGCCTTGATCTTGGCGGACAGGCGGCTCTTGTGACGAGCCGCCTTGTTCTTGTGGAAGATGCCCTTGTCGGCGACCGAGTCGATGACGGGCTGGGCGGTCTTGAACAGGTCAGCGGCCTTGGCCTTGTCACCCGTGACGATCGCCTTTTGCACGTTCTTGATGACCGTGCGGAACTTCGAACGCAGCGCCGAGTTGGCGGCGTTCAACTTGACGTCTTGACGTGCGCGCTTGCGGCCCGAGGCCAGACGCACGGTTTTCTTCTTGGCTTTGGAAGAGCTTGCCATTGTGTTCTGAATCCAGTTGGTGCAAAGACGGCGAGTATAGCAGGCGCCAAGCGAATATCCAAGTTGCCCGAATCCGAGACTCCATAATGCGCGACCGCCCCCGGGCCCGCCCACAAGAATTTCCCGCATGAATCTGCTGCGTACCGCCTCCGTTGTCTCGGTGTTCACGCTGTTGTCCCGCATCACGGGATTGGTCCGGGAGCAGATGATCGCGGCGCTGTTCGGCGCCAGCGGGATGACCGACGCCTACAACGTCGCCTTCCGCATCCCCAACATGCTGCGGCGGTTGTTCGCGGAAGGGGCGTTCTCCCAGGCCTTCGTGCCGGCGCTGGCCGCCGCCCGGGCCCGCGACGGCGACGACGCCACCCGCCATCTGATCGACGCCGTCGCCACGGTGCTGCTGTGGGCGCTGCTGGCGACCTGCGTGCTGGGCGTGGTGGGTGCGCCGCTGCTGGTGTGGATGCTGGGCGCCGGCCTGCGGGCAGACACCCACGAGGCCGCGGTGGTCATGACGCGCTGGATGTTCCCCTACATCGGCTTCATGTCGCTGGTGGCGCTGTCGGCCGGCATTCTCAATACCTGGAAGCGCTTCATCGTTCCGGCGGTCACGCCGGTGCTGCTGAACGTCGCGTCGATCGCGGCCGGCTACGGCCTGGTGCCGGTGCTGGAGCGGCACGGCTATCCGCCCATCTACTCGCTGGCCATCGGCGTGATGATCGGCGGCGTGCTGCAGCTCCTGATCCAGATTCCGGCGCTGACCCGGCTCGGGCTGATGCCGCGCTTCTCGCTGGGCTGGTCCGGCCTGCGCCGCGCCTGCGCCGACGAGGGCGTGCGCCATGTGCTGCGCAAGATGGGCCCGGCGCTGCTGGGCGTGGGCGTGGCCCAGCTCTCGCTGCTGATCAATACGCAGATCGCGATCTCGGTGGGCGAGGGCGCCGCCTCCTGGCTGACCTATGCGGACCGGCTGATGGAGTTCCCCATCGCGCTGCTGGGCGTGGCGCTGGGCGTGGTGCTGACCCCGCAGTTGGCGGCGAGCACCGCCAGGGGCGAGTCCGAGAAGTACTCCGGCCTTCTGGACTGGGGGCTGCGCCTGACGCTGCTGCTGGCGCTTCCCTGCGCGGTGGCGCTGCTGGTCTTCGCCGAGCCGCTGGTGGCCGTGCTCTACCACCGCGGCGCCTTCAAGCCCGAGGACGTCGCCCACACGGCCTATGCGGTGATGGGCTACGGGCTGGGGCTGATGGGGCTGGTGTCGATCAAGGTGCTCGCGCCCGGCTTCTATGCGCGCCAGGACATGCGCACGCCGGTGCGCATCGCGGTGGGCGTGCTGATCCTGACGCAGGTCTGCAACGCGATCTTCGTGTTCGGCTTCAAGGTCGGCGTGGCCGGCCTGTCGCTGTCCATCGGCCTGGGCGCGATGGTGAATGCCTTCCTGCTGCTGCGCGGCCTGCGCAAGCTGGGCAGCTACACGCCGGAGGCCGGCTGGCCGATGTTCCTGCTGCGTGTCGTGATCGCGAGCGCCGCCATGGGCGCGCTGCAATGGTGGCTGGCGAGCTACTTCGACTGGACCGGCGGCAAGGGCGGCCACTTCGAATTGGTTCGTGCCGGCTGGATGGCGCTGAGCCTGGGCGGCTCGGCGCTGCTGTACTTCACCGTGCTGCTGTTGCTGGGCGTGAAGCTGCGCCACTTCGCCCGCCGCGGGTGATCTTGGGACCGCTCGGCGAGGCCGTCTGCCGGGCGTAGACTCGGGCGCATGACTTCGCCTTTGCAGTGGTCCGTGCCGACGGCGCTGGACTATTTCGAGACCCTGGTCGCCGACGACGATTCGCTGAATCTCGCCGAAGCCGCCGCCGCGATCGCGCTGGACGACGTGCCCCGACTGGATGTGCAGCAGGTGATGGCGGAGCTGGACCGGATGGGCGAGCGACTGCGTCAGCGCCTCCCGGCCGACGCCCCGCCCAGCCACCGGCTGCGCATGCTCAACCAGTACTTCCACGGCGAGCTCGGCTTCGCGGGCAACGTCAACGACTACTACGCCGTCGGCAACAGCTATCTGCATCAGGTGCTGGCCACGCGGCGCGGCATCCCGATCACGCTGGCCATCATCTACATGGAGCTGGCCTCGCACATCGGGCTGCGGGTCAAGGGCGTGAGCTTCCCGGGTCACTTTCTGATGAAGCTGCGCTTGCCGCAGGGCGAAGTCGTGCTGGATCCGTTCAGTGGCCGCTCGCTGGGGCGGGGCGAGCTGGACGAGTTCCTCAGCCCCTGGCGCGACCGCGCCGGCCTGGCGCCCGGCGAGCCCATGCCGCTGGACACATTTCTCGGAACGGCCTCGTCGCGCGACATCCTGGCGCGCATGCTGCGCAACCTCAAGCAGATCCATCTCGAGGCCCAGGACCTGCCGCGACTGCTGGCGGTGCAGCGCAAGCTGGTGGCCCTGCTGCCCGACGACCGGGTCGAGCGCGCCGAGCTGGACCAGTGGCTCCAGCAGATCAGGGACGGAGAAGGTCCCGCAACCCTTCATTGAGCGTTTTCGGGGCGACTAGAATCCTCGGTCTTCGAGGGAGCTTGCTCCCGATCCAAGGCTTGGTCGTTTGAAGCAAATTCCCCTGTCGCTCGGGCCCGAGCCCGACTTCACCTTTGACACGCTCCTCACCGGCGCCAACGTCGCAGCCCTGACGCACATCATCGGGTTGGGCGCGGGCTCGCCGCCGGTGTTCCTGTGGGGCGAGCCCGGCACCGGCAAGACGCATGTGCTGCGCGCGCTCGCCCAGCACTGGCAGGCCGCCGGCGCGCAGGTCGGCTGGTATGACGCCGACACGCCGCTCCCTTGGGAGCTCCCGACCCACCCCAGCCTGCTGCTGCTCGACGACTGCCAGCGCTTCGACGCCGGCCAGCAGCATGCCGCGTTCGCGCTCTTCGTCGAGGCCGCCACGCTGGGCCTGGCGGTGGTCTCCACTGGCACGGCGCCACCCGTGGACTTGAACCTGCGCGAGGACCTGCGCACCCGCCTGGGCTGGGGGCCGACCTTCGCGCTGCAGCCGTTGTCCGAGTTCGAGGTCCGCGCCGTCCTGCGCCGCGAGGCCGACCGCCGCGGCATCGCCCTGAGCGACGACGTGATGGACTATCTGCTGACCCGCTACGAGCGCGACCTCAAGCACCTGATGCGCCTGCTGGACGGGCTGGACGAGTTCGCCCTGGCCAGCAAGCGCGCCGTCACCGTGCCGCTGCTGCGGCAGATGCTGGCCGATCAGGTCACCGCCTGACCCGCCTGATCCGCCGACCCTCATGAATCCGACCTCCCGGGCCCGCTACTCCCCGCGCACCGCGACGTCGTTCAAGCCCTTGCAGCCTTTCAAGCTGTCCCAGCCTTTCAACCTCTCCCCGACTCTTCAAGGACTCGCGACGTGGACCTGACCCTGTTCGACCTCGACGGCACGCTGATCCCGCAGGACTCCGACCACGCCTTCGGCGCCTACATGGTCGAGATCGGCTGGGCGGACGCGGGCGTCTGGTCCGCCCGCAACGACGAGTTCTACGCCCAGTACCAGCGCGGCGACCTGAATCTGGACGAGTACGTCGATTTCGCCACCTCGGTCTGGCGCGCCAAGCCGCCCGCGGAGGCCGAGGCGGCGCGGGCCCGGTTCATGGAACGCATCGTCGGTCCGATGTTGCGCGACAATGCGCGCGCGCTGGTGCGCCGGCATGTGGAGGCGGGCGACCTGGTGGCGGTGGTCACGGCGACCAACGAGTTCGTCACCGAACCCATCGCCAAGGCCTTCGGCATCGACCACCTGATCGCCGTGCAACTCGAGAAGGACGAGGCGGGCCGTTACACCGGCCGGGTGCGCGGCGTCCCCTCGTTCCAGGCCGGCAAGATCGTGCGGGTGCGCGACTGGCTGGCCGAGCAGGGCCGGCGCTGGGAGGATTTCGAGCGCGTGCATTTCTACAGCGACTCGATGAACGACCTGCCGCTGCTGGAGCAGGTCAGCCATCCCGTCGCGACCAATCCGACGGCGGCGCTGGAAACGCTGGCGCGTGAACGTGGCTGGCCGATTTTGAAGCTCTTCGAATGATTAAAAAACTGATCAACAAGCTGTTGGGCAAGCCGGGCGGGGCCATCGCCACGCCGCTGGGCAAGCGCGTCGAGATCGCCGCGGAGGAACACCGCATCGATCCGGAGCTGCTCGACGAACGCGGCGTCAAGGTCGTCAAGGGCCTCACGGACGCGGGCTTCGAGGCCTACATCGTCGGCGGCGCCGTGCGCGACCTGCTGCTGAATCGCCGGCCCAAGGATTTCGACGTCGCCACCGACGCCACGCCCGAGCAGGTCAAGAACCAGTTCCGCCGCGCCTTCATCATCGGGCGCCGCTTCCGCATCGTGCACGTGGTCTATGGCCGTGGCCGGGAGCACGAGGTCATCGAGGTCTCGACCTTCCGAGCACTGCTCAAGGAAGACGACGCCGAGCAGGTGCAGGGCAACGAGAAGACGTCCAAGGGCGCGCTGGAAGGCAAGTCCCATGTCGTCGACGCGTCCGGCCGCGTGCTGCGCGACAACGTCTGGGGGCCGCAGATCGAGGATGCCGCGCGTCGCGACTTCACCGTCAACGCGATGTATTACGACCCGCAGAAGCAGATGGTCGTTGACTATCACGGCGGTCTGGCCGACGCGCGCAAGAAGGTGCTGCGCATGATCGGCGACCCGGAGACCCGCTATCGCGAGGACCCGGTCCGCATCCTGCGCGCCGTGCGTTTCGCCGCCAAGCTGGGCTTCACGATCGAGCCCAAGACCCGCGCCCCGATCGCCGCGATGGCGCCGCTGCTGGCCAACGTGCCGCTGTCGCGCATGTTTGACGAGATGATCAAGCTGCTGCAGACCGGACATGCGCTGGCGAGCATCGACGAGTTGCGCAAGCAGGGCCTGTCGCGCGGCGTGTTTCCCATTCTCGACGCGGTCCTGGACAAGGACGGTGCGCTTCCTGACAACGTGCACGGCAAGTTCGTGCGCCTGGCGCTGGAGGACACCGACCGCCGTGTGTCCGAAGGGCGCTCGGTGGCGCCCAGCTTCATGCTGGCCTGCATGCTGTGGGGCGACGTC
Source organism: Roseateles sp. (assembly GCF_039595295.1). GTDB lineage: Bacteria > Pseudomonadota > Gammaproteobacteria > Burkholderiales > Burkholderiaceae_C > Roseateles. The sequence goes on from NZ_JBCNLU010000006.1 coordinate 118,431, forward strand.
CAGCAGCGCTGGAAGCGTCTGATCGACGGCGGCGAGGGTCCGGTGCCGGCGCTGCAGCAGGCCATCGACCTGGTCTTCGACGCGCGCGTGGGCGACATCTCCGGTCGCGGCAAGCTGGCCGCCGACATGCGCGAGATCTGGATGATGCAACCGCGCTTCGAGCGCCGCACCGGCAGCGGCCCGCACCGCCTGATCGAACAGCCGCGCTACCGCGCCGGCTTCGACTTCCTGGCGCTGCGCGCCGAGGCGGGCGAGATCGATTCGGCGCTGGCCGACTGGTGGGAGGACTTCGCGCTGGGCAGCGAGGACGACCGTCGCGCGCTGCTCGACCAGGCGCGCGAGACACAGCGTCAGGGCAGCCCGCGCAGCAAGCCCAAGGCGGGCGGCGGGCGGGTGCACTCGGTGCCGCGCGGCGCCGTGAGCACGCAGGTGGCGGGTGAATCGGCCGCCGCTGTCCCCTTCGATGGCGCAGCCGGGGGCGATCATGGCGGCGATGCGGACGGCGAGGGCGCGCCCAACCCGGCCAAGAAGCGCCGCCGTCGTCGCAAGCCCAAGGCGGCCGGCGGCGAGGGTGGATCCGCGTCGTCCGAAGGCGCCGGCGGCGACGCATGATCGCCGCCTACGTCGGCCTGGGCGCCAACCTCGGCGACCTGCGGCACACGCTGGAAACGGCCTTGGCCGATCTCGCCGACGTGACGAGCGTGCAACTGGAGCGGGTGTCCTCGGCCTGGCGCAGCGCGCCGGTCGACAGCGACGGCCCCGACTATCTGAATGCGGTCGCGCGGGTGCGCACCGACCTGCCGCCGCTGACGCTGCTCGCGGCGCTGCAGGCGATCGAATCGCGCCACGGCCGCGAGCGCCCCTATCGCAACGCGCCGCGGACGCTGGATCTGGATCTGCTGCTCTACGGCGACCAGACCGTGGACCTGGACCGGCTCAGCGTCCCGCATCCGCGCCTGCACCAACGGGCCTTCGTGCTGCGGCCGCTGCTGGAGCTGGATCCGGCGCTGAGCGCGCCCGGCCTGGGCTTGCTGGCCGACTTCCTGTCCGCCACGGCGGATCAGGTCTTGCAGCGCGAGACGCTGCCGCTGCGACCGCCGCACGCGGGCCTGTGATTTCCGGGGCTCGTCGCGTCGATGCGACGACCGCGGCCATGGCTTTGCGCACGGGTCGCCCCCGCGTCGGGATGCGGGCCGGTACACTCTCGGGTTTTCCGTGACACGGAAATGAACTATTTGTGACGATCCGCCGGGGATCGCACGGCCCGTGGAGCCATTCATGTTTTTCGGCAAGCTGCTGCCCCGTGAGGGCAATTTTTTTGAGCTGTTCAATGAGCACGGCGCTCAGATCGTCGAAGGCGCGCGCGCCTTCATGCTCATGATCCAGAACTACAACGACCTGACGCTGCGCGAGAAGTACGCCGCCGAAGTCGACCGCGCCGAGCACCATGCCGACCGCATCACCGCCGAGGTGAACCGGCTGCTGCATCGCACCTTCATCACGCCGATCGATCGCGAGCAGATCCACGGCCTGATCAACGCGATGGACGACATCCTCGATCTGCTGCAGGACTCGTCCGAGACCATGCAGCTGTACGACGTGCGCTCCATCCCGGAAGAGGTGCTGCGTCTGGGCGACCTGTCCGCCAAGTGCTGCGAGCGCGTCAAGCACGCCGTGTCGCTGCTGCCCAAGCTGAGCGAGGCCCAGACCGCCGAGGCGGCGATCAAGGCCTGCGAGGAGATCGACAAGCTCGAGTCCGACGCCGACCGCGTGATGCGCGCCGCCATGTCCAAGCTCTTCCGTGAGCAGGAGGACGTGCGCGAGCTGATCAAGCTCAAGGCCATCTACGAGCAGCTGGAGTCCATCTCCGACCGCTGCGAGGATGTCGCGAATCTGATCGAGGGCATCGTCCTCGAAAATTCCTGACCCGCCCACAGGAGCGTCTCCCATGGGAACGATGCATGTGGCCTTCTGGGTCGTGGCCATGCTTGTGGTGCTGGCCGTGCTGTTCGACTTCATGAACGGCTTCCACGACGCGGCCAACTCGATCGCCACGGTCGTGTCGACCGGCGTGCTCAAGCCGCAGCAGGCGGTGCTGTTCGCGGCCTTCTTCAACGTGATCGCGGTCGCCTTCTTCGAGCTGAAGGTGGCGGCGACGATCGGCAAGGGCTCGATTGATCCGGGCATCGTCGATCACCACGTGATCTTCGGCGCGCTGATCGGCGCGATCGCCTGGAACGTGATCACCTGGTTCTACGGCATTCCGTCGAGTTCCTCGCATGCGCTGATCGGCGGCCTGGTCGGCGCGGCGATCGCGAAGGCGGGCACCAAGGGCCTGATCATGAGCGGCATCGGCAAGACCGTGCTGTTCATCTTCGTGTCGCCGCTGCTGGGCTTCCTGCTGGGCTCGCTGCTCATGGTGGCGGTGGCCTGGCTGTTCCGGCGCAGCTCCCCGTTGCGGGTGGACAACTGGTTCCGGCGCCTGCAGCTGGTCTCGGCCGGTCTGTACAGCCTGGGCCACGGCGGCAATGACGCGCAGAAGACCATCGGTCTGATCTGGATGCTGCTGATCGCCTCGGGCTATGCGGCGACGGACTCGCACTCGCCGCCGACCTGGGTCATCGGCCTGTGCTATCTCGCGATCGGCCTGGGCACGATGTTCGGCGGCTGGCGCATCGTCCGCACGATGGGTCAGAAGATCACCAAGCTCAAGCCCGTCGGCGGCTTCTGCGCGGAGACCGGCGGCGCGATCACGCTGTTCCTGGCGACCGCGCTGGGCGTGCCGGTCTCGACGACGCACACCATCACTGGCGCCATCGTCGGCGTGGGCTCGACACGGCGTGCCTCGTCGGTGCGCTGGGGCGTGGCCGGCAACATCGTCTGGGCCTGGATCTTCACCATCCCGGCCTCGGCCTTCATCGGCGGCCTGTTCTACTGGCTCAGCTTCACGCTGTTCTGATCGTCCGGTTCGGGGCCGCGTGTCCCGACAGAAGCGCGAAAGCCCGGCACTGCCGGGCTTTCTTCATTCAGGGAGGCGCGAAGAGTGGGGTGTCTACTGGCTGATCTCTCGGGCTGCTTCGACCTGCGACTCGAAGTAGCGCTGCGCCGAGAACGCGATCGTCGCCATCAGACAGGCGCCGCCCACCATGAGGCAGGCGATTGCGCCGATCACGGGGCCCCAGCCGGTCTTGCGGACTTGACCGTGGTTGTGGCGCTCGGCCCAGTGCTCGTCGGAGGTCAGGCCGATGACGATCCCCGCCAGCATGCTCTGCGCCAGCATCAGGCCCAGCAGCGGAATCAGCCACCAGGCGGTGACGTCGTCCTGCCCCAGCGTGTCCATGCGATGCACGCCGTAGAGGCCGAGCAGTGTCGGAATCGGATGCAACCAGCCGAGTCGGTCGCCCAGTCCATGCAGATAGAAGCGGTGCGCCCCCAGACTGCCGAGCGTGAAGCTCAGCCAGGTGGCGACCGTCTTCGATTTGATCTCCGTCGGCGCCACGCCGCTGGGGGCGGCGGCGCTCATGCGGCGGGCGTGGTCGTCGGTGCGGTGGCCGGAGCGCCCGTTGCCGCCGGGGTCGCGCCAGTGGGCGAGCTGCTGTCGCCCTGGCCGAGCTGGCGCTGCATCAGCACCACGTCCAGCCACTTGCCGAATTTCCAGCCGGCCGACTTCATCAGGCCGGTCTGCTCAAAGCCCAGCGCGCGGTGCACGCCGATCGAGCCCAGATTCTGCGAGTCGCCGATCACCGCCACCATCTGTCGCGCGCCGGCGGCCTCGCAGCGGGCGATGAGCTCGGCCAGCAGCAGCCGGCCCACGCCCTGGCCCTGCGCGGTCGGCGCCAGGTAGACCGAGTCCTCGACGAAATAGCGATAGGCCAGGCGCGGGCGGAAATAGTTGGCGTAGGCGTAGCCCAGCACCTGCCCGTCGCGCTCGGCGACGAGATACGGGAGGCTACGGCTGAGGACCTCGGTCCGGCGGCGGGCCATTTCGGCGCGGTCGGGGACGTCGGTCTCGAAAGTGCCGGTGCCGTGGAGCACCGCATGCTCGTAGATCTGCTGGATCGACGAGATGTCGCCCTCCAGGCTGGGACGAATCACGAGAGGGGAGGAACTGCTGGAAGTTGTCGTCATTGCGGGAGGAAGACAAAGCGTCAGGAGCGAGTTTATAATGCGCGGTTTTGGCGCTGGCCCTTGGGTGTGGTCACCAGGCTTCGGGACTCCTTGACAGGAGTGGCTCGGGGTGATGAGTGAACCGGGGGCGTATCTACGGTGCCTGCATACGATCACGGATGGGGAGCTTGGCGCGACACACGCGCCCCTCGTCCGAATGATCGTCATATTGTCTGCTTGCCCCTGTGTGTCTCCCTGGTGCGGTGGAACGCTGAAAACCTGAAGGATAGATCATGGTCGTGATTCGACTCTCCCGCGGTGGCTCCAAGAAGCGTCCGTTCTACAACCTGGTCGTGAGCGACAGCCGCAACCGCCGTGATGGCCGCTTCATCGAGCGCGTCGGTTTCTACAACCCGGTGGCTTCGGGCAATGCCGAAGGCCTGCGCGTCTCGCAAGACCGCGTGGCTTACTGGGTGAGCGTTGGCGCCCAGCTGTCGCCGGCCGTCGCCCGTCTGGTCGACGTCGCCAAGAAGGCTGCCGCCGCTCCGGCCGCCGCCGCCTGATCTCCGGGACACCGTAGATGAAGGCGGCGCCCGACGTGATCGAGACCTCTGGGACTTTTCCGGAGGACGCCATCGAAGTCGGGCGCGTGCTTGACGCCTGGGGCATCAAGGGCTGGATGAAGATCCTGTCTCATTCGGCCGATGCCCAGGCGCTTTTCGCTTCCCGCCGCTGGTTCCTGAAACCGAGCGAGAAAGCGCTGCCGGGCAAGCCGCACATCGTGCCGCCCGTGCTCAAGATTCTGGCTGTCCGCGATCATGCGGACGGCATCGTCGCCCAGGCCGAGGGCCTGTCCGACCGCAACGGCGCCGAGGCGCTCAAAGGCGCGCGCATCTTCGTGTCGCGCAGCGTCTTCCCCGAGACCGATGACGACGAGTTCTACTGGATCGACCTGATCGGCATGACCGTCGTGAACAAGGATGGCGCGACGCTGGGCGAGGTGATCGATCTGATCGACACCGGCCCGCATTGCGTGCTGCGCATCCTGCCCGCGGGCAAGACCGCGCCGGTCAAGCCCGACGAGGAAATCCTGATCCCGTTCGTGAATGCGTTTGTCGGCGACGTCGACAAGGCCGCGCGGATCATCCCGGTCGACTGGGATCTGGACTATTGAAGCCGTCGGGCCGGACGCCCATGCGCTTCGACGTTCTCACGCTGTTCCCTGAACTCTTCGACCCGTTTCTGCGGGTCGGCGTGACGCGTCGCGCCTACGAGAGCAAGCAGGTCGACGTGCGGCTCTGGCAGCTGCGCGATCATGCCGAGGACAACTACCGCCGCGTCGACGACCGCCCCTTCGGCGGCGGTCCCGGCATGGTCATGCTGGCGGCCCCGCTGGAGCGGGCCATCGCTGCCGTCAAGGCCGACCGTGCGACCACGCATCCCGGCGCGCCCGCGGTCATCCATTTCAGCCCGACCGGTCGCAAGCTCGACCAGGCGCTGGTGCGCGAGCTCGCGCAAGGCGAGGGCGCGTTGCTGCTCTGCGGCCGCTATGAGGGCATCGACCAGCGCGTGCTGGATCGTCATGTGACGATGGAAATCAGCCTCGGCGATTTCGTGCTGTCGGGCGGCGAGCTGCCCGCGATCGCGATGCTGGATGCGCTGACGCGTTTGCAGGATGGCGTGCTCAACGATGCCGCCTCGCATGAGCAGGACAGCTTCTCCGACGGCTTGCTGGACTGCCCGCACTTCAGCCGCCCCGAAGTGCTGGAGACGCCCGAGGGCCCGCTGCCGGTGCCGCCGGTGCTGCTGTCGGGCCATCACGCCGAGATCGCGCGCTGGCGCCGGGAGCGCTCGCTGGCGCTGACGCAGGCGCGGCGGCCGGAGTTGATCGAGGCCGCGCGGCGCGAGGGCAAGCTCAGCAAGAAGGATGAGAAGTTCCTCGCGGAGCTGGTCGCGCAGACCCGCGCGGCGGGGCTCTGAAGGTCCAAGGTTTGACGGCCGGTCAGGGACGTCTATAATCGCGGGTTTTTCCGATCCTCTACCGGGCTGATGGGGCAAGGGCGGCGCGGGACTTCTGTCTCAGGCGACGTTGGTTGAATCCCCACGCGGACGGCGTCGAAGTCTCTTCGACGGCTTGTCTTGGAATCGTCCTGATTCGCGCCGGCATGATCACCAGGAGATCCTCGTGAATCTGATCCAGACCCTCGAGCAAGAAGAAATTGCTCGCCTGAACAAGACCATCCCCGTGTTCGCCCCCGGCGACACCGTGATCGTCAACGTCAACGTCGTCGAAGGCACCCGCAAGCGCGTGCAGGCCTACGAGGGCGTGGTCATCGCCCGCCGCAACCGCGGTCTGAACTCCAACTTCATCGTCCGCAAGATCTCGAGCGGCGAAGGCGTGGAGCGTACGTTCCAGCTGTACAGCCCGCTGATCGCTTCGATCGAAGTGAAGCGCCGTGGCGACGTCCGTCGCGCGAAGCTGTACTACCTGCGTCAGCGTTCGGGCAAGTCGGCACGTATCAAGGAAAAGCTGGCCACCAAGACGGCCGCCTGATCCTCGACGCAAGTCGCCCCCAAAGCCGCTCCAAGGCCCTGCCCGGAGCGGCTTTGTCGTTTCTGACGTCCAATCAGGGCTTCGCGCCCGCGGGCGCCTCCGAACAAGTCCGGGCCACCGGACGCCCTCTCGCGCATGACGACGCCCCCTCCGCTCCGTCCCTCGATCAAGGATCCTCGCGTCGTGCCCGTGGCCGGCACCGACGCGCATCTGCCCGCCATCGCTGGCGAGCGCCTGACCCCGGACTGGCTGCGCGAGCGCTTTCTGCGACCGCCCCCGTCCGCGCTCGATGCGGAGATCCCGGGTGACGGCGGCCTCTTCGCCGGCCGCTCGCCGACACCGGCGGCGGTGCTGGTCCCGCTGGTGCAGCGGCCCGAGGGCCTGAGCGTCCTGCTGACGCAGCGCGCCACGCATCTGCGCGACCACGCCGGCCAGATCAGCTTCCCCGGCGGCCGCGCCGAGCCCGAGGACGGATCGCCCGAGCGCACCGCGCTGCGCGAGTCGGACGAGGAAATCGGCCTGGACGAGTCCTTCGTCGAGCTGATCGGTCAACTGCCCATCTATCGCACCATCACCGCCTACGAGGTGACGCCCGTCGTGGGCCTGGTGCGCCCCGGCTTCTCGCTGCGGCTCGATGCGTTCGAAGTCGCCGAGGCTTTCGAGGTGCCGCTGTCCTTCCTGATGAATCCGGCGCACCACCAGCGCCACGAGTACCAGTACGAGCTCCCCGGCGACGAAGGCCCGCTGAAAGGTCGGCGCCAGTTCCTGTCGATGCCGTGGACGGGGCCAGGTCTTGCCGTGTCGAACGCCGATCCGGACGTCGGGCTGAGCGCTGCGGCGTCCAAGGAGTTCTTCATCTGGGGCGCGACGGCGGCCATGCTGCGCAACCTCTACCGCTTCCTGCGGGCTTGAGCGGACGGCCAGCCTGAACGCGGGAGCGAACTCCCGCTTCGGAGGGGGTTGAGGGCCGCTATCATCCCGGGCCATGAACTTCTTCGCGGTCTTGCTGGCGCTGGTGTGCGAGCAGCTCAAGCCTCTGCCGCACGGGAATCCGGTCCATCAAGGCATGATCGCCTGGGTGCGCTGGACCGGGCGCAATTTCGATGCGGGCCGGTCGCATCACGCGGCCGTCGTGTGGGCGATCACGGTCGTGGGTCCGGCGCTGCTGGTCGGCGCGATCTATGCGCTGGTGCGTCCGTACAGCCTGCTGCTGTCGCTGGCGCTGGACGTGCTGGTGCTCTATCTGACGCTGGGCTTCCGCCAGTTCAGCCATTACTTCACCGACATCCGCGACGCGCTGGAGCGTGGTGACGAGCTCGAGTCCCGTCGCCTGCTGGCCGAATGGCGCCACCTGGACGCCAGCGAGCTGCCGCGCACCGAGCTGCTGCGTCATGTGCTGGAGCATTCGCTGCTGGCGGCACACCGGCACGTCTTCGGCGTGTTCTTCTGGTTCGTGCTGTGCTCGACCTTGGGCCTGGGGCCGGCGGGCGCGGTGCTCTACCGCATGGCCGAGTTCGCGAGCCGCTATTGGGCCTTCAAGAGCCGGACGCTGGACGCGCCGACCAACGAGCGCCTGATGCTGCTGTCCCGCAAGTGCTTCGGCCTGATCGACCACGTGCCCGCGCGCCTGACCGCCACCGGTTTCGCGATCGTCGGCAACTTCGAAGAGGCGGTAAACGCCTGGCGCCGCGATGCGGCGCTGTGGGCGCACAGCAACGAGGGCGTGATTCTGGCCGCCGCCGCGGGTGCTGTGGGCGTTCAGCTGGGCGGCAGCGAGGCGCCCGGCGTCACGCCGGACCGCAGCAAGACCTTCGAGTCGGGCGGCGACATCGACGCCACCCGTGCCGAGGGCTCGACCAGCGGCGTGCCGCCGCAGCTGGGTCATCTGCAGAGCGTGGTGGGCCTGGTGTGGCGCTCCGTCGCGCTGTGGATGCTGCTGCTGGCGCTGCTGACGCTGGCGAATCTGGTGGGCTGACCCCCACCGCCTTCAGGCGTCCCGCACATCGGCCAGCACGTTCTGGCCGAAGTCGTTTCTGGCAAGGAACTTCAGCACCCGCGCGGCCGTGTCCTCGGCGCTGACGAGTTGTCCCTCCTCCTTGAACGCCGCGAAGCGATCGCGGTCCGGGAACTTGGAGTGGTCGCCGCTGCGCAACTGGACCTGCATGTCCGTGTCGATGATCCCCGGCGCCAGCGAGACCACGCGAGCGGCGCGTTCGCCCTTGGCGGCCTTGTGCGCCTCGTCCAGCGCCATGGCGCGGCTGAGGTTGTCCATGCCGGCCTTGGCGGCGCAATAGACGGCGCTGCCGGCCATCGCGCGGCGGCCGAGGCCGGACGAGATGTTCAGCAGCTTGCGATCGGCGGACCAGTCGCGCGTCGCGTCGAGGAAGGCCGCGCTCAGCAGCAGCGTCGCTTCGAGTCCCACGCGCAATGCGGCCGAGAGCACGGGCAGCGACTCGCCGTCCACGGGGCCGGGCGGGGTGACGACGCCGGCGTTGTTGATCAGCGTGGCGGCGCTCCAGTCGCTGGGCTGCGTGCGCAGCCATTCGCCCAGATGCTGCGCGATCTGCAGCGGATTCGACAGGTCCGCCTGCCATTGCTGCAGCGGCAGGCCGCGCTCGTGGGCGAAGCGCTCCAGCGAGTCGCTGCGGCCGCGTGCGATGCCGACCACCAGATGGCCCGCCTCCAGCGACTGGCGCGCGAGCGCCTCGCCCAGTCCGCGCGAGCTGCCGGTGATGATCGTGAGGGTCTGCGGGGAAGGGGACATCGAGAGCTCCTTGAATCGCGGGGAAGGGCGGGAATGAGGTCGCCGGCACTGACCGGAAGATCAGAAAGCGGGCGGTGAATGCAGGGACAGCGCCGGCGCGTCGAGCAGCGCCGGCAGTCTCAGATCGCGCGCATGCAGCAGCAAGCGCGGCGCCTGGGCGAGGACCTCCGGCGGCGCGTACAGCGCGTCGCCGAGGATGGGATGGCCGATGGCAAGCAGATGCACACGCAGCTGGTGCGAGCGGCCAGTGACGGGCTCCAGTTCGACGCGCGTGGTGTGGGATGCGGCGTCGCGGGCCAGCACGCGCACGCGGGTGAGGCTGGGCTTGCCGCGCTCGTGGTCGATCATCTGGCGCGGCCGGTTGGGCCAGTCGACGATCAGGGGCAGGTCGATCTCGAAGGCATCGCGAGCGATCAGGCCGTGGACGACGGCCTCATAGCGCTTGTCGACGAGCCGCGCGGCAAAGGCCTCGCTGAGCGCGCGCTGCATCGCTTCGCCGCGCGCATAGACGATCAGTCCGGAAGTACCTTGATCCAGGCGGTGAACGATCAGCGCGTCGGCGAAGCGCGCTTGCACGCGGGCCCAGGCGCAGTCCTGCTTGTCGGGGCCTCGGCCGGGCACTGACAGCAGGCCGGGCGGCTTGTCGATGACGACGCGCGCCGCGTCGACGTGGCGCAGGTCCAGGGGCAAGGGGGACATGGGAGCGGGGCAGGGCAGGGTGCGGCCGGCGGAGCAGGATCAGAACTGATCGATCCAGCCGGACTGCAGCGCGGATTGCGGATTGGATCCGGCCGCGCGAACGGCGTCGACCGCTTGCGTCGTGGACGTGCCCAGCGACTTGAGCACGCAAGCCGCCATCGTGCCCGTACGGCCCATGCCGGCGGCGCAGTGCAGCAGCGTGCGGTCGCCGAGTCGCAGCCCTTGGGCGATCTGCTCGACGCCGTTGCGGAAGGCCGTCGCGTCGGATGCGAGGCCGTAATCACGCATCGGGACATGCATCCAGCGGAAGGGCAGGCGGCCCTCGGCGATCGCGCGGTGATACGCGGGCGAGAGCTCGGCCACCTCCTCCAGCGGGTTCAGGCAGACCACCAGATTGAGCTGTCGCAGCCGCGCTTCGTCGAGGAAGAAACCCCAGGGCTCGCGGCGGCCCGGCATCGACTGCAACCACAGCTGGCCGGGGACGGAATCGGGAAGGGCAAGGGATCGGAAAGCCATGGGCGTGATTGTCGGGTCTCCCTTTCGGGCTTGGTGTTAATAAACAAAAGGTTTATTAATTGCTTGGGGAGAGCGATCATCCAGGCACCAAAGACCCTCTCTCCCGCCCTCTCCCGCAAGCGGGAGAGGGAGCCACGCCAAGAACGACGCACAGGAACCCGCCATGATCGCCATCCAGGAATCCGTCCCGACCACCACCACCGCCACCACCGCCACGACCAACGCCAACGCCAACGCCAACGCCAACGCCAACGCCGCTGCCCTCGCTGCCGCGCGGCGCGAAGCGCTTGGCGAGGCACTCGACCAGTCGGTGCGGTTCGGGCCGATGTACGGGACCGAGGCGATGCCGCTGTTCAACCACCTGCCGATGGTGCTGGGCGCGCTGGCGCGGCTGGATGCGCCGGCCGATGCGATGCAGCGCCACATCGACCACTGGGCGCCGTTGTCGCGCCTGGCCGACGATGCCCATGTGGCGCCGCCCTCGATCGACGACGCGTTGCGCCGTGTGCTGGCGGCGCCGGAGGCGCAGGCTTTCCATGTCGCGATCCGGCTCGCCTATGCGCTGAAGGCGGGGCATCGGGGCGAGCTCGACGCCGCGCTGCGGACTACCGTGGACCTGGAGAGCCCGCTCGGCCCGCCGGTTGCCGCCGCACCGGCAGGCGCGGGCACCGAGCGCCTGCGCGACGTGATCGACGCGGTGCGCGTGGATCCGATCCTGGCAATGCCGTCGATGGCGGGCACCCTGATCACCACGCGCATGCAGAACGCCGCCGCGCGGCCCGGCTTCAATGCCTACGTGCAGCGCCCGCTGCTGACCTTGGACGGCCTGGCCGAGGCCTCGCTGGCCGTCTATCTCGCGACGCTGGACTTCACCGCGCTGCACCTGGTGACCGGCACCCATGCGCTGCGCGTGCTGCTGGAGACCGCGGCCTTGCGCGGGCTGGCGGTGGACGGGGGACAGGTCTTGCGCACCGCCTGGCGCGCCTGGCTGGGCGCCTACATCTCGATGCGCAAGCCCGCGCCGGCCTGGGCGCTGGTGCGGGTGGGCCATGCGTCCGAGGACGACTGGGCGCGCGCGCTGCCCTCGTTGCACGCCTCGATGAACGATCACCGCATCAAGCTCGCCGACGCCGCGCGCGAGGAATGGCGCCATCGCGGCTGGGCGGGGTATGCCTTGTGCCTGCGCCGCGGCGGGGCCGCAGAATGAGCGCCGTGCTGTCCTCATCCTCTTCTCCGGGCCTCGCGCCCGCGGCGCCGCTGCGCCATCCGCATCTGCTGCTCTGGGCCGTCTGCGCGCTGGCGCTGATGAGCACCGCGGGCGTCGCCCTGCCGTATCCCATCCTCGCGCCCATCTTCGTCGGCGGGCCGGTGGACGGCTTCACCCACTTCGCCGGCCTGCGGCCCGAGCTGCTGATGGGCTTGGCCCTGGCGGTGAACCCGGCCGGCATCCTGGTCGGCAGTCTGGTGATCGGGCCGATGTCCGACCGCTACGGCCGGCGGCGGGTGCTGTCCGTCACCATCACCGCGACGCTGGTCGGTTACGGGCTGAGCGCCTTCGCGCTGGCCTCGCGCAACTATCCGCTGTTCGTGCTGTCGCGCTTCGCGACCGGCCTGACCGAAGGCAACGTGGCCGTCGTGCGGGCGCTGCTGGCCGACTGGCATCCGCAGCTGGAGCGCACCCGCAGCTTCGCCTGGCTCAACGCGAGCCTGTACATCGGCTGGCTGGTCGGACCGCTGCTCGGCGGGCTGACGCTGCCCTGGGGCGAGGGCGTGCCCTTCATGGTCGCGGCGGCGGTACTGGTGCCCTGTCTGGTGCTGCTCGGCTTCGGCCTGCCGGATGACCGTCCCGCGCGGGCGCCGGAGGGCGGCTTGCTCGCCGCGATGCGGCGTCGGCAGTCGCTGGGGCTGATCGTCCAGGATCCGGTGTTGCGGCATCTCGCGCTGCTGCAGCTGGCCTACACGCTGGGTGTGAACGCGCTGTACGAGTTCGCGCCGCTGTGGATGCTGCAGCAGGCCGGGCTGGACAGCCGCGGCATCGCGCTGGTGACCGCCTTCCAATGCGCGGCGATGACGGCCGCCAGCGTGATCGCGGCGCGCATCGGCTCGGGGCCGGCGCCGCTGCACCGCGCGGCGCGCTTCGCGGTCGTCGTCTCCATCGGGCTGCTGGCGCTGAGCATCGCCCCGTCCTGGGCCGGACTCGCGTTGATCCCCTTGCTGGGCATCCCGCTGTCGTTCTACAACGCGCTGATGCCGGCGTGGATGTCGGAGCGCTTCGCCGCTCACGGGCAGGGCCGGGTGATGGGCCTGTTGACGACGACCTTCTGCCTGTCCAACACCGCGATCGCGCTGATCGGCGGCGTGCTGGGCATGCTCTCGGCGCGCTGGATCATGCTGCTGGGCGGGACCATGTGCCTGCTCGCCGCCATCGGTTTCATCCGCTTCGCAAGGCGCCATTCATGAACCCGGGCAACGAGGAACGACTGCTGTACGAGCTCAAGAGCCGCGGCACGCAGCCGGCCGCCGCGCTGGCCGGCGCCTTGGCGATCACGCCGATGGGCGCCCACAAGCTGCTGGCGCGGCTGGAGGCGCAAGGCCTGGTGGAGGCGCGGGAGGAGGGCGGCGGCGTGGGCCGTCCGCGCAAGCTGTGGTCGCTGACGGTGGCGGGCCATGGGCGCTTTCCGGATCGGCATGGGGATCTGACGGTCCAGCTGATCCAGCAGGCGCGGGCGGTCTTCGGCGAGGCGGGATTGGATCAGCTCATCGCCGCGCGGGAGCGCGACAGCGAGCAGCGCTATCGCGCCGCGCTGGCGCGCTGCCGCACGACCGGCGACGCGGTGCGCGAGCTCGCCCGTCTGCGCGCGGAGGAAGGCTACATGGCCCGCGCCGAGCGCGTCGGCCGCGATTGGCTGCTGGTCGAGGACCATTGCCCGATCTGCGCCGCCGCGCAGAGCTGCCAGGGCTTCTGCCGCTCGGAGCTGGCGCTGTTCCAGCGCTGCCTGGGGCCGGGTCTTGCCGTCGAGCGCACCGAGCACCTGCTCGCCGGGGCGCGGCGCTGCGCGTATCGGATCAGCGCGGTGGGGGCCGAGGCGGCCTGAGCGCTCAGGGGGCGCGTCAAGGCCTCAGCTGGCGCTGCGGCCGAGCCCGCACTCCCGGTCGAACTCGGCCCCGGCCTCGAACGCCGGGGCGAGATTCAAGACACGATGTAAGCCGCCGCGCCGGTGGCCAGCAGGCGGCCCTGCTCGTCGCTGAAGGACATGCGCGTGTTGGCCACGCGGCTGCCCAGGCGCATCACCTCTGCCTCGCAGAAGAAGAGCGCGCCGATGGCGGGACGCAGGTAGTCGACGCGCAGGTCGATGGTGCCCAGCTTGCCGAAGCGCTGCAGGCGCTGCATCGGTGGCTCGTCCATGTGGCGCAGGCCGGTGGCGGCCATCACCGCCAGACCGCCCATGGAATCGAGCGTCGCGCTGATCACGCCGCCGTGCATGCGGTTGTGGGCGAAGTGGCCGATCAGCTCGGGCCGCATGCGCAGGTGCGCGCGGACGGCGCTCTGGCCCAGTGCGTCGATCTTCACGCCCAGCAGCTGGTTGAAGCTGATCAACTGCTCGAAGATCTCGCAGAGCTTGGTGGTGAACTCGGCTTCGAAGACGCTGTGGACGGTGTGCTCGCCCACGGCGATGGGCAGGACGGGGAGGAGGGGGGCGGCGGAGGCGTCGGCGGTCGTCGACGGGGAATGCAGGTCGGTCATGCGAGGGACCATAGCGCATGGTCGCCCGCGCTCGGCCTAGCGCTCGCCCTGAGGCGGGCTGACGCGCAGGCGACAGCACGAGGTCGTTGAACGGCGGCGGGCCGGCGGCAGACGGCCCTCAGCAATTGACCATCAGCAGTCGGCCATCAGCAGTCGGCCATCGTCCATCGGTGACGCTTGGGCACAATGCGCGCCATGAGCGACACGATTTCTCCCTCCCTCGACGGCGCGGCCCGTCCCGACGGCTTTCTGCGCGTCAGCGCCGCGCTGCGCGCGCTGGCCCATGAGCACGAGCCGCGCTGGCTGGACACCTCGGCTCGCAGCTCGCAGGAAGCGGCGGATGCGCTGGGCGTGGCGCTCGGGCAGATCGCCAAGAGCGTGGTGTTTCGGCGCAAGTCGGACGACGCGGCCGTGCTGGTGATCGCGTCCGGCGACAAGCGCGTCGACGAGCGCAAGCTGGAGGCCCTCACCGGCAAGCTGGGCCGCGCGGATGCGGATTACGTGAAGGCGCGCACCGGCTTCTCGATCGGCGGCGTGTCGCCGCTGGGCTTCGCGCCGAGCCACGGTATCGACGGCGCGGGCGAGCCGCCGGTGCTGTTCATCGACAAGGAGCTGTTCCGCTTCGACGTGATCTGGGCGGCGGCGGGGCATCCCAACGGGGTGTTTCCGATGTCGCCGGATCAGCTGGTCACGCTGACCGGGGCGCCGGTGATCGAGGTGGCGCAGTCGTGATCGCCGTGGACACCCTCACCGCCGCCAACGTCGGACGCACGCCGGAAGGGCGCGTGGCGTCGCCTTGCATCAACGTCTGCAAGATGCATGAGGAGACGGCGCTGTGCCGCGGCTGCGCGCGGACGATTACGGAGATCGCGGGCTGGAGCAAGTCGGATGACGAGTCGCGGATCCGGTTGCTGAATCTGCTGCCGGAGCGGCGTGAGTTGCTGAAGGCGCATGGCGTGCTGGGCGTGATGCCGGCGAAGGATTGAGGAGACTGTTTCCATGCGCACCATCGACTTCTACTTCGATCCGATCTCGCCTTACGCCGCGTTGGCGTTCGAGCGGCTGCCGGAGGTGCTGGCCGGGCGGAGCGTGGCGGTGCGGTATCTGCCCATCGTCTTCGGGGCGATGTTGAAGTCGCTTGAGCACAAGGGGCCTGCGGAGATTCCGGGCAAGCGCGATTGGACCTATCGGCAGGTGCTGTGGCAGGGATATCGGATGGGCGTGCCGCTGGAATTGCCGGCGGCGCATCCGTTCAATCCGCTGGGGTTGTTGCGGTTGCTGTGGGCGACGGCGGAGCCGGGGCAGACGCCGGGACGCTATGCCGTGGAGCGCGTGCTCAGGCACGTGTGGCGCGGCGGGGCGGATGCGGCGGATCCGCAGCGGCTGGCCGCGCTGACGGCGGAGCTGGCGCCGGGGCGGGATCCCGGGGCGGATGGGGTCAAGGCGGAGTTGCGAGCGGCGACAGACGCGGCGATCGCGCGGGGCGTGTTCGGGGTGCCGACGATGGCCGTCGATGACAAGCTGTTCTGGGGCTTGGATGCGCTGGACATGCTGGCGGGTTATCTGGATGGGGATGCGTGGTTTGACGGGCCGGGATGGGCTGCGGCGGCCACGTTGCCGGCGGGCGTGAAGAGGGGTTGAGCTGTCCCGGTAGGGACATACCCTTTGCTGCGGTGCACAGGGCTGCAAATTCCGCATCGAGAAATCCGAAGCAAGGGTTCGGCCTGAATTTGTCAGCCTGAGGCAAGCAACTCGTCAGAAATGGGTCAGAGGCGACTCGGATAGTCCCGCCAAGAGTCATCGGTCGATGATTCTGGGTGAACCCGAGGAGACAAAACCCATGGCAACTGCAAGCGCAGTGACCACCAAAACACCGATGACGGCCGAGGAGAAGAAGGTCATCTTCGCCTCGTCGCTGGGCACGGTGTTCGAGTGGTACGACTTCTACCTGTACGGCTCGCTGGCCGCGATCATCGGCAAGCAGTTCTTCGCCGGTCTCGATCCGACCGCCCAGTTCATCGCCTCGCTGATGGCCTTCGCCGCGGGCTTCATCGTGCGCCCCTTCGGCGCGCTGGTGTTCGGCCGCCTCGGCGACATGATCGGCCGGAAGTACACCTTCCTGGTCACCATCCTGATCATGGGCCTGTCGACCTTCATCGTCGGCGTGCTGCCCACCTATGAGCAGATCGGACCCG
The DNA here is from genome assembly GCF_039595295.1 of Roseateles sp. Lineage (GTDB taxonomy): Bacteria > Pseudomonadota > Gammaproteobacteria > Burkholderiales > Burkholderiaceae_C > Roseateles. The sequence continues at coordinate 135,011 of NZ_JBCNLU010000006.1, forward strand.
CCGCCGCGGTGATCCTGGTCGGCCTGCGTCTGCTGCAAGGCCTGGCGCTGGGCGGCGAGTACGGCGGCGCCGCGACCTACGTCGCCGAGCACGCCCCCCACGGCAAGCGCGGCGCGTACACCTCGTGGATCCAGACCACGGCGACCCTGGGCCTGTTCCTGTCGCTGATCGTGATCCTGGGCACCCGCACCGCGCTGGGCGAACCCACCTTCGCGGCCTGGGGCTGGCGCATTCCGTTCATCGTGTCGATCCTGCTGCTGGGCATCAGCGTCTGGATCCGTCTGTCGATGAACGAATCCCCCGCCTTCCAGAAGATGAAGTCCGAGGGCAAGACCTCCAAGGCGCCGCTGTCCGAGTCCTTCGGCCAGTGGAAGAACCTCAAGATCGTGCTGCTGGCGCTGTTCGGTCTGGTCGCGGGTCAGGGCGTGGTCTGGTACTCCGGCCAGTTCTACTCGCTGTTCTTCCTGCAGAGCGTGCTGAAGGTGGATCCGGCCGCGGCCAACATCATGGTGGCCGTCGCGCTGCTGATCGCCACGCCGTTCTTCGTGATCTTCGGGACGCTGTCGGACAAGATCGGCCGCAAGCCCATCATCATGGCCGGCCTGCTGCTGGCGATCGTCACCTACTTCCCGCTGTTCAAGGCGCTGACCGCCGCGGCCAACCCGGATCTGGCCAAGGCGCAAGCCAGCGCCCAGATCACGCTGGAGACCGACCCGGCGCAATGCTCGTTCCAAGGCAGCCCGGTGGCGCGTGACGTGGACTTCACCACGCCTTGCGACATCGCCAAGCGCGCCCTGGCGCAAGCCTCGGCCAGCTACGAGACCACGACCGGCGCCGCCGGCTCGGGCCTCGTGAAGGTGGGCGACAAGGTCATCAACGTGCCGACGGCGACGCTGACGGCCGGTGGTCACAAGTTCGACGAGGACAGCGCCAAGAAGATCGCCGCCTTCAAGAAGGAACTGGCGGACGCGATGAAGGCTGCGGGCTATCCCGCCAAGGCCGATCCGGCCAAGGTCAACACCCCGCTGGTGGTGGCGATCCTGACGGTGCTGGTGCTGTACGTGACCATGGTCTACGGCCCGATCGCGGCGATGCTGGTGGAGCTCTTCCCCACGCGCATCCGCTACACCTCGATGAGCCTGCCGTATCACATCGGCAACGGCTGGTTCGGCGGCTTGCTGCCCTCGATCAGCTTCGCGATGGTGGCGCAGAACGGCAACATCTATCACGGCCTCTGGTACCCGATCGGCATCGCCGCGATCACCCTGGTGATCGGCCTGCTGTTCGTCCGCGAGACCAAGGACGTGGACATCTACGCCCGCGACTGAACGCGCTTCGCGCAAGGTATCGAAAGGCGGCTTCGGCCGCCTTTTTCGTTCCCGACGCCGACGCCGACGCCGAATCCGAAGTCCTGGCTGAAGGTAGCGTAGCGGGCATGCCTGCTGCGCGCGCTCGGAGGACCGAACGAACGGGAGGTCGCTGCTCAGCCTGACGTCAGCAAGCGCCCCAAGAATGGCTGGGTCAACGCATTAACTCTGGAGACCGACTCTCATGTGGAAGCTCGTACTTGGATTCATTGTTTTCGCCGCACTGGCCTTGTTCGTGCTCATGAAGAGCGGCGGGAACATCGACCTGACGGGCGAGAAGCATGACGTGACGGGAGGTCACACGGAGAGCGCGGCGAGCGAGGCTTCAGCAGCCTTGAACGCGGCGTCCGCGGCGCTGCCGTCGGAGCCCGCATCGGCCGCTTCGCAGTAAGCGACGAGGAAAGAGGAAACGCGAGGGAAGGGCGCGGCGCTCAGCCGGCGCGTCCCTCGCCGGCGCCGCGCAGCGGGGCCTCGACGGGCAGGCGCATGAGCATGCGCGTGCCCTCTCCCGGTTGGGAGATGACTTCGATCTGCCCGCCCAGCACGTTGGTCACGATGTTGTGGACGATGTGCATCCCCAGGCCCGAGCCGCCCTTGCCGAGCTTGGTCGTGAAGAAGGGATCGAAGATCTTGCGCACCACCGACGCATCCATCCCGCGCCCGTCGTCGGACACGGTGAGCTCCACCTGGGACGCGTCCAGCCGGTGGCAAGCGACCTGCACCATCCCCGTTTCGCGCCCTTCGAAAGCGTGCACCAGCGCGTTCATCAGCAGGTTGGTCAAGACCTGACCCAATGCGCCCGGATAGCTGCTCATCCGCAGGTCCGGATACAGGTCGGTGACGATGCGGAAGGGCGTGTGCTTGAAGCTGGGCTCGACCATCACCAGCACGTCCTCGACCACCTGCGCGAGCTCGAAGTCCCGCCGCGTGTCGCTGGTCTGATCGATGGCGACCTGCTTGAAGTCCTTCACCAGATCGGCCGCCTTCTGCACGTTGCGATGCAGGATGTCCTGCCCGCGCCGCGTGTCCTTGACGAGCTCCTCGAGCTGGCTGCGCCGCATCGGCGTGTTGTCCGCCAGCATGCGGTCCAGCTTGCCCCAGCGGTCCTCCAACGCCGACACCACCGTCAGCGCATTGCCCAGCGGCGTGTTCAGCTCATGCGCCACGCCGGCCACCAAGCGGCCCAGCGAGGCCAGCTTCTCGGACTCGACCAGCTCCCGCTGCGCGGTCTTGAGGTTGGCCAGCGCCTGCGTGAGCTCGGCGTTGGCCTCGGTCAGCTGCACGGTGCGCTGCGCCACCTGATCCTCCAGCGTCGACGCATGGCCGCGCAGATCGTCGAAGGCCTTGAGCAGCGCCTGCCGCATCCGTTCCATGGCCTTGCCGACGCGGGCGATCTCGTCCTCGCCGCCCAGCTTGAGCGGCCGGTCCAACTGACCCGACGCCAGCTCGTCGGCCGCGCGGGAGAGCCGCTCCATCGGCCGCAGCACGCGCCGCTGCATCACCACCAGGATCAGCGCCAGCGACACGGTCAGCGTCAGCATGCTGCGCCACAGCGCGTTCCAGAGGTCGTCGCGCTTGCGGGTCATCAGCGGCTCGGCGCTCATGACGATGGTCAGCTTGGCGATCTCGCGCCCGTCGCGCATCACCGGTCGCGTCTCGGTCAGCGTCATCGCATCGTCGGGCGTGCCGCGATGGAATTCGACGAAGGCCTGCTGCGCGGCGTTCTCCGTCACCACGATGGACACGAAGCGCGGATCGTCCACCTGCGCCTTGACCATGGGCTCGGCCAGGTCGGGCGAGACCTGCCAGATCGGCTCGGCCAGCGACAGCGCCAACACTTCCGCCACCCGCGACAGATCGCGGCGCAGGTCCTCCATCACCGTCTTGCGGCTGAGCTGCTGCTCGTACAGCAGCACGCCGGCGGTCGGCAGCGCCAAGCCCACCAGCAGCGCCAGGATCACCGCGCTGCGCAACGAAGTCTTCATCAGGGCCACGGTCGCCGTCCCTCCCAGCATCCCCAGGTGCGGGCGATTATGAGCGCCTGTCGTGACACGGCTCATGCGGCGAAACGCTCATCGGCCGCCAGGACCGTGACACGGTTCCGGCCTTGCGCCCGCGAGGCCTGCAGCGCCTGATCCGCGCGGGCCAGGAAATCGCGGGCACTCTCGCCCTGGCCCAGCTGCGTCACCCCCAGCGACAGGCTCAGCCGACGCTCCCCGTCCGGCTGCAGATTGGCGACGCCGTGGCGCAACTGCTCGGCCAGCGCATGGGCCTCGTGCAGGCCGGCGCCAGGGATCAGCAGCGCGAACTCCTCTTCCTCCAGCCTGGCCGCCACGTGATGGCTCTGCGCGATGCTGCGCACCGTGTTGGCGACCTGCTGCAGCGCGTCGTTCAGGCGCGTGTCGCCGAGCTGACGGCGCAGCCCGTCGAAGTCGTCGACATCGCCCAGCAGCAGGCAGGGCGCGAGCGGCGTGCCCGCGTCGGGACTGCGCAGGCACTCGGCCAGCGCGCGGTCGAAGCCGCGGCGGTTGCTCAGGCCGGTCAGCGGATCCAGCAGCGCCTCGCTGCGCGCGCGATGCACTTCCTGCCGCAGCGCGGCGACCTCCTGCCGGCTGGCCTCCAGCCGCGCCAGCAGGCCGGTCACGGCATTGCTCATGTCGCGCGTGCCCTGCAAGGCCTCGGCGAGCACCTGCACATGCTGACCCGGCGCGGCCGCGCGCAGCGAGCTCTCCCAGCCCTGCAACGCCCGCGCGTAATGCTGGATCTGCCCGCCCGCCTGGTCGGTGCAGTCGGACACGCCGCGCAGCACGTCGCCGACGTCGCGCGCCAGCGTCACGGCCATGTCCTCGTCCAGCTCGGCGATGTGCTTGCGGTAGAGCGCCCAGGTCTGGGGCTCGTCCAGGGTGGCGCCGTCCTGGATCAGCGACATCAGCTCACGGCTGAGCGCGCTGTTCATCGCGGTCACATGCTCGTACCAGACGGCATAGGTGACCGGGTGAAGCGCGGCGCGCTGCCTCGACATCAGCGGCAGGGCGGTCCGCAGCGCTTGCGCGCTGGCGGCGATGCTCTCGGTGTACCTCATCGGCAGGGTCCCTCGCAGGTCCGGCGCCGTCGCGCCCGTCGGCGCGCGATGCCTTGTCGTTTCCTTTCCCGTGCCCGCCTGTCCCGGTGGGCGACCTGTCATCGGCCGCGCGGGGTCAGGCCTTGAGGGCCAGGGGGCAGGATTTGCGTGTCTTCACGCAAGTCGGCAGGGGTCTCGACAACTATTCACGCGAGATGGGACAAGGGATGGGACACGCGCCGGACGGCGCACGGCGCGATCGCCCATCGGGCGAGCAGCGCCCGGCAGGGCCGGTGCGATCGGCAATCCAGCATTGCCCCTTCGCGAATCCGCGTCGGAGCCCGCTTCCTAGAATCGACCGCCATGAGCAGTCCCGTCCCCGCCTCGCCGGCATCGCCTGCCGCGTCCTCCACGTCCCCGCCCTTGAGCGGGCTGCTGCTGGCGATCGGCGGCGCGATCGGGTTCTCCGGCAAGGCGATCATCGTCAAGCTGGCCTATCGCCACGGCGTCGACGCGATCACCCTGCTGATGCTGCGCATGCTGCTGGCGCTCCCCTTGTTCCTCGCGCTGGCCTGGTGGGCCGGCCGGGGCAAGCCGGCGCTGACCGGACGCGAGAAGCTGGCCGTCGTGGGCCTGGGCTTCAGCGGCTACTACCTGGCCAGCTTCCTGGACTTCGCCGGTCTGGCCTACGTCACCGCCAGCTTCGAGCGCCTGATCCTGTATCTCAACCCCACCATCGTGCTGCTGCTGTCCTGGGCGCTGTACGGTCGCCGCGTCGGCCTGAAGCAGGCGGGCGCGCTGGCGCTCAGCTACGCGGGCGTGCTGCTGGTGTTCGGGCATGAGCTCAGCATCGCCGGCAGCAACGTCTGGCTGGGCGGCGCGCTGGTGCTGGGCAGCGCCGTGGCCTATGCGCTCTATCTGGTCTACAGCGGCGAGTGGGTCAAGCGCCTGGGATCGATGCGGCTTACCGGGCTGGCGACCTCGGTGGCCTGCGGGTTCTGCATCGCGCAGTTCGTGCTGACGCGGCCCATGTCAGGGCTGGCGGACATCGCCCCGGCGGTGTGGGGGCTGTCGGTGCTCAACGCGCTGGCCTGCACCTTCGCGCCGGTGCTGATGGTCATGATGGCCATCGAGCGCATGGGCGCCGGCGTCGCGGCCCAGACCGGCATGATCGGCCCGATGTCCACGATACTCATGGGCGCCCTGATTCTCGACGAGCCGCTCACCGGCTGGGTCGTGGCGGGGACGGTGCTGGTGCTGGGCGGCGTGTGGCTGCTTGCGCGCCAGCGGCGTTGAGCGCTCGCTCGATCGCTCGATCGCAGGCCTTCCAGGGCGGCGTCCGCGACGCGCCCGCAACGACGTCCGCGAGGACATGGAGAACACGATGGATCTGGGACTGAAGGGCCGTTGGGCCCTGGTGTGCGCGGCCTCCAAGGGCTTGGGCGCGGGCTGCGCCGAGGCGCTGGCGGGCGAGGGCGTCAACGTGGTGATCACCGCCCGCGGCGAGGAAGCGCTGCAGGCGCAGGCCGCCAAGCTGCGCGCGACCAACCCCGGTGTGCAGGTGATCGCCGTGGCCGGCGACATCACGACGGAGGCCGGCCGCGCCGCCGCGCTGGCCGCCGCGCCGCACATCGACATCCTGATCAACAACGCGGGCGGACCGCCCCCCGGGGATTTCCGAGACTGGGAGCGCGATCAATGGATCGCCGCGCTGGACGCCAACATGCTGACCCCGATCGCGCTGATCAAGGCGACGGTCGACGCGATGGCGGAACGCGGCTTCGGGCGCATCGTCAACATCACCTCCGGCGCGGTGAAGGCGCCGATCGATGTCCTGGGCCTGTCCAACGGCGCGCGCTCGGGCCTGACCGGCTTTGTCGCCGGTCTGTCGCGGCAGACGCGCATCGCGGGTCGCAATGTGACCATCAACAACCTGCTGCCGGGCGCCTTCGATACGGAGCGTCTGCAGAAGACCATGGCCGCGGGGGCGCAGCAGTCGGGTCAGGCGCTCGACGACGTCCGCGCCAAGCGCATGGCCGGCATCCCGGCGCAGCGCTTCGGCAGCGCGGAGGAATTCGGCGCCATCTGCGCGCTGATGTGCTCGGCCCATGCCGGCTATCTGACCGGGCAGAACATCCTGTTGGACGGCGGGGCGTATCCGGGGACGTTCTGAGCTCGGCGAAGGACAGCGCCCATGGATCCCGAGCGGATCGAGAGGGGCCAAAGGACTGAACGCGTCGAGCGCGAGCCGCTCTTTCACCTCATGGGCCAGGGGCTCAGCAAGGCTCGGAACGTTCCACGCTCAGCCGCGTCGCCCCGCCGACACCGCGATCCCCGCCGCAATCAGCGCAAATGCCGCGCCGTGGAACCACGCCGGCCATTCGCCCAGCAAGGCCGCCGACATCAACGCCGCGAAGACCGGCGTCAGATTCCCGAAGAACGCGGCCAGCGTCGGCCCCGCCTGCGCGACCCCCAATCCCCAGCATCGGTACGCGATCAACGAAGGCCCCATCGCCACGTAGGCGAGCGCGGCCGCGAGCGGCCAGCCCCAGCGCACCGGCGCCGCGCCGACCGCCTGCTCCACACCCGCCGAGACCACGCCGAATGCCAGCCCGAACACCAGCTGCGCCATCAGCAGCTGCGACCAGTCCCAGTCCGGCCGTTCGTCACTCCGCATGTGGGCCGGCGGCCGCGCCAGCAGCCAGCTGTAGAAGGCCCAGCTGATCACGGCCAGCAGCATCAGCAGATCGCCGCGCACGAACTGCACCTCGGCCAGCCGCTCCAGGTGGCCGCGCGAGATCACCAGCGCCACGCCCGCCAGCGACAGCGCCGCGCCCGCGAGCTGGCGACGCGTGGGCCAGACGCGATAAACCAGCGCGCCCACCGCCAGCATCCACACCGGCAGGCTGGCCGCGATCAGCGTCACGTTGAGCGCGGTCGAGCTGTGCAGCGCCTCGTACTGCAGCGCGTTGTAGCAGCCCATGCCCAGCAGCCCCGACAGCGCGAAGTAGCCCCAACGCCGCCGCAGCGGGGTCAGGTCTTGCAGCAGCGCCCGCGCGCGCGGCGCCAACAGACACAGCAGCGCGAAGGCCAGGGTCCAGCGCATCGCATTGAGCAGCAGCGGCGGCACTTGGGCGCCCACGGCGCGGCCCACCACCGCATTGCCGGCCCACAGCAGGGGCGGCAGCGTCAGCATCAGGGCCAGGCGTGGGGTCAAGCTCATGGGGACCATGCAAGAGCGGCGCGAGGCTGGCACGATAGCCCGCTTCGCGGCGTCCGGACCGACGCGCGAGCGACATCCCCACCCGAGGAGAACCCTGATGAGCGACAGAGCCGTGCGCATCGAGCAACAAGGCGGACCGGAGGTCCTGCGCATCGAGAGCGTCCAGGTCGGCGACCCCGGTCCCGGCGAGATCCGCATCCGCCACCACGCCTGCGGTCTCAACTACATCGACATCTATCACCGCAGCGGCGTCTATCCGCTGACGCTGCCCACCGGCCTGGGCATGGAGGGCGCCGGCATCGTCGAGGCGGTGGGCGAGGACGTCACGCATCTGCGCGTCGGCGACCGCGCCGCCTATGCGAGCAACCCGATCGGCGCCTACGCCAGCGCGCGCGTGATGCCCGCACGCTGCGTCGTGAAGCTGCCGGACTTCCTGAGCTTCGAGCAGGGCGCCGCGATGATGCTCAAGGGCATGACGGTGCAGTACCTGCTGCGCCGCACGCTGCCGCAAGCCGGGCTGCAGCCGGGCGATCACGTGCTCTTTCATGCGGCCGCCGGCGGCGTGGGCCTGATCGCCTGCCAATGGGCCAAGGCGCTGGGGCTGCAACTGATCGGGACCGCGGGCAGCGACGCCAAGTGCCGGCTGGCGCTGGATCATGGGGCGGCCTTCGCGATCAACTACGCGACCGAGAACGTCGCCGAGCGCGTCCGGGAGATCACCGGCGGGCAGGGCGTGAAAGTGGTCTACGACTCGGTCGGCGCCTCGACCTGGGAGGGCTCGCTGGCCAGCTTGCGGCCCTTCGGGCTGATGGTCAGCTTCGGCAACGCGTCGGGCGTGGTGCCGCCGGTGCCGCTGACGGCGCTCGCGGCCAAGGGCCTCTATCTGACGCGGCCCTCGCTGTTCACGCATCTGAGCTCGCAGGCAGTGACGCAGGAGATCGCGGGCGAGCTGTTCAAGGTCGTGGAGAGCGGCGCGGTCCGCATCGAGGTCGAGAACCGCTACCCCTTCGACGAGGTCCAGCGGGCCCATCGCGAGATGGAAGCCCGCACGACCACCGGCTCAAGCGTGCTGCTGATTTGAGCCCGAGGACGCGGCCAGCGGCGCCGCGTCCAGTTCCGCCGCGACGGTCTCGGCATCGAGCAACGCATCGTTGGCGCTGTCGGTGGCGGTCTCATGGGCCACCGCGGGCGCGGGCGCGAGCTCGGCGACCTGGCGCGGGGGGGCGGGCAGGTCGTCCAGGCCGGCGGGGATGGTGTCGGGCGTGTCGTCGTCATCGTCGAAGCTGCCGGCGGTGGTCTCCTCGACCTCCACGTCCACCGTCTCGGTGCGGACCACCTGGTCCAGCACCACCGGCTGGGACAGCTTGATCTCGAAGCTGAAGCAGGAGCCGGCGCCGTGCTGGCTCTCGACCTGCACTTCGCCGCCCATCAGCTCGACCAGGCGCTTGACGATGGTCAGGCCCAGGCCGGTTCCGCCGTAGCGGCGCGTGATGCTGCCGTCGGCTTGCGTGAAGGGGCTGAAGATCTGGGCGATCTGCTCGCGCGTCATGCCGATGCCGGTGTCGTGCACCGCGATGCGCAGGCGCAGCGGGCCTCCCTGCGCGGCGGGCGGGACCAGCGGGTCCTCGTCGATGCGCTGCAGGTCGACGCGGACCTCGCCCTTCTCGGTGAACTTGAGCGCGTTGCCCACCAGATTCACCAGCACTTGGCGCAGCCGCAGCGCGTCGCCCAGCAGGTGCTGCGGGACGCCGGGCTGCACGCGCGCATGCAGCTGCAGGCCCTTCTCGTGCGCCTGCAGCAGCAGCGGATGCAGCGCCTCGCGCAGGCAGTCGTGCAGATTGAACGGGGCCTGGTCGATGATCACGCGTCCGGCCTCGATCTTCGCGATGTCCAGCAGGTCGTTGATGATGACCATCAGCCCCTTGGCCGAGCTGTGCGCCAGCTCGATGAACTTGCGCTGGCGCTCGTTGAGCTCGGTCTGCAGGACCAGCTCGGTCAGGCCCAGCACGCCGTTCATCGGGGTGCGGATCTCGTGGCTCATGTTGGCCAGGAAAGAGCTCTTGGCCTGACTGGCTGCCTCGGCCGCCTCGCGCGCCGCTTCCAGCTGCGCCTGCGTGGCCTTGAAGTCGCTGATGTCGCGCGCGTTGAGTTGCAGCACGACTTCGCCGCTGACCGGGTCGCGCATCGGGCGCGCGTCGATCGCGTGCCAGCGCCGGCCGTTGGCGGTGTTGATCTCCAGCTCCGCGCCGAAGGTGTGACCGCCGCGCACCTGCGCGACGATGCGGCGCGCCAGGTCGGGGTCCGGGAAGATGGCGCTGAAGTCGGTCGCGCCGATGGTTTTGCGCAGGTTGTTGAAGCACATCGCCGCGGCCGGGTTGCGCATCAGCACCGCGCCGTCGCGCAGCGAGAACACGGCGATCCGCACCGAGGTGTGCTGCAACGCCTCGACGCCGCGCAGCAGGCTCTTGTCGACGCCGCTGACCAGCGAGTCCGCCGCGAACAGCATCACCTGGCGCTTGTCGGGGGTGCGGATGCCGCGGGAGACCAGCATCACGGTGGTCGGCTGGCCGCGCGGGTAGAGCGTCCACTGCTCGCGCACGAGCTTGCCGTGCGCATGATCCGCGGCCGTCACGGCCAGGCGTTCGGCCACCGAGGGGCTCATGTCGCTGAGGTCGCGGGAGAGGAATTCCTCGGCGCTGTCGGCGCGCCAGAAGCTCAGCGCCGCGGCATTGGCCCAGAGGTTGCGCTGACGCTCCTGGTCGTAGACCCACATGGGCACATCGAGCCAGTCATAGTGGGTCAGGCAGGAGAAGTCGAGCATGGGTGGGGCCGGGCCGCGTGGTTACATTCAGTCGCAGCGGATTGTCGCCGCCGGGCGTGTCATGTCCAGGGTGATCGATGCCTATTCCGTCACGCCCGTCGGCGACGCGTCGTGCGTCGCCGCGGGGGCTGTGCGAAGGGCACGATCGGGCCTTCAAGGCTAAGCAGCGCGGGGCGTGCGCGCTAGCCTCGTTTGTCCGGGGGAACCCGTGCTTGAGCGGGCGGAAGACCCTCTCCCCAGCCCTCTCCCGCAAGCGGGAGAGGGGGTTGTCGGACCAGCCCTGTCCCGCAAGCGGGAGAGGGGGCGTGGGGAGCGCCGCGCCGTGCAGGCGTGGGCCTGCGCGTGGCGTCTCAGCCGCGCTTGACGCGGCGCAGCTCGTCCACGATCAGCAGCACGGCGCCGACGGTGATGGCGCTGTCGGCGATGTTGAAGGACGGGTAGTACCAGCCGGCCCAGTGCAGCTGGATGAAGTCCACCACGTAGCCGTGCAGCAGGCGGTCCACCACGTTGCCCACCGCGCCGCCCAGGATCAGGCTGAGCGCGGTCGCGAACTGGGTTTGATGGCCGTGACGGCGCAGCAGCCACAGGATGAAGATCGTGGCCGCGGCGCCCAGCGCCACGAAGAACCAGCGCTGCCAGCCCGAGGCCCCGGCCAGGAAGCTGAACGCGGCCCCGGTGTTGTGCACCCGGACCAGGTTGAAGAAGGGGAAGACGTAGCGGCTGTCGCCGTACTGGAACTCGTGCAGGACCAGCACCTTGGTGAACTGGTCCAGCACCACGACCAGCAGCGCGATGGCCAGCCACAGGATCAGGCGGTTGTTGGACGAGGCGGAGGACTTGGAGGCCATGAGGATGGGGGCTGCTGCGGACGCCGCGCAAGGCGCGAAACCCGCAACTGTAGCGCCGCCGGCGAGGGAATCCGGGCGCGGGGCGGTGCGGCTACAGTGCGGGCCAGATGAGACTGCGCCTGAAGATCCTGTTGCTGGCGATCCTGCCCCTGGTCGCGTCGCTGCTGCTGATCGCGGTGGCGGTGCGGCAGCAGGAGCGCGCGCTGCTGGAGCGCGAGCACGAGGCCGTGCAGCGCGCCTACATGGACGCGCGCCGCGACGAGCTGCGCCATTACGTCGAGCTGGCCGTCAGCACCCTGCAGCCGCTGTACGAGCGCTCGAACGGCGGCCCGCCCGCGGACGTGGAACGCGACAAGCGCGAGGCGCTGCGGCTGCTGTCCTCGCTGGATTACGGCGAGGACGGCTATTTCTTCGTCTACGACCTGCAGGGCAAGGTGCTGATGCATTCGCGCCAGCCGGAACTGCTGGGCCGCGATCTCTGGGACCTGCGCGACCCGCAGGGCCGTCCCACCATCCAGCAACTGATCGGGCAGGCCAAGGCCGGCGGCGGCTATGTGGACTACCTGTGGCGCAAGCCTTCCAGCGGCGTGATCGCGCCCAAGCTGGGTTACGTCGTGGCGATGGAGCGCTGGGACTGGATGCTGGGCACGGGCCTGTACCTGGACGGCATCCGGGCCACGCTGGAGCAGCTCGACCGCGAGGCGCAAGCCAACATCGCGCGGACGATGTGGTGGATCGCCGCGATCGCGGTCTTCGGCGTCGCGCTGATCAGCCTGTGCGCGGTGGCGCTCAACCTGTCGGAGCACCGGCAGGCCGAGGGCAAGCTGCGGGCGCTGGCGCACCAGGTGGTGCGCTCGCAGGAAGAGGAACGCGCCCACCTGTCGCGCGACCTGCATGACGGGGTCAGCCAGACACTGGTCTCGACCAAGCTGCTGATGGAATCGGCGCAGCAGGCCGGCACGACGGCGCTGCTGCCGCGCGCGCTGGAGCGGCTCAACGACAGCCTCACCGAGGTGCGGCGGCTCTCGCACCGGCTGCGTCCGGCGCTGCTGGACACGCTGGGCCTGCCCGCCGCGCTGGAGCACCTGGCGCGCGAGTTCGACGAGGCCGGCACGGTGCCCGTCGCGATGCGCGTGGTCGGCGCGCCGCGCGAGCTGCCGGAGCTGCTCAACACGGTGCTGTTCCGCGTCGCCCAGGAGGCGCTGACCAATGTCGCCAAGCATGCGGGCGCGGCGCGGGTGGCGATGTCGCTGGAGTTCGAGCCCGGCGACGCGCGCGGCGAACCCGGCGGCGTGCTGCTGCGGGTGCTGGACGACGGCGCGGGCTTCGACGCGGCGGCCGCCGAGGGCGCCGATCCGCATCAGGGCATCGGTCTGCGCAACATGCGCGAGCGCATGGCCTCGGTGGGCGGCGCGCTGGACGTGCAGGCGAGCCCGGGGCACGGGACGCAAATCGAGGCGACGGTGCCGGCCGCCGCCATCCGGCGCATGGCGCGCGACAATCCGGCCCCATGAGCTCCGACAGTTCCTCTCCTGCCGCGCCGGCCGACGCGCGGCCCGTGCGCATCCTGCTGGTCGACGACCATCCGCTGGTGCGCGAGGGACTGCGCTCGCGCCTGCAAGGCGAGGCGCGGTATCTGGTCGTCGGCGAGGCCGGCGGTGCCGAGGAGGCGATGGTGATGCTGGTGTCCGCGCAGCCGCAGGTGGTGCTGCTGGACGTCGGGCTGCGGGGGCACAACGGCATCCAGCTGGCGCAGGTCATGCTGGAGCGGGTGCCCGACCTGCGCGTGCTGATGTACAGCATGTACGACAACCCCGAGTACGTGCAGCGCGCGCTGCAGGCGGGGGCGCGGGGCTACGTGCTCAAGGATGCGCCGGCGGGCGAGATCGTCGCCGCCATCGATGCCGTCGCGGCGGGCGGGACCTTCCTCAGCCCCGGCGTGTCCAAGCGCATGTTCCGCAGCCAGCAGCCGCGGCCCATCCTCTCGCCGCGCGAAAGCGAAATCCTCAGCGCGCTGGGCCGCGGCGAGTCCAGCAAACAGATCGCCAAGGCGCTGGACCTGTCGGTGCGGACGGTGGAGACGCATCGGCAGAACATCAAGCGCAAGCTGGAACTCGAGGGGCAGGCGGAGCTGATCCGCTACGCGGTCGAGCACGCGCGCGGGTTGCATCGCGAAGACGTCTGAGGAGCGAGGCACCTCCCATCGGAAATGCCGGGGCAGCGACGCCGAAACACGGGCCGATGCGGGGGCACACAGCGCACCTCGCCACTTTGATCGTCGCCATGCAGTCGCTCCAGTCCGTCGTCCCGCCGTTGCCCGATGTGGGGGTGTCCGTGTCGGCGATCGACGGCGCGGCCGCCGTCGGCGGGCGTGAATTGTCGGACCGGGCCCAGTTCTGGCTGAAACAGATCGCCGAACCGGAGTCGTGGGTGACCGCCTGGGAGGACGCGCGCCAGGCCGCGTTCTTGCAGGCGATCGTGGGGGTGATCGTCGAGATGGGGCTGTTTCCGGCGGGATACGCCCCCCGGGTCGACTGGGTCCAACTGGATCACGAGGGCTCGCGGGTCTGGACGGCCGCAACGCCCAACAGCGCCATGGCTTCCGCTGCTCGGCCCGAATCGGGGTCGGCCCTGGCCGCGCGTGCTGCCGGCGTTGCGGACCCGGCGCTCTCCGGGGAGGAGGCCGCGCCGACGGGGCCGCACGCCCGACCGTGGATCTGCGGCTTCGTGCTCTACGACGATCGCATCAGACTGGGGCGGGGCGAGGTCCGGCGGGAAGGTCTGGAGTCCTCGGTCTCGCTGTCTGAAAGCGTGGAGCTCACGCCGAGCAAGGCCTGGGATCTGTTGGCGGCCACAGCGCTGACGTGGCGGGCCCAGCTGTGCGTACGGCCTCAGGCCTGCCTCGCGGACGGTAAGGCCTTGCGGCGGGCAGTGCGGGAGCATCTGAGCGCCCGGCCCGAACTCGCCGATCAACTGGCCGGTCAGTTTCCGCTCAGCATGTGCGTCATGCCGCGACAGGTGTCGTCCAGCAAGCGCTACCAGAATGCCTTGGCCGGTTACCTGCGCTACTCGAAGCCCGAGCCTGCCGCTTGCTATCGAGTCCCGGGTGAAGTGCTGCGGTTGCTGGCCGACCCGGTCACCGGAGATCCGATCCGCAACGGCCTGTCGTCCTGGTACCAAGTCGCCTCCCGTCTGGGAGTGGCACGCACGGCGATGCGCGCGGCGATCCTCGACACGGGGACGCTCACCCTGCACGGCCGTCAATGTCTGGAGCCTGGTCTGGTGCGGCGGCACTTGACGCCGGAACTGCTGCCGACGCTTCGGCAGGAAGTCCGAGGCCTGATGGCTCAGGGCAGGTTCAGCCCGAACCCCCCCGCCAACTCCCAAGTTGTCCGCCACCTGTTCGAGAACGGCTACAGCTTGGCCGAAGCCGTGGAGCACGGCCTGGTCAAGGTGGCACGGCTCAAGGATGTGGCTTAGCGCGACGGCGACGACCCGCCGCGGGACGGGGGTGATTCGGGTTAATCCCTACGTGCTCCCACGCCCACGGGCTAGTCCGTCTGACGGATGTGGATTCCCGCAGGGGAATGGACACTGCCCGTCGCAAAGACAGCAGCCGCGCGCCAGGTCCCGTCGAATCCATCGGTGCGCGTCCATAAGGAGACATCGATGTCGAACTTGAGTCGCCACCTCGCCTGGGCGGGCGTGGCCATCCTCGGGGCGTTCGCCCTGGCCACCGTCGCCTTGGCGAACGGCGAAGCGGTGAGCGCGTTGTGGGTCGTCGTGGCGTCCATCTGCGTCTACCTGATCGGCTACCGCTACTACAGCCTGTTCCTGGCGACGAAGGTGCTGGGCCTGGACCCGACGCGCAAGACGCCGGCCTGGAAGCACAACGACGGTCTGGACTTCGTCCCCACCCACAAGTACGTGCTCTACGGCCACCACTTCGCCGCGATCGCGGGCGCGGGTCCGCTGGTCGGGCCGGTGCTGGCGGCGCAGATGGGCTATCTGCCAGGGCTGCTGTGGATCCTGGCCGGCGTGATCTTCGCCGGCGCGGTGCAGGACTTCATCGTGCTGTTCATCTCCACGCGCCGCGACGGCCGCTCGCTGGGCGACCTGGTCAAGCAGGAGATGGGCACCGTGCCCGGCGTGATCGCGCTGTTCGGCGCTTTCATGATCATGATCATCATCCTGGCGGTGCTGGCGCTGATCGTGGTGAAGGCGCTGGCGGGCTCCCCCTGGGGCACCTTCACCGTGGCGGCGACGATTCCGGTCGCGCTGTTCATGGGCGTGTACCTGCGCTTCATCCGTCCGGGCCGCATCGGCGAGATCTCCGTGATCGGCTTCGTGCTGCTGATGCTGGCCATCGTCGGCGGACAGTGGGTGCATGAGAACCCGGCCTGGGCGCCGCTGTTCACCTACGACGGCAAGGCGCTGACGTGGATGCTGATCGGTTACGGCTTTGTCGCCGCGAGCATCCCGGTGTGGCTGCTGCTGGCGCCGCGCGACTACCTGTCCACCTTCCTCAAGATCGGCACCATCATCGCGCTGGCCGTGGGCATCGTGATCGTGGCCCCGCCGCTGCAGATGCCCTCGTTCACCCAGTTCGCGGCCGGCAACGGCCCGGTGTGGTCGGGCAACCTGTTCCCCTTCCTGTTCATCACCATCGCCTGCGGCGCGGTGTCGGGCTTCCATGCGCTGATCAGCTCGGGCACCACGCCCAAGATGCTGGACAACGAGGTCAACGCCCGCTTCATCGGCTACGGCGGCATGCTGGCCGAATCCTTCGTCGCGGTGATGGCGCTGGTGGCGGCCTCGTGCATCGAGCCGGGCGTCTACTTCGCGATGAACAGTCCGGCGGCGCTGGTGGGATCGACCCCGGAGACGGTGGCGGCGACGCTGTCGACCTGGGGCTTCGTGATCACCCCCGAAATGCTGGTGCAGACCGCCAAGGATGTCGGCGAGAACACCATCCTGGCGCGTGCCGGTGGCGCGCCGACGCTGGCGGTGGGCATGGCCCACATCCTGCACCAGGTGGTCGGCGGCAAGGCCATGATGGCCTTCTGGTACCACTTCGCGATCCTGTTCGAGGCGCTGTTCATCCTGACCGCCGTCGATGCGGGCACCCGCGCCGGCCGCTTCATGCTGCAGGACCTGCTGGGCACCTTCGTTCCGGCCCTGAAGCGCACCGAGTCGCTGCCCGCCAACCTGATCGCCACCGGCCTGTGCGTGGCCGCGTGGGGCTACTTCCTGTACCAGGGTGTGGTGGATCCGCTGGGCGGCATCAACACGCTGTGGCCGCTGTTCGGCATCGCCAACCAGATGCTGGCCGCGGTGGCCCTGCTGCTGGGAACGGTCGTGCTGTTCAAGATGAAGAAGGACCGCTACGCCTGGACGACCATCCTGCCGGCGGCCTGGCTGCTGATCTGCACGATGACGGCGGGCTGGCAGAAGATCTTCAGCGCCGATCCGAAGGTGGGCTTCCTGGCGCATGCCTCGAAGTACGCCGACGCGCTGGCGCAGGGCAAGGTCCTGGCCCCGGCCAAGAGCCTGGAGGCGATGGAGCGCGTGATCTTCAACGACCGTCTGGACGCGGCCCTGTGCGGCCTGTTCATGTTCGTCGTGGTGAGCGTGCTGGTCTACAGCGTGAAGGCGGTGCTGAAGGCGCGCGCCGAGCGCAAGCCCACGGTCACCGAAACGCCGTTCGAGCGCATGCCCGAAGGCGCGACGGTGGGCGGCCATGCTTAAGCAAGCCGCCGAGGCTGCGGCACAGGCGGCGCAAGCCGCCTTGTCGACCGCGTCCGAAGTCCTGCAAGCGGGCCGCTACATGGCCCGCGGCGTGCGTCAGCAGCTGATCGGCGCGGACTACGGCGCCTACCTCGCGCACATGGCCCGCACGCATCCGGACCAGGAGCCTCTGAGCTACGAGGCATTCTTCCGCGAGCGGCAGGAGGCGCGCTACAGCTCCCGTACCGGGCGCTGCTGCTGAGAGCCGAGTAGACGCCTCAGACCGTGATGACGGCGAGGACGGTGACCGGGTGTCGCGGCTCGGTGTGACACTACGGCGCATGCTTCGATTCGCCGCCAACCTCAGCTTCCTGTACCAGGAGCTTCCCTTCCTTGCCCGCATCGATGCCGCGAAGGCTGATGGCTTCGAGGGTGTGGAGTGCCTGTTTCCCTACGACCTCCCGGTCGCCGAGTTCCGTGATCGGGTTGAGGATCAGGGCTTGCGCGTGGCCCTGATCAATGCGCCGCCGGGGGATTGGGCGGCGGGCGAGCGCGGGCTGGCCTCACTCGAGGGGAGAGAGCCTGAATTCCGCGATTCGATTGAGCGCGCGCTGGCCTATGCGAGCGCGCTGGGCGCGGAGCGGGTGCATGTGATGGCGGGGCTGCTGCCGGCGGGCGCCGACCGCGAGGCTGCGATCGCGCGCTATGGGCGGCGTCTGCGCTGGGCGGCGGAGCAGGGCGCGCAAGCGGGTGTCGAGCTCACGATCGAGCCCATCAATCCCTTCGACATGCCGGATTACCTGCTGAAGCGGCAGGACGAGGCGCACGCCATCGTCGAGCGCATCGGCGCGCCGAATCTCAAGGTGCAACTGGACCTGTACCACTGCGAGCGCGTGGAGGGTGATGCCGTCGCCCAGGTGCGGCGATGGCTGCCGACAGGGCGCGTCGGACATTTCCAGATTGCCGGCGTGCCGGACCGGCAGGAGCCGGACCAGGGGGCGCTGGATTGGCGCGGGGCGCTGGCGGCGATCGACGAGATCTCGACAGCGACCGGATGGGAGGGTTGGGTCGGCTGCGAGTACCGTCCCCGGCGCGGGAGCGTCGAGCGGGGAACTTCGCACGGATTGGCATGGTTGCGTGCGTTGGCTAGCAAGAACTGATTAGCAAGCCCACCCGATGAGGCAGGTCGCCCTGCCATCGCCCGCATGTTGAGCGATCCCGGTTTGGCGGGCCGCCAAACACGATCGCTGCTTGTCTCCAAGAGCACAGGCAGCGTCGATGAACAACCGGATCAAGCGCGTGGTGATCGCGATCTCCACGGCGGCGACGGCCGCGGGCGCCGCCGCCGTCGGCATCAATGAACAGCGTTTCGAAGCACTGGGCGGACGGATCGAGGATCCTGTGAGTTCCATGGCGACCGTGCAGGCCAGGCTGGCGGCGGAGAGCGAGCGGCCGCGCTTCCAAAGCGTTGGCAAGCTGTCCTTCGCCGGCTCCGATCGCGTCTGCACGGCGACCTGGCTCGGCGACGACGAGGCGCACAGCTTCGTGATGACTGCCGCGCACTGCGTGACCACGGGGTACCGGCGCGGGCCGTGGCTCCGTCACGTGGGCCAAGTCTCGCTAAGCCACGATGCTCTCATGGCGAGGGGGCGCGCCATCGCCTTCATCCCGCCGGCCCACCTCGTGTCGCCGGGTGGCCGGGGCCTGAACGACGCCAGCGACAGCGACACCGACGTCGCCGTCCTGCGACTGCCCAGGCGCGCCACCCCCGTGGGGGCCGCCGCGGAGCCGCCGCTGCTCGACGACGGCGCGGACGATCCGTCGACGGACGCCGACCCGTCACGGACACGCATCGAGTTTGTCGGCTACGGCGCCTGGCACGTGGGGACGCGATCGATCGAGAACTCGGGCCGGCTCTGGGCGAGCACCGAGGGCCGGCCGACCGGCTCGGCGCGTCAACGGATAGGTTTCGACTACGAACCGACCGGTGAGACGCCGCGCTGGTTCTCCTTGACCTCCGGCGACAGCGGCGGCGCCTTCTGGCAGTCGCGGTGGGGCTACTGGCTGGTCGTCGGCACCGCGAGCGCCCGCGACGCGCGCTGGCGCGGCAGCGACGGCCCGCGCACGGCCCCGCTCGTGGACTGGCTCAAAGGGGTGTTCCCCGGCGCGCGGACCTTGAGCGATCGGCTGAGCGTGGGCGTCGGCGCGCCGTTCGTCTCCCGCAATCACGCCGAGGATCTGCAGACAGGCTCGGTAGCCTATCTCGTCCCTGAGCAGGCGAGTGCCAGGGGACCTGCCGCGATCACCTCGACGGGCGCTGCGGGGTACAGCGTTCTCCATGCGATCGTGGAGGACGAACTGACCCGCCACCGCGTCGAGGTGCGATTGCGCGGCCAGCGCGAGAACGGCTGCGGTGGCGTGTCGCGCATGGAGGACGATGCGGGCTGCGGCGGCGGTCGAAGCGCACGGCTGACGGTGTCCTTCCACGCGGAGGATAACCCGGACCTGCCGCGAGGCAGCTACGTCGGCGGGCTGGAGATCGAGGCTGTCGGGACGCGCGACGGGCGCTACCGTCAACGCGTTCCGCTGCGGCTGCGCATCGAGCATCTGCAGCGGGGCGAGGTCACCGTGACCCGCGGGTACGAGTCGCCGGATCTGCTGCCCGGAGCCGCGTCTCGCGACGGCGCGCCGGTGCGTCTCTCGCTCCCTGCCCAGCCGCTGGCTCGCGACGACGGGGCGGCCTTCTCAGTCGGGGGGCGTTTCACCCGCGTGATCGTGACGGTGCGGGATGCGATCCAGCAACAGGACCGGACCTTGGTGCTGCGCGCGTTCCGGCGATCGGCTGTCGCCGGCAATTGCCCAACGACCGCGATTGACGCGATCACCGATTGCAACGGACATCTGCTCGCCGGCGTGAACCTGCGGTTCGTCGAGGAAGACAACCCCGACCTGCGCCCTGGCCTCTATCGGGGACGCGTGTTCCTGGAGGCGCGCGGTGGCCGGCATGGCGCTCGTGGCGAACGGATCGGCGTCCAGGTGAACATCGATACGCTCTGATCGGCGCGCTTCGCGCGAATGAAAAAGGCCGCCGGCCCATCGGGCTCGGCGGCCTTGCCGCGTCTGAGGCGGCGATCAGGCGACCGTGCGCGGCTCGCCTTCGCCGTAGAGGTTGCTCTCGCAGCGGCCGCAGATCGTCGGATGCGCGGGGTTCACGCCGACGTCGGCGCGGTAGTGCCAGCAGCGCTCGCACTTCTGCTGCTCGGACGGCGTCACCGTCACGCTCAGCTCCTGCGCCAGGGCGACCGAGGCCGCCGAGGTGATCAGCACGAACTTCAGGTCCTCGCCCAGGCTGCTCAGCAGCGCCAAGTCTTCCGAGTTCACGCCCAGCGCCACTTCCGCCTGCAGCGACGAGCCGATCGCGCCGGTCTTGCGCACATCCTCGATCGCCTTGTTCACCGCATCGCGGATCTCGTGGATGCGGTTCCACTTGGCGATCATGCCGTCGTCATGGGCGACGCCGAAGGACCAGTAGGTCTCGGTGAAGATGGTCTCGCCGACCTGCTTGCCGGCGAAGACCTTCCAAGCCTCTTCCGCGGTGAAGCTCAGGAACGGGGCCATCCAACGCAGCATCGCGTGCGTGATGTGCCACAGCGCCGTCTGCGCCGAGCGGCGCGCCAGCGACTTCGGCGCCGTCGTGTAGAGCCGGTCCTTCAGCACGTCCAGGTAGAACGCGCCCAGGTCCTCCGAGCAGTACACCTGCAGCTTGGCCACCACCGGGTGGAATTCGTAGCGCTGGTAATGCGCCAGGATCTCCTGCTGGAACTGCGCGGCGCGGGCCAGCGCATAGCGGTCGGCTTCCAGCAGCTGGTCCAGCGGCACCGCATCGGTCGCGGCGTCGAAGTCCGAGGTGTTGGCCAGCAGGAAGCGCAGGGTGTTGCGGATGCGGCGGTAGCCGTCCACGACGCGGTCCAGGATCTTCTTGTCGCCGGCGATGTCGCCCGAGTAATCGGACGCCGCCACCCACAGCCGGATGATCTCGGCGCCCAACGACTTGCTGGTCTCTTGCGGATCGACGCCGTTGCCCAGCGACTTGCTCATCTTGCGGCCCTGGCTGTCCACGGTGAAGCCGTGGGTCAGCAGCCCGCGATACGGGGCGCGGCCGTTGATCGCGCAGGAGATCAGCAGCGAGGAGTGGAACCAGCCGCGATGCTGGTCATGGCCCTCGAGATAGAGATCGGCCTCCGGGCCGGTCTCGTGCGCCGCGCCCGCGTGCGAGCCCTTGAGCACGTGCTGGAAGGTCGAGCCCGAGTCGAACCACACGTCCAGGATGTCCTGGCCCTTGGAATACTGTTCGGCCTCGGCGCCCAGCCACTCGGCCGGATCCAGCTTGGACCAGGCCTCGACGCCGCCGGCCTCGACCAGTTGCGCGGCGCGCTCGATGAACTCCAGCGTCTTCGGATGCGGCTGGCCGCTGTCCTTGTGCAGGAAGATGGGGAGCGGCACGCCCCAGCTGCGCTGACGCGAGATGCACCAGTCGGGACGGCCGGCGATCATGTCGTGCAGACGCGCGCGGCCGTTCTCGGGATAGAAGCTGGTCTGCTCGATGGCGTCCAGCGCCAGCTGGCGCAGCGTTTTCTCGGCCTTGTCGACGGTGAACACGCCGTCGCCCTCGTCCATGCGCACAAACCACTGGGCGGCCGCGCGGTAGATCACCGGGCTCTTGTGGCGCCAGCAGTGCGGATAGCTGTGGCTGATCTTGCTTTGGGCCATCAGGCGGCCGGCATCCTGCAGCGCCTGCGCGATGACCGGATTGGCCTTCCAGATGTGCTGGCCGCCGAACAAGGGGAGCTCGGCTTCATAGACGCCGTTGCCCTGCACCGGATTCAGGATGTCCTTGAACGCCAACCCATGCGCCATGCAGGAGTTGAAATCGTCCACGCCGTATGCCGGGGCCGAGTGGACCACGCCGGTGCCGTCGTCGGCGGTGGCGTAGTCGGCCAGGTACACCGGGCTCTCGCGGTCATAGCCCGGGTGCACGTGGGCCAGCGGGTGCTTGAACTTGAGCAGCTCGAGCGACTTGCCCGGCGTGACGGCGATCTGCTTGCCCTCGATGCCCCAGCGGGCCAGGCACTTCTCGACCAGCGCCTCGGCCACGACGAAGTAGCCGCGCTCGGTGTCGACCAGCGCGTACGGGAGCTCCGGGTTCAGGTTGAGCGCCTGGTTGGCCGGGATGGTCCACGGCGTCGTGGTCCAGATGACGGTGAAGGCGTCCTTGTCGAGCTTGTGCAGGCCGAAAGCCGCGGCCAGTTTCTCGGGCTCGGCGCTCAGGAAGGCGACGTCGACGGCGGGCGAGTGCTTGTCGGCGTACTCGATCTCGAACTCGGCCAGCGAGGAGCCGCAGTCGAAGCACCAGTACACGGGCTTCAGGCCGCGATAGACGAAGCCGCGCTCGAACAGGCGCTTGAGGACGCGGATCTCGCCGGCCTCGTTCTTGAAGTCCATCGTGCGGTAGGGGCGGTCCCAGTCGCCCAGCACGCCCAGGCGCTTGAAGTCGGCGCGCTGCTGGTCGATCTGCTCGCCGGCGTACTTGCGGCTCTTGGCCTGCACCTCGTCGCGCGGCAGGCCGCGGCCAAAGGTCTTCTCGATCTGGTTCTCGATGGGCAGGCCGTGGCAGTCCCAGCCCGGGATGTAGGCGGCGTCGAAGCCCTCGAGCTGACGCGCCTTGACGATCATGTCCTTGAGGATCTTGTTGACCGCGTGACCCATGTGGATCTGGCCGTTGGCGTACGGGGGGCCGTCGTGCAGCACGAACTTGGGCTTGCCACAGCGCGAATCCCGCAGGCGCTGATAGATGCCCTGGTCTTCCCATTCCTTGACCCAGCCCGGCTCGCGCTTGGGCAGGTCGCCGCGCATCGGGAACGAGGTGTCGGGCAGGTTGAGCGTCGAGCGGTAGTCGGGCTTGGACGAGTCGGTCATGGCTGGAGCAATCGAAGAGGGCGACCCCGCGGAGCGTGGGGGGAGGCCGGAGACAGGAAGAAGGGCGCTGGGGCGGGCAATCGCCGAGCGCCGGCTGAACGCGGAGGGGGGCGGTCAGCCCTTCAAATTCGGTCGCGGGTGGTTTGCCTGCGGACGGCGGCGTGGGTCGCCGCCTGTTGCGCGAAGAACTCGCGCGCCTGACGGACGTCCTCTCGGATCGCGGCCGTCAACGAATCAAGCCCGTCGAAACGGGCTTCATCGCGCAGTTTTTGGAGGAGTTCCACCCGCACGAGTTTACCGTAGGCCTCGCCCGGCCCCAGCCGGTCGACCAGCGCGGCCGGCCAGTCCAGCGCATGGACCTCGAGCAGCACGCGGCCGGCGTCCTCCACCGTCGGGCGCACGCCCAGCGAGGCCACCCCGTCCAGCACCAGGCCGCCGTCCTCGCGGTCCTTGCCGTCCAGGCCGTGCACCCGCACCGCGAAGATGCCGTGCGCGGCGGGCTTGTCGTGATCGAAACGCAGATTGAGCGTGCGGAAGCCGTCGGCCGCGCCGGGCGCGGACTCGGCCAATTGGCGGCCCAGCTTCTGGCCGTGGATGACGTGACCGGAGATCGAATAGGGGCGGCCCAGCAACCGCGCCGCGCCGTCCATGTCGCCGGCGGCCAGCGCCTCGCGCACCGCCGAGCTGGATACCCGCAGCCCGTGGACTTCGTAGCTCATCATTCGCGCCACGTCGAAGCCCTGGCGCTGCCCGGCCGCGTCCAGCGTCGCGTAGTCGCCCTGGCGCTTGGCGCCGAAGCGGAAGTCGTCACCGACCAGCACGTACTTCGTGCCCAGGCCGTCGATCAGCACCCGCTGGATGAAGTCCTGCGCCGGCAGCGAGGCCAGCGCCTCGTCGAAGCGCAGCACCACGACCTGGTCGATGCCGCAGCGCTCCAGTTCCTGCAGCTTGTCGCGCAGCGTGGCGATGCGGGCGGGGGCCAGCTCCGGCTTGTTCATCTTGTGCGCGAAGAAGTCGCGCGGATGCGGCTCGAAGGTCAGCACGCAAGTCGGCAAGCCGCGATGGCGGGCCTCGGAGAGCAGCAGCGCCAGCATGGCCTGATGGCCGCGATGGACGCCGTCGAAGTTGCCGATCGTCAGCGCGCATTGCGCTGCGATGCCGGGGTGGTGGAAGCCGCGGAAAACCTGCATGGGCGAGGATTATCTGCCGGCCGGGCAGGGCGGCGCAGAGGTCAGGACTCTAGAGGGCGCAGCAGCGAGCGAGGAGAGAAGGCATCAGGCCGCGGCGACGTCCACCCCCGCGGCGGCGGCCGAGGCGGGCAGATGACGCATGACGATGCTCAGCAGGTCGTCGATCTCGAAGGGCTTGACCAGGTAGTCGTCCATTCCGGCGGCGGTGCAGCGCTGGCGGTCGTCGTTCACCGCGCTGGCGGTCAGCGCCACCACCGGCGTGCGCGGCAGCAGCCGGCGCGCTTCCTCCTGGCGCCAGGCCGCCGTCGCCTCGAAGCCGTCCAGCTCCGGCATCTGGCAGTCCATCAGCACCAGCTCGAAGCGCTGCGCGCGCAGCAGCTCCAGCGCCTGCAGACCGTGTTCCGCCGTCGTGACCTGCAGGCCGCAGCGCTGCAGCATGGTTGCGGCGACCAGCAGATTCACCGGGCTGTCGTCGACCAGCAGCACCCGGCCGCGCAACTGGGGCAGCGGCTTGACCGGCGGCGGGGTGCGCGCCGGCTCGGCGATCGCGTCCGGCACGGCGCAGGCTTGCAGGGGCAGGGTGAACTCGAACACGGAGCCGCGTCCCGGCGACGAGGCGCAGCGCAGATCGCCGCCCATCGCCCGGGCGAGTTCGCGCGAGATGGTCAGGCCCAGGCCCGTCCCGTCACGCCGGCGCGGGCGGCCGGGCTCGGTGTGCTGCGCCTGCTCGAAGGGCGCGAAGATGCGTTCCAGCTGATCGGCCGGGATGCCGTCGCCGCTGTCCTTGACCGCGAAGCGCAACAACGTGCCCGCGCGCATGTCCAGCACCGTCGACACGTCGACGCTGACGCCGCCCTGGTCGGTGAACTTGATCGCGTTGCCCACCAGGTTGTGCAGCACCTGCTGGATGCGGGAGGCGTCGCCCATCACCCGGGCGGGCAGTTGGGGCGCGATGGCGACCTCGAAGGCCAGCCCCTTGGCGCGGGCGGTCTCGCCCAGCAGCCGGGTCACGTCGCCGACCACCTCGCGCACGTCGAAGGGGTGGGCGTCCACGACCAGCTTGCCCGACTCGATGCGGGCCAGGTCCAGGATGTCGTTGACCAAAGTCAGCAGATGGCGGCCCGAGCGCCGCACGATGTCGACCTGCTCGCGTTGCTGCGGGCTCAGCTCGCCGCGCTCCAGCAGCTGGGCCATGCCCAGGATCCCGTTGAGCGGGGTGCGGATCTCGTGGCTCATCACCGCGACGAAGCGGCTCTTGCTGCTGCTGGTTTCCTCGGCGGCGTCCAGCGCGACCTGGCGCTGCTCGGCGAGCCGGGCCTGCTCGAAGCGCAAGCGCAGCAGCTCCAGGGTGCGGGCCTCGATGCGGCGGGACTCCAGCAGGGTCAGCACCCAGAACATCACCAGGCCGCCGACGCTCAGCCAGCCCACCGTCCCGCCTTGCAGCGCCAGGCGGATCGCCAGCGGCGCGAAGACCAGCGAGGAGAACAGCGCCTGGGCCCGCGCCCAATGGCCCAGAGAAACCATGGTGAACGCGACCAGGCCGACCAGCGTGGTCATGACGGCGCCGTCGATCTCGGGCAGGTTGGGGGTGGCGAAGAGCGCACCGATCAGGCCCCAGGCCAGTCCGTCGAGTGCGATGCCGATCAGGTAGCCGCGCTCGCGGCGCGGTGCGGCGCGTTCGTGAACGGGCAGGCGTAGAAAGCGCCGGGCGTCCAGGCAGCGCCACAGCGAAATGCCCCAGCGCGCGCCCAGCCAGGCCAGCAGCTCCACCGCAGGCAGATGCGGCCACAGCAGGATCACCGGCAGCAGACCGAAGACGGCGCCGACGCAGGCGGGCATGAGCACGCGCGCCTGCAGGCTGGCCAGGCGTTCGGCCCGCACCTGCACCGCGATGCTGGCGGTGCCCGAGTCCCCGTTACTTTGAATCACAGACATTCCCATACGACACGGCCGACGAGGAATCCGGCCGATACGCCCCTCCAGGCGTTGTTCGCCCCCCGCAAGGGCGGCGATTTGTGTCCGCGTTTCTAACCGCTGAATGTGACGAGTTGTCTCGGGGACTTCCCGAAATGGACAAGTTCGGATCGTCGCTGCGCGCCGCTTCGTCGCCGCGGCGGCGAACCGGGCGCTTTGCGCGGGTGAACTGAACGGCCTTGATTCATTGATGACGGGAACGGACGCGCCATGAAACTCTTCGCTCAATCCCCAACCGGCGATCGCGCCGAGATCTCAGATGGCCACAAGCCGGAAGCATCTGCGCCGGTGCGATTGCCGCCCTATGGGATGACTGTGGCTCGTCGCGTCGATCAATTCACCGCTCATCTGCCTGCAGCGCAGGAGCTCAAACGCGAGCTGGATGAGTCCGTGATTTCCGATGCGCCGTGGGAGCGTACGGTCCCGGGCCACGCCGACAAGCGTCCGCTGTCCAAGTACTCGCTGATCGACTGTGATGGCGTGCCGGGGCTACACCTGCATGGCTCGGTCCTGATCGACGGTACATGGCTGATGACGACGCCGACGGCCCACGAGGCCTTCGCATGCGCGGCGATGAGCCGAGCCGGGATCGAACAGATCCTGAGCCTGTGCCCGGCGGCCCCACCGAGGGGGGCGCCATTGAGCTGGGTGCCGGAGGGGGTGGACTTCGTGGCGGATCGTTCGGCAGGCGTCGAGCGTCTGGACGGGCATGGGTTGAAACGCGGCGAGCCCATGGCCATGCAGGCACGATATCGGGTGAGCGCGCAAGCCGCTGGTGCCGCTGAGGTGAAGGAGCTGACATTGCTCCAGATCCCCATGCTGCGCCCGCGTCGGCAGACCGATCCGGAGGAGGTGATTGAAGCCCTATCCCTGTTGCCGCTGGGTTTGGAAGGGCGGACGGTGATCGTCGCCCCCGATCTTGGCGACGAAGCTGCGATTGTCGCGGGGGGGCTCGCGCTGGCCAGACGCATCGCCCGCGCGCCGCTCGGGCGGCTTTCCAATCAGGCGCTCGACGATCTGCTGCTGGAGATCTGCATGCAGATCCGGACGAACTGCAGCTCGACCTTGTTCGCTCACGCGGACCAACTGGCCACCTTGCGCTATCTGGCCCACGAGCTGCGGGGTCAGCAGGAACGACAGGCGCGTATCGACCGGAACGCAGGCATCGCCGCGGCGTTGGTGGAGAACGTCCGTTTCGAGATCCCAGGGGATTCGGTCGCCGCAGAGGCATCGGCCCACGCGAAGCAATCCATGCTGCGCGACGCGGCGCGCACCCGCCCGGACCGCGGCGACCTGCGTGTGCGCATCAAAGATCAGTCGGAGCAGGCCGCCTCGCCCGGCTCCGACATCGCCAGCTCCCGCTGACGCGCATCCAGCCAGATCCAGCCGCCGACCGGGAGGTCCGCGGGCAGTTCGAGCGCCCCGACCTGCTGACGGTGCAGCGTCAGCACCCGGTTCCCGACCGCCGCCACCATGCGCTTGGCCTGGTGGTAGCGGCCCTCGGTCAGCGCCATCTGCAGCCGGCCGTCGGGCAGCGCCTGGGCGGACACGGCGTTCACCGGTTCCGCGGCGAGCTTGGGATTGCGTTCCTCCAGCAGCACGCCCGCGACCAGCTTGCGCAACTGCGCCTCGTCCAGCGGTGCCTTGCAGGTCGCCTGATAGAGCTTGGGCACGTGGTACTTCGGACTGGTCAGCTTGTGCTGCAGCGGGCCGTCGTCGGTCAGCAGCAGCAGGCCGGTGGTGTCCTCGTCGAGCCGCCCGACCGGCTGGATGTCGCGGTTGCGGATCGGCTCGGGCAGCAGCGTGAACACGCTCGGATGGTGGCTGGGCTTGCGCGAGCATTCGTAGCCCGCGGGCTTGTGCAGCAGGATCAACGCCTTCTCATGGAAGGGCCAGGGCTTGCCTTCGACCTCAAAGACCAATCCCTCGGTCAGAAAGGGCTGCTGCGGGTCTTCGACGACCTCGCCGCCGACGGACACCAGGCCGTGATCGACCAGCGCCGCGCAATGGCGGCGGGTGCCGAAGCCCTGGCTGAACAGGATCTGGGCGATGGCGACGGGTTTGGTGGAAAGAGAAACAGGCGATTTCATGACGGAATTGTCGCCGGCCGGCCATTTTTGTTCCGGAGATGAGCGATGTCACGACGTTCGTTCGAGGGCTGGGCGGCCGAGGTGCCCGAACGACGCAGGGGCATTTCCCCCTCGGAGCCACCATGTCCTCGTTGATTCGACAGTTTTCTCAAGCCCTGCAATGCCTGACGCATTCCGACAAGTCGTCCCGCGCGTCCCCGCAGCTTGAACAGGCCGCTCAGATGAAACAGCAGCTCGACAACCAGACCGCGCAGCTACAGACGAATCCTGCCGCCTTCCTGCCCGGGATCACCGCCCGACGCCTCGCCGACGGCACGCTCCTGATGGCTCCGACCAGTCGCCACGCGGCCGCTGACCTCGCTGCCGCCTGTTTGCGTGAGGACATCCGCCGCGTGGTGGATCTGCGATCCGCCCATGAGAAGTCGCGGGGATACGGGAGCGTGCTGGACGGTCATTCCTGCAATGTGGCCGGTCCGCGAGGCGTGGCGCACTTCGGACGTGTGGGAAAGGAAGGGCCGTTGCACGCCGTGGGGCCGCACTTGCCGGCTCCCGATTCGCATGTCCGGAGGGTGGAGGTGACCCTCAGCCGCAACGGGACGACGCTGGATCGTGACGGCCGCGCCGCGCCCGGCCAAGTGCAGGACTTGTCCCTGATCCGGATGCCCGTGGGCAGCGAGAAGGCGATCTGCGCCAGTCGGCTCTTCGATGTCAGCGTGCATCTGGCCAAGGCGGGACAGACCCAGGGCGGCACGACCGCCTTCCAATGCGCTGATGGAGGCCATGTGGCCGCGACCTTCGCCGCCGCCAGCGCCTTGCTTCGGCGACATCTGCGCGGCGCGGTCAGTCCCGCCCGCATGGACGAGGCGATCTTGAACGAATGTCTGCGCATCCGCGCCAGTCGGCCCGACGTTTTCCGCACCGAGGATCTGGCCTCGTTGCGCGCTTTCGCCGACCAGATGTTGGAGGCGGAGCGGCGCGGCGAGCTTCAGGGACTGCTCCACACCAAGCCTTTGCCGGCCACTCTGGCGCCTGCCAAGCCGCCGCGAACGGTCACCCGACCGGTCCCTCAGTCGCCCGCTCGATCCTGAAGCTCGGACCGGCTGCCGCCGCCCGCACCGCATCCACGATCGCCCGCGCGACCACCTCCGCGGCCACCGCGCCCAGCAGCGTCAGGTCGCCGTCGACCTCGGCGGCTCCGGTGGCCAGCGCGAACATCACATCCCCGTCCATCACCGTGTGCACTGGCCGGATCGCGATCGCGAGGCCGTCGTGCGCAATCTGTGCCAGCTTGGTCGCCTGCGCCTTGGTCAGGCGCGCGTCGGTGGCGATGACGCCGATGGTCGTCGCGCTGCCGGCCAAAGCGCCGCCGGGCCGCTCGCCGTCGAGCAGTGCCCGCACCGCCGAGCGCGGACGTCCGTCGGCGCCGCGAGTCCCCGCGACCACCTCACCGGCCGCGTCGACGACGTCGCCCACCGGATTGACCGCCACCATCGCCGCCAGCGTCACGCCGCCGACGCGGACCGAGGCCATGCCCAGGCCGCCCTTCATCGCCCGCTCCACCCCCAGCAGCTTGCCCACCGTCGCGCCGGCGCCCGCGCCGACGCTGCCGCGCGAGCGCTCGCTCGCCGTGGCCGCCTCGCAAGCCGCGCGCCCGGCCGCGCCGTCGGGTGCGGTGTCCACGCCGTGCAGCCAGAGATCGAAAAGCACCGCCGCCGGCACGATGGGCACGCGGATCTCGCCGACGGCGAAACCGTGACCGCGCTCGGCCAGCCAGCGCATCGCGCCGTCCGCGGTCGCCAGTCCGAAGGCGCTGCCGCCGGTCAGCATCACCGCGTGCACCTGCTGGACCGTGTTTTCCGGCCGCAGCAGGTCGGTGTCGCGCGTGCCGGGCGCCGCGCCGTGCACCGCGATGCCCGCGACGGCACCGGCCTCGCACAGCACCACGCTGCAGCCGGTGGGGACCTCGGGATGGGTGTAATGACCGACCTTCAGGCCGGCGACATCGCACAGGCTGCCGATGTCGTCAGGCCCGGCGTTCAAGGTTTGACGCCCTGCGGGCCTTTCGGGCTCTGCGTGTCCTGGGCGAAGACGGCCGAGACGGGGAGGGTGCCGGCCGCGAGCAGCAGACCGGCGAACAGGGAACGAGCGGCGGAATGCATGGCGTACTCCAATGCCGCCGGGGGGAGGCGGCGGATCCGCTGGAGTTTAGGCGCCCGGCCTCAGGCGAACACGCCGGCCGTGTCCGTCATGCGCGCGCTCACCTCGCCCAGGTGATGCATCGAGTCCCCGTACTGCATCTCCATCACGGTCAGCCGCTTGAAGTAATGGCTACCGATGTACTCGTCGGTCACGCCGATGCCGCCGTGCAGCTGCGTGCACTGCTGGCCGACGTAACGCATCGATTGTCCAAGCTGGACCTTGGCCTGCGACAGCGCGCGGCGCCGGGCCTCGTCCGGCTCGCCCAGCTTGAGCGTGGCGAAGTAGCTCATCGAGCGCGCCAGCTCCAGCTGCATCTTCACATCGGCGATGCGATGGCGCAGGGCCTGGAAGCTCGCGATCGCGACGCCGAACTGTTTGCGCGTGTTCAGGTATTCCGCCGTCAGCGCGACGTAGCGGTCCATCACGCCGACGGCCTCGGCGGCTTGCGCGGCGATGGCGATGTCGACTGCCAGTTCCAGCGTGGCCAGGCCCTGGTCGGCGCCGACCAGCAGCGTCGCCGGCGCGTCCTTGAGGGTCAGCTCCGCGGCGCGCGAGCCGTCGTGCAGCGCATAGCCGCGCAGCGTCACCCCGGGCGCGTCCTTGGCGACCAGATACAGCGCGATCCCCGCGCCGCTCTGGGCCGGCACGATGAAAGCGTCCGCCTGATCGCCGGCGGGCACCACGCTCTTGAGACCGCTGAGCCGGTGATCGGCGCTGGCCAACGTGTCGCACAGGTCCAGCCGATAGCGGGCACGGCGCTCCTGATGCGCCAGCACGACCAGCGCGTCGCCGGCGGCGATGCGGGGCAGCCAGTCCGCCTGCACGGCCTCCGGCGCGCGGGCCAGCACGGCGGGCGCCACCAGCGCGCCTTGCGCGTAGGGCTCCATCACCAGGCCGCGGCCCAGTTCCTCCATGACGACCATCGCCTCGACCGGGCCGAAGCCCAGGCCGCCGTGCGCCTCGGACACGGCCAGCGCCGTCAGGCCCAGGCCGGCCAGGCCGTTCCAGGCCTCGCGCGAGAACCCGCCCGCCTTGACGATGCCGCGGCGATGCTCGAAGCCGTAATCCTTTTCCACGTAGCGCTGCACGGCGTCGCGCAGCGAGATCTGGTCGTCGGTGAAATCGAAGTCCATGTGTATCTCCTCGTGTCTCGACCGGCCGCGTTCAGCCGAGCACCGTCTGGGCGACGATGTTGCGCTGCACCTCGTTGGAGCCGCCGTAGATCGTCGTCTTGCGATAGTTGAAGTAGTGGCTGGCCAGCGGCGCGCAATGGGCCGCGCCGACCTGGTCGCCCTGCCAGCCGGCCTCCATGGCCTCGTGGATGAAGGGCGTCGAATACGGGCCGGCGG
This sequence comes from Roseateles sp., assembly GCF_039595295.1. GTDB lineage: Bacteria > Pseudomonadota > Gammaproteobacteria > Burkholderiales > Burkholderiaceae_C > Roseateles. Next base: position 166,836 of record NZ_JBCNLU010000006.1, read on the forward strand.
CCAGCATCATGAGTTCGGTGTATCGCTGCTGGATCTCGCTGCCGCGGATCTTGAGCAGGCCCGCCACGTCCAGCGACTGCTTGCCGCTCTTCTCGGCCGACAGCACGCGCAGCACCATCATCTCCAGCGCCACGATGTCGACTTCCAGCAGCGCGATCTGGTCGCGGAAGCGCGCGTCCTCGTAGACGCCCTCGGCCTTGGCGATGCGCTTGAGGCGCTCCAGCTCGCGCTTGGCGCGGTTGACGTCGGCGATGTTGGTGCGCTCGTGCGCGAGCAGGTACTTGGCGTAGGTCCAGCCCTTGTTCTCCTCGCCGACCAGGTTCTCGACCGGCACCTCGACGTTGTCGAAGAAGACCTCGTTCACCTCGTGCTCACCGTCCAGCATGATGATCGGCCGCACGGTCACGCCGGGCGACTTCATGTCGATCAGCAGGAAGGAGATGCCGGCCTGCGGCTTGACGCTGGCGTCGGTGCGCACCAGGCAGAAGATCCAGTCCCCGTACTGGCCCAGCGTGGTCCAGGTCTTCTGGCCGTTGACGATGTACTTGTCGCCGCGCTTCTCGGCGCGGGTCTTGACCGAGGCCAGGTCCGAGCCCGAGCCCGGTTCGCTGTAGCCCTGGCTCCACCAGACGTCGCCGCTCATGATCCCGGGGAGGTGGCGCTCCTGCTGCTCGCGCGAGCCGAAGGCCATGATCACCGGGGCCACCATCACCGGGCCGAAGGGCACGACGCGGGGCGCGCCCGCGAGCGCGCATTCCTCTTCGAACAGATGACGCTGGACGGCGTTCCAGCCCGGGCCGCCGAACTGCTTGGGCCAGGCCCAGCCATGCCAGCCCTGCTTGCCCAGGATGCGGGCCCAGCGCTGCAGATCGTCCTTGTTCATCCGCAGCGCGTTGTGCACCTTGTGGCTGATGTCCTGGGGCAGGTGGTCGGCGACCCACTGCCGGATCTCGGCCCGGAAGGCCTGTTCCTCAGGCGTGAAATTCAAGTCCATGTCTTGTCTCCAAATCTCGCTCTGGTCTGGCTGGTCGTGATCGCCCGGTTGTCGGCCGGACTGGACTGCGGCGGTTTTTAGCACGAGCGTTCGCTTTTGCCATGTCTCGACCGGGACAAGCCCAGGGACATGCCGGAGGCCGGCGTCCGGCGAGAATGCGGCGCCTCTCCCACGTCCCTCGCTCGAAAGCCGCCCATGTCCGCCCACCCGTCGTCCGCCGCCTCGTTCAGCCATGCGCCCTCCGGGGCCGCCAAGCCGGTGCTCGCCATCCACGGCGGCGCGGGAACGATCCTGCGATCGAGGATGTCCGCCGTCATGGAGGCTGCCTACCGCGCGGAGCTGGCCAAGATCCTGGCCGACGGCGAACGAGAGTTGGCGCGCGGCGACGCGGCGCTGGACGTGGCTGTCGAGGCGGTGCGGCGGCTGGAGGAGTGTGAGCTGTTCAACGCCGGCAAGGGCGCGGTCTACACCGCGGACGAGCGCCACGAGCTCGACGCCAGCGTCATGGACGGCGCCACCCGCCGCGCGGGCGCGGTCGCGGGCGTTACCCGGGTGCGCAATCCGGTGCTCGCGGCGCGGGCGGTGATGGAGCACAGCGGTCATGTGATGCTGATCGGTCCCGCGGCCGATGCCTACGCCTTCGAGCGGCAGCTCGAGCGCGTCGAGCCGACCTGGTTCGGCACGCCGCAGCGGCTGGCGCAACTGCGCATCGCACAGGCTTCGGCGGCGGGGCATGTGCTGGACCACGACGGCCAGACGCTGGCCGAGGCGCCTAACGCCGATGCGCCGCTGGACGAGCGCACGAAGTTCGGTACCGTCGGCGCGGTGGCGCGGGATGCGCTAGGGCAGCTCGCCGCGGCGACCTCGACCGGCGGCATGACCAACAAGCGCGCGGGCCGGGTGGGCGACTCGCCCATCCTGGGCGCGGGCTGCTATGCGGATGGGAGCGTGGCCGTCTCCTGCACCGGCACCGGCGAGGCCTTCATGCGCATCGCCGCCGCCCACGAGGTCAGCGCGCTGATGCGGCTGGCAGGGTGCACGCTGGACCAGGCCTGCGGCCGTGTGGTGTTCGAGGAGCTGCCCGTCGTCGGCGGCGAGGGCGGGCTGATCGCCGTCGATGCAACGGGTGGCATCTGGCTGGGCTTCAACACCGAGGGCATGTACCGCGGCTGGGTGGAGGCGGGTGGCGCGCCGTCCGTCGGCATCTACAAGAACGAGTGAGCGCGTCGACGCCCCGGCGGCGCGTGCGCGGCGACTGATGCACCGTTGCGCGTGCCGGTGCCTGGAGGGCGCCGACATGACTTCGGGCTCCCGCGCGCCGCACGAGGCGGTGTTATGGTGCTGGCCGCATTTGAATTCGATTGACAACGAGCAGCTGCGCGCCGACGCCGCCCGCTGCCATTGAGAGTGGAGAGATGTCGCTGTGATTCCGTCGCTGCAATCCGAGGGGCTGGTGCTGGCCGAGGTCAATGGCTGCCTGGGCGTGATCACGCTGAACCGCCCGCAGGCGCTGAACGCGCTGTCGCTGGCCATGATCCGCGACATGACCACGCTGCTGTGCGCCTGGGGCGACGATTCGCGCATCCAGGCCGTGGCGGTGCTGGGGGCGGGCCGCGATGGCAAGCCCGCGGCCTTCTGCGCCGGCGGCGACATCCGCTTCTTCCATCAGGCGGCGTTGGCCGGCGATGAGGCGCTGGAAGCCTTCTTCACCGAGGAGTACGCGCTCAACCACCTGATCCACCAGTTCCCCAAGCCCTACATCGCGCTGATGGACGGCGTGGTGATGGGCGGCGGCATGGGCATCAGCCAGGGCGCCAAGCTGCGCGTGCTGACCGAGCACTCCAAGCTGGCGATGCCGGAGACCAACATCGGCCTGTTCCCCGACGTGGGCGGCGGCTACTTCCTGTCGCGCTGCCCGGGGCACAGCGGCGAGTGGCTGGCGCTGACCGGCCAGGTCATCGGCGCGGGCGACGCGATCGAGCTGGGCCTGGGCGACGTCTTCGTCAAGAGCGCCGAGCTGCCTGCCATCATCGCGGCCTTCCGCACGGGCGTGCAGGACAGCGCGGAGCACGTGGTCGCCACGGTCATGGAGCGCGCCGACCTAGCGCCGGTGGCCGAGCACTGGGAATCGCGCGCGCTGATCAACCGCCATTTCCAGGCGGCGTCGGTGCCGGCGCTGTTCGCGTCCTTGGAGGCCGACAGCGATCCCTGGGCGAAGCACACGCTGGAGACGCTGCGCAAGCGCTCGCCGCTGATGATGGCGGTGACGCTGGAGCAGATCCGGCGCGCGCGGGGGCTGTCGCTGGCCGACGATCTGCGCATGGAGCGCGATCTGGTCCATCGCAGCTTCCATCTGCGGCCCGGTGCGGCCAGCGAGACGGTCGAGGGCATCCGCGCGCTGGCGGTCGACAAGGACCATCAGCCCCGGTGGAATCCCGCTCGCGTCGAGGACGTCTCTCGCGAGCAGGTTGATGCCTTCTTCGCGAGCCCCTGGACGCCGGCCACGCACCCGTTGCGCGATCTGGCCTGACCCGTCCGTTTCAGCTTCTCGCATCCCGCTCCCCCGAACGAGGGCTCCCGCGGCCCTCGTTCCCCCGCGTCGTGAGACGCGGCACCGACTGCCATCACGGCGTCGCTGACCTTCATCGGTTTGTGCAGGCGGACTGACCTGCACGAATCAGTTCCCCCATCAGCTCCGCATCTTGGTGGATACCGCCGAGGTGGACTTGGCTTCGACACTGGCTGCCTTCGGGTCGTGGACCTGGCTGTCGTGAGGAGTCGTGATGTCGGTGAATGTTTTCCTGGAAGAAGCCAAAGCGCTGATGGCGAAGGTGCCGCCCTTGGCGCCCAAGGCGAATGTGGATTTCCGCGATCTGGTGCTGCTGCTGCGGGAGCCGAGCGTCCTGTTCGGCGAGCCCTCCGAGGAATCGGTCGAGCTCGACATGACGCAGTACCGGCCGGATTGGGACGAGGTGCTGGACGGCCTGTATCTGGGCACGACGGCGACGTACTCGCGATGCTCTGTCGTGCTCGAGATGTTGCAGGTCGCGGCGCAAGTCCTGTCCGAATCCGGTCACCGGATCCTGCGGGGCAATCCGGCGCTCTTGGCCATCATCGGAGAGACGGAGTACGGCCGGGAGCCCGGGGTCGCGTACGGGCTGCAGATCAATGCGAATGCCGCAGCGGCTCGCGAACTCAACATGACCTTGATCGGCCGGTTGGTCCGCCGCGACATTTCCCGAGGCGGCTTGCGCTTCTCGTTCATGGGCAGTGATGCGGAATCGGCGGCTTCGGGAGTGCGGGAAGGAGCGTCGTCATGCCAGTGAAAAGCCACGACACGCTGCGAGACGCGAAGCGCCTGGCAAGTCCGTATCCGGAGGCCCGTGTGCGGACGACCACCAGCCGCGCGTACTACGCCAGCTACCAGCGCTGTCTGCAATGGGAGCGGTCGTTGCCTGCTCGGGGCGTTCCTCGCAAGGTCACGGGAGGCGTTCATCAGCAGTTGATCGATCGTCTGGCCAATCCAAGCGGGCGTTGCTCGAAGGCGCAGCGTGAGCTGTCCATTGAGCTGGCGACCCTGTTGATGCGGCAGCGTGAGCTGCGCGCGCAGGCGGACTACGAGCTGACCGCGACGGTGACCGGGCCGGCGGGAGATGAGCAGATGTCTCTTACGCAGAAGGTCTTCGACTTCTGCGATGGGCGTGTCACCCCGACAGGCAGCATCTCGCGCACCGGGCGCAAATGAGCGGACTACAACCCGGCTGCTCATCGTGGCCGGGATCGACGAGCAAGGAGCATGAAGATGATGGTGATCGAAGATGGACGAGAGGTGCCGTTCATCGTGCACCCCACGGACGAGATGGCGGGCGAGGAGTGGTTCGAACTCAATCGAATGCCGGGGCTCCTGGCGCTGACTCGATTGCTTCGCCATCCCGAGTTCGATTTCGGCGAGCCCAGCGAGCGGCGGGCTGACGACTCCGGTGACGCGGTTGACTGGCAGCGAGCGCCCTATGAGCTCCGCCGTTACCTGGCGTATTGGGGTACCCGCTGCGGCGACGCGATGCTGCTGATCGGCATCGCGGCAAACATCGCGCGCCGGCACGGCGTAAGGATCTGTCGAGGCGAGCCCTCCCTCAACTTCCTCTGGGAAGAGGGGCTGATGTCCATCGTTGTGGATCTCAGCGTCGATGCCTCGTGCGACCAGGTGGAGTTGATGAACGACGAGCTCTTGGACATGACGCTGTTCCTGGACATCCCCCATCGCGGCTTCAGCTTCTACTTCACCCTCGGCGAGGGCGGGGAGGAGGACATTGAGGCTTCTCTGGCACGCAGGGTCGCGACGGCGCGCGATCTTGAGGTCGACCTGGAGGGGTGAGCATGGCCATCAAACCGAGTCAGCTCCATGCGTTGGCAAAAACGCAGTCCACAAGGTCCGGTGAGGCATGGCGCCGCTCCGCCATCTCGCGGGCTTACTACGCCTCATACCATGCCTGCCAGGCCTGGGAGGACCGACTGCCTCGTCTCGGAAAGGCGGAGCCGTTGACCTTCGGCTCGCATCAGCAGTTGATCGAACGCCTTCTATCACCGGACCCGCGTTGCACAGGGTCGCAAAAGGCGTGCTCCAGGAAGTTGGGAGAGCTTCTGCTCAAGCAGAAGGTGCTGCGTGTCAAGGCCGACTATCGCCTTCCGGTAACCGTCGTACCCAAGGAACTGGAGGCGCAGTTGAGCGCGGTCGACTGGGTGTTTCGCCTGTGTGCGGGCTGAGCCCGGCCGATGCCGGGACGAGATTCCCCGACAATGTCCCCGCGGCCGCCCACCCGAGGCGGCGCCTCATCTCAGGGACCCGCGTCCCGAGGACCTCATGAACACCCTCGATGATCTGCTGCGTGCCGCGCTCGCGGAGATGAGAAGGCAGCGCTACGCGCAGGCCGCGGACCTGCTGGCCCCGTTCGCGCATCTGCCGTCCAACGAGCTGCTGCGCTACTACGGCGAATCGCTGCGCCGCAGCGGCCGGCCGCAGGAGGCGATCGAGGCGCTGATGCAGGCGCTCGCGCTCAAGATCGACGACGTCGACGCCTACCTGCAACTGGCCTTCTCCTTCGAATCGCTGCGCATGAAGGCCGAAGCCGCCGAATGCTTCCGCACCGTCGCGGCGCTGCAGCCGGACAGCGTGATGGCCCAGTCCTATCAGGCCCATGGCGATCAGCAATGCGCACGCTGGCAGGACTTCGACGCCAACCTGCGCGCGCTGATCGGCGCGATCCGCGGCAAGGCCGATGACGCCGCCGATGAGTTCGGCGTCCCGTTCACGCTGGTGGGGCTGCCGCACGATCCGGCCGATCTGCTCAAGGTCGCCCGCATGAGCGCGCGCTTCCTGAGCCGCGGTCTGCAGCCGTTGCCCGCCGTGCGCGCGCGGGCCAAGCGGCCCGGCGAGCGGCTGCGCATCGGCTATCTCTCGGGCGACTTTCACTCGCATGCGACCGCCGCGCTGCTGGTCGAGACGCTGGAAGCGCGCGACCGCGAGGGCTTCGAGGTGCTGCTGTTCTCGCATGGCCCGGACGACGGCTCGGCGTTGCAGCAGCGCATCCGTGCCGCCTGCGATCGCTTCATCGACGTGAGCGAGCTGGACCCCGCCGCCATCGCCGCGCGCATGCGGGCCGAGCAGGTGGACATCGCGGTCGATCTGAAGGGTCACACGGCGGGCACGCGCTTCGCCGCGCTGGCCTGCCGACCGGCGCCCGTGCAGGTGGCGTGGCTGGGCTTCCCCGGCACTTGCGGCGCGGACTTCATCGATTACATCGTCGGCGACCGCATCGTCACGCCGCTGAGCGACGCCCCGTTCTACAGCGAACGGATCGCGCAGCTGCCGCGCTGCTATCAGCCGGGCGACTCGACGCGCACGATCTCATCGCCGTCGCCGTCGCCGTCGCCGTCGCCGTTGCCGTTGCCGTTGCCGTTGCCGTTGCCGTTGCCATTGCCATTGCCGTTGCCGTTGCCGTTGCTGGCGGCGTTGCGCGCCGAGCTCGGTCTGCCCGAAGACGCCTTCGTCCTGCTCGGCGCCAACCCGGTCTACAAGATCACGCCGTCAGTTTTTGACGCCTGGATGGAGATCTTGCGGCAGTCACCACGAGCGCTGCTGTGGCAGCTCAGCGGCGGGGAGCAGGCGGATGCGCAGTTGCGCCACGAGGCGGCGCAGCGTGGCGTCGATGCGGCCCGGATCGTCTTCATGCCGCCGGTTCCGATGAGCGAGCACTGGCGGCGCTTGGCCGCCGCCGATCTGGCGCTGGATACCTGGCCTTGCAACGGCCACACGACCACCAGCGATGCGCTCGCGGCGGGCGTGCCGGTGCTGACGGTGAAGGGAGAAGGCTTCGCGGGACGCGTCGCCGAGAGCCTGCTCGATGCGGCCGGTCTGTCGGATCTGGTCTGCGCGACGCCGGAGGACTTCGTCCTTCAAGCGTGCGAGCTGGCGAGAGCGCCGTGGCCGGCGGCCCGTCCGGTGGTGCGGCCCTGGATCGCCTCGGCGGCTTTCGCGCGCGATCTGGAATCGCTGTATCGGCGCATGTGGGACCGGGCGGTGGCCGGTCTGCCGCCGGACGCGCTGCCGGCGGTCTGAGAGGACCAGGCGCGAGGTCGTCGCGATCGGCGACGACCTCTCCCTGATGAGCGCCGGATCAGCGCCCACCGGCCCCTGATCACAGCTCGATCTTGGCGTTCAGCCCCAGCGTGCGCGGTGCGCCGACGAAGGTGTAGCCCGAGGCCAGGAAGCCCCAGTAGTTGCGGTTGAACACGTTGTCCACGCCGGCGCGCAGCGTCACCGGATGGGCGGCGATCTGCGTCTCGTAGCTCACCCCCAGGTTGACCGTCGAGTAGCCCGGCAGGCGGTACTTGTTGCCCGCGTCCGCGTCGAAACGGGCGTAGTAGTGCAGCTCCGCATTCGCCGACAGGCCCTCGACGCCGGGGATCTTCTGGCTCGCGCCGATCGAGCCCTGCCATTTGGGGATGCCTTCCAGACGATGGCCGACCAGCGCGGCATCGGTCTGGCGGTACTTGCCGGCGGTCCAGGCGGCGCTGCCCGTCAGGCGCAGGCCGGTGGACAGGTTCAGGTATCCGTTGAGCTCCGCGCCGCGCAGCCGCACCTGACCGTTGGACACGTAATAGTTCTGCGCGTTGGCGTACTCGGCGCCGCGGTCGATCTCGAACAGCGCAGCCGTGCCGCCCCAGTCGCGACCCTCCAGCTTCGCGCCGATCTCGTACTGCTTGCTCTTGATCGGCGGCAGCACTTCTTCCGCGTTGGCGTAGGTCACGCCCACGGTGCTGCCTTGCTCGATGGCCTCGACGTAGCTGGCGTAGAGCAGCGTGTCCGGACGAGCGCGGAACATCACCGCCACCGTCGGCGTGACCGGTTTCTTGTTGTACTGGTTGGTCACCGCGCCGGCGGTGTTGTACGAGGTCTGGTCGTAATCCGAGTAACGCAGACCCAGCAGCACCGACCATTGCTTGTTGAACTGCACCGTGTCGCTGGCGAAGGCCGCCTTCTGCGCCGAGTGGTAGTTGTGGTATTGCAGCGAGTCGTCGTAGCTGCCGCTCCAGCTCAGCGGCGTGATCGGCGCGTAGAGGTTCTCCTGACCGATGGGCGTGTACAGCGACTTGGGCACGGTCTGCTTGTTCAGCCCCTGCCAGGCCAGGCCCAGCGTGACCTGGTGGCGCAGGCCGGCGGTGTTGAACTCGCCCTCGATCAGCGCCTGCGCCTGCTCATAGGTTGCGGCGCCTTGCGCCTTGTTGAGGTAGACGGTGTCGTCGCCGGCCTCGTTCAGCAGGCCCATCCACTGTCCCGAGTAGCGGCGGCGATCCTGGCTGCGGCTGACGTCGACCTTGGCGCTCCAGTTCGGGTCGATCTGCCAGCGCAGGCCGCTGGAGACGAAGAACACGTTGGAGTTGAAGAAGGTGTTGTCGTACGCCGCGCCCAGGTTCTTGCGGCCGCTCGGCGCCTTGGGCAGGTCTGTGCCGGTGAAGTCGTCGAGGAAGAAGTCCTGCACACCGCCGCTGACCCGGCGCGACTGGTAGATCGCGTCGGCGGTCCAGGTCAGCGCGGACGTCAGCTTGGCGTCCACGCCCAGCGAGCCCGAGTTGCGCAGCACATGGGCGCCGTTGTAGGTCTCGCCCTGTTCGTGCGTGAGGTTGAGGCGGTAGCCGAAACGGTTGTCCTCGCCGACACGGCCGCCGGCGTCGATGTGCTCGCTGAAGACGCCGTCGGAGCGATAGCCCAGGTCGGCGCTGAACTGCGTCTTGTCGGTGGGCTTCTTGGTGACGAAGTTGATGATGCCGCCGGGCGCGCCGAAGCCGTACATGAAGCCGGACGAGCCCTTGAGCAGCTGCACCGATTCGAAGGTCTCGACGGGCAGCTCGACGGTGGTCATGAAGAACGGCAGGCCGTTGATCTTGTAGCCGTTGTAGTCGTCCAGCGGGATGCCCCGCACATTGATCGAGTAGGCGTTGAAGGAGAAGGTGTCGCCCAACGACATGACCGAGGCGTCGTTGGCGAAGATCTTGCCCAGCGACTTCACCTGGCGGGCGTCGAGGTCCTCGGCCGTGACTTGGCGGGTAGAGAAGGGCGTCTCCAGGTCGGTGCGGGCACCGAGCGCGCCGCTGCTGATGGGCAGCTCGCGCACGCGCGCGCCCTGCACGGTGACACGGGACAGCGCGGTGCTGGCGGGCGCGTCGGCGGCCGGGGCGCTCTGGATGTCCGGCGCGTCGGTGACGGCGATGTGCGTGGCGGTGGATTGGGCGGAGGCAGCGCCGGCCAGCAGCGTGGCGACGGCGAAGGAAACGGCTTTCAGACGGGAGTTCATTCTTCTTGGAGGTGAAACGTGGACCGGGCGACCGCCGCGCGGTCGGCCTGTCGCCGGACCGTGGGACCTGTGGTGGATCGCCATCAGGGTTTCACTCTAGGGAAGAGGGCGCCTCAGGCGGAGAAACCTTTCGGCGTATCGATATGCCGGAAAGCACGCTTGGATTGGGCTAGCCGGACGCGTCGCCCGCATGTTGACGCGGCGATCACGCGAGATCGCCCGCAAGCAACGCGATCCGCCCGCGTGCGCGCTTTTGTCAGCCGCGCGCGATGAAGCGGTCGGCGCGGGCGGCCTGGAGCAGCAGCTCCGTGTCATCGAGGCGGTTCACGGGCGCGTCGCCGCCCAGCCAGGCGTTGGGGATGGCGAACCACCAGGCCAACTCCCAGTCGTCGAAGATGGGCTCCAGCTCCTCGAAGATCTTGGCGCAGCAGGGCCGCACGGTCAGGCCGTCCTCGCCGAACTGGAAGGCGGGGATCCAGGTGTCTCCCTCCCACGACAGGCTCAGTACCGATCGGGCGACGATCGCCCTGGCCAAACGGGACACAGGCTGGTCCGTCTGCTGGCGCAGGCGGCGTTGGCATTCCTCGCTGTGGAGCAGACCGCCCACCGGGCTGAAGGCTACGCGCATCCAGTCGAACTGCGCGTCGCGCAGCGGGCCGACGTCGGGCCAGCCGGAGACCACCCTGGGGGAGGTGTTGCTGGCGCCGGCGCTGACCGACCCGGAGGCGGAAGACGAGTTCGGGCTGCCGAAGTCGGCTGGGAAGAGCTCGGCTTGCAGGCGCTCGGCCTGGGGCGGAAAGGCGGACATCGGGCACCTCACGGAGTTGCGATCGGGGATGTAGGCACTGTCCGCGCTTTCCCGGCTGGGGGGATCGGCCTGAAGAGGGAGGCGCGGATGACCGGTGAGGGGCATTCCGGGTGCCTCCCCCGCCGAGGCTCCCCGAGAATCGCCGCCGACGGCGCGCGACGACGCGCCCTGATTCAGGGAGAGACGGTTTGAATCGAATGCAGGAAGCGCGGGCCGGATCGGCGCCGCGATCGGGAGGACGGCCGCGGACCAGGTTGCGGGCGGCGATGTGGCTGGCCGTGGCCTGGGCTGGCTCAGCCACGCTGCCGGCTCAGGCGCAGCAGTCGTCCTCGGTGGAGCCCGCCGTACGCCATCCGGCATGCGTGGAGGCGGCCAAGGGCACGACGGGAGCGAATGCGCGCCCTGTGGACGAGGCCGGCTTCGTCCGCCTCGGCGGGCTGCGGCAATGGGTGCTCATCGAGGGCGCGGATTGCCGCAATCCGGTGGTGCTCATCGTCCATGGCGGGCCGGGCAATCCGTATACGCCGTACGCGCATGCGCTCTTCGGCGACTGGGCCCAGCGTTTCACCGTCGTCCACTGGGACCAGCGCGGCGCGGGCAAGACCTTCGGCGAGAACCCGCAGGCCGCCGAGGATCCGCTCACGATCGAGCGCATCGCCGATGACGGCAACGAGTTGACGCGCTATCTGCAAGTCCGGCTGGGACTGGGCGAGCGGCCGGTGATCCTGATGGGCGGGTCGTGGGGATCGGCGGTGGCGGTGCATATGGCGATGCGGGCGCCGGCGCTGTATCGGGCCTACGTGGGGTCGTCGCAGCTGGTGAGCTGGGGCGAGGACCTTGGCGAAAGCTACCGCCGCACGCACGCGCTGGCCCGGCAGGCCAGCGATGCGGCGACGCTCGCGAAGCTCGATGCCATGGGGCCGCCGCCGTGGAAGGACCCGCGCCACTTCGGCCAGTTGCGCCGTGCGACGCGCAAGTACGAGGCGCAGGTGACCGATCCCGCACCGGCCGGCTGGTGGAAGCCCGCGGCGGGCTACGACACGCCGGCCTATGCGCGCGCGTACACCGAGGGCGAGGACTATTCCTACCTCGAGTTCGTCGGCAAGGCCGGCGACGGGATGGGGCCGGGCATCGACCTGCGGCGCTTGGGGACGCGCTTCGCGATGCCGGTCATCCTGATCCAGGGGGTCGAGGATCTGGTGACGCCGATGACGGTATCGCGGGCCTGGTTCGACGAGCTGAAGGCGCCGGACAAGCGGTTCGTGCCGCTCGCGCGCACCGGACACGATCCCAACGCGGCGATGCTGAAGGCACAGCTGGACGCGATCGAGGGGCTGCGGGATCCGGTGCGCTGATCACGGCGCTGATCAAGACGAGGCAAGGGAAGGACAGGGGAGCGGACATGGCGAAGAAATGGAAGGCCCTGCTGGGCCTGGGGCCGGCGGGCCGCATGAGCAAGAGCGAGTACCAGGCCAACATGAACGGCCTGAACATGTTTTTCGGGGCGGTGCTGGGCTTCGTGCTGACGGGTGCGGAGAAGCTGAACAACTGGCAGTTCGGCTTTCTGCTGATGTCGCTGGCCGGGGTGGTGATCACGGTGCTGTACATCTCCGGCAGTCGGCATCGGCTGGCGTATGCGGCGCTGGCGCTGTTCTACGCGGCGACATTTCCGGAGGCGATGCACTTCATCTTCAAGGGCACGGTCGACGTGCCCGACAAGATCCGCCCCACGCTGCTGGTGTGGATCGCGATGACGGTGATGGTGGAGTTCTGGGCGAGGGAGAAAGAAGGAACGCCCGAGAAGATGGAAACGCAAGAGCCGGTGGACACGCGGGAGAAGGCCAGGGCGGGATAATCGCCCCCTTATGTCTTCGACGTTCTCCCCCTGGCGCCTGTCGGTCGCGCCGATGCTCGACTGGACGACGGCCGACTGCCGTTATCTGCACCGCCTGCTGACCCGCCACACGCTGCTCTACACCGAGATGGTGACGACCGGCGCGATCCTGCACGGCGACAAGCCGCGTCATCTCGATTTCAACGGCGAGGAACACCCGGTCGCGCTGCAGCTCGGCGGCTCCGAGCCGGCGGATCTGGCCGCCTGCGCCAAGCTCGCCGAGCAATGGGGCTATGACGAGGTCAACCTCAACTGCGGCTGCCCCAGCGAGCGCGTCCAGCGCGGCGCCTTCGGCGCCTGCCTGATGGCCGAGCCCGCGCTGGTCGCCGACGGCGTGAAGGCCATGCGCGACGCGGTGTCCATCCCGGTCACCGTCAAGCACCGCATCGGCATCGACAAGATCGAGAGCTACGACTTCGTGCGCGACTTTGTCGGCCAGGTCGCCGAGGCCGGCTGCGAGGTCTTCATCGTCCACGCCCGCAATGCCTGGCTCCAAGGCCTGTCGCCGAAGGAGAACCGCGACATCCCGCCGCTGCGGTATGAGCTGGTGCATCGGCTCAAGCAGGAATTCCCCGGGCTGACGATCGCGATCAACGGCGGGCTCAAGAGCGATGACGAGATCGCGGCTCAGCTCGATCACGTCGACGGCGTGATGATCGGCCGGCAGGCGTATCACGAGCCTTGGCAGATGGCCGCTTGGGATCAGCGCTTCTTTGGCGCGAGCGAGTCGCCGATCGGCAGCCGCGAGGAGCTGGAGGCGCTTTGGCTGGACTACCTGGATCGGGTGGTCGCGGCGGGCCGGCCCTGGGCGCAGGCGATGCGGCATGCGCTCGGCCTGTGGAACGGGCTGCCGGGCGCGCGCCGCTGGCGGCAGGTGTGGTCGGACCACAAGCTCAAGCACCTCGCGCCGCGTGAGGTCGCCAAGCTCGCCACCGAGGCGCGCACGCAGGCCGCGGAGATCGCGAGCCAGCATCCGGCGTTTCAGGCGCGTGTCGGGGGCTGAGCGTTCGGCGGAGCGGGATCGGGTCATGGCGCCGCAGGTCTTCTTCCATTGCTATCCGACAGCGCTCGGCCATTGCGGCGTCGCGTGGACCGAGCGCGGGATCGTGGGCTCGCAGCTGCCCGAGGAGAGCGCGTCCGCGACGCGGGATCGGATGCGGGTGAGGTTTCCGGCGGGGAGAGAGGTCGTCGACTTCGGGGATCTGCCCGGGGCGGTGCGTCACGCTTGTGAGGGCGTGCGGGCCTTGCTCGAGGGGGAGGCGAGGGATCTGCTGGAGGTGGAACTCGACGACAGCGCGCTCGCGCCGTTCGATCGGGAGGTGCTCGCGCTGACGCGGAGGATTCCGGTCGGGCAGACCTTGACGTATGGGGAGGTCGCGGCGCGGGTCGGGCAGCCGGGCGCCGCCAGGGCGGTCGGGAGAGCGGAGGGGCACAACCCGTTCGCGCCGATCGTGCCTTGCCATCGGGTGATGGGGGCGCCGTCAGCGGGGAAGGCGGCGAACCTCACGGGGTTCTCGGCGGCGGGTGGGGTGGTGACGAAGTTGAAGATCCTCGCCATCGAGGCTCGGGCGACGGGGCAGCAGGCGGGGGAGCAGCAGGATCTGTTCTAGAAGCGCTCTGGACGCTCGCCGGCCCTCACCCCAACCCCTCTCCCACTTCATGGGAGAGGGGCTCCAATGCACCGTGCTTCGCGGTTGAAGCCCCTCGCCCGCTTGCGGGAGAGGGGTTGGGGTGAGGGCCGTTGAAGCTACGCAGAGCGCCACTTGTCAACGAGCCCCGCAGCGCCCCCGCGCCGCCTCAATCCCAGGGCGCCGCTTCCGTCGCCAGGTCCTCGTCCTTCGCCGAGGATGCCGCCTTCGGCGCACTCGCCCCTCCCGGCGCATGCTCCGCCGCGATCTTGGCCGACTGTCCGATGAAGTCCAGCTCGCCGCCCAGGCCCTCGATCATGTCGGGGATCAGCTGCGACAGCTCGCCCGTGGCCAGCGCCGCGTCCACATCAAACGCCTCATCCTTCGCCGGCTTGTCGCGGCCGTCGAACACCACGTCCAGGAACTTGATGCCCTTGATCTGCATCGTGTCCGTCAGCGTGAACGACACCCGCTCCTTCCAGGTCATCGCCAGGCGCGTCGGCATCTTGCCGCTGGTCAGATGCGCCTTGACCTCGTCGGTGTCCAGGTTGTGCCGCGCATAGCGCACCGCCGCCTTCATCTCGTCCGCGGCCTTCAGCTCGCAATCGCGGTCGATCACGAAGTCCTTCGGCGGGACGCCATCCATCAGCCACGCCGCCATGCAGGCCGCCGGCGATTCCGCGCTCTGCAGCAGATGCAGGTTGATCGACGAATCCGCTTTGACCAGCAGCGTGATCAGCTCATCCGCCTTGCCGATCGATCCCGCGTCCACCATCAGGAAACCCTGCTTGGGAGAGATCCACACCCGCAGATGCGACTGCAGCGTGAAAGCTCGCGGCAGCAGTTCATGCGTGGCCTGCTCTTTCAGATCGCGCTGCTGCTTCTTGCCGGGACGGCGACCCGTCTCCAGCTCGATCTTCTCCATCATCTCCTCGACGTGCTCGCGCACCACCGAGCCGGGCAGCACGCGTTTTTCCATGCGCAGGCTCAGCAGCCAGTGGCCGTCGATCTCCTCGAGCAGACGGGCGCCGGGCTCGCCGCGCGGCGGCACCCAGCCCGCCGACAGCGCCTCGGTCGCGCCGCAGGGCTTGAAACGCTCCTGCTCCAGCGCGTCCTCGAGCTTCTCGGCATCGGGCTGCCAATCATTGGACAAGCGATAAACGATCAGGTTCTTGAACATCTAGCAACGACTCTCGACGACAGAATGACAACGGGGCCACGCGGACGACGCGGGCCCCGTTCAAAACGATGGGCGGATTGTCTCAGGTCTGACGACCGCTCCGGCAACGGGTGATCCCCGTTGCGCTCACGATTGCGCTTGCTGCTGCTCGGCGGCGATCTGCCGCAGCGCCTGCTCGAAAGCCTCCGGCGGCTGGCCGCCCGAGATCAGATAGCGCTCGTTGATCACCACCGACGGCACCGAGCTGATGCCCTGGCCCAGCCAGAAGGATTCGGCCTCGCGGACCGCATCCGCGAACTCGCCGCTGTCGAAGACGCGCGCCGCCTCGGACTTGTCCAGCCCGATCGCGCCGACGGTCTCCAGCAGCACCCCGCGGTCGCCGGGGTTCTTGCCGTCGGTGTGATACGCCGTCAGCAGCGCCAGCTTCAGGTCGTGCTGCGCCTTCGCCGATTGCAGACCCGCCCAGTGCAGCAGGCGGTGCGCGTCGAAGGTGTTCCAGATCCAGCTGCGGGCGCCCTCGGTGAAGGTGAAGCCCACCGCCGCGCCGCGATCGCGCAGGTGGCCGCGGATCTGGGCGCGCTGCTCCGGCGTGGAGCGGTACTTGCGGGTCAGGTGCTCGTCGATGTCCTCGCCTTCGGGGACCATCTGCGGATTCAGCTCGAAGGGCTGGAAATGCAGCTCGGCGCGGACCTCGGGTACCCGGGCCAGCGCCGTCTCCAGCGACTTCAGTCCGACCGCGCACCAGGGGCAGGCAACGTCGGAGACGAAGTCGATGCGCAGCGGCTCGAGCTTGCTGGTGGAGGAGGGCGCCGAGGCGGCGGAGGAGTCGGCGGAAGAAGCGGGCGTGGTGTCGTTCATGCCCGCGACTCTAGCCGCGCCCTCAAGCCAACACGCGGTCGCTGGGCTTTGCCAAGTAGAACCACTCCTGCCCGGGCTCGGCGTTGTTGTTGGGGAAGACGATGCGGCCGCCGAAGGGCGCCAGCACCGGCGTGCCGTCGGCGCGGGTGCCGATGCGCTCGCCCTGGGCGATCGCGTCGAAGCTGGCCCAGGCGCGCTCGAACTTGTCGTCCATGCTCTCGCGGTCGATGACCTCATAGAGCTGCAACAGTTCCACCGGTCGCTTGGGATCGGCGAGATCCACGCAACCCGGCGCGACCATGCCCAGCAGCACCAGCGTGCGCAGGATCGCCTTGAAGGCGACCTCGGGACCTTGCGGATCGGCGTGCTGGCCGCATTCCAACGTGATGCAGTAGCCGCCGGTGCTGCGCATGTACTCGGTCGTGCCGACGCCGTAATGCGGGTCCTGCAGCAGCGCCGTCTTGCGCGAGCCGTCCGCCGCCTTCTCCGCGCGGCGCTTCAGGCCCAGCGCGTAGGTCGACAGCCAGCCCTCGACGATGCGGCTCGTGCCCACGGACAGCGCCAGCGCGCTCTCCGCGGCCTGGTGGCGGAAGGGCTCCAGCTCGCCGTCGTTGTCGCGCGGGCCCAGCATCGCGAAGGCCGGGCCGGGGTTGTTGAAGCTGTGCAGGTCCAGCATGACGTCGCTGTCGCCGATCCAGCGGCAGAGCTGGTTGGCGATGCGGTCCTCGAAGTCCTGCGGGATCGGATTGACGCGCAGGTTGCGGTTGAGGTTGCGTTCGCCCTCGCGGCGCTGCAGGCGGTGGGCCAGCGGATTGACGATGGGGATCATCGTCAGCGTGCCCTTGAGCAGCGTCAGCGAACCCTCGTCCAGCATCGCCATCACGCGCTGGATCGCGCCGACGCCGGCCACCTCGTTGCCGTGTACCGCGGCCGACACCAGCAGGCGAGGGCCCGCCTTCAGGCCGGCGAACTGGTGCACGCGCAGGTGCGTCGGGTGAGGGAGGGCGCTGGCGGCGAGATCGCTCATGGCTGGGGAAGTAGGTCTCGGAAAGAAGCCGGAAGCATAGGCCCGCCGCGCGCCCGTGCGTGCGCGGCGCGTATGCCGAATGCGAGGGCGGGGATAGCCTGGGCTCAGGCGCCGAGCAGCTTGGCCGTGTCGAGCGCGGTGTCCGCCGGGAACTGCGCGGCGGTCAGGTCGCCCGCCGGCGCGCCCGCGACCCAGCGCGTCAGCCGGTACAGCGTGCCGAAGGCGAAATCGGGCGGGGTCTCGCCGGGACCGGCGATCAGCTCGCCGCCGCGGCGCACGTTGTCGGCCATCCAGGCCGGCAGGCGCAGGTGGTACGGATTGCGCGCCACCTCGCCGTGATGGCAGGCCAGCGCGCGCACCAGCAGCGCGGTGTCGCGGCGGCCGGTCTCGACCAGCGCCGTGGGGTCGGGCTGCGTGGCCCAGAACTCGGTATGCGCCATCACCGTGCTGAGCTTGGACTGGCGCAGCGCCTCGGTCACCAGCCGATGCACGCCGATGTGCGTGGGGATGCCGTCGCCCGCATGCGGGACCAAGATCAGCGCCGGCTTCTCGGCGGCTAGCAGCTCGGCGACCAGCCTCACCTGCTCCTGCCACAGCGGCGTCTGCGCGTCCGCCGCGTCGGGCTTGACCTGCTCGAACCCATCGACCGACAGCAGTCGAAGATCGAAGCCCAGCACGTCGCACGCGGCGCTGAGCTCGGCCCAGCGCTCGGCGCGGCGCTCCTGCTTGCTGCCCAGGGTCACGGCGATGTTGATCACGCGCCAGCCCGCCTCTTGGCGCAACCGCAGCGGCAGCGCGCCGACGATGCATTCATCGTCCGGATGAGGCGCGAAGACCAGCACCCGCGGCGACGACGTGGTACCGGGACCATTCGGCGCGAAAGGACTCACACCGGTACGCACCGGCTGCCGCAACTGGGCATACCAGCCGTCGATCCAGGATTCCCATTCCGCTTGGCTGACGGGGAGGGCGCTCGACAGAGGAGAAGTGATCACAGGCATCGACAGCAAACTGCGGGTGCGCCTGCATTGGACGCGGTCCCCGGGTGGATCTGGCGACCGATCTTAGCGGTCGAATGCCTAAATGGTATTACATTGGTAGTAGAACTACACGCAGACCGGTGAAGTCCCTAATGGGACCATCCGGCGACATCGACGCCCGCCCGGCCAGTGTGGAGCCGGCTCAGCCGCGCCGTTCGGTGCCGGGCCAGGTCGCGAGCACCACGCCCGCCAGCGCCAGCGCATAGGCGAGCAGCTGGACACCGCTCATCCGTTCGCCGAGGAAGACCAGCCCGATGACGGCCGTCGAGATCGGCAGGAAGACCATGAACACGCCGGCCTTGGCGGCGCTCACATGCTGCAGCCCGCGCATCCAGAGCCAGACGGTGACGGTGCTCGCCGCGATCGCGTAGAACAGCAACAGGCCCCAGTCCTTGGGCAGGACGCCCGAGAAGTCGAAGGACATCGCCTGCCAGATGCCCAGCGGTGTGACCAGCACCAGCCCCCAAAGATTGATCAGCGCGCTGATCCGGCGCGGCGACAGGTTGGCGGTCAGGCTCTTGCCAATGACGACGTAGGACGCCTCGCAGCACATCGCGCCGACCAGCAGCAGCGCGCCCCAGCCGGAGGTTTCGCCGCCGGCGCTGGCGCCGGACTTGTTGAGCGCCACCAGCGCGATGCCGCCCACCGCCATCGCGATGCCGGCGACGGTGCGCGGCGCGATGCGCTCGCGCAGGAAGAGCCAGCTCATCAGCGCCACCGTCGCCGGGATGCCGGCCATGATCACGCCCGCCACCACCGCCGAGCTGTGCTTCATCCCGAACAGCAGGCAGATCGAGAACAGGAAGTTGCCGAAGAAGGATTCGAGGAAGAGCAGCAGCCGCGTCCGGCCGGACAAGGGCGCCTCGGTCGGGCCGCGCTTGAGCCAGGGCAGCATGAACACCGCCGCCATGCCGAAGCGCAGCCAGGCCAGCAGGAAGACCGGGAACACCAGCACCAGCAGCTTGGACAGCCCGACGTAGCTGCCGATCACGCTGGTGCTGGCGGCCAGGCTGAGGTAGGCCCACCAGGGCGCGTGATGCACGCCGTCAGGAGCGCCGTACGGCGCCGCGGGGCGGGCGGTGCTCGTGGAGGAACCGGGCTCGGGCGTGGTGCTGGACATGGGCGGGATGGCGGCGATGAAGAGGGGGGGCGTCGAGGCGTCGAGGCGTCGAGTGGACGTCGGGACGGTTGTCGGAACAGCTTCGGATGAGCGTCGGCTGAGGGGAGCGATCCTGGCGTTCAGGCCGTGCGCGGTCGCAGCACGCGCAGCATCGGCAGCAGCTGGATCAGCAGCATCGCGCCCAGGATCAGCGCGCAGCCCAGCAGGCCGGCGCCGTTGAGCCGGTCGCCCATCAGCAGGTAGCCGAAGACGGCCGCGAACAGCGTCTCCGAGGACAGGATGATGGCCGCGTCCGCCGCATGCGCGTAGCGCTGCGCCACGACCTGCGCGGTGAAGGCCACGCCCACCGACAGCACGCCGGTGTACAGGATGGGTCCGGCAGCAGAAGCGATGCCGTGCCAGCTCCAGGCCTCGAAGCCCAGCGCCCAGGCCAGCGCCGCCAGTCCGCAGAACAGGAACTGCCCGCCTGCGACGGTGAAGGGCGCGTTCATCCGGTCCGCGACCATGCCCACCAGCAGCACGTGCACCGCCCAGGGCAGGGACGAGGCGATCACCCAGGCGTCGCCCAGGCCGACGTTGAGCTCGTGCGCGCCCGACAGCAGGAAAGCGCCGACCAGGCAGGCCGCCGCGCCCGGCCACACCGACCAGTGCGGCAGATGCCGCAGCAGCACCCAGCCCAGCAGCGGCACCAGCGGCACGTACAGCGCGGTCAGGAAGCCGGCGTTGGTGACGGTCGTGTACTTGATGCCGATCTGCTGCAGCGCCGCGCCCAGCGTCAGCAGCACGCCCAGGCCGGCGATCTTCAGCGCATCCGCGCGGCGCAGCGGCTTGACGCCCGGGGTGCGGCGCTCGCGCAGGATCAGCGGCAGCACCACCAGCGCGCCGATCAGAAAGCGGATGCCGGTGAACATCATCGGCCCGATGCTCTCCATGCCATGGGCCTGGGCCACGAAGGCCGAGCCCCAGATCATCGCGATGAGCGTCAGCAGCAGGTTGGCTTGGATGCGGGTCATGGGGGAGGAGTGTGAGGCAGGGCGCCGGCGTCGCGCGATGGCCGCGCGGCGTCAGCCTTCATGAGCTGAGATAAGCGATTTCTTCGGGGCTGAAGCCGGCTTCGCCGCGCGCCTCGAGATTGAACGGCGGCCGCAGCCGGGGCGCCTCGAAGCGCTCGACCAGTTCGGGATAGAGCGCGATCGGATCCAGGCCGCGTTCCAGGCAGAGATGCCGGTACCAGCGGTTGCCGATGCGCACATGGCCGACCTCGTCGCGCAGGATGACGGCCAGGATCTCCACCGCGCGCTGATCGCCCGCCTTGGCGAACTTGGCCTGCAAGGGGGGCGTCGCGTCCAGTCCGCGGGCCTCCAGCGTGCGCGGCACCAGCGCCATGCGGGCGAGCACGTCGCCCTCGGTGCGGCGCGCCATGGACCACAGACCGTCGTGGGCGTCGAAGTCGCCGTACTGCTTGCCGTGCTCGCGCAGATGCGCCTCCAGCATCGAGAAGTGCAGCGCTTCCTCGGCCGCCACCTGCAGCCAGTCGAAGTAGAAATCGCGCGGCATGCCCGGGAAGCGCCAGACCGCGTCCAGCGCCAGGTTGATGGCATTGAACTCGATGTGGGCGATGGCGTGCAGCAGCGCGGCCCGGCCCTCGACGGTGAACGGGGAGCGCGAGGCCACCTTGACCGCCTCGACCAGGCGCGGCCGCTCCGGGCGGCCGGGCGGATCGGTGTCGGGGATGAGGACGGCGGCGGTGTCCAGCGGCGCCGCGTCGCGCTCGCCGGCCGTGGCGCGGGCGTGGAGCGCGCGGGCCGCCTGCGCTTTCTCCTGCGGGTCCCGGATGAGAAGGGCCTGCAAGGCGCAAGTTCTGAGTTCCATTCGTAGAATTATCGGCTTGCGCCGAGGCGCGCCTCGCCCACGGGCGGCCCGATGCGGTCGCCGGGCCTTGCAGGCGGGCCGATCGCCCCAAAACTCGAACAGTTCGACCCTCAGGAATCTCGCATGACCACCTCCACACCCAAGCCCGCCGCCCCCGACGAACTGCACAAGTTCCTGTTCGAGGGCTTGCCCGTGCGCGGCGTGCTGGTGCGTCTGGACCGCGGCTGGAAGGATCTGGTCGGGCGCCGCAAGGAGCCGCTGGCTCCGGCCGTGCGGGATCTGCTCGGCCAGATGACCGCGGCCGGCGTGCTGATGCAAGCCAACATCAAGTTCAACGGCGCGCTGATCTTCCAGGTCATGGGCGACGGCCCGCTCAAGCTGGCCGTGGCCGAAGTTCAGCCGGACATGTCCTTCCGCGCCACCGCCAAGACCCGCGGCGAAGTGGCCGAGGGCACGTCGCTGCAGCAGATGCTCAACGTGCATGGCCAGGGCCGCTGCGCGATCACGCTGGACCCCAAGGACCGCCTGCCCGGCCAGCAGCCGTATCAAGGCATCGTCCCGCTGAACGGCCCCGAGGGCCAGCCGCTGGAAAAGCTCAGCGAGGTGCTGCAGCACTACATGCGCCAGTCGGAGCAGCTCGATTCCACGCTGGTGCTGGCCGCCAACGACGAGGTCGCCGCCGGCCTGCTGATCCAGCGCCTGCCCATCGAGGGCGAGGGCAACCTGGAAGCGGGCGCCGTATCGGGCGTCGCGCGCGAGGAGATGGAGGACGCCTACAACCGCATTTCGATGCTGGCCGCGACGCTGACCTCGGAGGAGCTGCTGACGCTGGACACGGACACCATCCTGCGCCGCCTGTTCTGGGAAGAGACGATGCGCCGCTTCGAGCCGCAATCGCCGCGCTTCGCCTGCACCTGCTCGCGCGAGCGGGTGGGCCGCATGCTGCTGGGCCTGGGTCGGCAGGAGGTCGACGAGATCCTGGCCGAGCTGGGCGGGGTCGAGATCGGCTGCGAGTTCTGCGGCAACCACTATGTCTTCGATCCGGTCGACGTGGGCGAGCTCTTCACCGATCCGCGCGATCAGGCGCCGGGGTCGGCGCAGGTGCAATGAGCGATGCGCTGACTCCCTCTCCCGCTTGCGGGAGAGGGAGTAATACCCAACGAGCGCCGTTGCCGACTGCCTCGGTCGACGCACGAATGACTCCCTCTCCCGCTTGCGGGAGAGGGCAGGGGAGAGGGTCTTAAGACCAGGAGACAACATGACCGAACAAGCCAACCCGCTGCTCAGCGCCTGGACCGGCCCCTACGGCCTGCCCCCCTTCGACGCCATCCGCCCCGAGCACTTCGAGCCCGCCTTCGAAGCCGCTCTCGCCGAGCACCGCGCCGAGCTGCGCGCCATCGCCGCGCAGACCGACGCCCCCAGCTTCGACAACACCATCGCCAGCTTCGACCGCAGCGGCCGCGCGCTGACCGCGCTGGAGCACCTGTTCTCGACGCTGAGCTCGTCCGCCAGTTCCGACGAACTGCGCGCCGCCGCCCGCCGCCTCGCGGCCCCGCTCGCCGCCCACGGCAACGCGATCTACATGGACGCCGCGCTCTTCGCCCGCGTCGAGCAACTGCATGAGCAGCGCCAGTCCCTGGGCCTGACGCCCGAGCAGTTGCGCATGCTGGAGCGCATCCATCTGGACTTCGTCCGCGCCGGCGCCCGCCTGAGCGGCGAGGCCCGCGCCCGCTACGCCGCGATCATGGAACAGCTGGCCGAGCTGCACACCCGCTTCGCCCAGAACGTGCTGGCCGACGAGAGCGGCTATCAGCTGCAGCTGCGCGGCGAAGCCGAGCTCGCCGGCCTGCCGGATTTCGTCCGGGCCGCCGCGCGCCAGGCCGCGCTCGATCGCGGGCTGACCGAGGAGGGCCTGCATGTGGTGACGCTGTCGCGCTCGCTGATCGTCCCCTTCCTGAGCTTCAGCGAGCGCCGCGACCTGCGCGAGCAGGCCTGGCGCCACTGGATCGGCCGCGGCGACGGCGGCGCCGGCACCGGCGCCTCGGACAACCGCGAGATCGTGCGCGAGATCCTCACCCTGCGCCGCGAGCAGGCCGCGCTGCACGGCTACCGATGCTTCGCCGATTACGCGCTGGCCGACACCATGGCCGGCAAGCAGTCCGCCGTGCGCGGTCTGTTGGATCAAGTCTGGGAGCCGGCCAAGGCGGCCGCCGCGCGCGAGCGGGCCATGCTCGACGAGGTGCGGGTGCAGCTCGGCCATGAGCAGGACATCGAAGCCTGGGACTGGCGCTTCTACGCCGAAAAGGTGCGCCAGCAGCGCTATCAGCTGGACGAGGCCGAGGTCAAACCCTTCTTCCCGCTGGACGCGATGGTGCAGGCGATGTTCGATTGCGCGCAGCGGCTCTACGGCCTGCGCTTCGTCGCGCAGCCGCAGGTCGCCGGCTATCACCCGGACGTCAAGGTCCACGAGGTCCGCGGCGAGGACGGCGCGCTGCGCGGCATCTTCGTCCAGGACAACTTCGCACGGCCGACCAAGCGCAGCGGCGCCTGGATGAACGCGCTGCGCTGGCAGGCTCGCAACGGCATCGACGCGCTGCCCATCATCCTGAACAACAACAACTTCGCGAAGGGCGCCGCCGGCGAGCCCACGCTGCTGTCCTTCGACGACGTGCGCACGCTCTTCCATGAATTCGGCCATGCCCTGCACGGGCTGCTGTCGGATGTCGAGTACGAGCGCCTGTCCGGCACGCAGGTGCTGCGCGACTTCGTCGAGCTGCCCTCGCAGTTGATGGAGCACTGGATGGCCGAGCCGGCGGTGCTCAAGCAGCACGCGCGCCATTACCGCACCGGCGAGCCGCTGCCCGATGCGCTGCTGGCCAAGCTCAATGCCGCGGCCACGTTCAACCAGGGCTATGCGACGGTGACCTACTGCGCGTCGGCGCTGGTGGACCTGGACATCCACGCGCTGGAGAGCGCGGAGGTGCCGGATGTCGTCGCCTTCGAGCGCGACACGCTCAAGCGCCTGGGCCTGCCGCAGGGCATCGCGATGCAGCACCGGCTGACGCATTTCCAGCATCTGTTCTCGGGTGCGTATTACGCGTCGGGCTATTACGTCTACCTGTGGGCCGAGGTGCTGGAGTGCGACGCCTTCGAGGCCTTCGTCGAGGCGGGCGACCCCTTCGACCCGACGGTCGCCCGCTCGGTCGTGGACCATCTGCTGTCGGTGGGCAACAGCCGCGAGCCCGGCGCGACCTATCGCGCCTTCCGCGGCCGTGATGCGCGGGTGGAGCCGATGCTCAAGGGCCGGGGGCTGCTGCCGGCCTGATGCGGGCCAGCATCTGGATTCAAGCCGGGGCCTGAACCCGGTCATGCGATGGGGTCCCGACAGGGGCCCCTGGCATTTGGGGTAAACCCGAATCGGTTCCCCCGTTCATCGCGCCGATCCGCAACTCGTCGCCCGTAGCCGGGAGTTGGTCGCAGCCGGCTTTCGCCGAGGGTTTACCCTGGCCATCATTCGCCCCATGCCGCACCCCACCACAACGCGGCGCAGGAGGACGAGATGAACACCATTCGCTGCTACGACCGCTTCGCCAACCTCAAGCGCATCGCTGCGCTGATCGGCGTGACCACCGGCATCGCCGCCGGTCTGTTGCTGGCCCTGCCGGCCCGCGCCGCCCAGCCGCAGGCGCTGGCCCAGGCGCAAGTGCAGAAGCTGCCCACGGTGGTCATCTCCGGCAAGGCGACCCGCAGCCTGCCCACCGTGGTCGTCACCGGGCGACGTGCGATCGACGGCCAACAGGTGGCCGCGCGATGAACCCGTCGACCCTGCCTATCATGGCCGGATGGACATCGCCGACCCCCGCCTCGATTCCGCCGCTGCCCTTGTGAGCCCCTCCGCCGACTCCCCCGACGCCGGCGAGCAGGCGGCGCCCGCGAACGCAGTGCCCCTGTTCCGCATCGCCGCCGTCACCGGCGCGGGCTCCGGCATCGGCCGGGCCGCCGCGCGCAAGCTGATGAACGCCGGCTGGCAGGTCGCCTTGCTGGGGCGTCGTGAGGACGCGCTGCGGGAGACCGCGTCGCTCCATCCCGAGCGCGCGCTGGTGCTGCCCTGCGACGTGTCGGCCGAGGCGCAGGTCGCCTCGGCCTTCGCCGCCATCGAGCGCTGGCATGGCCGGCTCGACTTGCTGTTCAACAACGCCGGTCGCGGCGCGCCCGCGATGGACATCGACGAGCTCAGCGTCGAGACCTGGCGGGCGGTGGTGGACGTCAACCTGACCGGCAGCTTCCTGTGCGCGAGGGCGGCTTTCGGGCTGATGAAGCGGCAGGCGCCGCGCGGCGGGCGCATCGTCAACAACGGGTCGATTTCGGCCCATGCGCCGCGGCCCGGGTCGATCGCGTACACCTCGACCAAGCACGCGATCACCGGCCTGACCAAGACGCTGGCGCTGGACGGACGCAAGCACGACATCTGCGCCGGGCAGCTGGACATCGGCAATGCGGAGACCGATCTGACGGAGCGCTTCAAGCAGGGCGTGCCGCAGGCGCATGGCGGCACGATGGTGGAGCCGGTCATGGATGTCGACCACGCGGCCACCGCGCTGCTGTACATGGCGGAATTGCCGCTGTCGGCCAACGTGCCTTTCCTGACGGTGATGGCTTCCAAGATGCCCTACATTGGCCGAGGCTGATGCGGACGGAGCGTTCCGTGAGCCTGGTCTGCCTTCCCTCGACGAAAGAAAGATGAACCTGATCTCGACCCTGATTTCCCTCGCCGCCCGCATCGTGCTCGCGGTGGCCGCGCTTGTGCTGTTCCTGGTGGTGCTGGGGGCGGGACTGGTGATCTTCGGCGTGCTGCTGCTGTGGAGCTTGGTGCGGGGGCGTCGGCCGACGCTCAACAACGCGGCGTTCAAGCGGGCGGCGCAGTTTCGGGCGCAGGCGTTTCGGCCGGGCGCGGGCATGGGGACGCGCGGCGCTTCGCAGGGCGAGGTGATCGACGCGGAGGTGCGGGAGGTGCCGAACGCCGATCCGCGCCTGGAGCGCTGAGCCTCGGCGCACTGGCGGACTGCCGCCCTCCCACGCGCTCCCCAAGCCTCATCAATAGTTCGGCGGCCGGCTCAGCTCTTCCCAGAGCTCGTCATAGATCCGATACCGCTGCGGGCTGATCTTCCCCGCCTCCACCGCCCCCAGCACCGCGCAGCCCGGCTCATGCCGGTGGCTGCAGTTGTGGAAGCGGCACTCGCCCAGATACGGCTTGAAATCCGGCATGTGAGCTGCCAGCTCCGGCGCCGCGATCTGCCGCAGACCGAATTCCTGGAAGCCCGGCGAGTCGATCAGCGCATTGCGCCGCTCCGCATCCATCCAGTACCACTGCGTGGTCGTCGTCGTGTGGCGGCCTGAATTCAGCGCTTGCGAGATCTCGCCCACCTGCGCCTGCGCATCGGGCACCAGCAGATTGATCAGCGTGCTCTTGCCGGTGCCGCTAGGCCCCAGCACCAGCGTGGACTGCCCCTCCAGCAAGGGCATCAGCGTCTCGCGGGTCTCGTCCGGCCGGCCCTTGAAGCTGAGTTCCAGCACCCGCTGGCCCATGGCCTTGTAGGGCGCCAGACGGCGGCGCGCGACGTCGGCGCCGGGCAGGTCGGTCTTGTTCAGGACGATGTCCGCCGTGATGCCGGCGCTGTCCGCCGCGATCAGCGCGCGGGTCAGCTGCGACTCCGAGAACTGCGGGTCCACCGCGACCAGGATCAGCAAGCGGTCCAGATTCGCCGCGAAGCTCTTGGTCTTCCACTCGTCCTGACGGAACAGCAGGTTGCGGCGCGGCTCGATGCCCTCGATCACGCCTTCGTGATCGCTGCTGCGCTGCCAGCGCACGCGGTCGCCGACCACGCAATCGCTCTTCTTGCCCCGCGTCAGGCAGTGCACGCGGGTGCCGGTCTCGTCCTCGATCAGGTAATGCCGGCCGTGGCCGCGGACCACCAGGCCGATTTGCGCGGTCTTGCTCATGCCGGATGCCCCGCCGCGGCGATGGCCGCCAGACGCTCGCTCGCGGGCGGATGCGAGTAATAGAAGCGCGCGAACACCGGGTCCGGCGTCAGCGTGCCGGCGTTGTCCTCGTGCAGCTTGAGCAGCGCGTTCGACAGGTCCCGTCCGCTGGCCTGCGCGCAGGCGTAGGCGTCGGCTTCGAACTCATGCTTGCGGGACCAGAAAGACATCAGCGGCGTCACGAAGAAGGTGAAGGGCGGCAGCGCGAGCAGGAACAGCAGCAGCGCCAGCGCGTCGTTGGGGGCCTGCAGGCTGGGGCGCACGCCCAGGCTCAGGTAGAAGCTGGGAAGTCCGCTCAGCCAGCCCAGCAGGGCGAAGCCGGCCAGGCTCAGCGCGAAGCTCAGCAGCATGCGCTGCAGCACGTGGCGACGCTTGAAGTGGCCCAGCTCGTGGGCCAGCACGGCTTCGATCTCGGGCGGGTTCAGGCGGGCGATCAGGGTGTCGAAGAAGACCACGCGCTTGGCCGCGCCCAGACCGGTGAAGTAGGCGTTGCCATGGGCGGAGCGCTTGCTGCCGTCCATCACGAACAGGCCCTTCGAAGTGAAGCCGCAGCGCTGCAGCAGCGCGTTGACGCGCTCGACGACGGCGACGTCGGACAGGGGCTCGAACTTGTTGAACAGCGGGGCGATGAACAAGGGGATGACGACCATCATCAGCAGGTTGTAGGCGACCCAGGCGCCCCAGGCCCACAGCCACCATTGATGACCGGCCGCGCCCATCAGCCACAGGATCAGCGCGGCGAAGGGCAGGCCCAGCACCAGGCCGATGGCCAGGCCCTTGATGCCGTCGACGATGAAGAGCTTGAGCGTGGTGCGGTTGAAGCCGAAGCGCTCCTCGAGGCGGAAGGTGCTGTAGAGCGACCAGGGCAGGTCGAGCAGGCCGGACAGCAGGGCGAATGCGGTCAGCAGCGCGAGCTGGTAGCCCATGCCGCCGAGCGCGTCGCGCCAGCTCAGCGCCCATTGGTTCAGCAGGTCCAGGCCGCCGAGCAGCGTCCAGCCGATCAGCAGCGCGGTGTCCCAGGCCAGGTGCAGCGTGCCCAGGCGGCCGCGGGCGATGGTGTAGTCGGCGGCCTTCTGATGCGCGGAGAGCGGGACCGTGCCGGCGAAGGCCTCGGGGACCGCGCGGCGGTGAGCGGCCACGTGGCGCATCTGGCGGGAGGAGAGCCAGAGCTTGAGGAGGAAGGACAGGATCACCGCGGCGATGAAGGCCAGCGTGGGGAAGAGGGTCGTCCCCGGGGACGGAAGCACGGCATGCATGGGGCCGGAGTGTAGGAGTTTCGGCATGCCTTGCTCGGCCATCCAGCGGTCGACCCTGGCGGCCATGCCGGTGGTGCCGATGCCGCCGCCGCGTCCGCAGCATCTCCTCATGAATCCGCAGCGAGGCCGCGATGCTGGTCCCGAAGCGCTCCGCCTGGCTGATCATCGTGACGAAGCCGTCCACTTCCTCCACCCCCGTGCGGATCGCCAGATGGCGCAAGGCCCGCTCGCGATCAGCGCCCGCCCGCAGCTCCAGATTCACCAGCCGCAGTTCGTCCGCCAGCGCCGGACTCTTGAGCTGCAAGTCGTCGGCCACCCGCAGCATCGCGGCCTCGGTGCCCAGACCGGCCTCCATGCACACAGTCATGAGGTCCCAGCGCATCCGGGAAGGACTCGAAGATCTCCCGCTGACGCCGCCAAAGCCCCTGGGCATCGGCACCGGACGCGGCCGGACCGGGTCGGTCTCAGGGAGATGCCGGACCGCCCCGCAAGGCTGCGACAATCTGCCGATTCGACGGCCGCCGCCTCTCTGACGGGAGGACGGCCGCGCATCCGAGACAAGACACAAGGACCCTCGCCATGAGCGACAACCCCGAGCTGGCGCTGAACGACCAGAACCTGATCTGGATCGACCTGGAAATGACCGGCCTGTACCCGGACAAGGACCGCATCATCGAGATCGCCGTCGTGGTGACCGACGCCCATCTGATGACGCGCGTCGAGGGCCCGGTCTTCGCGATCCACCAGAGCGACGCGGCGCTGGACGCCATGGACGCCTGGAACAAGGGTACGCACGGCAAGAGCGGCCTGATCGACCGGGTCAAGGCGTCGACGGTGGACGAGGCCTCGGCCGAGCAGCAGGTGATCGACTTCCTGAAGGCCTACGTGCCGGCCGGCAAGTCGCCCATGTGCGGCAACTCGATCTGCCAGGACCGCCGCTTCCTGGCCAACTACATGCCCAAGCTGGAAGACTTCTTCCATTACCGCAACCTGGACGTGTCCACGCTCAAGGAGCTGGCCCGCCGCTGGAAGCCGGCCGCGATGGAGGGCTTCAAGAAGGCCCAGAAGCACACCGCGCTGGCAGACATTCACGAATCCATCGACGAGCTGATCCATTACCGCGAGCAGTTCCTCAAGCTGGACTGAGGCCCGCGACGCGAGCACTGGATTTCCCGCGAGACCGATGAGGAGCGCGCTCGAGCGCGGCTGAGGCCCATGGACACCCCGCGCCGCCCGCATCCGCTGTGGGCGGCTTTCGACTTTCCGCGCCATCCGCTGGCGCGCGAGGACGGCGAACGCGTGCGCGGCGCCTTCTTCGCGCCGCCCGTGGAGCACCTGATCGCGCGCGATCCGGGGCGACTGCGCGTCGTGCTGCGCTTGGCGCATGCGGCGGCGCGCGCCGGCGCCTGGGTGCTGGGCGGGCTGCGGTATGAGGCGGCGGGGGCGCTGGATCCGGTGCTGCGCACGCGGCACGGCTCGGTCTGCGCGGACGCGCCACCGCTGGCGGAGTTCCTCGTCTGGGACCGGGCGCCCGCGCCCTGGCCGGAGGCACTCGCGGCGGCCGGCGCGGCGCGCGCGCATGCGATGTCCGATTGGACCGATGTCCAGTCCGACGCCGACGGCATGGCCGGCGTCGAGCGCATCCGCGAGTACATCCGCGCCGGAGACTGCTACCAGGTCAACCTGACCACGCGGCTGGCCGCGACGGCCGGCGAGGACTTCGATCCCGAGGCCCATTTCTTCGCGCTGCACGCGGCGCAGCCGGGCGGCTTCGCGCTGTTCCTGCGCACGGGGGCGGGCACGGTGGCGAGCGTCTCGCCGGAGCTGTTCTTCGACTGGCGCCCGCTGCCGGAGCCGCCGCAGGCCAGCCACACCTGGCTGCTGTCGGCCCAGCCGATGAAGGGCACCGCGCCGCGCGGTCGCGACCGCGCCGGCGACGAGGCGGCCCAGGCCTACCTGCGCACCAGCGCCAAGGAGCGGGCCGAGAACCTCATGATCGTGGACCTGCTGCGCAACGACCTCTCCCGCGTGGCGATGCCGGGCTCGGTGCGGGTGCCGCGGCTGTTCGAGCTGCACGCGCTGCCCACGGTCTGGCAGATGACCTCGACCATCGGCGCGGTGACGCGACCCGCGCTCGCGCTGGACGAGGTCATGACCGCGCTCTTCCCCTGCGGCTCCATCACTGGCGCGCCCAAGAAGCGGGCGATGGAAGTGATTGCCGAGCTCGAGCCCCAGCCGCGCGGCTGGTACTGCGGCGCCCTGGGCTTGCTGCAGCCGGGCGGCGCGGTGACCTTCAACGTGCCGATCCGCACCGTCGAGCAGCAGGGCGACGCGCTGCGCTGCGGCGTGGGCAGCGGCATCACGCTGGACTCGTCGCCGCGCGACGAGATCGACGAGTGGCGCGCCAAGGCGCGCTTCCTCTCCCGCGCCCGCGCGCCGATCGAAGCGCTGGAGACCCTGCGCATGGACGACGGCGAGTTCGCGCGCGCCACACGCCATCTGGCCCGTCTGCAGCGCTGCGCGCGGCATTTCGGGCTGGCGTGCTCGGCGGACGCGGTGAAGCTGCATCTGGCCGGCATCGCGCGGGCGCATCCGCTGGGATCGTGGCGGGTGCGGCTGACGCTGGCCCGCGACGGCACGCTGGCGCACACCGTGACGGCCTTGCCGCCTGCCGGCGATACGTCGACCGAGGGGCCGCTGAACGTGGCGCTGGCGCTGGTGCCCATCGATACGCGCGGCTCCGAGGCCGAATTCATCCAGCACAAGACCACGCGCCGCGCGCTGTACCAGGCCTTCCTGGACGGCAAGCCGGCGGACTGCTTCGATGTGCTGCTCTTCAATCGGGACGGGGAGCTCACCGAGGGCTGCCTGACCAACCTCGCGCTGCGGCTCGAGGCCGACGGGCCGTGGCTGACGCCGCGCGCCGACGCCGGCCTGCTGCCGGGCACGCTGCGCGAGGAACTGCTGGAACAGGGCCGGCTGCGCGAGGCGCGGCTGACCTTGAACGACTTGCGGCGGGCGCATGCGCTCGCCATCTTCAACAGTGTCCGGGGCTGGCGCGAAGCGCGGCTGCGGCACGAGGATCTTCATGACGACCACCACCACACGGCGCCGTCCGACGGCGCGCAAGACACGCGAGACTGAGGCGGGCACCGAGGCCGCCGTCGAGACCGCGGTCGCGGTCGAGCCGGCCCCGGTCGCCGCGCCGGCCGAGCCGGCGGCCAAGCCCGCCCGCAAGCGCGCCAGCCGCGCCAAGACTCCCCGCGTCGCGAGCGACGTGGCGGACATGACCCTCGCCGTTGAATCGGTCGATGCCGTCGACGTGAGCGAAGTCGCCGTTGGCGTCGTTCTCTCCGATGCTGTCGTCGCCGGCGCCGATGCCGCCGATGCCGCCGATGCCGCCGATGCCGCCGATGCCGCCGATGCCGCCGATGCCGCCGATGCCGCCGATGCCGCCGAGGTCAGCCACGTTGTCGTCGCTGCCGAGGTCACGGACGCCGCTGCCGCGGCAGCAGACGCCATCTTTGCCGACATCCTCGCCGAGGACGCCGCCGAGGGAATGGCAGAGGTCGTCGAGGCCCCGGCCCCGGTGCCTGCGCTGAAGAAGCGTCCCGCGCGCAAGCGCGCCGCAATGGCCGAGGTCGTGGCCGGGCTGATCGCCGACGTCGTGGCCGCTGACGAGGCCGCAGCCGCGGCGGACGTCGGGGCCCCATCCGAGGTCGCCGCCGACCTCGACGGCGGGGTGGACGCGGTCCCCGCTCGCGGACGTCGCAAACCGAAGGCCAAACCCGAGCCGGTGGTCGAAGAGGTCCCGGCCGCGCCGCCGCGCTACACGCTCGGCGCGCGCGAGGACGACGGCGTCTTCGGCGATTACGAGCTGCGCGACGGCGAGACCGGCGGCACCTTCCGCCTGCGCCTGCTGGGCCGTCAGACCTGGCGCTGCGATTGCGCCGGCTATCTGGCTCAGGGCGATTGCGAGCATGGCGGCCATCTGCTGGCCATGGTCGACGCGGCGCAGCAGGAAGCGCTGGACGCCGGCTGGCCGGCGCGCGAGGCCGAGGTCTGGCTGGTGCCGGGCGCGGAGCGCCGCGTGCAATGGGTCTGCGGTCGCGACGTGCCCGAGCGTCTGCGCGAGCAACCGGGTCTGGACGAGCAGCTGCGCCGCGGCGCCGAGGGCGCTCACGCCTGGTTGCAGCAGGTGCTGGCCGATGCGCGCGCGCTGGGCGTGGTGCTGCGCGTGGACGCGCCGGTGTGGCCGCAGCTGTGCTGGGGACGCGATGCGCAGGCCCGCGTGGAGCGGCTGGAGGCGCTGATGGCCGACGGCGCCGCGATGCGCGCGCTGTTGCGCGATGAGCTGCCGGTGCATGCCTGGGAGGCGGCGCTGTTCGCCGTCTGCGCGGGGAGGGCGCTGATCGCCGATGACCTGGGGCTGGGTCAGCGCGGCGCGGCGATCGCGGCGATCCGCCTGTGGGGCGAGCTGTTCGGCGTGAAGCCGGCGGTGGTCATCGCGCCGGAAGCGGCGCAGGCCGCATGGCGACGCGATCTGCGGCGCTGGCTGGGCGAGGACGCGTCGTCGGTGACCGTCGCCGCGACGCCGCCGGCCAAGCCGGTCGCGGCGCTGCTGGTCGTCGACGGCATCGATTCCGTGGATGCCGAGGCGCTGGCCGCGTTGCGCGCCACGTCGGCGGCGCAGCTGCTGTTGATCGCGCATCAGGAGCCGCTGGGCGACGCGCGTCTGCCCGAGTGGATCGATTGGCTGGATGAGGCCCGGCGCGGTCCGCTCGCGGCGCTGCGGGCGCTGCCGGCCGAAGCCGGGAAGAAGCAGAAGCGAGAGGCGCTGGAGGCGGTCGTCCTGTCACGCCGCAAGCGCGAGCTGGTCGACAGCCTGCCCGAGGCGCTGCTGTCGCCGCTGTGGCTGGAAGCCGCCGGCGCGAGCCTGCCGAGCGCGCCGCTCAAGCAGATCCGTCAGTTGATCGAGCGTTGGACCGCGCTGCGCTTCCTCGGCAGTGCCGAGCAGCAGCAGTTGCTGGAGGCGCTGGCGCTGCTGCCGCCGGCCTCGCGTCAGGCGCTGGCCGCGAAGGCCGAGGCGGTGCTCGCACTGCGGCGTGAATGGGTGCAGGGCGCCGTGCCGGCCGCGACGCGGTTGCTGGTCTGCGCGCGGTCGGAGACGCTGCTGGAGAGCTTGTCGATGTCGCCGCAGCTGCGTCGGCTGCCGCCGCAGCGGCTGCGCGCGGGTGACAGCGTGGAGGCGCGTGAGGCCGCGTTGGCGGCTTGGCGGTCGGCGGAGGCTGGCGTGTTGCTGGCCAGCGATGACGCGCTGGCGAGTCTGGATGAGGGGGCGCTGGCGGATGACCGCGTGGCCATCGTGCATGCGGACTTGCCTTGGCAGGGAGAGGCGATGGACCAGCGGCTGTGGGCCGCGGTCGGCGAGGAGGCGCGTGGCGTGCCGGCGGCCTTGCTGTTGATCGAGGATTCGCTGGATGCGGCGGTGTTGCGGGCGCAGCGCGACGGCGTGGTCTTCCCGGGGTGGCTGGATGCGGCACCGGTGTGGCTGGATGGGGAGCAGCTCGGGACGCTGATGGCGGTGTTGCCGAAGGTGATTGAGGGGCTTTGAGGCGAGGGATTGAGGCGCCGGTCTGATGGAGGCTCTGGCGTGGCACGGCCTGCAACCCAACCCCTCTCCCGCAAGCGGGCGAGGGGCAAGGAGCCAGCCCCGGAGCGCCGAGGTCGTATCAAAACGCTAGGTGAAAACCCGAAATCTGTTTATACTCATGGGCTTCACCGTTTCGTACGGTGCTTCGTACGTCTCCTCTGACCTCTTGCAGTCTGCTGCGCCGGCATCTCGATAAGAGATGCCACGCAGGCTTCGGCCCTGGGCCGCAGCCGATTCCCGCGACGGGGACCGCGCATCTGCATACCCTCGGGTTCGGTCGGCGGCGATGCCGTCGCTTTGACTGTTCCCCGGCGCCTCACCAGGCCCCTGTACATCGCGTCTTGCAGCACTCTTTTGAGGCATTGCGGCGCGCTTGTCGTTCTCTTGACTCCGCATTCCTGGTGATCGACGCGAGCTTTCTCCCAGCGACATCACGGTCCCGCCGCGATTCATTCGTTATCGCGCGGCGGGCAGGCGCTCCGGCGCGACGTCCGTCCTGACGGCGTCGGCACCGGCGTGCCGCATTTGGATTGCAAGATGAGTTTCGACAAAGACATGAACGCCGACGCCAAGAACCACAACGAGACCCCGATCGAGCAGCTCGACGAAGCGATCGATCAAGAGATCGAGGCGGGTGAACTGGGCGCCGACGCCCCTACGACCGGCACCCCGTTCGCGGCCCTGGGCCTGCACGACGCGCTGCTGCGCGCCGTCAAGGATTCCGGCTACGAGAACGCCACCGAAGTCCAGGCGCAAGCCATTCCCCCGGCCCTGGGCGGCGCGGACCTGATGGTCTCGTCGCGCACCGGCTCGGGCAAGACGGCGTCGTTCATCCTGCCGGCGCTGCAGCAGGTGCTGAACGCCCGGGCCGAGCGCGCCGCCGGCAACAAGACCAAGACCATCGGCCCGCGCGTGCTGGTGCTGGCCCCCACCCGTGAACTGGCGATGCAGGTCGCCAAGTCCGCGATGACCTACGGTCGTCACATCCAGGGCCTGCGCGTGGCCACCGTGCTGGGCGGCATGCCCTACGCCCATCAGCTGCGCGCCCTGAGCGGCCATCTGGACATCCTGATCGCCACCCCGGGCCGTCTGCTGGACCACATCAACAGCGGCCGCTGCAAGCTCGAGAACGTGACGATGTTCGTCCTCGACGAAGCCGACCGCATGCTGGACATGGGCTTCATCGACGACATCAACTTCGTCGCCGAGCAGATCCCGGCCTCGCGCCAGACCCTGATGTACAGCGCGACCTTCGCCGGCAACACCGGCCGTCTGGCCTCGCAGCTGATGAAGGATCCGCAACGCATCGACGTGTCGGGCCACACCGAATCGCACGAGAACATCGAGCAACGCCTGCACTGGGCCGACAACGGCATGCACAAGCGCAAGCTCCTGGAGCACATCCTGGGCGAGCGTGACGTGGATCAGGCCGTGGTCTTCACCAGCACCCAGCAGGACACCGAGTGGCTGGCCGAGCAGCTCGAAGCCATCGGCCACCGCGTGGCCGCGCTGCACGGCGGCATGCCGCAGGGCAAGCGCAACCGCACGCTGATGGCGCTGCGCCGCCGCGACCTGCGCGTGCTGGTCGCCACCGACGTGGCCGCCCGCGGCATCGACGTCCCGACCATCTCCCACGTCATCAACTTCGGCCTGCCGATGAAGGCCGAGGACTACGTGCACCGCATCGGCCGTACCGGTCGTGCCGGTCGCTCCGGCATCGCGGTGACGCTGGCCGAGCGCGGTGACATCTCGATGATCAAGCGCATCCAGCAGTTCACGACGCAGCAGATCCCGGTCTCGCGCATCGAAGGCCTGGAGCCCAAGAACGAAGAGCCGCGCATCTACCCGTCGCGCCCCGGTTTCGACCGCGGTGATCGCGGCGGCTTCGGCGGCAACCGTGGCGGCTTCGGCGGCAATCGAGGCGGCTACGGCAACCGTCCGCAAGGCGGCGGCTTCCGCGGCAACGACCGTGGCGGCTTCGGCGGCGACAACCGCTTCGACAACAGCGCCCGCTTCGAACGTCCGGAAGGCCGTCCGGCCTTCGGCGAGCGTCGTGAAGGCGGCTTCGGCGGCGGCAATCGCTTCGAGCGCAACGAGCGCCCGCAAGGTGATCGTCCGTTCGGCGACCGTCCGCGTTTCGGTGATCGTCCGCAGCGTGACGGCCAGGGCTTCGGCGGCGCGCCGCGCGGCAAGTTCCAGGATCGTCCGCAGCGTGACTTCGGCGGCCCGCGTGGCGGGCAAGGCGGCAACGGCGGCGGCTTCGAGCAGCGCCGCGGCGTCTTCGATGCCCGCTTCGACCGTTCCGCCGAAGGCAACGACCGCTACGGTCCGCGCACCGAGCGTCCGGCCTTCAAGGGCAACGACAACCGCTTCGAGCGTCCGGAAGGCCGCCCGGCCAAGCCGGCCTTCGGCAAGGGTCCGCGCGGTGAAGGCGGCGACCGTGGCGACGACCGCGGCGGCTTCGTCAAGAAGGGCCCGCGCAAGGGCTTCTGAGCCTGAGCGCCGCAGCTGAGCGAGGGCGCTGAGGGATGCGCGTGGAGGGGCGGATCGTCCAGTGGGATGACGCGAAGGGCTACGGCTTCATCGCGCCGTCCGACGGCGGCCCGAAACGCTTCGCGCATCTGAGCGCTTTCGGTCTGCGTCCGCGCCGCCCCTTCGTGGGCGAGCGCGTCAGCTACGAGCCCGGATCCGATGCGCAGGGCAAGCCCCGCGCGCTCAAGATCCGCAGCCTCGAGCCCAAGCCGGCTCCGGCCGGTCCCGCACCGAAAGCGGGCTCCGGCGGCGTCAAGAGCGCGTCGGCGGGGCAGGGCGGTCGCTTCCGCGCACCGCCGCCCCGATCGGGCGCATCGCCCGCATCCCCATCTCCATCGAAGACGCCATCGGCCGACACCGGGGCGGCGCTCTGGCTGGTGCCAGGTTTTGCGCTGCTGGTGCTGATCACGCATCTGGCGTGGCCGCTGCCGCGCGGTCTGTGGGGCACCTACATGGCCATGAGCCTGGCCACCTTCATCGTCTACTTCCTGGACAAGCGCGCCGCGCGTCTGGGCCAGTGGCGGGTGAAAGAGGCGACGCTGCACGGCCTGGCCTTGCTCTGCGGCTGGCCGGGCGCGCTGCTGGCACAGCACTTGCTGCGCCACAAGAGCGCCAAGCCCAGCTTCCGGCGCCTCTTCTGGTTGAGCGTCGTGCTCAACATCCTCGGATTTGTCCTTCTCTTCACGCCGCTGCTGGCGCCGTTCCTGTCCGGGCTTCCCGGTCCTTGGAACGCGTCCGGGGGCGGTGTCTCCGTTTGATCCGGTTTGATGCTGCAGTTGAAAGTGATCGCCACGGCCGATGTTCCCGCCGTGCTCGCCCTGCAGGCCCAGTGCTACGGGCCTGATTTCCTGGAGAGCGCCGAGGCGTTCCAGGCCAAGCTGGATGCCGCACGTCATCTGCACTGCAGCTATCTGGCCGTCGACGGCGACGAGCCGCTGGCCTACGTGGTCAGCCTGCCCGTGGACGACGGCGAGCTCCCCGCGCTCGATGCCCCGACCGTGGCGCCCGCGCGCGCGCCGCGCACGCTGTACCTGCACGACCTGGCGGTGTCGCCGGCCGGGCGCGCTCAGCGCCTGGGTCACAAGCTGGTACGACAGGTCGTCCAGCGCGCGCAGGACATGGGCCTGGCGCGCATCGCGCTGATCGCGGTGCAGGGCTCGCAGGGCTATTGGGAGCGCCAGGGCTTCGCGGTGTCCGACGTCGACGCGGGCTCCGCGATGGCGCACAAGGTCGCGAGTTTCGGCTCCGGGGCGACCCTGATGCACAGGGCGCTCAGTCCGGTCTGATGGGCGGAGATAATCCCGCCCCATGACAGTGAACCAGGGGGGCGCGGACGAGGCGCTGCGCGACGATCTCCCCGAACCCTCATTCGAGGACTACTTCCGGGATGGACAGCTGCCGCAGGACTCGCTCCTGTGGTGGCAGCTCGAACGCAACGAGGCCTTGCTGAGCGCGCAGCGCGCGCTGTTCCACGGCCCGGCGACGCTGGTGCGCCTGCGCGTGTGGGTGTTCATCGAGCTGATGAGCCAACCCCAGTCCAAGCTCTCCCGAGACGACCTGAACCGCCACTTCCACGTGCTGCGCGACGACGCGCTGGAGCTGGTGCTCAAGCGCCTGCGCGACGCGCAGCTGCTGGCTTGGGACGCGTCCAACCAGCAGTACGGCGTGACGCCGCTGGCGCAGCAGCTGATGGCGATGGTCTCGCCGCTGACGCAGGGGCAGGGGCTGGACGAGGACGGCGATCTGGCCGGCCTGCTGGCCAACGTGGCCGGCGCGCAGCAGCTGGGCACGCTGGAGCCGGCGCAGCTGCAGCATCTGCTGGCGCAGCTCTCGCGGCTGTACAACGAGTTCGCAGACGCGATCGCGTCCGGCTCCGAATTTCACTTGCGCCGCGCGCGCATGCGCTTCGAACGCGCGCTCAAGCTGGTCGAGCGCGCCAGCGAGGCGCTGTCCGCCATCATCCAGCAGGCGCAGACCGACGGGAACGCACGGCTGGAGCGTCTGGCGCGCGAGCTCGGCCTGGCGCAGGCCCGGCTGCTGGCGATGGCCAGCCAGTTCAACCGCGCGCTGCAGCAGGCCGACCGCCAGCGCGTGACGCTGGGCTCCACCGGCATCACGACCACCGACGTGCGGCGCTGGCTGCAGGACGTCCCCTTCCTCGAGAACCTGGCGCTGGGCGCGCTGTCGCGGCCGGTGCATCCGGTCTTCGTCGCGCAGCATGAGTTGCTGGACGGCTGCGAGGCCGAGTTCGAGCGCGACCGTCCGGTCCCCCCCACGCCCGAGCCGCTGCCCACCGGGCTGGCCGCGCCGCCGGGCGAGTTGGCCGTGATGAGCCTGCCGCCCGAGATGAACCAGCTGCAGGCGCTGCTGGGCCGCTGGAGCAGCGACAGCGTGCCGATGAACGACCTGCGGCCGGCGGTGCTGGGGGGCAGCTATGCGCGCGCCGCCTATCGGGCGCAGCTGCTGCCGCTGCTGGGCGACCCGCAGGCGCAGCATCTGGCCGGCGCCACCGGCGACATGGCGCGCCAGCCCTGGCGGGTGCGCTGGTCCGCGCAGCAGGGCGAGGTCGACGATGAATTCGTCCGCTGGATGAGCCAGGGCGTGCTGCACGCCACCGACGTGGAGCCGCCCGTCGAGCCTGAGCCGGAACCCAAGTGGCGCCCGGCCGAGCCGCCGGCTCCGAAGCGGGGTCGCCGCAAGGCCGCGGTCGTCGAAGCGGTCGCCGCTGATGCCGCGGATGCCGTGGACGCGTCGAGCCCGCCTTCCTCCGACGCGACGGCCGAGGCCGCCGCTCCCTCCGACATTCCCTCCACGACCGACGCGCCCGCGAGCGACGCGCCGCCGGCCGTGGACGACACCCCGTTCCAGTCATGAGCAATCAACTCGACGACGCCGCCCAACTGGCGGCTCAACTGCTGGCGCGCCGCTGGCTGCCGCGCAATCAGCCGCTGGTGAAGCGGGCCCTGATCGATCAGGAACTCTGGCGCGCGGTCAACGAGCGCGTGGCCGCCGTCGGCCTGCGCGTGGTGGACAACGTCTACGCCGACCACATCACCCTGGCAATGCTGCGTCCGGCCGAGGTCGCCGTGTTCGGCGAGACCGGCCTGGCCTCCAACAACAACCTGGAGCTGCCTCGCGACGGCGTCGCGTTGCTGGTGGTGCTGTGGGCGCTGATCGTGCTGCCCAAGCGCCAGCGCCAGCTCGCCCGCGCCGAGGAGGCCGCGGAAGGGCAGGGCGAGATGTTCGCCAAGGACAAGCCGTTGCCCAGCGCCGCGAGCAGCGCGCCCACGCTGTCCTACCGCAGCCTGCTGGCCGACTTCGGCAACCAGTTGGGCAAGAAGATGCGGCTGGACTCCAACCTCAAGCTGCTGGAGCGCCAAGGCTTCATCACCCGCAAGGGCGAGGACATCTGCGAAGGTCCGCTGCTGGACCTGCTGCTGGATTACGACACGCTGGCGCCGCGCATCCTCGACGGGGCACTGGCCGACGTGCTCGCGCGCAGCACCGACGGCGAGGCCGGCCCGATGCTGACCGCCATCCTGGCCGCCCGCCACAACGAAGAATCCGACCTGAGCGACGCCTGATGTTTCACCTGCAATCCCTGGAACTGCTGCACTGGGACTACTGCCGCCGAGTCTCGATGCCGCTGGACGGCAACATCATCACCATCGCCGGGCCCAACGGCTCGGGCAAGACCACGCTGCTGGATGCGATGCGGACGCTGCTGGGCCTGGAGTGCTCCGGCGGCCGGACCTACAAGACCTACGCCCGCCACGCCAACGCCGAGCATGCGTGGCTGCGCGCCCTGGTCGACAACCGACCTCGCAGCCGCCAGAACAGCAGCCGCCCGTTCGCGAGCTCGCTGCTGTACTCGGACCAGGTGACCCTGGCCTGCCGCATCTCGCGCCAGGGGGGCGACTGGGTGCGCCGCTACATCCTGGTGGACGGCGTCCAGGAGATCGAAGAGCTCGACACCAAGGCCGAGAAGGACTGGCTGGGCATCGAGGCCTGGAAAAAGCGCCTGGAGGCCGCCGGCCTGACGCGCGCCATCGGTCGCGTGCTGGCGCTGGAGCAGGGCCAGACCGACCGCCTGTGCGAGCTCTCCTCCAAGGAGCTGCTGCGTCTGGTCTTCGAGGTCTTCGGCGATCAGGAGGTACTGGACCGCTATGAGCTCGCCCGCAATCACCAGCAGCAGCTGCTGAAGGAAGTCGACCAGGCCTCGCACGAGCTGTCGCATGCGCAGGCGCAGCTGTCGGACTTGTCCAACCGCGTGACCAGCTATCAGCAGTACCAGCTGCGGCTCAAGGAGCGCGAGCGCCTGGCCACCGAGGTGGTGCCGGTGCTGCAATGGAGCGAGCAGCGTCAGCGCACCGCGCAGCAGCTGCGCGAGCTGCATCGGCAGCGGCTCTTCGCCCGCTCGGACGAGCGCGGCATCAG
Source organism: Roseateles sp. (assembly GCF_039595295.1). Lineage (GTDB taxonomy): Bacteria > Pseudomonadota > Gammaproteobacteria > Burkholderiales > Burkholderiaceae_C > Roseateles. The sequence continues at coordinate 208,026 of NZ_JBCNLU010000006.1, forward strand.
CGACAAGCGCGCCCATCTGCTGGCGCTGTTCAAGGCCCAGGAGGCCGCCAAGGACAAGCTGGCCGATCTGGAGCAGCAGCGCAAGGACGCGCGTCAGGCCTTCGAAGCCGCGCGCGACGGCGAGCGGCCGATGGAGCAGCTCGCCAAGCGCGAGGAAGATCTGAAAGCGCTGGCCGCGGTAGAGACCGACGGCGCCGCGCTGACCGCCAAGCTGGAAGAGCTGGGCTCCCGCCAGCATCAGCTGCGCGAGAGCTTCACCCGTCAGAACGACCAGCAGCGCAAGGCGCAGGCGGCGATGGACGAGCTGACCGGCCACCGCCTGCCGCCGCCGCCGCAAGAAGTGACGCGCTTCCGCAAGGCGCTGGACGAGGCGGGCATCGCGCACCATGTGCTGGCCGACGCGATCGACATCGCCGACGAGCAGTGGCGCGCCGCCGCCGAGGGCTTCCTGCGACCCTCGCGCTGGGTCGTGGTGCTGGCGCGGGCCAGCGACGAAGGGCAGGCCTATCGCCTCGCGTCGCGTGAACGCTATCGGCATTACGTCGTCGCCGACGGCGAGCACGCGCCCGCGGTGAGCCCCAAGGACAGCCTGATGTCGGTGCTGCGCTTCAACGCGAAGGTGCCGGGCTGGCTGCTGCGCCAGCTGGCGTCGATCCGCTGCGTCGGCGACACCGACAAGGGCGCGCAGTCCGGCGGCGAGTGGATCACGCCGGAGGCTTACTACCGCGACGGCCGCGGCGGCCGCAGCCTGTGGGTCGAGCCGCGCGAGTACCAATTCGGCGACTCGGCGCTGGATGCGCGCCGCGCTTCGCTGGAGAAGGAGCTGGCGCGCTACGACCTGGAGCTGTCCAAGCTCGCCAAGGAGCAGCTGGAGATCGAGCGCCAGCTCAAGGACGCGCAGCGCGCCGCGCAAGGCCACAAGGCGGCGCAGGAACTGGTCGAGCGGGCCGAGGAGTTCGCGCAAGCCCGCGCGCGTCTGCCGGGTCTGCGCCAGGCGCGGATCGAGGCGGCCACGCGCATGGGCGCGCTGGATCAGGAGCATGACCGCTCGGTGGCCGCGTCCACGCGCGCCGAGCGCGACTACGAGGCCGCGCAGGCGGGGCTCAAGGCCAGCGAGGAGAACGTGCTGCGCGCCGAGCGCGATTGGGCCTCCAAGCGCGACGACCTGCTGGGTCTGGCCAAGCATTCGCGCGAGGCCAAGCTCAAGTTCCCCGCCGCCTGGGTGCACCCCATGCGGCTGCAGTCCCTGCGCGACGAATTCGAGAACGCCAAGCAGGCGGAGATCGCCTCGCGCCATGTGCAGCAGGAGCTGGACACCGGCGTCTGGGAGACCGATGCCGGCGTGCAGGAGCGTCATGCGCGCATGCAGCTGGCGGTGCTGGAGCAGACCACGCAGCTGGACGACCGCCGCGCGAGCAACGAGATGGCGCGCATCGCCGCGTTCAACGCGCGAGAGCGCTACATCGACGTGCTGCGCGCGACGGTGCGCCGCTACAAGAAGAACGTCCAGGAGCTGGGCGAGCTGGCCGGCGTGCATGCGCAGGCCGAGCTGCCGCATCTGGACAACGACGACACGGTGCTGGCGCAGGCCGGCTTGCACGTGAAGTTCAACTTCGACGGCAAGGGCGAGGTGGGCCTGAACGACGGCGAGGCCTCGGGCGGGCAGCAGGTGCTCAAGAGTCTGATCCTGCTGGTGGGCCTGATGAAGGACGACGACGCGCCGGGTGGTTTCGTCTTCATCGACGAGCCCTTCGCCCATTTGGACGTGCGCAACATCCAGCTGGTCGGTCACTTCCTGAAGAGCACGCGCGCGCAGTACCTGCTGACCACGCCGATCACGCACAACGTCGAGGTCTTCGAGCCCTCGGAGATCACGCTGGTCACGAGCAAGAAGCCGCGCGGCGAGCGCTGGGCGCCGCCCATCGCGGTGCTGGCGCGCCGGCCGGAGGTGTCGGTCTACGACTGAGCGCGCCGCATCGCGGCACAGGCCCGACGCCCCCTGAAAGCCACGCTGACGCGTGGCTTTCTTCTTTGCGCATCGTCCCCCGAACGGGTGGCGGTTGGATGACATGCAGGCCCCCATCGGTGGGCCGCCTTCAGCACGAGATTGCGCCCGGCAACACCTGGCACTGACTGGCATCGCAGCGATGCGAGGAGGTCAGCGTGGCGGCATCGGTGTACGTGGTGGAGGGCTTCAGGCGCTGGATGCGCAAGCAGCCGCTGCGCGAGCTTGATCTGTGTCGCGCTGTCGCGGAAATGACGCGCGGGCTCGTGGATGCAGATCTGGGTAGTGGTCTCGTGAAGAAGCGGATCGGAAGATCCGGTGCGGGCAAGCGAAGCGGGTATCGGGTGCTTGCCGCGAATCGGCCAGGCGGCCCGTGGTTCTTCATTGAAGGCTATGCGAAGAGCGTCAGGGACAACATTGACACTGCGACATTGGAAGCCTGTCGACTTGAGGCGAAGGCCTTGATGTCGCTCTCCGAAGCCGCCTTGTCCAAATTTCGAAGCAGCAGATTGACGGAGGTGAACTGTGATGAGAAAGCGTAAGTCCGAGTTGATCGCTCGCATCCTGGACGACTGTCGGGAGTTCCATGCGATGGGAGGCCTTGATGACGACGGTCTTCGGGAGGCTGAGCATGTGTGCATCAGGCCGCCGGAGCCTTTGACCCGGGAGGACATTCGGGCGATCCGGGATCAATCGACCTACACCGTTTACACCTTGGCCCGGATGTTCAACATTCCCGCGCGCCGTCTGCGGCGCTGGGAGCAGGGCCTAGGCCGCGAGCCTCATGGCATGGAACTCCGACTCCTGCGGATGGTGCGGGACTTCGGTGTGAAGACGGTCTTTCCCTTGCGGGGCGGCTGATCGCTCCTGCACCTGGCTTGTCGATGCAGATCTGGGTAGTGGTCTCGAGCGCGGTGTCCGGGCGATCTTCTGAGGCCTACTTCAGCCCGCCACTCAGGAACGCCTTCAGCCGCTCGCTCTGGGGCTTGATCAGCACCTCGCGCGGGTCACCCTGCTCCTCGACGCGGCCCTGATGCAGGAACAGGGTGTGCGAGGACACCTCCCGCGCGAAGCCCATCTCATGCGTGACGACGATCATCGTGCGGCCCTCCGCCGCGAGGTCGCGCATCACCTTGAGCACCTCACCCACCAGTTCCGGATCCAGCGCCGAGGTCGGCTCGTCGAAGAGCATCACCTCGGGCTCCACCGCCAGCGCTCGAGCGATCGCCACGCGCTGCTGCTCGCCACCCGAGAGCTGCGCCGGGTACACGTCCTTGCGGTGCGACACACCGACCCGCGCCAGCAGCGCCTCGGCCTTTTCGATGGCCTGCGGGCGCGGCTGCTTCAGCACATGGATGGGCGCCTCGATGACGTTCTCCAGCACGGTGCGGTGGCCCCACAGATTGAAGTTCTGGAACACCATCGCCAGGCGCGCGCGCCAGCGCTGCAGTTGCGCGGCATCGGCGGCCTTGAAGCTGCCGTCGCGATCGCGGACCAGCTTGAGCTCCTCGGCGCCCAGCTTCAACGAGCCCTCGTGCGGTTGCTCCAGCAGGTTCAAGCAGCGCAGGAAGGTGCTCTTGCCCGATCCGCTGGACCCGATCAGCGTGATCACATCGCCCGGCTTGGCGGACAGCGACACCCCCTTGAGCACCTCGCGCTCTCCATAGCGCTTGTGCAGGTTGTCGACAACAAGACTGGCGGCGGACATCAACGGGCTCCCAACAATTTTCCAGTGCGGGTCGCCTCGCGACCGGCAACCTTCGCGATCCGCGCCCCGGTGGTGACCAGGCGCAGCGTGTCGCGGGCAAACAGCAACCCGTCGACCGGGCTCTTCAATTCCGTGACCGACGCGGTGATCGGATCGATGACGTGCGCGATGACGTCGCCGGCCTTGACCGTTTCACCGACCTCGCGCAGGAAGGTCAGCACGCCCGCCACCGGCGAGGCGATCGGGATCGAGCCCGCCAGCGGGCGCGCGTCCCCGACCGGTGCCGGCACGGCCGGCTTCTCGCCGTCCGGCGCGATCACGCCGCGCCAGGTCAGGAAGTCCACGATGGCCTGTGCATCCTTGGACGCCAGGTCGTGGTGCACGTCCTGCTGGCCGCGCAGCTCCACCGTCACCGACAGCGTGGCCTGCGGGATCGGGAAGCGATCGCCGAAATGGCGCTTCCACTTCCACCAGGTCTGCGAGCAGGCCTCGTCGAAGGGGTTGTCGCCCGAGTCCATCGCCAGCAGCGTCACGCCCGCGCCCAGGAAGGCCGCCAGCGGCTCGCACTGCGGCCAGCACGGGGTCTCGGTGTAGAGATGCATCATGGCCTGCGCGTCGCAGTGCAGGTCCAGCACGACGTCGGCGTCGCAGGCCAGCAGCATCAGCGTCTTGCGCAGCGCCTTGAGCTCGGTGTCGGCCGGCGCGGCCTGCACCTCGGTGCGCAGCGCGGCGCGCAGCACCGCGACGTTGCGCGCCGGGTCATCGCCCAGGCGCGGTTCGGCGGCGCGGGCGGCGGCCTCGATGTAATCGGGATAGTGGCGGTTGAAGTTCTCGCCCGAGAGGCTCTCGAAGCGCCCCAGGTGCGATTGCAGCCACCATTGCGACAGGCCGATGGGATTGGCCATCGGCACCAGCACGATCTCGCCGCGCAGCCGGCCGGCGGCTTCCAGCGCGTCGAACTGCTGGCGCAGGTGCCAGGCGGTCAGCATGCCCGGCAGCTCGTCGGCATGCAGCGAGGCCTGGATGTAGACCTTCTCGCCGTGACCGGCCTGGCCGTAGTGCAGCGAGACCAGCTCGCGCCGGGTTCCCGGCGCGGGACTGGGCAGGGGATGTTGTCGGACTTGCATCGGGATGTGGCCTCGATCAGCGCGGCATCAGCGGCTTGAGCCAGCGTGCCTCCGCCTTGTGGAACAGACCCACCAGCACCAGCGTCATCGCGAAGTAGAGGATCGCCGCAGTGATGAAGGCCTCGAAGGGGATGTAGTAGGTGGCGTTGACGTCGCGCGCGACGCCGGTGATGTCCATGATGGTCACGACGCTGGCCAGCGCCGTGCCGTGCAGCATGAAGATGGCCTCGTTGCTGTAGGCCGGCAGCGCGCGGCGCAGCGCATGCGGCAGCACGATGCGGCGCAGCATCACGCCGCGGCTCATGCCCAGCGACTTCGCGGCCTCGATCTCCCCGTGCGGGAGTGCGCGGATCGAGCCCGCGATGATCTCGGTCGTGTAGGCCGCCGTGTTCAGCACGAAGGTCAGGCACGCGCAGAACCAGGCCGAACTGAACAGCGGCCACAGCGCGCTCCGCTGCATCCACTCGAACTGGCCCAGCCCGTAGTAGATCAGGAAGAGCTGCACCAGCATGGGCGTGCCGCGGAAGACGTAGGTGTAGACCCACACGGTGCGCGACAGCCATTTGATGGGCAGCGTGCGCAGCACCGCCAGCGGTACCGCCAGCGCCAGGCCGATCAGCAGCGACAGGATCAGCAGCTCGGCGGTGGTCAGCGCGCCTTCGAGATAGCGCGGGAAGTTCTCGACGATGGCGTCCAGATTCATGAGAGGTCTCGTTCGATTCGGCGTTCGGGGCGCGTCGCGCTCACAGCGACTGACGGCGCACGCCGACGGACAGGCGCTTCTGGAGCTGGTCGAAGAGCAGCTCCGACACCGACGTGAAGGCCAGATAGATCAACGCCACCGCCAGATAGAAGGCGAAGGGCTCGCGCGTCGCGGCGGCGGCCTGCGAGCCGCGCATCATCAGGTCGTGCAGACCGATGACGGACACGATCGCGGTGCTCTTGATCAGCACCAGCCAGTTGTTGGACAGCCCCGGCAGCGCATGCCGGATCATCTGCGGCAGCGTGATGCGCCACACCACCTGGCGCGGGCTCATGCCGAAGGCCAGGCCGGCCTCGCGCTGCCCCGGCGGGACCGCGAGAAACGCGCCGCGGAAGGCTTCGGTCAGATACGCGCCGAAGATGAAGGCGATGGTCGCCACGCCGGCGACGAAGGGGTTGACGTCGATGTACGCCTCATGCCCCAGCGACAGCGCGATCGCGTTCACCGCGACCTGGCCGCCGAAGAAGATCAGCAGCATCAGCACCAGGTCGGGCACGCCGCGGATCAGCGTGGTGTAGAGCGTGGCGATGCCGCGCAGCACGCGCGACCTCGACAGCTTGGCCAGCGCGCCCAGGAAGCCCAGCACCATGGCCAGCGCCATCGAGCCGACGGCCACGCCCAGGGTCAGTACGGCGCCTTCAAGCAGGCTGGGCAGGAAGCCGTGCAGGATCATTCAGCGGTCCTCGTTCATTCAATCGGAAAGCAGCCCGGCCAGAAAGCGCCGGCCGGGCCTTGCAGGTCAGGACCGGATCACTTGGCCGAGATGTCGTACTCGAAGTACTTGTCGTTGAGCTTCTTGAAGGTGCCGTTGGCCTTCACCGCCGCGATGGCGTCGTTGAACTTCTTGCCCAGCGACTTCTCGTCGGCCTTGCGCATACCCACGCCGCTGCCCACGCCGAAGTACTTGACGTCGTTGTAGCTCGGGCCCACGAAGGCGAAGCCCTTGCCGCCCGGCGTCTTCAGGAAGCCGACATCCGCCGCGACCAGGTCGGCCAGCGTGAGGTCGGCGCGGCCGGACTTCAGGTCCAGGAAGGCCTGATCCTGCGTGGCGTAGCGGACGATCTCGCTCTGCTTGAAGGTGTCGGTCGCGAACTTCTCATGGATGGTCGCGCGCTGCACCGCGATCTTCTTGCCCTTGAGGCCGGCGGGCGAGAAGTCGAACTTGGCGTCGGCCTTGGCGGTGAAGCGGGCCGGGGTGTTGTAGTAGGGGTTGGAGAAGGCGATGACCTTCTTGCGCTCGTCGGTGATGGACATCGAGGCGATGACCGCGTCGATCTTGCGCGACTGCAGGGCCGGGATCAGGCCGTCGAAGTCCTGCTGGACCAGCGTGCACTCGGCCTTCATCTCGGCGCACAGCGCCATCGCCAGATCGATCTCGAAGCCCTTGAGCTTGCCGTCGGCACCGACTTCGGAGAACGGCGGGTAGGCGCCCTCGACGCCGATGCGGATCTTCTTCCAGTCGGGCGACTGGGCATGGACGCTGGAAGCGGCGAGGACGGCGATGGCCGAGAGGATGAGGCGGGCGAGCAGTGGTCGTCGTTGCATGAAGACTCCTTGTGAGTGTCGGTCGGTGGGTTCTCACCGCGGGTCCGTCGCGTGGCGGCATGTCGCGCCGCCCTGCGCGGACCCTTGTGCGGTCAAGCGTCCGATTGTTGCCATGCCGCACGCGTGGCGGCCATCAGGGTTAAAGAGAGTGCAAAAACTTGTCAGCGGCCTGGACGGTGGACACGGGGTCCTCCTCCTGGGCCAGATGACCGAGTTCCCGGAAGATCCGCAGCTGGCTGCCGGGGATGGCGCGGTGGAAGCGCTCGGCCGCCTCGACCGGGATGATCGGGTCCTTGCCGCCCCACAGGATCAGCGTCGGCACCTTGATCTTGTCCAGCAGCGCGTCGTGCGCGCCCGGGTCGCGCTGCGCCAGCCGCTTGGCCAGCGCGACTCGGTTGCCCTCGCGCAGGGTCAGTTCGAAATGGCGGTCGACCAACGCGGCGGTGACCTTGGTCGGGTCCCCGTACATGCCGCGGATGCCGCGATCCACCAGCGGGCGCGGCAAGAAGACGCCGATCAGCTGATGCAGCGGCGCCCAGTCGGGCATGCGGGCGCCGCGAGGGACGGTGGGGCTGGGGACGTCCAGGCCGTCGGCGTCGACCAGGATCAGCGCGCTGACCTGCTCTGGATGGCGGGCCGTGTAGAGCCAGGCGATCTCGCCGCCCAGCGAGTTGCCGCCCAGCACCAGGCGATTGATCTCGAGCTTGGCGAGGAACAGCTGGAGGAACTGCTCGTAGGCTTCGTCGCTGTAATCGCCCAGTGGCGACGGACCGGTCAGACCGAATCCGGGCAGGTCCAGCGTGATGACGCGCCGCGTGGTGCCGAGCGTCTTCACCCAGTCTTCCCAGGTGTGCAGGCTGGACAGCGTGGCGTGCATCAGCACGATGGGCGTGGTGTCGGAGCGGGGCCCCTCGTCGCGGTAATGCACCAGCTGCGTCTGACCGCCCGGCAGCTTCAGCTCCAGGAAATCGGATGGGGGCGCGCCCCAGCGCACGATCAGGCTTTCCAGCGGCCGGTCGGGCGCGCGGAAGGCCATCGCCAGGATGGCGGTGATCAGCACCAGGAAGCCCAGCAGCTTCATCAGCCGCGCGCCGAGGGTGGGGCGGTCGCTCATCGGCTGACCGGCGCGGCGGCTCATGCGGATTCGGTGGATCGCGCGGCGGCCTCGGCCGCAGCGGCAGCGGCAGCCTCGTGCGGCTCGACGATGGGCGAGGGTGCCAGCGCCGGATCCAGCGCGCGGCGCTCGTCGAAGACGAAGCAGTCGCCGTGGTAATGCGCGCCGCCGACTTCCTCGAAGTACTTGAGGATGCCGCCCTCGAGTTGATAGACGGTGGCGCCCAGGTTCTGCTGTTCCAGGAAGAGCGCGGCCTTCTCGCAGCGGATGCCGCCGGTGCAGTAGCTGACCACGGTCTTGCCGGCGAGTTCCTCGCGGTGGGCGCGCACGGCGTCGGGGAACTCGCTGAACTTGGTGATGCGCCAGTCGATGGCGCCGTCGAAGGCGCCGACGTCGACCTCGAAGGCGTTGCGCGTGTCCAGCGTGACCACCGGGCGGCCATCGTCGTCATGGCCCTGGTCCAGCCAGCGCTTGAGCGTCGCGGCCGGCAGCGCGGGCGCGCGGGGCGCCCGATCCGGGCGGATGGTCGGGTGGTTCATGCGGATGATTTCCGGCTTGACCTTGACCAGCAGCTTGCGGAAGGGGACGTCCTCGCTCCAGCTCTCCTTGGGCGCCAGCGCGGCGAAGCGCGGATCCGCGCGCAGCGCGTCGACCCAGGTGTTGACCGCCCCGGCGGGGCCGGCCAGGAACAGGTTGATGCCTTCCTCGGCGATCAGCACCGTGCCCTTGAGGCCCAGTGCCAGCGCGTGCGCGTGCAGCCGCTCGCGCAGGGCGTGCGGATCGTCGATGCCGACGAACAGGTAGCAGGAAATGTTGAGCATCGAACCGCTCGGAATCAGCAAAAACCCGCGATTGTAGGCGCGGGGCGGCCGTCGCACGCGGGCTCGGACGCTGTCTCCGGCTCAGCGCTTGGTATCGGGCGACTTGGGTTCGTTGAGCTTCACGTCCTGCTCGACCGGCTTGGCGCGCACCGGCGCGGAGGCGCTGCAGATCTCGGTGTGATCGGGGCTGTGCACGAACCAGCCGCCGCGATGCCGGCGCGCTTGGAGCAGCTCTTTCCAGGTCGCGGTGTCGGTGCGCAGCACCTGCAGGGCGGGGCGCTGATCGGCGGGCAGGGCGGAGGCGAGCGCGATCTTCTCGATGCCCAGACGCTGCTCGGGCTTGTCGTAGAAGCCCATCGCGCCGCCGCCGCGCGGCAGCGAGGACAGGAACTCCATGCCCTTGAGCACCCGGCCCACGACCGTGATGTTCAGGTCCAGACCGCGCGGCGCGTGGCCGATGACGGTGTAGAGCTCCGCGCCGGTGCTGGAGTCGACCGCGTTGCCGCGGCCCGCGCCCACCGTGCCGTAGCAGTGCGCCAGCCAGGCCTTGCCGGCCTTGGGGTCGGCGGCGACCGGGAAGCCGTCCACATGGCCGGCGCGCGGCGCCCAGCCGTCGACGTCGGGCAGCACGCTCAGCGGCAGGCCCTTGAGCGGGATGGAGAACTCCGCCGGCAGGTGGCTCTTGGCGCCGGTGGGGAAGGGCCTGGCCTTGCCCTTGATGCCGGCGTCCTCGTCGTCGGCGTCCGGGTCGCCCCACTGGGTGACGAAGTTGTCCTGGACGCGGACGATGGCCAGCCCGTCCCAATAGCCGCCGCGGGCCAGCGCCCGGATGTTGTCGACGTGGGCCGGCGCGAAGCGCGGCGCCAGTTCGATGAAGGCCTGGCCCTTGGGCAGGGTCATGACCAGCAGGTTGTCCGGGTCGACGTCGCGCCAGTCGGCGGCGGGCGCGGTGGCGATGATGTCGGCGCTGCCGCGGGCCGGCTTGGCGGTCGGCCGGACGGCGGCCTTCGCACCCGCCTTGACCTTGCCCGACTCGGTCGCCGGCGTGGCCTTGACCTCGCTGGCCGGGGCGGTGGCCGGAGCGGCCGGCGCGGGGTCGGCGGCCTGGGCCAGCAACGGGAAGGCAAGGGCCAGCGTGGCCATCAGCGGCAGGGTCTTCATCCATCGGCTCCGGGTGTGTTCGATGGGGGAGCAGCATAGCCTCCCTACAATCCCGGGATGGCTTTCGTTCACCTTCGTCTCCACACCGAGTTCTCTGTCGTCGACGGCACCTTGCGCATCGACGACGCCGCCAAGGCGGCCGCCAAGGATGGGCAAGTCGCCCTGGGGCTGACCGACCTGGCCAACATGTTCGGCGGGGTGAAGTTCTACAACGCCTGCCGCAAGAAGGGCGTCAAGCCGGTGCTGGGCGTCGAGGCCTGGCTGGAGCCGGACTCGGCCGACAAGCCGCCCAGCCGCATCCTGCTGCTGGTGCAGAACACGCAGGGCTATCTGAACATCAGCGAGCTGTTGTCCCGCGCCTGGATCCAGAACGTGCAGCGCAACCAGGCATTGCTCAAGATCGAGTGGATGCAGGAGCTCAACGAGGGCCTGATCTGCCTGGGCGGCTTCCAGTTCGGCCCGATCGGCCAGGCGCTGGTCGCCGGTGACGAGGCCCGCGCACTGGACTGGGCGCGCCGCCTGTCCGCGATCTATCCGGACCGCTTCTACATCGAGCTGCAGCGCGCCGGTCTGCCCGGCCAGGAGACGCTGCTGCGCCAGCTGGTGCCGCTGGCGGCCAAGGCCGGGCTGCCGGTCGTCGCGACCCACCCCATCCAGTTCCTGGAAGAGGACGACTTCGAGGCCCACGAGGCGCGGGTGTGCGTGGCCGACGGCGAGACCCTGGCCAATCCCAAACGGATCAAGCGCTTCCTCCCGAGCCAACATTTCAAGACGCAGGCGGAGATGGAGAAGCTGTTCTCCGACCTGCCCAGCGCGATCGCCAACACGGTGGAGATCGCGCGGCGCTGCAGCCTGTCGCTGGTGCTGGGCAAGCCGCAGCTGCCCAACTTCCCCACGCCCATCCAGGCCGACGGTCAGCCCATGCCGATGGAGCAGTACTTCCGCATGCTCTCCTACGAGGGCCTGGAAGACCGGCTGCAGCTGCTGTTTCCCGACGCGGCCAAGCGCGACGCGGCGCGGCCGCGCTACGTCGAGCGGCTGGAGTTCGAGCTGGAGACCATCATCAAGATGGGCTTCCCCGGCTACTTCCTCATCGTGGGCGACTTCATCCGCTGGGCCAAGACCAACGGCTGCCCGGTGGGCCCGGGCCGGGGCTCGGGCGCGGGCTCGCTGGTGGCCTACGTGCTGCTGATCACCGACCTGGACCCGCTGCAATACAACCTGCTGTTCGAGCGCTTCCTGAACCCCGAGCGGGTCTCGATGCCCGACTTCGACATCGACTTCTGCCAGGGCAACCGCGACCGCGTCATCGAGTACGTCAAGGACAAGTACGGCCGCCCGGCGGTGAGCCAGATCGCGACCTTCGGCACGATGGCGGCCAAGGGCGCGCTGCGCGACATCGGTCGGGTGCTGGGCATGGGCTTCGGTCATGTGGACTCGATCGCCAAGCTGGTCCCGGCCCCCCCGGGCAAGACGGTGACGCTGGCCAAGCTCCCGCCCGACTTCGACCCGGACAAGGCCAAGATGGTCTACGCGCGGCACGAGTCGCCCGAGATCGAGGAGCGCGAGGCGCAGGATGAGGAGGTCGCCGGCCTGCTGGAGATGGCGGCGCGGGTGGAGGGCACGGTGCGCTCCATCGGCATGCACGCCGGTGGCGTGCTGATCGCTCCGGGCAAGATCACCGACTTCTGCCCGCAGTACCAGCAGCCGGGCTCGACCTCGGCGGTCAGCCAGTACGACAAGGACGACGTGGAGGCCATCGGCCTGGTGAAGTTCGACTTCCTGGGTCTGGCGACGCTCACGATCCTGGAGCTGGCCAAGGACTTCATCGTCGGCCGCTATCCGGAGCACAAGGACTTCGCCTTCGAGACGATTCCTCTGGACGACAAGCGGACCTACAAGCTGTTCTCGGACGGGCTGACGGAGTCGGTGTTCCAGTTCGAATCCAGCGGCATGCAGCGCATGCTCAAGGACGCCAAGCCGTCCCGGCTGGAGGACCTGATCGCGCTGAACGCGCTGTACCGCCCGGGTCCGATGGACCTGATCCCCAGCTTCGTCGCGCGCAAGCACGGCAAGGAAGTGGTCGAGTACCCGCATCCGCTGGTGGAGCCGGTGCTGTCCGAGACCTACGGGATCATGGTCTACCAGGAGCAGGTGATGCAGACCGCCCAGGTGCTGGGCGGCTACTCGCTGGGCGGCGCGGACATGCTGCGCCGGGCGATGGGCAAGAAGAAGGCCGAAGAGATGGCCATGCACCGCGACCTGTTCCGAAAGGGCGCGGCCGAGAAGGGCATCGATCAGAACAAGGCCGACGAGGTCTTCGACCTGATGGAGAAGTTCGCGGGCTACGGCTTCAACAAGTCGCATGCGGCCGCGTACTCGCTGCTGGCGTATCACACGGGCTGGCTGAAGGTGCATTTCACGGCGGAGTTCTTCGCCGCGAACATGACCATCGAATCGGACGACACGGACAAGCTCAAGGTGCTGATGCACGACGCGAAGCTGTTCGGCATCGAGTTCGAGCCGCCCAACATCAACCTGGGCGTGGGCCGTTTCGAGCCCATGGGCGCGGACGAGGGCACGGTCAAGTCCACGCCCAAGGACGCCGGGAAGCCGGGCGTCACGCCGCGCGCTCGCAAGATCAACTACAGCCTGGGCGCGATCAAGGGCACGGGTGCCGGCGCGATCGAGGCCATCGTGCGCGCGCGCACCGAGGGCGGCCCCTTCACCAGCTTTTTCGACTTCTGCGCCCGCGTGGACCGCAAGGCGGTCAACAAGCGGGTGGTGGAAGCGCTGATCAAGGCCGGCGCCTTCGACGCGCTGCATCCCGATCGGGCGAGGCTGCTGGCCAGCGTGGCACTGGGTTACACCTATGCGGACAACCTGGCGCAGAACGTCAACCAGGGCGGTCTGTTCGACTTCGACGACACGCACGGCTCGTCGACGGCGGAGCCCGACTTCGTCGAGGTCCCGCCCTGGAGCATCAAGGAGCGGCTGAGCCTGGAGAAGACCGCCATCGGCTTCTATCTCTCGGGTCACCTGTTCGACCAGGCGGAGACGGAGCTGCGCAAGATGGTCAAGCGCCGCATCGTGGACCTGCAGGACAGCCGGGAGCCGACGACGGTGGCGGGCATCGTGTCGGACATGCGGGTGATCAACGGCTCGCGCGGCCGGGTGGCGATCTTCAAGATCGACGACAAGACCGACGCGATCGAGGCGGTGGCCAACGAGGAGCTGCTCAACGCCAACAAGGAGCTGCTGGCGGAGGACGAGCTGATCATCGCGGTCGGCAAGGTGCAGAACGACCGGTTCTCCGGCGGGCTGCGGATGAACGTGCAGCAGGTGTTCGGTCTGGCGGCGGCGCGGGCGCGCTTCGGGCGCTACCTGCGCACGGCGCCGAACTTGCCGGCGGCCGAGGTGCTGGACCTGATCAAGAGCTGGCCCGCCAAGCGGGTCGAGACCGAGCAGGGCGTGCTCAGCCAGGGGCTGGAGCTGCGCATCCCGATCAAGCGCGAGGGCGCGGTGGCCGAGCTCGGCCTGGGCGGCGCGGGCAAGTTCTGGCCCAGCGACGAGGCGCTGGAGAAGCTCAAGCCGGCGGAGATCGTGTACGACGCGGGTGGATGATCGCGGGATTTAAATGTTGTTTTGGCAAGAGTATTTCTGTATAACTCTTGCTTTATGAAGAGTTTGAAGACCTTTCCGTTCATCGTCGAGGACTCCCTGGAGGACCTGGGCGAGCGCATCTCGCTTGCGCGACGGGCACGTCGGCTCACGCAGCCGGATCTCGCCGCGAAGGCGGGCATCGGGCTCAGCACGCTGCTCTCGATCGAGAAGGGCGCGCCGACCGTGCAGATCGGCTCGGTGCTGATGGTGCTGTGGGCGCTTGGCCTGGAAGGAACTTTCGACACCCTCTCGGCGCTGGGCTCGGACAAGGAGCTGTCGGAGCTGATGGCGGATTCGGTGCCCTTGAAGGTGCGCTCGCCCAAGCGCAAGACGACATGAGCGAGTCCACGAAGCCCGTATGGATCTGGCGACCCGGTGAATCGCAGCCGACCGAGTGCGGCCTGTTCACGCTCAAGAACGCGGTGGGCACTTTCGAGTATCGGCAGAGCCATCTTGATGCCGACGGCCCGGCGCTCGACCCGGTTCATCTCGCGCTCGCGTCAAGGGTCCGGACGATCAAGGAGACCAAGCAGCACGGCTTGTTCGGCGTCATCCGCGATGCCAAGCCGGAGGGTTACGGCCTGGATCTGTTGTCCCACATCCGCAAGGTCGGTGTCGACGATCACATGTCGGTGCTCGAAGAGGCGGAAGGTGATTCGGTCGGCGCGATCGCGGTCTGCGACGACGTCTCGCGCAAGCAGGACTTCCACAGTCCGCCGTCGCAGGATCTGTTGGCGATCCTCGGGCACATCCCCGACACCCGCCCGGCCAGCGATGCGGTTCGGGAGGTCAAGGGCATCGTGGGCACCAGCGCCGGCGGGGAGCGTCCCAAGCTGACCGTCCTGCATGAGGGGCAGCAGTGGCTGGCCAAGCTCCAGGATCGTGGCGACCGGCCGCATTCACCCTTGCGCGAATTCGTCGCCATGCGGGTGGCGAGAGCCCTGGGCGTCAACGCCGCCGAAGTGCAGTTCAAGCGCGTGGACCAGCGCGAAGTCATCCTCGTGCGTCGATTCGACCGTCACGTGGACGAGCGGGGCGTGGTGACGCGCCGGCTCTACGCCAGCGCGCACACCGTGCTGGGCCTGGACAAGCAACCGCGCGGCAGCCGCGAGCGCTCCTACGTCGCCCTGGCCTTGGAGCTGAGGCGGTGGGGCGGCCGGGCGGGCGAGGACACCGTCATCGAGGATCAACGCGAGCTGTTCCGGCGCCTCGTGGTCAATGCCGTGCTGGCCAACGGCGACGACCATCCGCGCAACACCGGCCTGCTGTTCGTCGACGGGGCCTGGAGGCTCTCTCCGGCCTTCGACATCGCGCCGTATGGCCTCGGCTTCGCCGGCAACCAGGCGATGGA
>NZ_JBCNLU010000007.1:0-198845 GCF_039595295.1 Roseateles sp.
ATCCCGCGATCGGCGCGGAGATCCTGGGCGAGCACACCGGCGGTCTGCTGGGCATGGCGCGGCGCATCGCGCTGGCGCATCACGAGAAGTGGGACGGCAGCGGCTATCCGGAAGGACTGGCGGGCGACTCGATTCCCATCGAGGCCCGCATCGTCGCCATTGCCGACGTCTTCGACGCGCTGACCAGCATCCGCCCCTACAAGCCGGCCTGGCCGGTCGAGCAAGCGGTGGAGCACCTGCGCGCACAGGCGGGCCGGCACTTCGACCCGGCGCTGGTGGAGCTGTTCGTGTCGGTGCTGCCCAAGGTGGTCGAGGTCAGGGAGCGCTTCCTCGAGGAGGAGTGAGCGAGGCGCTTGCCGCCGGGGCGCGCTTGGGCGGTGACTTCAGGCCGAGCACCTCGGCCCGCGTGGGCAGCTTCGTGCCAAGGAACTCCCACCACTCGTTGTCGCGTCCGTCGACCGGCAGGTCCCAGTAGGTGCCGCCGTCAGTGAGCTTGCGAAGGCGGAAGAACTCGAAGGCGCCCGTGGTGGGATGCACCCGCCCGTACAGGTCGCCAACCGTCCCGAGGCGATCGGCGCTCCAGAACTTCAGATCGAGCACCTGCGTGGCGACCCGACGCGCGGCGTCGATCTGCTTCGCTTTGACCAGTGCCTCGTAGATGGCCGGCCAGTGCGCGCTGAGGCGGGTATGGAACAACCCGTCTCCGCTGATCAGCCCGACCATGTACACGCCCTGTTTGACGCCTGGGTAGGGATCCTCCCGGAGAGAGGCCATCAAGGCCGAGCCCCCCAGATGGGCCTCGAACGGACGCATGGCATCCGGTGCAGGCCTGCGCATCGTGATCTCGTCCGTCAGTGTGCCGGCCAGGGTGATCACGAAATCGTCGTGTCGATGTCCTCCCCGGATTCGCTCCAGCTTCAGTTCCTTCAGCTGCTCGCCCAGCAAATCGTCCGACGAGAGCTCCGGGCCCTTCATGCGTTTGAATCGCTGCCGCTCCGTCTGCCGGAGGTAGTTCAGCGATCGATAGACCAGTGGCCGATCGATGGAGTGGTAGATCGGGCCGTTCTGAACGCCGCGCGTCGGGTAACCATGGATCATGAATTCACCCTTGACCACGACGAAACGCGTGCCTGCTGTCCGAGGGGCCGTCGGCAAGGGGTCTTTCAGCAGGTTGGCCTCAAGGGAATAGCTGGGGATGGGCGCGCCAGCAGTGGGCTTGCGCTGGCTGTCGACGAACACGTCGGCATCGAACGTCGCCAGGGCCAGTCCGGCGGGTGGTAGGTGGATGAGCCGCTTCGGTAGCAGCACCTTGCCCGGAAAGCGATGGCCGGACCGGCGCTGGGTGAAGACCAGCGCCGACGCGCGGGTCGGATACATCGCCTCCTCCGCGCACGCCAACGTCGTCAAGGCCACGCGGGACGAGATCAGCGTGTAGGAGCAGCGATCGTCCCCCAAGGCCCAACTGGGCGTGCGTGCCTCGTCCGAGTCCACCGCCTGCGCGAGCACGGCGGCGGGCAACAACAGCAAGGCGGCGATCCATCGGCGGCACGGGGCCGGTCTCGGTGAATAGGATGTGGCGGGGCGAACGACGGAAGACATGCGGAACTCCAACCCTCCGAGGAATGAAGGGCCGAACGATTCTTCGAGCGCCATCTGCGCCGCTCAATGCCACGGCCCTGCGCGCGCCGCGGTCGCGACCGGCGACGTCAGGCGCGCGGCGCCCCATCCCGGTCGTGTCGCCCGCGCCGCGGTTATGACCGTCCCTCAGAAGGTGATGATCGCAAACCCCGGTCCTGCGGCGCGGGCGGCGCGGCGCCGGAATAATGCGCGCCCATGGTGCTGAACTTCATCTGGATCGGGTTCTTCCTGATCGGCTTCGCGGTCGCCGTCGTGCGTCTGTTCCAGGGCGACACGACCATCTTCACGCAGGTGTTGACGGGAATCTTCGACACGGCCAAGACCGGTTTCGACATCTCGCTGGGTCTGGTCGGCGTGATGAGCCTGTGGCTGGGCCTGATGAAGGTCGGCGAAAACGCCGGCGTGATCCAGCTCTTCGCGCGCGCGATGGGGCCCTTCTTCGGGAAGATCTTCCCCGGCGTGCCGCGCGGCCATCCGGCGGGCGGCTCGATGGTGATGAACTTCTCGGCCAACATGCTCGGCCTGGACAACGCCGCCACGCCGCTGGGCCTGAAGGCGATGAAGGAGCTGCAGGACCTGAACCCGCAGAAGGACACCGCGTCCAACGCGATGATCATGTTCCTGGTGCTGAACACCGCCGGCATCACGCTCATCCCGACCTCGGTGATCGCGATCCGCCAGGCCATGGCGGTGGACCAGGGCCTGGTGGGATTCAACGCCGCCGACATCTTCCTGCCCACGCTGATCGCGACCTTCATCTCCTTCATGTCCGGCCTGATCGCCGTGGCCTGGGTGCAGCGCATCAACCTGTTCAGCGCGCCGGTGCTGGCCTTCGTCGGCGGCTTCATCGCGATCATGGGCGGCGTCTTCGCCTGGCTGCACAGCTACCCGCCCGACGTCATGTCCAAACTGATCGGCCTGCTGGGCAGCGGCGTGATCCTCAGCATCATCGTGATGTTCATCGCGGTGGGCGCGTGGCGTCGCATCAACGTCTACGAGGCTTTCGTCGAGGGCGCCAAGGAGGGCTTCGGCGTCGCGGTGCAGATCATTCCCTACCTGATCGCGATCCTGGTGGCGATCTCGGTGTTCCGCACGACGGGCTGCATGGACTTCCTGGTGCGCGGCATCGCGCTGGGCGTGGGCGCGCTGGGCCTGCCGACGGACTTCGTGCCTGCGCTGCCCATCGGGCTGATGAAGACGCTGTCGGGCAGCGGCGCGCGCGGCCTGATGGTGGACGTGCTCAAGACCTACGGCGTGGACAGCTTCGAGGGCAAGCTGGCCGCGATCATCCAGGGCTCCACCGAGACGACGTTCTACGTGCTGGCCGTGTACTTCGGCAGCGTCAACATCAAGAAGACCCGCTACGCGCTGACCTGCGGACTGTTCGCGGATCTGGCCGGGCTGGTCGGCGCGATCGTGGTGGGGTACTGGTTCTTCAAGTGACGCGGCGCAGCCGGACGCTCACTCGGGCGGCAGGTCGGTGCCCAGGTATTGCCAGTGGCTGCTGTTCGTCGCGTTGGCCGGAAGCGGCTCGTACTTCCCTTCGCCGTCCCGCGCGACCAGCTTGAAGTACTCGACGGTCCAGTTCCCGCGTCCGTCGACGTCGCGTGAGCGTACGAAGACATCGCCGGTCTTGCCGCCCTCGCGGTCGGCAGGCCAGCTCTTGAGCTTCAGCCCGCGCAGCACGTCGCGTCTCGCGGGGAGCTCCGTGCCGAGGTATTCAAGGTGTGTGAAGTCCACCGCGGCCCTTGGTGGCTCGAGGCCGGTGTCCAAACGGTCCCTGATCTGCCTGAAGAACGCCACTTGCGGTCGGCGCGAATCGTCGTCACCCACATAGAAGGCATGGACGTGCAATGCGCCGATAGGGGAGGATGTGCCGATGCGCGATCGGAACCGTGTGCCATAGGCGAGCTGCATGGCCATCTCGTACGAGGCCTGTAGCCCGCCAATGTCTCTCACCGTGCCATAGATCCACCGCAGGTCATCGTCGGACACCGGCGCCGCCCCGGCGTTCACGCCGTCCGACTCGATGCGCCACTCCCCGACATCGCTCTCGTGCAGATAGGAGGCCGGACGCGGCATGCCGTCGT
Source organism: Roseateles sp. (assembly GCF_039595295.1). Taxonomy (GTDB): domain Bacteria; phylum Pseudomonadota; class Gammaproteobacteria; order Burkholderiales; family Burkholderiaceae_C; genus Roseateles. The sequence goes on from NZ_JBCNLU010000007.1 coordinate 3,729, forward strand.
CGATCGCTCCTCCATTCAAGAACAAGAGGCCGAGCTTCCCGAGCCAATGCCCAGGTGCACGCTCCGAGTTCGCCGCCTCACGGACATGCAGCGTCTGCTGATCGAAGCGGCGCTTCAAATTCTGCGTGTCGTTGTTCACCTCAAATTGTGTGAGGAACGCGCAGTACCCGGTGGTCAGAACGATGCTGCTGCCGATCAGCATGCCGGAGCAGTGCTCGTTTCCGACCGCCCAGGGAGGCGCGGTGTCCGTCGGCGGCGGATTGTCCGCGTTGACGGTCGCGAAGCTGGTGGTGATGGAGCACGCCGCGCCCAGACCGGCGCACAAGGTCAAGAAAGGTCTCAATGTCATGACAGGGTCAGGTCTTGCGCCACCGCGACGGCGGTGGCAAGCGCGGCCTGAGTCATCGAACGTTCAGGCCCGCGACGCGCCTGGCCGACACCCTTCACTCCACCCGGTTCCGCCCGTTCGCCTTCGCGCGATAGAGCGCCTCGTCCGCTCGCGCGAGCAGCGCGTCCAGGCCGACATCCCCCGCCTGCGTCCAGGCCACGCCGATGCTGGCCGAGCACGGCGGGATTCCCGGCGCCGGCTCATGCGCCGCCAGCGCCGCGCGGATGCGCTCCGCCGAGGCGCGCGCCGCTTCCGGCGTGGTCGAGGGCAACAGGATCACGAACTCCTCGCCGCCATAGCGGCCCAGCCGGTCGTTCAGGCGCATCTCCTCGCGCATCGCAGCCACCGCCTCCGCCAGCACGCGGTCGCCGATCAGGTGGCCGTGACGGTCATTGATCTGCTTGAAGTGGTCGATGTCCAGCAGCAGCAGCGACAGCGGTTGGCCGTAGCGCAGCCAGCGGGCGAACTCATCCTCCCCCGCCTGCAGCACCGCGCGGCGCGTGAGCGCGCCGGTGAGCGCGTCCCGCGTGGCGAGCAGCTCGAACTCCTCGCGCACTCGCTCGCTGGCCATCAGCAGCACGCCCACGCTGAGCAGCAGCACGCAGAAGCAGTAGCTCGCGATGTAGGCCGTCTGCACCGTCGTCATGGCGAAGCGCGAGGACGCCGCCCCGTCGACCCAGACCGCCGCCACCCCACGCAACACCAGCACCAACGCCTGCAGCAGCAGGGTCACCGCCACCAGCCGCGCGGCGAAACCGCGGCCTTCGCGCAGCAGCAGCCGCGCATGCGCGAGCACGCAGGCGCTCATGGTCGCGGTGAACACGAGCAGGCGGATGCGGTAATCGGGATGGATCAGGAACCAGGTCAGCACCGCCAGCGAGGCCAGCGCGATGCCGCCCCAGAAGCGCCAGGTCGCGCGCCGGCCGTGGAAGCGCTGCGTACCGAAGTAGAAGAGCCCGCAGCCGGTGAGCAGCAGTGCATTGCCGGTCTGCGCGATGACGAAGTCCGGCGCCAAGCCTTGCATGGCGTAGACGCCGGCCGCGGCCGCGCAGGTCATCGGCGCCAGCGCCCAGGGCAGCAGACCGCGGATGCCGGCCGGATAGTTGCGGCGCACGCCGAGCAGCACCGCGCCCAGGACCGCCGCCATCAGCGCGGTCATGATGGTGATCGAGCGAGGATCCAGGGACGACTGCATGAGGCCGGCAGTGTAGGCGGGCCAAGACACGTCTTGGTGACCGTCACCTGCCGATCAGGACCCGCCCGGCGTTCGTCAAGGCTTGAACTTCGGCTCGCGAGCAGGGATGTCCACGCCCAGATAGGTCCAATGTCTGCTGTGGGTCCGGTTGACCGGCAGGGCGCCGTATTTGCCGTCGGGGTCGAGCTCGGCCAACTCGAAGTACTCGACCCCGCCGGTCATCGAGTCCACCCGGACGAAGACATCTCCGACCTCGGCAGACTCGTCGTCTGCGGACCAGGTCGACACACGGGCCAACGCCTGTGCGCGCGTAGGCAGCGATGTGCCAAGGTACTCCCATCCATTTCCGTCACGGGAATCCGAAGGCAGGTCGGCGTGACGTCCCTGCTCGTCAAGACTCACGAGTCGATAAAACTCGACGTCGCCGGACCTCGGATTTTCGTGAGGAAAGATGCAGCCCACGCATCCGCGACGATCGAACTCGTCGACGCTCATTCGCTCCGGCGCAAGCGCGGCCGCGATCGGCGCCGCATAGTCCCGTCGACCGAACCTGCTCCGCTCCCACGGATTGAGGACGCGCTTGGCCAACATCAGCGCCTGATCTCGAGCCCCTTGCTTCATCAGGGTGTCGTAGACCCACGGCCAGAAGAGGCTGGCGCGGGCGTGCACTTCATGGCCGGATGCCACGCCGACAAACCATTCGTGCCCTAACAGATGGCGTCCAAAGAGGCCGGAGCCGCTGTCTCCGGCAAAGATGGGGGGAACCTCTCGCCGAGCCGCCTTGGGACCGGGCGTCACCACGAACACGGCGTCGTCGACGTCCCGATCCTCCAGATGCAATCCGGGTGATTGAGCGCTGCCACTGAAGATCACCGACCGCAGGTTCTCGTTGAAGATCGTCGACCCTGCGGATGTCACGTTGGGCATCTGCTCACGGATGGCGCGAATCCCGCGATATACCAAGGGCTGGTCCTTCGAATCCCCGTGGTCAAGATGTCGGAAGTGCGTGATGCGGCGCGCCCGGTCCTTGAAGGCATCGTGTGTTGAATGATCGCGAGCGTAGAACGTCAGCGGACTGCCACGCCTCAGCATAAGTTCCTCGCGCCAGTAAGACGGCACCAGGGCCGGCACTTTGGCCATCGGCTGGTCCAGGATGACGACGCTGAAGTCCCCGAACGGTCCGAACTGACGCTCGGGATTGAACTGAGTGCCGTAGAACAGTTGCCGATCCGCACGCCGAAAAAAGCCGGTCCGGCCGTTATTGCTAGGGCAATGCGCCGCGGTCACGACGACCTTGGGCAGGACCAGCGTCCCTTGGCAGCTAAAGTTTCCGACGGCCCAGACCGGCACCTTCTGGTCGAAGAGTACGGTGCCGTTGTAGGCCGCCTCAACGGGGAGCGGCGAAAGCGCGGAGAAGGCCGCGACGATAGTCGCGGTCAGCAGCTTCAAAGTCATCTCTGTCTCGGGATGGGCACCGCGAAGGCGCGGCACTTGTCAGTGGACTGGCGTCGCCCCCACGCACTGCGCTCCGACTGACGTTCACATCGCCTTGAACAGGTGCACGTAGGCGCGGCTCACCGGCAGCTCGGTGGCATGGCCGCGGATGCGGACGAAGAGCCGGCTCAGCTCGTCGCGCCGCGTGCTGGCGACGTGATCCAGATTCACGATGGTCGAGCGATGCACCTGCCAGAAGCGCTCGCCGTCGAGTTGCGCGGCGAGCTCGTGGATGGGCGTGCGGATCAGATACTCCGTGGTCGCGGTCTGGACGCAGGTGTACTTGTCGTCAGCGCGGAAGAACATCACCTCGCCCACCGGCACCTGATGCGTCACGTCGCCCTGCGTAGCCCGCACCCAACGCATCAAGGCCGGACGCGCGCCGCCCTCGCCAGCCGTGGACTGAGCCCGCTGAAGCCGTTGCAACGCCGCCAGCAGAGGCGCATCGCCGTCGTTGTCGGCACCGGTCTTCGCCAACGCGCGCCGGATGCGTTCCGCCGTTCGGCCCAGCCGATCGGTCTCCACCGGCTTGAGCACGTAATCGATGGCCTCCTGCTCGAAGGCCTGCACCGCGTACTGGTCGTAGGCAGTGACGAAGACCACGCGGGTCGCGCCCTCGATGCCCTCGGCCACTTCCAGCCCGGTCAGGCCCGGCATCTGGATGTCCAGGAAGGCCAGATCTGGTTGCAAAGCCGCGATGCGCTCGGCGGCCTCCTGGCCGTTGCGGGCGACGTGGACGATCCTCAGCTCGGGCCAGACCGCCTCCAGCTGCGCGGCCAGGGCGCGGGCCAGATGCGGCTCGTCGTCGGCGATCAGGGCGGTGGGGGCGGCGGTCGAGGCGATCGAAGCGGTCATGGAAGTCGATGCGGTCATGGTCGTGAAGGCGATGGGATGGCGGCGGGTTCAGGCGTCGACCGGCACGCGCAGGGTGGCGCGGCAACCCGGGTCGGCGGCCGTCAGGGTGAGCGAGGCACGGTCGCCGTACTGCGTCATCAGGCGCTCCCGGATGTTGTCGAGCGCGATGCCGTTGCCGCCGCGGCGCGAGGCGCCAGGGCCCACGCCGTCATCGCGCACCTCGACGACCAACATGCCGTCGCGCAGCACCGCGTCCACGCGCACCGTGCCGCCTTCGATCTTGGGCTCCAGGCCGTGATGGACCGCGTTCTCCACCAGCGGTTGCAGCAGCATCGGCGGCAGCGCGACGCCGCGGGCGTCGGCGTCGGCGTGGATCTCGAAGCGCAACCGGTCTTCCATCCGCGTCTGAAGCACCGTCAGGTAGGCCTCGGCCAGCGCCAGCTCGTCGTCGAGCGGACCGCTCTCGCGCCGCAGGCCGCCGAGCGACGCTCGCAGATAGGCGGTGAACGCGCCCAGCATCGCCTTGGCCTTGGGCGCGTCGTAGTCGATCAGCGAGTGCACGTTGGCCAGGGTGTTGAACAGGAAGTGGGGCTCGATCTGGCCTTGAAGCAGGCGCAGCTGGGCTTCGGTGGCGCGGCGCTCGGCGACCAGCTCGCGGTTCTTGGCCGCGAACCAGAAGTGCATCAGCACCGTCAGGATCATCCCGATCAAGGCCGTGATGCCGAGGATCCGCCCGCCATGGGCCCAGTCCATTTGCATCCAGCTCCGCATGCCGGCCAGCCACATGCCCGGCACCCAGCCGATCGCCACGCCGACCAGCGGCATGCCCGAGAAGAACATGGTCCGCGCCCAGCGCGGCCAGGTCAGGATGCGTTCCCGGCCGCCGACCAGCGGGATCAGGATCGAGAACATCGTATGGATGACGACGCCGATGGTCACGCACACGATCAGGTTGCGCCCGTACCAGCGCATCCAGGAGCCCAGGTTGAACCAGTCCTCGAAGGACCGCGCGTTCATCACGAAGCCCAGCAGGGTGAAGCCCACCGCCAGCCCGGCCGAGAACAGCAGCGTCCAGACCCATTGCAGCCATTCCGGGCCGCTGGGCATCGCTTCGCTGCTGATCCACGAATGCCAGGAGGCGCGCAGCCGGCGGGCGTCGCGCCAGAGGGGGAGCTTGGTATCGGGACTCATGCGGCGCAGTGTAGGGACGGCAGGTGGCGGCCCCGGGGCGGGAAACGACGGATGGCGAGCCGGCGTCGCGGATCGACAGCCATCGGCGTGCGCGGCGTTTCGTGCGCGCCCCGCCGCCCGCATGCCGGTGTCACTCCCTCGTCCGCTTGCCGGTGTTACTCCCTCACCCGCTTGCCGGTGTTACTCCCTCGCCCGCTTGCCGCTGCTGCTTCCTCGCCTGCTTGCCGCTGCTGCTTCCTCGCCTGCTTGCCGATGTTGCTCCCTCGCCCGCTTGCGGGAGAGGGCGGGGGAGAGGGTCTTTCTCCGCAGTCCTCCATCCTCCTGGTGTCCAATAGCCCGCAAACGCCGTCCGGCGACCCTTTGCCGGCAACCGCCAGGGAGACATCCGATGAGCTACATCCTGCTGATCAACGAACCCGTGGGCCAACGCGAAGCCCGCACACTGGAGGAAGGTCAGGCCGCCTACGCCGCGATGACCGCCTACGCCGAGCAGCTCGCCTCGCAAGGCTTGTTGCACGGCGCGCAGTCGCTGCAGTCGGTCAACGGCGCGACGCGCGTGACCAAGCGCGCCGGCCGCGTGGCCACCATCGACGGCCCCTTCGCCGAGGCCAAGGAGATGGTGGGCGGCTTCTTCTGGCTGAACGTCAAGACCCGCGAGGAGGCGCTCGCCATCGCTCGCGAGTGCCCGGCGGCCGAGTGGTGCGAGGTGGAGGTGCGCTCGATGGTGCCCTGCTTCGAGGAATCGAAGGCCGCGGCCAAGGGCTGATCCGGGAGCATCAGCAGCGCCGTTTTCCGGCCGCTGTCGAAATCGACCGTCCTGCATCGTCGTCCCGATGAAGCCTCCGCTCGCGGGGCATGATCGTCGGAGGGCTCGATGTCTTCATCTCGACCGACTGCGGCAGGGCGCCGGGCCGGGCGCACCCCATTACGGGCGTCCAGCGGCCCGCCCTGGCCGTACGATCGCGCGCATGACCGAGGACATCCATCGCGCGATCACCACCACTTGGCGGCAGGAGTCGGCCAAGATCATCGGCGCCCTGACTCGCCTGATGCGCGACGTCGCGCTGGCCGAGGAGCTGGCCCAGGACGCGCTGATCGCGGCGCTCGAGACCTGGCCGGAACAAGGGCTGCCCGACAAGCCGGCCGCCTGGCTGATGACCACGGCCAAGCATCGGGCGCTGGACCGGCTGCGGCATGTGAAGCTCAGCGGCGAGAAGCTGGAGCAGCTGGGTCATGAGCTCGACGCCCGCGAGGCCATGATCGTGCCGGACTTCGTCGACAGCCTTGACGACGACCGCGCCGCGCGCGAGATCGGCGACGACGTGCTGCGGCTGATGTTCTGCGCCTGCCACCCGGTGTTGTCGCTGGAGGCGCGGGTCGCGCTGACGCTGAAGATGGTGGCGGGCTTCACGACCGGCGAGATCGCGCGGGCCTATCTGCAATCAGAGCCCACGGTGGCGCAGCGGCTGGTCCGCGCCAAGCGCACCCTGGGCGAGGCCAAGGTCCCCTTCGAACTGCCGCTGGGCGCGCAACTGACCGAGCGCCTGGGCTCGGTGCTGGAGGTCATCTACCTGATCTTCAACGAGGGCTACACGGCCACCAGCGGCGAGCAGTGGATCCGCCAGGACCTGTGCGACGAGGCGCTGCGGCTGGCCCGCATGCTGGTACGGCTGGCGCCGCGGGAGTCCGAGGTGCTGGGCCTGCTCGCGCTGCTCGAACTGCAGGCCTCGCGATCGGCGGCGCGCGTCGATGCGCAGGGACAGCCGGTACTGCTGCTGGAGCAGGACCGCGAGCGCTGGGATGCGGCGGCGATCGCGCGCGGGCTGGAAGCGCTGGAGATGGCGGACCGACTGGCCGCCGAAGCCGGCGCGGCGCTGGGACAGGAGCCGCAGGTCGGGCCGTATGCGCTGCAGGCGGCGATCGCGGCCTGCCATGCGCGGGCGCGCCGGGCGGACGACACGGATTGGAAGCGCATCGCGGCGATCTACGAGGAGCTGGTCGATCGCATCCCGTCGCCGGTGATCGAGCTCAACCGCGCGGTCGCGCTGGCGATGGCCTATGGGCCGGCGGTGGGGCTGGACCTGGTCGACCAGTTGATGGACGAGCCGGCGCTCAAGCAGTACCACTGGCTGCCGAGCGTGCGAGCGGATCTGCTGGCCAAGCTGGGCCGCAATGCCGAAGCGAAAGAGGAGTTCGAGCGCGCCGCGTCGATGACCGCCAATGAGCGGGAGAAAGAGCTGCTGCTCAAGCGGGCGAGGGAGCAGGGGCACTGAGGCCCCTGCGGGTCAGAACAGCTCGACACCGGCACGCTCGGCGGCGGCGCGAAGCCCCTTGTCAGTCGTCGCGAGCACCGCCTTCTTCTCGATCGCCATGTCGAGGTAGAGCGCGTCGTAGCCCTGGACGTTGTGGTCGATTGCAAGCTCCACGTGCTCAGGGAGTGGAGCTCTTTCGTCGGCCAGATCGACCTGATAGCTGTCGATCACCCAGGCATAGGCCTGAATGGTGTCTTCGGTCCAGCCTTGAGCACGACCGCGCTTCAGCAAAGCATAAGCGCACTCCGCGTCGAAGACGTACGGCGCGACCAGCTCCACCTCTTCGTTCGCGGAGGCATCAGCGAGTCGGTCGGCGTACTGATGCAGCGACTCCTTATCCTTCTCAAGAAGCAGCCATCCGAGGGCCACGTTGGGGTCAACGACGACTGTCTTCATCGCGGTCCCTTTCTGGCCAAGACGTCATGTCACCGCCACCGGGCGGCGGCTCCAGGAGATGCGGGTACTTCAGATACAGCGCCAGCAACTGTTCGGGGAAGTCATGGGCCATGAAGCCCTTCCGACGCCGCTCGGCCGGCGACCGGGGAGGACGAGCGTCTCGCAGCCGGATCTTGCGGTTGAGCGACTCGAGTTTCCAACGAGCGGTCTCAGAGTACGGTCCCGGGATCACATCAAAGGCGTCGAGTCGTTTTCCTGGCTCGACCTTGATCGGCGGAGGGATGATGTGACGCGCGCTGGATGCGCATTCAACAAGGGTGGTCATGAAGCCTCCTTACAGGCTTGGTCAACGGGAAGGCATTGAGTCTAGGCACTCACTTGACCACCTCCGCATGCACGAATCTGCATTTCTCCGCGTGTGGCGAATCCTCACAACCCCGATGAACACGGCCATCCCGGCCGTCCATCGCTCAGAACCGGTGACTCGATTCAGTCAGGCGCGTCGCCCTCGCCCTCGCTCTCGTCGGTGAGCCACGCGCCCTCGATCGCGGCGCCCTGACGCTCGCGTTTGGCTGCGTACATCGCCGCGTCGCTGCGCGCCATCAGCGTCTCCAGCGTGTCGCCGTCCTGGCGCTGCGCGGCGCCGATGCTGATGCTGACCCGCAGCCCGTCCGACACCGTCGTCCAGTCATGCTTGCGTACCGCCTCGTCCAGACGTCGGCAGGCCGCCTGCGCGATCTCCTCGCTCGCGCCGCGCAGCAGCAGCACGAACTCGTCGCCGGCCAGGCGCGCCGCGATGTCGTGCTCCCGCACGTGCTGGCGCATCAACCGCGCGATCTGGCTCAGCACCTGATCGCCGACCAGATGCGAGTGCCGGTCGTTGACCTGCTTGAAGTGGTCAACGTCGATCAGCGCCAGGCTCACCACCCCGCCCGCCTTCAGCTGCGCGCGGGCATGCGCCTCGAAGCTGCGCCGGTTGGCCAGACCCGTCAGCGGATCCTCCATCGACAGCTTCTCCAGCCGCTGCGCCTCGTCCGCCAGCTGCGCCCGATCGCGCTCGCTGCGGCGCGCGTCCAGCTGCCATTGCACCGCCTCCTCGCGGCTGGCGAGGCTGGCGATCCGCACCCGCGTCTCGCGCTCGCGCAGCGCGCGCATGCGCTGCAGAGCGCGCTGCGGCTGGCCCTGCTGTTCCTCGATCTGGCTGGCGATCAGCTCGCCCAGTTGCGCCAGCGGCTCGTGCTGCACCGCGTCCGCCTGCATCACCAGCTGCGATGCCGCGCGCCGCGCCTGCGGCCACAAGCGGCGCGCCCAGGCGAGCTCCGTCTGCACCCAGCCGGCCAGCGCGGCCAGCCAGTGCCGTTCCTGCTCGGGCAGCAGCGTCAGCGCCTGCTGCAATTCCGGCTGCGCGAGCGCCGACGCGCCCTTCCAGATCTGCGCCAGCGTCTGCATCAGCGTCCACCAGCACTGCGACTCCGCGCCGCCCTCGGGCAGCAGATGACGCGCATTGATCAGGTGTCCTTCCAGCGCGCCCAGCGGCGGCAGCTGGCCGCGCTGCTCGCGCTCGCCGGCGTAGGCCAGCAGCGTCCCCATCGCCAGCCACAGGCAGGCGCCGAGCGGGCTCAGCCGCGGCTTGCAGGCATTGGCCGCGTCCGCGGCCTGCCGCAATACCTCCGCCGCCTTGTCGAAATTGCGCGCCCACACGTGGCAGGCGCCCAGGTCCTGCAGCGCCACCACCAGCGCCGCGCCATCGCCGCGCAGCTGCGCCAGGCGCAGGCCGAGCAAGGCCGCCTCGATCGCTTCCTCGTGATGGCCGGCGAAGGACGCGCTGTGCGCCAGCACCGACAGCGCGCCCGCCTCGCCCGAGGCGTCGCCCAGTTGCCGGAACAGCCGCGCCGCCAGCTCGCTGCGGCCGCGCGCGTCGCCGGGGCGATGCAGCGCGCGATCGCAGCGCGCCAGGTGCAGCAGCGCCTGCGCTTGCGCGGCCAGGTCCTGCTGCTCCAGGGCCAGCAGCAGCCATTCCTCGCCCGGCGCTTGCGCGGCGGCGGCGTCGCCGGACTGCAGCGCGGCGCGGGCGATCTGGGAGAGGTGATGCAGGTCCAAGGGGTCGAACAAAGGCTGACGCGGAAGATGAGGGGGACCCGGTCTCGGCAAGCGACGATCCGAAGGGTGTCGCGCCGCAGGCCCTCTCAGGACGTCGAGACGTCCGGAGTCGCAGAGGATAGCGGCAACAGCCGCGGACTCAGCAGCTCGGCCAGCCATTGCATGAAGACATGGACGCGCCGCGGCAACTGACGCCGGTGCGGATAGAGCAGATGCACCGGCATCGGCGCGGCCAGGAAGTCGGGCAGCAGCTCGCGCAACCGGCCGTCCAGCACCTCCCGCTCCAGCCCGTGACGCGGCACCTGGATGATCCCCAGCCCCGCCAGACAGGCCGCCGTGTAGGCGCCGGAGTCGCTCACCGTCAGCGTGCCCGACATCGGCAGGAAATGCGTCACGCCGGCCGCGTCGCGCCACTCGAAGCCCGGGCAGCGCTGGCCCAGCGTCGTCGCGTACTGGACCAGCCGGTGGGTGGCCAGGTCTTCCAGCGTGCGCGGCTCGCCGTGGCGGGCGAGGTACTCGACGCTGGCGAGGTTGACCATCTCCATCGCGCCCAGCGGCCGAGCCACCAGCGTCGAGTCGCTCAGCGGCCCGACGCGCAAGACGCAGTCGAAGCCCTCGCGGACCAGGTCGACGCGGCGGTCGGTGCTGCTGAGCTCCAGCTCCAGCGCCGGATGCGCGGCCAGGAATTCCGGCAGGCGCGGCATGACCACGTCATGCGCGACCCGCATCGGCATGTCGACTCGAAGGCGGCCGCGCAGCCCGCTGGCCGCCGGCTGGAACAGCGTCTGCATGTCGTCGAGGTCGGCGAGCAGGTCCTTGCAGCGCTCGTAGCAGGCCTGGCCGTCCTGCGTCAGCTGCACGCGGCGCGTCGTGCGATGGAACAGCCGCGTCCCCAGGCTGGCCTCCAGCCGCTGCACCGCGGTGGAGGCGCTGGCCTTGGGCAGGCCCAGGCTCTGCGCCGCCTGCGTGAAGCTGGCCAGCTCGGCCACGCGGACGAAGACCTGCAGGGTCTCGATCGAGGGCAGGGGCGGCGCGTAGGTCATGCTGTCATCGCTCATTTGTTCATCCTGAACGAACGGTCAAATCGTTCCAAGGCAATTTATACGCCAAGACGCGATCAATAGACTGCCTTCCATCGCAACCCGACCTCACCAGGATCCGTCATGAGCACCACGCCCCCCTCCTCCGCTTCCGCGTCCCGCATCGTCCTGATCACCGGCGGCAGCCGCGGCCTGGGCCGCAACGCCGCGCTGCACTTGGCGCGTCGCGGCGTCGACAGCGTCATCACCTACCGCAGCCGCGCCGACGAGGCCCAAGCGGTGGTCGACGAGATCCGCGGCCTGGGCGCCCACGCCGCCGCACTTCAGCTGGATACGGGCGACAGCGCCTCCTTCCCCGCTTTCGCCGAGGCCCTGCGCGGCGCGCTGCGCCAGCACTGGCAGCGCGACCGCATCGATCACCTGGTCAACAACGCCGGGATCGGCGCTCACGCGAGCATCGCCGAGACGACCGAGGCGCAGTTCGACGAGCTGATGCGCGTCCACCTGAAGGGACCGTTCTTCCTGACGCAGACGCTGCTGCCGCTGATCCGCGACGGCGGCAGCATCCTGAACGTCTCCAGCGGTCTGGCCCGCTTCGCCCTCCCGGGTTACGGCGCCTACGCGACGATGAAGGGCGGCGTCGAAGTCATGAGCCGCTACATGGCCAAGGAATTCGGTGCGCGCGGCATCCGCGTCAACACGCTGGCGCCCGGCGCGATCGAGACCGACTTCGGCCATGGCGCCGTGCGCGACAACGCCGAGGTCAATCGGATGGTGGCGTCGGTCACCGCGCTGGGCCGCGCGGGCCTGCCGGACGACATCGGCCCGGTCGTGGCCTCGCTGCTGGCCGACGACAACCACTGGATCACCGCGCAGCGCATCGAGGCGTCGGGCGGGATGTTCGTCTGAGCCTAGGCCTTGGGCGCCGACGGCGCGGGTTGCCCCGCCTGACGCGCCTCGGCGCGCTCGCGGCGCTTGAAGCGCCGCCGCGCGTTGAGCCCGCGCAGCGCCAGCACCAGACGCTCGCGCCAGGCCGGCTCGACCACGCGGATGCCGCCGTGGAACTGGTACTTCGCCCGCACGCGCGTTTCCTTGCAGCCGTACTTGGCCAGCAGGCGACGGGCGTCGTTCATCGGATTGGCATCCGGGTTGTTCTTGTAGAGGTCCCCGCCGCCGACCGGACGGGTGTGCCACACCGGGGTGGCGTCGATCACCGCGATGCGGTGGCCGTCGGCGTTCTCGATCAGCGTGGGCCAGACGAAGTCCAGGCCCCAGCCGATGCGGCTCTCATGGAAGGTGGCGCGGCAGCGGCGCATCGCATCGCGCGAGAACAGCGGCGCCATCACCTCGACGAAGCCCATGTAGCGCAGCAGATAGCCGGGATGGCGCAGCAGCGTGTCGAAGGTGAAGTAGGACTCGCGGGTCAGCGCCGGCTGCGCGAGTTGCAGGCCGTGGCCGTGGAAGAGGTCGAACATGCGCGAGACGGTTGCGGTGTCGACCGAGAGGTCGTCGTCGGGCAGCCAGATGGCGTCGTAGGCCTCGACCAGTTCGGGATGCTCGTCCAGCAGCTCGGCGATGCAGGGCCACTTGGGACCGCGGCGCGCCTCGTAGAGGTCGCTGCCGTCGCGGTACAGGTCCGGCACGGTGCCGTAATAGGAGACCAGCAGGTCGAAGTTGCGATCGGCGCTCGCGATCCATTGAGAGTGCAGCGAGCGGTCGCCCGCGCGCAGGATCACGAGGTTTCGACGGGGACGGGTGGGGAGGGTCAGCATCGGGGTCAAGGTCTGCGCATGCACGGCGATCGCCGCGCGACATCCGCGCATTCGAGCCGCAGAGCGTATCGCCGATATCGCCGTCTAGTACATGAACTGACACTTTTGGAGGCAAAAGTATCAGAGATGACTCATTGACCCCCTCAAATAAGGGGTGACGTTTCGCAGGGGGAACTTGGGCTGGCTGGGGCGCTCTGGTGTGCGGCGGCCCTCACCCCAACCCCTCTCCCACTTCATGGGAGAGGGGCTCCGATTCGCCGCTGTATGGAGCCAATGCCGTATGGAGCCCCTCTCCCGCTGCGCGGGAGAGGGGTTGGGGTGAGGGCCGGTGCAGTCAGCGAGCCCCATCAGGCTCCCCGCAAGCCCTCAATGCCCCCCGCCCAGATAAGCCGCCTTCACCGCCGGATCCGTCCGCAGCTTCTCCGCCGGCCCATGCAGCGAGATCCTGCCGTTCTCCAGCACGTACCCGTAATCCGCCACCGCCAGCGCCGCGGCCGCGAACTGCTCCACCAGCAGCATGGTCACGCCCTGCCCCTTGAGCCGCTCGATGATGCGAAACACCTCGTCCACCAGGATCGGCGCCAACCCCATCGACGGTTCATCCAACAGCACGACCTCGGGATTGAGCATCGTCGCCCGCGCCATCGCCAGCATCTGCTGCTCCCCGCCGGACAGCGTCCCCGCCAGCTGCTGACGCCGCTCCTTCAAGCGCGGGAACAGCTCCATCGCCCGTTCCAGATCCGCGGCCACATCCCCCTTGGGCCTCGCCCCCGTGTAGCGCGGAAACGCCCCCAGCCTCAGGTTGTCCGTCACGCTCATCGTCGCGAACACCCGCCGGCCCTCCGGCGAATGCGCCAGCCCCAGCCGCGCGATGTGATACGACTCCAACCCGTCGATGCGCTTGCCGTTGAGCGTGATCTCCCCCGACGTGGGCGCGATCATCCCGGACACCGCGCGCATGGTCGTCGTCTTGCCCGCCCCGTTGGAGCCGATCAGCGTCACGACCTTGCCCTTGGGCACTTCCACCGAGATGCCGTGCAGCACCTCGACCTTGCCGTAGCCGGCCTGCAGCTTGTCGATCTTCAGCATGTCGTCGCGCCCTCCTCAACCCGCCTGGCCGCCGAGGTAGGCCTCGATCACCTTGGGATCGGCCTGCACCTGCGCCGGCTTGCCCTCGGCGATCTTCTGGCCGAAGTCCAGCACCGACACCGTGTCGCAGATGCCCATCACCACGTCCATGTGGTGCTCGATCAGGATCACCGTGACGCCGTGGTCGCGGATCTTGCCGATGATGCGCATCAGCTCCTTGATGTCGGGCGCGGTCAGCCCCGCCGCCGGCTCGTCCAGCAGCAGCAGCTGCGGATCCAGCGCCAACGCGCGCGCGATCTCGAGCAGCCGCTGCTTGCCGTACGGCAGGTTGCGCGCCTCCTCGAAGGCCAGGTCGGCCAGGCCGACGAACTCCAGCAGGCTCAGCGCGCGGGCGCGGGCCTTGGCGTCCTCCGCGTTGTAGCGCGGCGAGTGCAGCGCCACCTGCAGCAGATTCGCGCCGAAGCTGTGATGCAGCGCCACCATCACGTTGTGCAGCGCGCTCATCTCGCCGAAGAGCTGCACGTTCTGGAAGGTCCGCGCGATGCCCGACAACGCGATGTCCGAGGACGTGCGCCCCACCAGCGAGCGCGCGCCGAATTTCAGATCGCCCGCGGTCGGCACGTAGATGCCGGTGAGCACGTTCATCATCGTGCTCTTGCCTGAGCCGTTCGGCCCGATCAGGCCGTGCACCGTGCCGCGCCGCACCTGCAGGTCGACGTTGTTCAGCGCTTTCAGGCCGCCGAACTGCATCAGGACGCCGCGCGCGTCGATCAGCACCTCGGCCGAGCCGCGGCCCGCGTCCGCCTCGGCAATCGCGTCGGCGGGCTTGCGGCTCACCGGGCCGCCCTCGCCCACGGGCTTGGCCTTGAGGTGCAGCGCGCCGCGCACGAAGCCCACGATGCCGTCCTGCAGGTAGTACACGACGAAGAGCGTGATCAGCCCGAAGATGGACAGCCGCCAGTCGGTCATGGTCTGCAGCACGAAGGACAGCCCCGCCAGCGCGATGCTGCCGATCACCGGAATCGCCGCCTGCGTCGCGCCGATCTTGCCGCGCCGCAGCGCGATCACCGTCACCACCGTCACCAGCACCGCGAAGGCCACCGACACGTAGCGGAACAGCTGCAGGTCGTCGAGCAGCTTGGGCAGCAGCACGATGATCGCGGCGCCCAGCAGCGCGCCGGTGCGGGTCTTGCGGCCGCCCATGATGATGGCCAGCAGGAACATCACCGTGAGCTCGAAGTTGTAGGTGTTGGGCGAGATGTACTGCTCCGAGTAGGCGTACAGCGCGCCGGCCAGCCCCGCCAGTCCGGCGCTGATCACGAAGGCGTAGACCTTGTAGCGGTAGACCGAGACGCCCATGCAGTCCGAGGCCACCGGACTGCCGCGCAGCGCCTCGAAGGCCCGGCCCAGGTGGGATCGCAAGACCCGGTGCACGAAGACCAGCGACGCGATCAGCAGCACGGCGACCAGCCAGTAGAACTCGGTCTCGTCGAGTTGGTGACCGAGCAGCTTGGGCTTGGTGAGCGTGATGCCCATGGGCCCGTTGGTCAGGAAGTCCATCTCGTTGATCAGGATCTGGATGATGGTGCCGAAGGCCAGGGTCACCATCGCCAGATACGGGCCGGTCACGCGCAGCGCCGGCAGCGCCAGCAGCGCGCCGAAACCCGCGGTGACGCCCACCGCGACGGGCAGCGTCACCAGCACCCAGAGGTTGAACTTGGTGATCAGCACGCCGGCCGTGTAGGCGCCGATGCCGAACAGACCCGCATGGCCCAGCGACACCTGCCCGGTGTAGCCCACCACGATGTCCAGGCCGAACAGCACGATCGCGTAGATCATGATGGTCTCGACCAGGTGGATGTAATACGGGTTGCCGGAGACCAGCGGGAAGGCGAACAGCGCGATCACCGCGAGGATCGCGCCGACCGCCTTCTTCGGATCGATGCGGGGACGCGCGGCGATCGGGCTCGCGGTGGCCGTGGACGACGACGAGGAGGAGTTGGAGGACGTGGTGCTCATGTCGTCAGACCTTCTTGATCGCGGTCTTGCCGAACAGGCCGGCCGGCTTGAGCGCCAGCACGATCAGCAGCAGCACCAGGCCCGGCACGTCCTTGTAGCCGGTGGAGAGATAGAAGCCGGTGGTGGTCTCGGCGATGCCCAGGATGATCCCGCCGACGATGATGCCCATGCCCGAGGTCAGCCCGCCGATGATGGCCACGGCGAAAGCCTTCAAGCCCAGCACCGCGCCCATGGTCGCTCCCGTGAGCGTGAGCGGCGCGATCAGCACGCCGGCGAAGGCCGCGGTCAGCGAGGACAGCGCGTAGGAGAAGGTGATCACCATCCCGGTGTTGATGCCCATGAGCTTGGCGGCGTCGCGGTCGTTGAAGGTCGCGACGACCGCGCGCCCGTAGATCGAGCGCCGGTTGAACAGCTCCACCGCCAGCATCATCAGCAGCGCGCCGACGACCACGAGGATCTCCATCGGCAGCACGTTGGCGCCGAGGAACTTGATCGGGGCTTCCGGCAGCGGGGAAGGGAACTTCAGGTCGTCGCGGCCCCAGACGTTCTCGGCCACGTTCTTGAAGATGATGCCCAGCGCGATGGTGGACATGATCCAGCCGAACTCCGACTTGATCTTGATGGCGGGCCGCACGCCGATGCGCTCGACGAAGGCGCCCTGCAGCGCGCCGAACAGGCACACCAGCGGGACCATGAGCCAGTAGTTGACGCCGTGTCCGACGAGGGTCAGGCCCACCAAGGCGCCCAGCATCAGCGCGTCGCCCTGGCCGAAGTTCAGGGTGTCGGAGGTCGAGAAGGTCAGCTGGTAGCCGAAGGCGATGACCGCGTAGATCATGCCGAGCGCAATGCCGCTGAACACCAGTTGGGTCAGGATCTGCATACGAATCCGGTACTGCTGGAGGGAGAGGAGGCGCCGCCACCGCGGCGGCGCCCGGAAAGACGTCCGAAAAAACGGCCGCTCGCGGCGGCCGTTTCCGGGGTCACTTCTTCTGGGTCAGGGCGCCCTTGGCGTTGACGTCCTTGACGCGCACCTCGGAGGCCTTCTTGAAGTCCTCCGGATAGGCGTAGACCACGCGCTGGCCCTTGACCTCGCCGAACACCGGGATGTTGGCGGTGATGGCCTCGTGGTCGGTCTTGGAGAAGGGCTTGTTGTAGGTGGTGACCACGCCGTCCACCGGCGCCTTCAGGTCCTCGAGCGCGGCCTTGATCTTGGGGCCGTCGGTGCTGCCGGCCTGCTTGATCGCGGCGGCCAGTAGGTAGATCGAGTCATAGCCCTGCGCGGCCGACACCGGGGAGTCGATGCGGCTGTTCTTCGGGTTGAAGGTCTTCAGGTAGTTGACGATGAAAGACTGGCGCTTGGGCGTGGTCGGCTCCTGGATGAAGGTCTGCGGCATGCGCGCGCCCTCGCCGCCGGGGCCGGCGTTGTCGATGTAGTTGGCCATGGACAGCGTCCAACTGCCGACCATGGGGACCTTCCATCCCAGCTTGGTCATGCCGTTGGCGATCTGCGCGAGTTCAGGGCCGATGCCGTAGGTCAGGATGGCCTCGGCGCCGGCCTCCTTGGCCTTGAGCAGCTGGGCCGTCATGTCGACGTCCTTGATGTTGAACTTCTCGACGGCGACCGGCTTGATGCCCTTGAGCTCCAGCGCCTTCTCCAGATCCTGGCGGCCGAGTTGGCCGTAGTTGGTGGAGTCCGCGAGAATCGCGACCTTCTTGAAGCCGCGGCGGGTGATGGCTTCCTCGACGATCATCGGCGCCTGGATGGAGTCGTGGGCGGCGTTACGGAAGACGTAGTTGTCGGGCTGGTCCTTGAACTGCTGGGTGATGACGGAGCCGGTGGCCACGTTGTTCATCACCGGGATCTTGGCGTCCTGATAGAAGCGCTGGGCCGCGAGGGCGACGCCGGTGTTGATGAAGCCGACGGTGGCGACGACCTTCTCGCGGTTGATCATCTCCTGGGCGATCTGGACGCCGCGTTCGTTCTTGGCCTCGTCGTCGCGTTCGACGAGCTGGATCTGGCGGCCCAAGACCCCGCCGCTCTTGTTGATTTCCTCGGTCGCCAATCGCACGCCGTCACGCATGCTGACGCCCATGGAGGAGGAGCCGCCGGTGAAGGGGCCGGCGACGCCGATCTTGATCGGGTCGGCCGCGAGGGCGGAAAGGCTGGCGGCGGCCAGTACGGAAGCGGTCATCCAACGCGCGCTGAACTTCATGTTTGTCTCCGTAGATCTTGGTCACGTGGGGGTCGGAAGCCAACCCGAGAGCGTCGGTACAACAAACAGCCGGACGCCCGGCGTCAGCCTTCTCGGAACATGGTGCATCAAGCACCGGGAAATGCACGCATGCGACTACGTACTCGGAAACCCCGAGCGGCGTATTCAGCCTGGTGTCAGGTAGGTGGACGGGGCGAGGCGCTCATTCGAGAGCCCTCTTCGGGTGGCTAGACTGGCTGGCTCAAATTGCATTGGCTCTACTTGCTCAGCATGACGGCATGACCGCTCGAGAGCTGATGCGCGCGCTAGAACTCGAGTCCGTTGAGGCCTTGCAGATCTGGATCAAACGTCTGCTTGCCATCGACCTCGTTCAAAGCTCGGGGCGGACACAGGCGGTGCGCTACTACGTCGACCCAGGAACGCTGCGCAGCCTGAGCTTCGTCGGCGCAACGACGCTGCAGCGTATAGAACCTCATCGCCTGCTGGCCCTGCTTCTAGAGGACATTCAACGCTATCCAGCATCAGCGATCGGCGAGATTCATGGGCGCGTTGGTCTGGAGATTCCACGCTCTCGAATTCGGCGCAGCGTTTCTCAGCTCGTGCAAGATGGACGGATCGTTTCCTCTGGGCAGCGAAAGGGCACGCGGTACAGCTTGCCCTGATTTGGCTCAAATCCGGCCGAATCGGAGTCGCGTGAACCAAAAATCAACTGTAGTTTTCTGTTGAGATGGCGCTAAGCCGTTATCTCGTAATACGTTTTCTTTGGCTCGACGTCAGACATATCCGCCTCGCCTTCAACTCCGGTTGAGCCAAACCTTAGGCTGATGCGCTCGTCGTGCGCGCCCGCAGCGTCCACGCCGCCGCAGCCGCAACCGCCAGCAGCGCCAGCGCATAGCCGGCCAGCGCGCCCCATCCGCTGTGGTCCCAGAACCAGCCGCCCATCGCGCCCAGCGTGCTGGAGCCGATGTAATACGCCAGCAGGTACAGCGAGGCCGCATGCCCTTTGCTGCGCCCGCCCAGCGCGCCGACCCAGGCGCTGCTCACCGAGTGCGCGACGAAGAAGCCGATCGTCAGCAGCACGATGCCCAGGATCACCGCCGGCAGCCAGGTCGACAGGCTGAGCAGCACACCAGTGATCGCCAGCGCGATGCCCGTGAGCAGCGCCGGCGCGCGGCCGAAGCGGTCCGACAGCGTGCCCGCCGCCGTCGAGGCCGCGATGCCGAAGAGGTAGGCGCAGAAGATCAGTCCGATGGCGCTCTGGCTGAGCGAGAACGGCGGCCGCATCAGCCGGAAGCCGGCGTAGTTGTAGACCGCGACGAACATGCCCATCATCAGAAAGCCCATCGCGAACAGCAGCGGCAGCGAGCGATGCGTCAGATGGCCGCGCCAGGCCGCCACATGCTCCGACAGCTTCACCCCGCTGCGCCGCACGAAGTGCTTGGACGGCGGGAGCAGGAACCAGAAGCCGATCGCCGCCGCCAGCCCGATCACGCTGACGACGAACAGCGCGGGACGCCATCCGAAGTGGTCGCTGAGCAGGCTCACGCCGACGCGGCCCATCATCCCGCCGAAGGCCGTGCCGCCGACGTACTGCCCCATCGCGCGGCCCAGGCCGCCGGCGTCGATCTCCTCGGCCAGATAAGCCATCGCGACCGCTGGGACGCCGCCCAGGACGAGGCCCTCGACCGCGCGCGCGATCAGCATCGCGTGCCAGCTGGGCACGACCGAGGCGATCAGGTTCAGCAGCGCCGCCATCAGCATGGAGCCGAACATCAGGCGGCGCCGGTCCATGCTCTCGGACAGCGCGCCCGCGCAGAGGATCGCGAAGGCGAGCGCGCCGGTGGCCAGGGACAGCGACAGCGCGCTCGCGGCGGCGCCGACGTGGAACTCGGCGGCGAAGAGCGGCAGCAGCGGCTGCACGCTGTAGAGCAGCGAGAAGGTCGTGAAGCCGGCGAGGAAGAGCGCGAAGGTGATGCGCCGATAGGCCGGCGTGCCCGGCCGGGCGTGGTCCGACGGGGACGCGGACATCAGCGTCGGCCGAACATCATCTGCCCCGCCAGCGCGCGCTTGAGCGGCGGCAGCGCCTGCAGCGCCGCCAGGCCCAGGCCGCGCGCGGCCGGCAGGCCCGGCCAGCGCCAGGCGAAGGTGCGGGCCAGGAAGTCGGTAGTGACGATGGTGGTCCAGCGGTCCGGCGCGCGCTGCCATTCGACGCGTCGCAAGGCGGCGTCGACCCGCGGATCGCGTCGCAGCGCGTCCACCAGCGCGAAGGCGTCGCGCAGGCCCAGGTTCAGGCCCTGCCCGGCCACCGGATGCAGCGTCTGCGCCGCATTGCCGATGCGGATGCGCCGGCCTTCGACCAGGGTGCGCTCGGCGTTCAGGCCCAGCGTGAAGCACTTGAGCGGGGAGATCGCCTCCAGCTTGCCGACGCGCGCCGGCAGGTGGTGCTGGATCACGGCGAGGCGCTGCGCGTCGTCGAGCTCGGCGACTTCGTCCTCGTCCTGCGGCTGGCACCAGACCAGCGCGGCGCGGCGCTGACCGTCGCGATCGGGCAGCGGCAGCAGGGCCAGCGGACCGCGGCGGGTGAAGCGCTCGTAGGCGACGCCGGCCGCGCTGCCGGGCGACAGCGTCACCGTGCCCACCCAGGCGTTCTGCTTGTAATCGTGGGTGACCGCCTTGCGGGCCTGGTCGGAGAACACGCCGCCTTCGGCGACCACCGCGAGGTCGTAGCGCTCGGCGATGCCGGCGTCGATCTCGATCTCGTCGGGGCGGTCCTGCTTGATGCCGTCGACCGGTTGGCCGAAGCGGCTGATCAAGCGCCTGGGCTCGCGCGCGCAGGCTTGCTGCCAGGCGGCTTGGAGCGGCGCGACGAGTTGGCCGTAGGCGAGCACCGCGCCGAGTTGCGGGACGCGTTGCTCGGCGGCGGAGATGCTGACCTCGGGCTCGCCGGCGTCGCCGAACCAGGCGCCGGAGAGCGTCGGGGGGGCTTGGCTGACGTGGACCTCGCGGATGGCTTGGGCTTGGGCGGCGGGCCAGACGCGCAGGCGTTGGAGCAGCTGCACGCTGCCCAGGGAGAGCGCCAGGGTGCGCGGGTCGCCGGAGACGTCGCGCTCGATGGGGCGGGCGTCGAAGAGGCTGATCTGGGCTTGCGGCAGGTAGCGCGCGGCGAGCAGCGCCAGCGCCAGGCCGGCCGGGCCGGCGCCGATGACGGCCAGGCGGAGCGCGGGCGCGGCGGGGTCGAAGACCGGCGCGGAAAGAGAAGGCTGGTCGGTCGCGGCGTGGGAGTGCCCGGCGAGCGGACCGGAATCGTGAGCTTGGGACATGACGTCGACCCGGGAAAGCTGGTGTCGGTCGCGTCAGGCGGCCGGCTGCGGGGGACTATAGCGCCGGCGGTTTCGGGAGCGGGGCGAGCGTGCGAACCTCATGCGCCGCGCATGGAAGCCCCTCTCCCGCTGCCGTTCAAACCCCCACGAGCCTCCTCTGCCCCGGCAAGGTCCTCAACGACTGCGCCACCGTGGCCGTGTAGTCCCGGCTCAAGATGGTGCTGACAAACACCCAATCGCACCGGCACTCCGCCGCGGTGGCCGTCACCACCACATACCCCCGCCTCGACGTGTCCGCATACACCAGCGGCCCGATCAACTGCGTCAACGCGCCCGCCAGCTGCTGCGGGTTCTCCGTCGGCAGGTATTCCTCAAACCCCGGCGAACTCACCGACGAGGTCGCGAACTCCACCCCCACCGCATTCCCCGCCGCATCCGCCAGATCATTCGCCCACGCGTTGTGCGTATCCCCCGCCAGCACCACCAGGTTCTTGTCCAACTGCCGCGCCGTCCCCAGCAGCGTCTCGCGCGCCGCCGCATACCCATCCCACGCATCCAGGTTGTAGGGAATGCTAGGCGCCGCCAGCACCGCCCGCTCCTGCGCCGTCAGTCCGGCCGGATTCGTCTGCCGCTTCGCCACGATCGCCGCGTACTGCGACACCGTCACCCCGCTGCCCGGCACGTTCACCTCCATCAGGATGGGCGCCGGGATGTTCATGCGCCCCATCAGCACCTGCTGCCCCAGCACCTGCCAGGTCGCCGTCGAGGTCTGCATCTGCGTCTGCAGCCACTGCGCCTGCGTCGCGCCCAGCAGCGTCCGATCCGTCCGCGCCATGTCCGCCTGGAACTTCGCGGCATCCAAGCCGGTCGCGGTGAAGTAATCCTGATAGTCCAGCTGCTTGTCCCGCGCGATCACCCGCGTGTCCAGCATGTGCAGCGCCAGCAGCGAGCCGAAGTTGAAGCTGCGATAGGTGATCAGCGCATCGCTGCCGTCCCGCACCGGCAGCCATTCATGCCAGACCTGCACCGCCGCCGCCTTGCGCGCGGCGAAGTCGCCCTCTGTCGCCGGCTGATGGTTCTGCGCGCCGTCCTTCCAGGTGTCGTTGGCGATCTCGTGGTCGTCCCAGACCGCGATCATCGGCACCAGCGCATGGAGCTTCTGAAGATCCGCATCCGAGCGGTACTGCGCATAGCGTCGCCGGTAGTCGGCCAGGGCCACGATCTCCTTCTGAGGATCGACCACGCGGTTCAGCGCCGACGCGTTGCCGCTGGCGTACTGCCCGGGACCGTACTCGTAGATGTAGTCGCCCAGGTGCACCGCCACGTCGTAGCCGTCGGACTCGGCGCGCTTGGCGGCCTCGGCGTAGACGTTGAAGTAGCCGGTCGGATAGTTGGAGCAGGAGAACACCGCCAGCTTCACCTGCGACACGCTGCCCGTCGGCAGCGTCCTGGTGCGGCCCGCGGTCGAGGTCGCGGCATAGGCCTTGAAGCGATACCAATAGCGCGTGCCCGGCTGCAGACCGGCGGCGTCGACCTTGACGCAGAAGTCGCTCGCGGCGCGCGCGGTCGCGTTCCCGCTCGAGACGATGGCGGCGAAGTTGGCGTCGCTGGCGACTTCCCAGCGCAGCGGAACGTCGCGGGTGTCGGCGCCGTCCTGCGCCAGCACGCGGGTCCACAGGATGACGCGGTCGCTCAGCGGATCGCCGCTGGCCACGCCGTGGCTGAACACGACGGCGACCTGCGGCGCGTCGTCGTCGCTGCCGCCGCAGCCCGCCAGCGGCAGACCGGCGAGCGCACCGGCGGCCAGCGCACCGCGTACCAGATGGCGCCGGGTGTGGTCGATGGCTTCGGACGAGGAAGGCGATGCGCCGACGGCGTCCTCGTCCTTCTTGAGCAGGTTGTGCAGGGGCTTCTTGGTCATGGCTGTCATGGCGAGTTCGTGGCGTGCGATCAGGCTTGCTGCGTCGGGTGACACGTGAACCGCGCGCAGTGGCGCGTGCGCCGGCCAGTGTTCGTCGTCACGGTGACATCACGACGACAGCCTTCGCGGGGGCATTCCGCGTGCCGACTGACAGTCCCCCGCCTGCTCGGCTACGCTGCGCGCCTCAACGAGGAGAAGCGAATGCAATACCGTCGACTGGGCCGCAGCGGCCTGCAAGTGTCCGAGCTGTCCCTGGGGTCGTGGGTCACGTATCACAACCAGGTCGACACCAAGTCCGCCACCGAGATGCTGGCCGCGGCCTTCGACGCCGGCGTCAACTTCTTCGACAACGCCGAGGTCTACGCGCAGGGCGAGAGCGAAGTGGTGATGGGTCAGGCCTTCAAGGCGCTGAAGTGGAACCGGCTGGACTACATCGTCTCGACCAAGTTCTTCTGGGGCCTGAGCCGGGAGAGCAACACCACCGCCAATCGCAAGGACACGCTGAATCGCAAGTACCTGATGCAGGCGATCGACGGCTCGCTGCAGCGCATGCAGCTGGACTTCATCGACCTGATCTACTGCCACCGTCCCGATCCTCACACGCCGATCGAGGAGACCGTGCGCGCGATGAGCGACATCATTTCGCAGGGCAAGGCGCTGTACTGGGGCACCAGCGAGTGGAGCGCCGCCGATATCCGCGCCGCTTGGGAGATCGCCGAGCGGCATCACCTGCACAAGCCGGTGATGGAGCAGCCGCAGTACCACCTCTTCCACCGCCAGCGCGTGGAGCAGGAGTACGCCCGGCTGTATGACGAGACGGGCCTGGGTTTGACCACCTGGAGCCCGCTGGCCTCGGGTCTGTTGACGGGGAAGTACCGGGACGGGATCCCGGAAGGCAGCCGCGGCGCGCTGGAGAGCATGGCCTGGATGCGCGAGCAGCTGCAGGATCCGCAGCGCAATGCGGCGGTGGGGCAGCTGGACGCCATCGCGAAGGAGCTGGGCTGCACGCTGGCGCAGCTGGCGATCGCGTGGATCAACCGGAATCCGCGCGTCTCCACGGTGATCCTGGGGGCGAGCAAGCTGGCGCAGCTGCAGGACAACCTGGGCGCGCTGGCGGTGACGCCGAAGCTGACGCCGGAGATCGTCAAGCGGATCGACGAGATCACGCGGCCGTTGGCGAAGTGAGCGGCGCGGGTGGGCCAGATGCCCCCTCGCCCGCTTGCGGGAGAGGGTAGGGGAGAGGGTCTTCGAGCGCCCCTACGGGTTTATCCGCAGACCGCCCCCCAAGCCCCCGATCAAAGGGGCTCGCCTGTCGCGCCCGCGCTGCAAATCGGGGACACGGCGGGCTAGCATGCGCCGCGATGCTGCGACGACGTGCTGTTTCCCTGCTGCCTGTCCTGTGCGCCGTCGTCGCGCTGACCCTGGCACCCGCGACGCGGAGCCTTGGCGCGCCCCTGTCCGACGAAGCCGCCCGCGCCGCCCAGGCGCTGGCCGAGCCCCGCTTCGACACCATCGGCATCGACGCCCCCGTCCCGCTCAACGTGATCTCCGCGCTCGCGCAAGACCGCGCCGGCTTCCTGTGGATCGGCACCGGCGCCGGCCTGGTGCGCTTCGACGGCTACCACTTCCGCCTTCCCGGCGCGCCGCTGGAGAACGGCGTGCGCTCCGCCCGCAGCCTGGGCTTCATCCGCTGCCTGCTGGTGGCCCGCGACGGCCGCCTCTGGATCGGCACCGAGGCCGACGGCCTCGCCGCCTACGACCCGGCCAGCGAGAAACTGTCCCTCTTCCGCTCCGACGCCAGCCCGCAGCAGCCGCGCGGCGCGGTCGCCGCCGGCACCATCCGCGCGCTGGCCGAGGATCTCGAAGGCAAGCTCTGGATCGGCACCATCGGCCACGGTCTGGACCGCTACGACCCGGCCGACGGCCGCTTCCAGCATTTCCGCCACGGCGCCCAGCCCGGCAGCCTGCCCGATGACCGGGTGCAGGCGCTGGTCGTCGACCACGAGGGCACGCTCTGGGCCGGCACCTGGCAAGGCCTGTCCCGCAAGCGCGCCGGCTCGGACCGCTTCGAG
Organism: Roseateles sp.; assembly: GCF_039595295.1. Classification (GTDB taxonomy): domain Bacteria; phylum Pseudomonadota; class Gammaproteobacteria; order Burkholderiales; family Burkholderiaceae_C; genus Roseateles. The sequence goes on from NZ_JBCNLU010000007.1 coordinate 29,106, forward strand.
CCGGTGTTCTCCACGCCGGGCGAGCCCGGCCTCGCCGGCCGCATCGTGCTCAGTCTGTTCGAGGCACCCGACGGCCGCATCTGGGCCGGCACGCAGCAGGGCGACGTCGCCATCATCGATCCCAAGACCGGCGCGGGCCGCTTCGTCGAGCGCGCGCAGGATGCGCGCAGCGGCTCGGTGAACAGCTTCGTCGCGCTGGACAAGGAGCACCTCTGGCTGGGCCGCAACGGCGGCGTGGAGCTGCGCCGCGTCGCCGACGGCGAGCTGCTGCGCGCGATGAAGCACGACCCGCTGAATCGCTCCAGCCTGGGCGGCAACGAGGTGCGCGCGCTGCTGCGCGACCGCGCCGGCTGGATCTGGACCGGCGGCTACGGCGGCGGCCTGCAGCGTCACGACCCGACCAACACCAGCACCTGGATCCGCGGCCGCGATCCGGGCACGCAGCCGCAACTGATCGACCCCAGCACCCGCGCGATGGTCCAGCTGGACACCGGCGAGATCTGGCTGGGCAGCAACGAGAGCGGCGTCACCGTGCTCGACGAGCGCCTGCAGTCCGTCGCCGTGCTGCGGCCCGCGCCGGGCCAGCGCGGCGGACTCTCGGGCGGACGCATCTCCAGCCTGGTCCAGATGAAGGACGGCACCGTCTGGCTGGGCAGCGACGGCGGTCTTCATCAATACACCCGCGACCGCCATCTGCTGCGCGTGATCCAGGCCGGCGCCGGACGTGCGCGGCGGCTGCTCGCGGGCCGCGACGGCACGCTGTGGATCGGCACGCAGGACGGCGTCTACAAGCTGGCGCCCGACGCGGCGCAGCCCGAGCGGCTCACGCAGCGCGGCGGCGTCGCGCTGACCGGCGATGTGAACGCGATCTCCGAGACCGCGGACGGCGGCCTGTGGATCGGCACCGAGAAGGGCTTGTACCGGCTGGACCCCGGCGCGAAGGAGCTGATCGCGGCCCGAGCGCGTCCGGGCAAGGACATGAGCCATCACTCCATCGTCGGTCTGCTGGTGGACTCCAAGCAGCGACTGTGGATAGACACCGCCTCGGGCCTGCATCGGCTGACGGCATGGGACGGCAAGGAAGCCGAGTTCGAGCGCATCAGCGAGCGCCACGGCGTGATCGGCCGCGCCTTCGGCGCCAACCTGCTGGAGGACGGCGACGGCCGCATCTGGACGCAGGACTTCGTCTACGACCCGGCGCGCGACAGCTATTACGAGCTGACCAATGCGGACGGCGTCGACATCGGCACCGGCTGGTTCCGGGCCTACCTGAAGATGCGAGACGGCCGGCTGCTGTTCGGCGGCAGCAAGGGCGTGCTGGTGGTCGCGCCGGAGCGCTTCGAGCCCTGGGCCTATCAGCCGCCGCTGGCGGTGTCGGAGCTGCGCGTGGACGGACAGCGTCTGGCCGCGGGCCGGCTGCCGCAGGAGGGGCTGACCCTGGCCGCCAACAACCGCAGCTTCAGCGTCGAATTCGCCGCCCTGGATTACAGCGAGCCCGGCCGCAACCGCTACGCCTACCGCCTCGAGGGCTTCGATCCGGTGTGGGTCAGCACGGACGCGAATCTGCGGGTGGCCGGCTACACCAACCTCGATCCGGGCCGCTACGTGCTGCGGGTGCGCGGTACCAACCGCAACGGCGTGTGGAGCCCGCTGGAGCTGAGCATCCCGGTGCAGGTGATGCCCGACTGGTGGCAGACCTGGTGGGCACGCATGCTGGGCGGCGCGGTAGTCATCGGGATGGTCTATCTGCTGGTGGCCATGCGGACCTCGTATCTGCGGCGCTCGCAACTGGCGCTGGAGCTCAAGGTCCGCTCCCGGACGGCGGAGCTGGAACGCGTCTCCGCCGACCTGCGTGTGAAGACCGCGGCGCTGGAGGAGTCCAGCCTGTCGGATCCGCTGACCGGGCTGCGCAACCGGCGCTTCGTGACCCAGCACATCGACGCCGACGTGGCGCTGGCCGTGCGCCGCCACGAGCAGGCGCGCAACACCGGCGCGCCGCTGCCGGACGACGCGGATCTGATCTTCTTCCTGCTCGACCTGGACCACTTCAAGGCGCTGAACGACCGGCTCGGCCACGCCGCCGGCGACGCGGTGCTGTCGCAGATGCGCGAGCGTCTGGCCGACGTCTTCCGCGAGGCCGACTACCTGGTGCGCTGGGGCGGCGAGGAATTCCTGATCGTGGCGCGGGACACCTCGCGCCGCCATGCGGCCGAGCTGGCCGAGCGCGCCCGCGCGCGCTTCAGCGACCGGCCCTTCGACCTGGGCGACGGACGTCGCATCGAGGTCACCTGCTCGGTCGGCTTCGCGGCCTTCCCGCTATCTCCCGCTCATCCGCGCGCGCTGGACTGGGCCACCGTGGTCGGCCTGGCCGACGAGGCGCTGTACGCGGTCAAGCGCGGCGGACGCAACGGCTGGCAGGGCGTGGTGGAAGCACCGTCCGGCGACGAGCTCGAACTGCGCCGCCATGCGGGCGAACCGCTCGCCGACTGGCTGGCCGGCGGCGAGCTGACCCTCGTGCGCTCCGCCTCGCTGTCGGACGCCGAGTCCGACGGCAAGGACTGACCCGCATTTTCACGCTCTTCGGTATCGCCGATTGCCATGCGCGTGGCTGGATCGGTAAAGACTGCCGACGGGTCTGTTCGAGGTCGACGAGGGCCCTTGCGGGCCCTTGACGCCCGATCGGCATCCGCACAAAACCCGAAGGACCCGCGGCCTAGAATGGCCCGCCGTCCACGAACCGAGGAGAAGCTTCGTTTTGATGAACGACCTTGCGACCTTTCTGCAGTTCAGCGCCTGGCCCCCGCGGCCCGACTGGCTGTTCTGGGCCTCGCTGACGATGGTGGCCGCCGGGCTGCTCGGCGAATTCGTCAACCGCCGTCTGGGCCTGCCCCGCGTCGTCGGCTACAGCGTGATCGGCATGGTGCTGGCCGCGATGGGCCACGGCATCTTTGCCAATGGCGCGTTGGATGCGCGGCTGCGGCTGGTGGTGGACCTCGCGCTCGCGCTGCTGCTGTTCGAGATGGGCTCGCGCGTGAACCTGCGCTGGCTGCGGCACAACAAGGCGCTGCTGGCCGCCAGCGCGGCGGAGACGGCGCTGAGCTTCGTCGCCGTCGGCTACGGCCTGACGCTGCTGGGCGTGAGCCCGCTGCTGGCGATCAGCTGCGCGGTGCTGACCACCGCGGCCAGCGCCGCGGTGATCGGCCGCGTCGGCGCGGAGCTGCGCGCGGCCGGCCAAGTCAGCGAGCGCATGCTGGCGATGGCCTCGCTCAACACGATCTATGGCGTGCTCGCGCACAAGCTGCTGCTGGGCTGGCTGCAGCTGGACACGAAGGGCGATTGGCTGGAGGCCGTCGCGCAACCGCTGTACGCGTTCATCGGATCCATCATCGTGGCCTTCCTGCTGGCGCGTCTGACCGCCTGGCTGATGCGCCGCCTGGACCTGCGCAACGAGAACTCGGTACTGATGCTGCTGGGCCTGGTGCTGGTGGCGCTGAGCGTGGCACGCGTGCTGAACCTGTCCACGCTGCTGGTGCCGCTGCTGGCCGGCATGATCCTGCGCAACACCACCGAGCGTCCCTGGGTCTGGCCGCGCCACTTCGGAACGGCCGGCGGCGTGCTGGTGCTGATGCTGTTCGTCGCGGTCGGTTCCGCGTGGACGCTGCAGGCGCTGGCCTCGGGCGCGGTGCTGGCGATCGCGCTGGTGCTGCTGCGGCTGCTGGCCAAGTCGCTGGCGCTGGTGGGCACCGCCCGCATCAGCGGCATCGACGCGCGCCAAGGCATCGCGCTGGCGGTCTGCCTGAGTCCGGTGTCGGGAACGATGCTGGTGCTGTTCTCCGAGATGCAGGCCCATCACCCCGCCGTCGCGGCGCAACTGGCGCCCATCATCCTGTCGACGATCGCGCTGATGGAGCTGATCGGACCGATCGCCGTGCAATGGGGCTTGCGCCTTGCGGGCGAGCATCAACCGCATGAAACGGCACCGGAGGCCAAGCGATGAGTCTGGAAGCCTTTGCCACTTCGAAGCCGCTGACGATGGGGGTGGAGCTGGAGCTCCAGATCGTCAACCGCAACGACTACGACCTGATGCCGGGCTCCAAGGACCTGCTGCGCCTGATGGCCGGCGAGACCGTGCCCGGCGATGTGACGCCCGAGATCACCGACAGCATGATCGAGCTCTGCACCAACGTGTGCACGAACTACGAGCAGGTGCTGGAGCAGCTGACCATCACGCGCGACGCGCTGGTGCGGCAGGCCGACAAGCTCAACCTGGGGCTGTCGGGCGGCGGCACGCACCCGTACCAGCACTGGAGCAAGCAGCGCATCTTCGACAAGCCGCGCTTCCAGGAGATCTCCGGGCTCTACGGCTACCTGAGCAAGCAGTTCACGATCTTCGGCCAGCATGTGCACATCGGCTGCGAAGGCCCGGATCACGCGCTGAGGCTGCTGCACGGGCTGTCGCGCTTCATCCCGCATCTGATCGCGTTGTCGGCGTCGTCTCCCTACGTCCAGGGCAATGACACCGGCTTCCACTCGGCGCGGTTGAACTCGGTGTTCGCGTTCCCGCTGTCGGGTCGCGCGCCCTTCGTGCTGACCTGGGACGACTTCCTGGTGTTCTTCGAGAAGATGACCCACACCGGCGTCGTGAAGAGCATGAAGGACTTCTACTGGGACATCCGGCCCAAGCCGGAGTACGGGACCATCGAGGTGCGGGTGCTGGACACGCCGCTGACGATCGAGAAGGCGTCGGCGCTGGCGGCGCTGATCCAGTGCCTGGCGCGATGGATCTCGCACGATCACCCCTTCGCGCTGGCGGAGGACGACTACCTGCCCTACACCTTCAATCGCTTCCAGGCCTGCCGCTTCGGCCTCGACGGGACCTTCGTCGATCCCAAAACGGGGGAGCACCGCAGTCTGCGCGAGGACCTGAACGTCACGCTGCACGCGCTGGAGCCGCACGCGGTGGCGCTGAAGGCCGAGCCGGCCCTGCGCTACGTGCGCGAGGAGATGCGCTGGCAGGGCAACGACGCGACCTGGGCGCGCGGCGTGGTGGAGCGGGAGCAGCTGCTCAACGAGCTGGTGCGTCAGCAATGCGAGCGCTGGGCCGGAAGGCCGGCAGCGTCGCGCTGAACACGCTGGGCGTGGACCGTCGCGGCCGCCGGGCTGCTGGCGGGGTGGATGCGGTGGCATCCGGGGAGTTGAGAGCCCCCGTCATTCCTCGTCCGCGCCGATCCGCCACAGCACGCCCGCCGGGTCGTATAGGACGAAGTCCCGCATGCCCCACGGCTGCGATTCAATCGCGCCGACGCGCACGTCGTACTTCTCGGCGACGCCACTCTCATGGACCCGCTGAAGCCACGCATCCACATCCTCGACGACCATGTGCATCATGAAGTTGGTCGCAAACGCCGGCTGATTGAAGTCCTGCAGCAGGAAGCAGCACTGGCCGTCGAAGTGGAAGTACGCGAGCTCGCCCGCTTCCCAGTCCATCGTGAAACCAAGCTCTTGATAGAACTGCTTGGAGCGCTCGAAGTCGAGCGCGGGGATGAATGCGCGAAGCTCGGTGACGCGGAGATTGCCCATCAGCTGCCTTTCAGGTCGACTCTTGTCGAGGACGCGAGGCTCGCAGCATAGGGGCCGCGAGCCCTCGGTCGAGCGGGTGTCACCTCAATCGATCGCCTCGGCGCTCAAGGCCGGATGACGACCCATGCGGGTGACGCGCTTGGTGGACTCGGTCAGCAGTCCCCCCTCCTCCAGCGCTTCCTTGATGCCGAATTCCTCGAGCGCGTAGGCGCCATGCACGGAGCACCAAAGGAAGCCCTTCTTCCTGAGCGTCTCCAGAGCCTCCTGCACGGTCTGAATGTTGATCGGCTCGGTCGCCTCATTGCCGTCGTCGAGCTCGATCACCAATCGATAGGTCTCCATCGTCCGGGTCCAGAACGGAACGAAGCGCTGGCCCTGCGCCGCGAGAACACGCAACACGGCCGATTGCAGAGGGCTGAGCAGTCCCACCATGCCTAAAAGCTTGTTGACCCACATCTGGGCATGCGACTCGACGGTATCCGCGAAAACGCGCCTGGCCTCGGCCTCAGTCCAGTCGTTGCGATACGCGATCGAGCTCAGGCCGTCCTGCATCCATTCCGGCCGGCAACCGGATCGCTGGAACAGACCATCGAGGAACTCGATGCTCAAGCCTGCGGAGGTCGGCGCACGGCCGACCAACCAGCGGAGATAGTCAGCCCCCATCGCTGGGAACTCCCTCAGCGGCGCGCAGAAGAAGGCCTGATCCTTCCACTCCACGAGCACGGCGAGCTTGTCGGGATTCGAGCCCGTGGCCACGATCCGCAGGCCGTGGTGAGGGCCCATGTTCAACCGATCGCGGGCGGCCTTGAGCGCATAGAGCGAGTTGCTGCCCTTCTCCGTGGTCAAGGCATGCTGAGCCTCGTCAACGATCAGAACGATCATTCTTTTCGACTCGTCGGACAACATGGCCAAGGCCTTCGACAGAGACACTTCTCGGCCGAGCCCCACCCGGTCCATGGTGAAGCTCACCCCGCCGACGCTGACCTTCTCCATGCCAGCGGCGCGCGCAAAGCGCAGAACCACCCCTTCGTGGTGAGCAAGCTCTTCCCGAATGGCGTCGATGATGACGTCGCCGGGATCACGATCCCTGTTGTCCCAAAGATCGGCATAGATCACCACCGCGCCACGCCGTCGCAACTCTGGGCAAAGGTCCTGCTGAAGAAAGGTCGACTTGCCGATGCGGCGTCGCGCACCGAGGAAGAGCCCGGAGCTTGCGGGCGCCAGATCGTCGTCGAGGATGTGGGTTGCCAGCTCTTCCGCCAGCGAGGTGCGATGAAAGATTTCCACGAGTACTTCTCCAGATCGAATCAGAAGGGGACAGGGACGAGGGACGAGAGATAGAGGTTTGAGATCGCAATTTGCGATCTCAAACGTTGGGGTCATACGGCGACGATCGCTCCTTCGTTAGCGCGGGGCGCTGGCGCCTTGGGCCGGAAGTCCACCGCGCCGGGATCGGCATCGCGGGCCTCATCGTCATCGACGGCACGCCCCATGATCCCGAGCATCCCGAGGCCCTCGCGCAGCGACTGCCGCACGCTATGGACCACATGACGCGAGGGATCGCCCTCGATGCAGTTGTCCTCGACCATCGACAGCGTCGCCGCGGCGGACACCAGCGTGTTGCGCAGATTGGCGATGGCCGAAGCCACCGACACGTCCGCGCGCAGGCAGACGGCGTCAGCGCCGAGGCGCAGGCCGAAGACGAGCGGATCGCTCATGCCCCACTCGTGTTGAAGATTGATCAGCGCGCGCAGGTCGCAGCCCGCCAGCGGACGGCGATCGCGAAGGGGTCGGCGAGCTTCGCGGTGATGCGGATGTTGAATCGTTCCCATGGTCGTACGGCTCCAGTGAACATTGAAACCACCACGCCGCTTGCCGAATGGCGACATGCCATCGATCGAAGAGGAGGTGGGCGAGATGTTCAAACCACGTGAGCTGCCAACGTGCGGCCACCCTCGCGGAATGGCCCATCTCGCCCATGATCGGAATGCACGGACGATGGAGTCGTTTGCTGGACGAGTCCTCGGCAACCCGGTGTGTTTGAAGCACCTGCGTTCATCGTGCAACCGATCACTCGGCCGATCTATGACTCAAAGTACTGCCCCACCCGTGAAGGGGAACGATGGGGGATGCCGACTCCCTCCAAGGGGTCAGGCCTTGTCAGGCTCGCGCCAGCTCATCTCGAGCAGCGTGCTTCGCGCGCGAAGCCTTTCCGGCATTCGCCTCTGTTCAATTGATCGCAGACGAAGTCGATGAGCCTTCCTCATCGTCATCGCGATCAGCAGGATGCGGCGCTCACGCCACATCGTCAGGAAACGCTAAGCCATGTCGAGCTCGTGGGCTCGTGGATCGTGTAGGGGTCAGGGCTTGTCAGGCCCCGTGTTGCCATCGACAGACAGCGTCAACATGGCCTTGCAATTGCGCCCGCAGCGACACTAGACTGCGTCGCAACACACCCGCCACACGTCCTGGTTTCGATCAGGGTTCTGCGCAAGCAGACGTGCAAAAGGCGGGTATCTCTTTCTAGACCGCAGACGTTTGAGATCGCAATCTGCGATCTCAAATCGGCGTGGACTCAACCCACCGCGTTGAGCGTCTCCAACTGCTCCACCGACCCCACGTTCACCCACGGCCCTTCGTAGATCTCCGCGCTGACCGCGCGGGCCGCGATCGCCCGATCCAGCGCCACCCGGATGCGCTCATGCACGCCCGGCTTCACGCCGTCGAAGAACGCGCGCTTGTACAAGCCGATGTTGCTGTAGACCTGCTTGTCGCCGTCGAGGGTCGCGAAGCCCTCCGCGTCGATCCCGAAATCCCCGGCCGGATGCCGCGGCTGCTTCGGCACGAACCACAGATGCGCCAGCAGCGCGCTCTCGGCGAAAGCCTCCGCCTGCGCCCGGTCGAAGACGAACTGCGGCATGAAGATGTCCGCCGAGACCGCCCAGAAGGCGTCGTCGCCGTCGGCGCACAGCAGATCCAGCGCGGTCGCGATGCCGCCGCCCGTCTCCAGCGCCTGTCCGAATCGCTCGCCCTCATGGCTGTAATGCAGCCGCACGCCCAAGCGCGATCCATTGCCCAGCGTCGCCTCGAACTGCTCGTGCAGCCAGGCCGTGTTGATCACGATGTCCCGGATCCCGGCGCGCGCGAAGGCCTCGATGTGCCACTCGATCAGCGGCTTGCCGCGCACCTTCAGCAGCGGTTTGGGCGTGTGGTCGGTCAACGGCCGCATGCGCTCGCCGCGCCCGGCCGCGAGAATCATGGCTCGCATCAATCAAGTCCTGAGATTGGACCGGCAGTTTAGGTCCGCCAACAGGACGCAGCAGGCCCCTTCGCCATAGGCTCGGTCTAGTGACTCCCCGCGGACTCGCTTTGGGATGCGGCGCTAGGCGCGAACCGGAGCCATAGCCCAGCTATGGCGAGGATTCGCAACACCACGCCGCGCCCAAAGCGAGTTTGCGGGGAGTCACTAGAATGCCGGGTTTGCCCCAACTCCCGCCCGAGACCGCCATGTCCGAGACCAGCGCCGCAGTCGTCACCCCGAACACCACCCAGATGGCCAACGCCATCCGTGCCCTGGCGATGGACGCCGTCCAGCAGGCCAACTCCGGCCACCCGGGCGCCCCCATGGGCATGGCCGACATCGCCGTGGCGCTCTGGAAGCGCCATCTGCGCCACAACCCGGCCAATCCGCAGTGGGCCGACCGCGACCGCTTCGTGCTGTCCAACGGCCACGGCTCGATGCTGATCTACGCCCTGCTGCACCTGACCGGCTACGACCTGCCGATCGAGCAGCTCAAGGCCTTCCGCCAGCTGCACTCCAAGACCCCCGGCCATCCGGAAGTCGGCATCACCCCGGGCGTCGAGACCACCACCGGTCCGCTCGGCCAAGGCATCACCAACGCCGTCGGTCTGGCCCTGGCTGAGAAGCAACTGGCCAAGGAGTTCAACCGCGACGGCCACGCCATCGTCGACCACCACACCTACGTGTTCCTGGGCGACGGCTGCCTGATGGAGGGCATCAGCCATGAAGCGTGCTCGCTGGCCGGTTCCTGGAAGCTGAACAAGCTGATCGCCATCTACGACGACAACGGCATCTCCATCGACGGCCAAGTGGGCCCCTGGTTCGGCGACGACACCGCCAAGCGCTTCCAGGCCTACGGCTGGAACGTGGTCGGTCCGGTCGACGGCCATGACGTCGACGCCGTGGACGCCGCCATCGCCCTGGCCAAGACCAGCAAGGACAAGCCCTCGCTGATCATCGCCAAGACCCACATCGGCAAGGGCAGCCCCAACCGCGCCAACACCTCCAAGGCCCACGGCGAGCCGCTCGGCGCCGAGGAAATCAAGCTGACCCGCGAAGCCCTGGGCTGGACCCACGAGCCCTTCGTGCTGCCCGCCGAGGTCTATGCCGACTGGGACGCCAAGGCCGCCGGCGAGGGCTTCGAGAAGGCTTGGGACGACAAGTTCGACGCCTACGCCGCCCAGTTCCCGGAACTGGCCGCCGAGTACTCGCGCCGCATCGCCGGCGTGCTGCCGGCCAACTTCGCCGACGTCGCCGCGCAAGCCGTCATCGGCGCGCACGACAAGGCCGAGACCGTCGCTACCCGCAAGGCCAGCCAGATCGCGCTGGAAGCCTTCACCGCCGCGATGCCGGAGCTGCTGGGCGGCTCGGCCGACCTGACCGGCTCCAACCTGACCAACACCAAGAGCACGCCCGCCTTCCGCATCGAGGAAGACGGCAGCACCAATGGCGGCCGCCACATCAACTACGGCGTGCGCGAGTTCGGCATGGCCGCGATCATGAACGGCGTCGCGCTGCACGGCGGCTTCATTCCCTACGGCGGCACGTTCCTCACTTTCAGCGACTACAGCCGCAACGCCATCCGCATGGCCGCGCTGATGAAGCAGCGCGTGATCCACGTGTTCACGCACGACTCCATCGGCCTGGGCGAAGACGGCCCGACGCACCAGTCCGTCGAGCACGTTTCCAGCCTGCGTCTGATCCCCGGTCTGGATGTCTGGCGTCCGGCCGACACGGCGGAAACCGCCGTGGCCTGGACCATGGCCCTGGCCAATGGTCAGCGCCCCAGCGTGCTGGCCCTGAGCCGCCAGAACCTGCCCTACGCCGCCAAGACCGGCGAAGCGGTGGACGCCATCACCCAGGGCGGCTATGTCCTGAGCGAGCCGGCCGCCGTCGGCCTGAAGAAGAAGGCGCAAGCCGTCATCATCGCCACCGGCTCGGAAGTGCAGTTGGCGCTGCAGGCGCAGCAGCAGCTGGCCGTGGCCGGCATCGCGGTGCGCGTGGTCTCCATGCCCTGCACGCAGGTCTTCGACCGCCAGGACGCCAAGTACAAGCAGAGCGTGCTGCCGGCGGGTCTGCCGCGCGTGGCCGTCGAGGCCGGCGTGACTGACTACTGGTGGAAGTACGGCGTGTCGGCCGTCGTCGGCATCGACACCTACGGGGAATCGGCCCCGGCCAACGTGCTGTTCAAGCTGTTCGGCTTCACCGCTGAGAACGTTGCCGACACCGTCAAGGTCGCCATCGGCGAAGCGCGTCTGAAGCGCTGATCGGCACGCGGGCTTGAGGGCCCGCTGACGACGACGAGGGGTGCCGGGAGGCACCCTTTTTCGTTTCCGAAGACCCTCTCCCCCGCCCTCTCCCGCAAGCGGGCGAGGGAGTAAGACGCGCTCCGGCTTGCACAGCGGGCGGTGACGACGTCTCAGCGGGTCAACGCGTCAACGCGTCAACGCGTCAGCGGGTCAGCGGGTCAGCGGGTCAGCGGGTCAGCGGGTCAGCGGGTCAGCGGGTCAGCGGGTCAGCGGGTCAGCGGGTCAGCGGGTCAGCGGGTCAGCGGCAGCGCGGCGCCCATCGCGCCGAAGAGCACGCCGCAGACGCGGTTGAAGCCGCGGCCAGAACGCTCCAGCCAGGGGCGCACGCGGTGGGCGAGGCTGGCGATCACGAATTCGACGAGAGCCTCGATGAGGACGAAGGTCGCGGCGAGCTGTGCGAACTGGATCCAGAGGTCGCGCTGCGGGTCGATGAACTGGGGCAGAAAGGCGCCGTAGAACAGCAGCACCTTGGGGTTGGAGACGGCGGACAGCAGGCCCTGGCGGAACAGCACACGGCCGCGCACGTGGGCAACGGCCGCGCCGGTATCGGCGGGGCGCAGTTGGATGGAGGGTGAGCGCCACAGCTGGATGCCCAGCCAGATCAGGTAGGCGCCGCCGACGATCTTGAGCACGAGAAGCGCGCTGGCGGTGGTCTGGAGCAAGGCGCCGATGCCGAGCATCGAGAGACCGATCAGCGAGGCGAAGCCCAAGGCGCCGCCCGCGATGGTCCAGAGCGTGCGGCGGCTGCCGTGCGACGCGCCGTGCGCGAGTACGAGCAGGCTGTTCGGGCCGGGGGTGAGGGACAGGCCGAGGACAGCCAGCAGATAGAGGGTCCAGGTGTGCAGCGCCATGGGGCGCATTCTGGATCAAGCCGGCGTCAACTGATCCAAGGCCTCCTCGACCCGCCCGCGCTCATGCGTGCTCAACCCACGCGCCGCCTTGCGGCACTGCTCGATCAACGCCGGATCCGCCGGCATGTGCGACGCCAGATTCGTCAGCACCTCCGTCCGATCAAACCCGCTCATTCCGTCCACCGCGCGCAGCACCTGCGTGACAACCTCGCGATCGACCTTGGTCCCGTCCATCAGGGCGTTCAAGGCCACCCGCCGATCGAAGTCGCTGGACATCCCGCGCACCGCGTCGGCATACCGAGCCACCTCGCCCTTGGGCACGCCCCCATCGCGCTGGCTCACCGCCTCCAGCACCGTGCGCCGGTCAAAGTCACCGCCGACCAACTGGCTCGCATCCAGCGCCGCCCGCATCCGAACCGGATCCGCCGCCTCGCCCTCCTCGATCAGCGCGACGATCGCCACCCGCTTGTCGAAGTCGCCATCCACGCCCTGCACCGCCTGCTGCCAAGCCGCCATCACCTCGCGATCACCCGCCAGCTTGGGCGCCAGCGCCACCAGCACGGTCCGCCGCTCAAAGCCGCTGTGCAGCTGATTCACCACCCGCAGCACCTCCCGCTGATGCGCGGGCTTGAGCGCCTGATGCTCGATCAGCGCGATCAACGCGGTCCGACGCTGGAAGTCGTCGCCGCCGAAATCGCCGGTCATCGCGATCAACCGCGCCATTGTCGCGTCGTCCTGCGGCCCCGTGGCGAGCAGGCCCTCGATGCGACTGCGGCGCGTCATCGGCTCCTGCGCCTTGGCCACGTCGGCCAGCACCGCCTCGACACCGCCCTTCTCCATCAGGCGCCGCGCCCGCTTCTCGCTGCCCTGCGCCGATTCCGACACCAGCGACAGCTGCTCCGCGATCCAGCGGCGCCCCTCCTCGTCGATCGGTTTGGACTTGCCGTCGACCGAGTACTTGCGCGTCATGCCGTCCTTGCCGTCGCGCATCACCTCCAGCTTGCGCGTCACGCCGCCGGTGCGCTCCGTCACCACCAGCTGATGGTCCAGCGACACCAGCTCATTGCCCTCGTCGTTGAAGACCAGCTCGCCCTCGTAGCTGACGCGCCGCTCATGTCCATTGGAGATGCTCACCTGGCGCGTGACCTTGGCGCCGGACAGGCTGGCCACGGCGCCGCCGATGTCCAGGCTGATGCGCGGCACCTTGCCGATCACGATCATCGGCACGGCCAGCGCGACGGCGCACAGGCCGCCGGCCAGCAGCCAGCGACCGGCACGGCGCTTGGCGGGAGAAGGGGAATCGCTCATCGGGGCATCCTCCAGCAGCGCGTGCATGCGCTGCATCAACGGGGAACGGGCGGCGGCCATCGCACTGGCCAGCGCCGGCATCGGGGCCGCCCCGCGCAGGGGCATCCAGCGCAGCAGCGGGGCACGGCTCGCACGACGAGTCGCGCGGCTCGCGACATGCGCGGCGCGGTCGCTCGCGCAGACGTACAGGCCTTGCGCCAGCGGCATCGCGCCGGCTTCCTCGGCGGCCCAGGCGTCGCAGGCGAGCTCCGCCAGCAGATCCAGTCGGCGCAGCGCCAGGCGGTTCAAGGGCTGCAACCAGCCCACATGCGCGACGAGGCGCGCGGCCAGCCGCCACGCCACATCGCGACGGCGCAGATGCGCGATCTCATGCGCGAGCACGGCCACCCGCTGCCCGGCCTCCAGACGCCGCATCAGCGTCGCCGGCAGACAGATCTGGGCACCCGGCGCGACCAGCGGGCTCGGCCAGAGCGGGCTGATGCGCAGTGTCGGCATCGGCACGCCGGCGCGCCCCGCGAGGTCCTCGGCGGCGGCTTGCAGTTCGGCGTCGTCGGCCAGCGGCAACGCCCGCACCTGACGGCGCAGCGCGATCCAGCGCGCCAGCGTCAGCAACAGGCCCCAGGCGGCGAGCAGCGGCCAGGCCAGCACGAAAGCGGCCACGGCGGTGCGCAGGTCTTCCCAGCGGCGCTGGGCGTTCTCGCTGGAGAGATCGAAGAGGCGATCGGTCACGGCGGCCAGACGGTCGGCCGCGCGTGTCTCCCCGGTCGGAGTCGGGGTCGCGGTGGGCGTCGGAGTCGGGGTCGGCGTGGAACGGGAGGCCTCGACGTCGGGGGCGGCGTAGCGCGCTGACGTCGGCGCGCCAGACTCGCTCTCGGTCGAGTTCCGCGCCGCCGCGTCCGCTTGCTCGCCGGACGCGGTGACGGTGGTGACCGCCGCGCCGTTCACATCCTGACTGGTCACGACCGTCACGCCCCCCGGGACCGCGCGATCGCGGCCCGTGGTCGAGTTCCTCGGCGCCTCGACGCTGGTGCCCAGTCCCTTCACGGGCAGGCCCACGCCGGAGAACTGCAACAGCGGTTGCGCGCTCGCGGTCAGCACGGCGCCGAAGAAGGCCCAGCGCCAGCAGAGCTCGCGCCATGCGGGGTGCTTGAGCACGCCCAGACGCTCCAGCGCCCAGACGCCGCCCAGCAGCACGGTGCTGTGCAGCAGGTAGTTCAGCAACCAACCGGTGAGGAGTTCAAGCATGGCGCCCGCCCTTCTTGTTCAGCAGCGCCCGCATCTGGGCGAGGTCGTCATCGCCGAGTTCGCCCTCGGCCACCAGATGGCTGAGCAGCGCCGCGGGCTGGCCGCCGAAGAGCGTGCTCAGCAGCCCCGACACCATGGAGCGCTGCACCTCGGGCTCGCTCACCGCGGGGCGGTAGACCAGCGCGCGGCCGTCGCGCTCGCTCAGCAGCAGGCCGCGTTTTTCGAGCCGCGTCAGCAGCGTCGCCACGGTGGTGTGGGCCAGCGGCCGCTGCTGCTCACGCAGCGCTTCCGCCACCTCGGCCGTGCTGGCCTGCCCGCGCGTCCACAGCACGCGCATCAGCGCGAGTTGCAACTCGCTGAGCGAGACGTCGCCCTTGCCGTCGCCGTCGTTGATCTCGTCCATCGCCATCCCTACGCTTCTACAGCTGTCGTACTACGACTGTAGAAGATGAAATCGGACGGATGCAAGGACCACCATCCTGGGACATTCCCGGGGTGAGAAATGGCACCCTCACCCGCCGAGCGCCTCCTCACCGGGGAGCCCCTCACCGCGGAGCTCCCCTTGCCGCCGAGCGCCTCCCCTCGCCGCCGAGGCCCCCTCGCCCGCTTGCGGGAGAGGGCAGGGGAGAGGGTCTTCGGGCTCCAACGCAAGCAGCCGACGGGGACCGAGCGATGCCACGCTCCCACCCTCTCCCCCGCCCTCTCCCGCCCCGCGGGCGAGGGGCCAGAAAAGCGGATCGCGGGCATGAAGCACATGTGCCAGGACATGGGTGACAGCTGTGCCTGGACATGGGTGACACCTTTCCGCCCCCCGCACGAAGGCTCCGCTTTCCGCTTGCGATGGCCCCTCGGGAGGGCCCCCATGGCCCTTCGGTCAGAATCGACGCCCTATGACCGACCTCAACGCCTACATGACCGGCGTCGGCGAGGCGGCCCGCGCGGCCGCGACGCTGATGGCCGCCGCGCCGACCGCCGCGAAGAACACCGCCCTGCTCGCGCTCGCCCGCCGCCTCCGCGAGGCCGGTCCGTCGCTGTCCGCCGCCAACGAACGCGACCTGTCCGCCGCGGTCCAAGCCGGCCTGGATGCCCCCATGGTCGACCGCCTGCGCCTCACCCCCAAGGTCCTGGCCACGGTCGCCGAAGGTTGCGAGCAGATCGCCGCCATGCCCGATCCGATCGGCGAGATCACCGGCGTGAAGCGCCGCCCCACCGGCATCAGCGTCGGCCAGATGCGCGTCCCGCTGGGCGTGTTCGGCATGATCTACGAGAGCCGCCCCAACGTGACCATCGAGGCCGCCTCGCTCGCGATCAAGAGCGGCAATGCCTGCATCCTGCGCGGCGGCTCCGAGGCGCTGCACAGCAACCTGGCGCTAGCCGCGCTGGTGGCGGACTCGCTCGAAGAAGCCGGCCTGCCGCGCGACGCGGTGCAGCTGATCAACACCACCGACCGCGCGGCGGTCGGGCTGCTGATCGCGATGCCGGCCTTCGTCGACGTGATCATTCCGCGCGGCGGCAAGGGCCTGATCGAGCGCATCAGCCGCGAGGCCCGCGTGCCCGTCATCAAGCACCTGGACGGCAACTGCCACAGCTACGTGGACGCCGAGGTCGACCTCGACCTGGCCGTCACCGTCGTCGACAACGCCAAGACCCAGAAGTACAGCCCCTGCAACGCGACCGAGTCACTGCTGGTCCACGCCGCGCAGGCCGCGCATTTCCTGCCGCGCATCGGCATGGTCTTCGCGGCCAAGGGCGTCGAGATGCGCGGCTGCGAGCGCGCGCTCGCGCATCTGGAAGCCGTCCCGCGCGAGCTGCTCAAGCCCGCGACGCCCGAGGATTGGGACACCGAATACCTCGCGCCCGTCATCAGCATCAAGGTGGTGGACGGGCTGGACGAGGCCATCGCCCACATCAACCGCCACGGCTCGCATCACACCGACGCGATCCTGACGACGAACCACGTCCACGCGATGCGCTTCCTGCGCGAGGTCGACTCGGCCAGCGTGATGGTCAACGCCAGCACGCGTTTCGCCGACGGCTTCGAGTATGGACTGGGCGCGGAGATCGGCATCTCCACCGACAAGTTCCACGCCCGCGGGCCGGTGGGGCTGGAAGGCCTGACCTCGATGAAGTGGGTAGTGCTGGGACAGGGCGAGATCAGGCGCTGATCCGCCGCTGAAGCCCGCCGCGGCGCCCCCGGGCCGCGCCGGGCCCGGGATGGCGTTTGGCCGATCAGCGCATGCCGCTGACGCGCGCGTCCTTCGGGACGCTGATCTTGTAGACCGCCTGGAAGGCCTGCGTCGCGCCGGCCGCCAGCGGCAGCTCCCACAACTGGATGCCAGTCTGCTCGCGCCAGTTGGCCTCGGTCACCGGCGGCGCGAAGCGGGTCTCGACGCGGATGTCCTCGTGCTGCGACACGGGCGCCGCTTCCAGCACCTGCAAGGTCACCGGTCGCTTGCCCAGGTTCTCGACCTGCCATTGGCGCGTCAGCTGCTGGTCGCGGCGCGCGCCGATGAAGCCGGCATCGGCCCCTTCACGCTTCTCCGGATCCACGCGCACGCGCAGGCGCTCGTCGCGGCCGAAGGGCAGGTACAGCGTCTTGTTGGTGCCGAGCGCCAGCGAGGTCTCGCCAATCAGCGTCCCGTCGCGGAACAGCTGCACCGTGCCGCGCGGCCAGGCGCCTTCGGGGCGGGGGACCTCGGCCAGCAGATAGGCGGCCGCCTCGATCTGCGGCTGCACGCGCGACACCACCTTCGCCGTCATCGACTGACTGCCCAGGCTCACCGTCGTGCTCTGGCCGTTGCCGCGCAGCGTGACGCGCTGCGGCAGCTCGTACTCGGTGGCGAACTCGCCCTGGAAGACGCTGGCATCGAAACGCACCGCGCTGCCGGTGACTGCCACGCGCTGCAGCGGCGCGGAGGGACGCATCTCGATCGCCGCGGGAGCCGCAGGGGCCGGTGCGGCGAAGGCGCGTGCCTCGGCCTGCACCGGCGGCAGCAAGGCCAGCGTCCAGGGCGCCAGGCTGCGCGAGGACACCGGCTGACGCGGCTGGGCGGTCGACAGGCGCAGCCGGACCTGGGTCCAGTCCTCGCCGCTGTTCTGCGCGATCTGGGCGACGCGCTCGACGAGCAGCGTGCCCGCGGTCGTGTCCAGGCGGGCGCGGTACTGCGGGCTCCAGCCGCTGTCAGGCACCCGGTAGCGCAGTTGCAGCTCGCCGGATTGCGGCGCGGACAGCCGCACCCGCAGCACCGACACCTGCCCGCCTTCGGGCTGCGCCAGATCGGCCTTGGCGGCGGCGAGCTGCGCGTCCAGCTCGGTCATCTTCAGCTTCAGGGCCTGCTGGCGGGTGAGCAGGTCCTGCGCATTGCGTCGCAGCGAGTCCAGCGTCGCGCCCAGCGCCGGGCCGCCCTTGGCGTCGCGGTCCGAGAGGTTCTTCAAGTAGCCCAGCGAGACCTCGACCCCGCCCTGCTCGGCCTCCAGCGTCGCGCGCTGCGCTTCCAGCTCGCGCACACGCGGATCGGCGGGGCGGCACTCGGGCAGTTGGGCGCGGGGGACGTTCTCCAGCTGCAGCTCGCCCAACGCGATGTGCGCGGGGCCTTGCAGCTGGATGGAGTCGCGCTCCAGCGTCGCGGGCAGGCAGGCCAGGCGCAGCTGCGTCGCGCCGGTGGCCACGCTCAGCGTGCGGTCGATCTGCGCGCCGCCCGGATAGAGCAGCACCTGCGAGATCGGCGATGACTGCGCCGTCTGTCCAGTCTGGCTTGCTTGCGCGAAGGCGGCGGGCGCCGCGATGCCGGTGACGGTGAGCGCCGTCATGGCGGCGATGGCGGTCACGGCGGCGCCGCCCGGCACCCTCCGGGCCATGAGGCGGCGGCCCACGGTCGGGCGGTGCTTGGGGATACGTCGTTGCATTGGATTTCCTCCCTGTGGCCGACGACGGTAGCACGGTGCTGGCACACTTCCGGCTGCCCAAGAACCCGCTGCTGTCCCATGTCCGACGCCACTTCCCCGATTCCTCCCGTCCACGCTTCGCGCCGCAAGGCGCTGGTGCTCTTCTCCGGCGGCCAGGACTCCACCGCCTGCTTGGCTTGGGCGCTGGAGCGCTTCGCCGAGGTCGAGACCCTGGGCTTCGACTACGGCCAGCGCCACCGCGTCGAGCTGGACTGCCGCAAGACCGTGCGCGCCGAGATCGCCGCGCAGTTCCCGCACTGGGCGCCCAAGCTGGGCGAGGATCATCTGCTGGACCTGAGCCTGCTGGGCCAGATCTCCGACACCGCGCTGACGCAGGAACGCGCCATCGAGCTCCAGGCCAACGGCCTGCCCAACACCTTCGTCCCCGGCCGCAACCTGCTCTTCCTGACCTTCGCCGCGACCCTGGCCTACCGCCGCGGCGCGTCGGTCCTGGTGGGCGGCATGTGCGAGACCGATTTCTCCGGCTATCCCGACTGCCGCGACAACACGCTCAAGGCGCTGCAGGTGGCGCTCTCGCTTGGCCTGGACACGCCGATGACGCTGGACACGCCGCTGATGTTCCTGACCAAGGCGCAGACCTGGTCCCTGACCGAGACCCTGGGCGGCGAGGCGCTCAACGACCTGATCGTCGAGCACACCCACACCTGTTATCTGGGCGAGCGCAAGACGCGCCATGACTGGGGCTGGGGCTGCGGCCACTGCCCCGCCTGCGAGCTGCGCGCCAAGGGATGGCGCGAGTTCCAGGACGCCAAGGCGGCCGGCATCGCGCTGGGGGCCTGATGCACTGGAACTGGTGGCTGTGGGGCCTGGGCGCGGTGCTGCTGTTCTGGTGCATCGGCGCCTACAACCGGGTCATGCTGCTGCGCAATGACATCGCCAAGGCCTTCGCCCAATTCGACGACGCGCTGACCCGTCGCTTCACGCAGGCCGATCTGCTGCTGGAGCGGCTGCGCGAGCGGCTGCCCAGCGAGCAGGCCAGCCTGGACGCGCTGGCCGCCGCTCAGGCCGAGGCCAAGACCGCCGCGCAGGCGGTGCGCGCGCGGCCGCAGGCGGCGGATCCCGTGGCGCAGCTGGCGGTGGCCGCCGCGGTGCACGGCGCGGCGCTGACGCGGCTGGTGTCGCTGGTCGAGCATCACGCCGAGCTCAGCGCCGACCCGGACCTGGGCGGCGCGGTCGAGGAGCTCAAGCTGATCGAGCGTCAGCGGGCGTTCTCGCGTCAGGTCTTCAATCAGGCCGTGACGGCCTACAACGAGGCGGTGCGCCAGTTCCCGACGCGGGTGCTGATGAGCTTCGTCGGTTTCGGCGAGGCGCGCAGCCTCTGAGCGCGCGCCGGGCCCGCGACGGCATCCCGCCGTCGCGTCGGCCCTCGGGCTTCAGCCCTTCTTGCGGATCAGCGAGAGGAACTCGGCCCGCAGCGTCGGATCCTTCAGGAAGGAACCGCGCATCACGCTGTTGATCATGGTCGAGTCCATGTCCTTCACGCCGCGCCAGTGCATGCAGAAGTGGTCCGCGTCCATCACGATGGCCAGGCCGTCGGGATTCACGCGGGACTCCAGCTCGTTGGCCAGCATGACGACGGCCTCTTCCTGGATCTGCGGGCGGCTCATGATCCATTCGGTCAGGCGCGCGTACTTGGACAGGCCGATCAGATTCGAGTGCTCGCTGGGCAGCAGGCCGATCCAGACCTTGCCGATGATCGGGCACAGGTGGTGCGAACAGGCGCTGCGCACGGTGATCGGGCCGACGATCATCAGCTCGTTGAGCCGCTCGGCATTGGGGAACTCCGTGACCGCCGGCGCCGCGGCGTAGCGGCCCGCGAAGACCTCGCGCACGAACATCTTGGCCACGCGCTTGGCGGTCTCCTGCGTGTTGTGATCGCTGACGGTGTCGATCACCAGGGCTTGCAGGACCTCCTGCATCTTGGCCTGCACCTCGTCCTGCAGCTGCTGGAGTTCGCCGTCCTCGATGAAGCCGGCGATGTTGTCGTTGGCGTGATGGCGGCGGCCGGCCTGGACCAGGCGATAGCGGATGCGGTCGGAGGCCGGCAGCGCCGCCAGGTCCTCGGGGCTCAGGATGGGAGTGCCTGTCATGAAGTGCGTGTCCGGCGCGCCGTCGCGGCCGCCGGCATCCGGGTCGTCGTGAAGGAAAGCGGCGATTGTCTTCGGTTCCGCATGGCATTGCGAAAGCAAGGCCGTATCGGGCGCATGGGGCGCATCGGGTGCACCGGGCGATCCGCGGCACCGTGCGGGCAGGCCCCCTTTAAACTCCGCCGGTGTCTGCCCCTCCGACTTCCTCCCCGCCGCTGCACCGTCTGCTGGCCCAATGCGCCGATGCCGTCCAGGCCGTGCGCGACGGCCAATCGCTGACCGACTGGCTGTCCCGCTGCCCGCCCGATCTGCGCCCCGGCGCGCAGGCGCTGAGCTTCACCGCGCTGCGCCGCCTGGGCGCCGCGCAGGCCGTGCGCGCCAAGCTGGCGCCCAAGAATCCGCCGCCCCGCGTCGACGCTCTGCTGGTCACCGCGATCGCGCTGCTCTGGCCGGGCGAGACCGCCTATGCCGAGCACACGCTGGTCGACCAGACCGTGCACGCGGTGCGCCAGCGCGCCGCCAACAGCGCGGGCTTCGTCAACGCGGTGCTGCGCCGCTTCCTGCGCGAGCGCGATGCGCTGGTCGCCCAGATCGAGTCCGACCCGGTCGCCCGCTACAACCATCCGCGCTGGTGGCAGGAACGCCTGTCCGCTGATTGGCCCGAATCATGGCGCGGCCTGCTCGAGGCCAATCAGCAGCGCCCGCCGATGACGCTGCGCGTCAATCCGGCCCATGGCGACGCCGCCGGCTATCTGGCGCGTCTGGCCGAGGCAGGCATCGCCGCCCGCCCGGCCGGCGAGCTCTTCCCGCAGGCCCTGGTGCTGGACGAGCCCCGCCCGGTCCAGGCCCTGCCCGGTTTCGACGCCGGCCATGCTTCGGTGCAGGATGCCTCGGCCCAACTGGCCGCGCCGCTGCTGCTGGGTCGGCGCCGCCCGCAAGACCTGGCCCCGGGCGAGACCTGGGCCGAGCTCGGCGCCGGCGCCCGCGTGCTGGATGCCTGCGCCGCGCCGGGCGGCAAGACCGCGCATCTGCAGGAATTGGCGGGAAACGCGCTCGATCTGCTGGCAGTGGACGCCGACGCCAAGCGCCTGGAACGCGTCAGCCAGAACCTGGGCCGGCTCTCGCTGACCGGCGCCGTGAAGGCGGCCGACGCGCGCGACACCGCCGCCTGGTGGGACGGTCGCCCCTTCGACGCCATCCTGCTGGACGCCCCCTGCAGCGCCTCAGGCATCGTGCGTCGCCATCCGGATGTGCGATGGCTGCGCCGGCCGGGCGACATCCCGTCGCTGGCCAAGATCCAGGCCGAGCTGCTGGAGGCGCTGTGGCCGCTGCTCAAGCCGGGCGGGCGTCTGCTGTACGCCACCTGCTCCGTCTTCAAGGCCGAGGGCCAGGACCAGATCGACGCGTTTTTGCAACGTCATGGCGATGCGCGTTCACGAGAGTTCGACCGGGGCGCCGGGCATCTGCTGCCGCTGGCCGACAATGACGCGAACGAGGACGCGCCGCGGGGCGCGCCGGCCGTCACCGACGGCTTCTACTACGCCCTGCTGCAGAAATCGCCGTCCTCGTCTCCTCTGTAAACCCCGACTCGACCCCGCGTGAGCCGTTCCGACCGTCCCGATCCGCTGCGTGCCTGGTGGCGGCGCCTGACTCTTGTCGGGGCGCTGCTGCTGTTGCACGGCTGGGCGCTGGCGCAGGGCGTGGCGCTGCAGTTGCTCAATGCCGAGCGGGTCGAGGACGGTCTGGCGCTGAGCTTCAGCACGCGCTTCGAGCTCCCGAAGGCCGCCGAAGACGCGCTGCTCAAGGGCGTGGCGATCTACTTCGTCGCCGATGTCCAGGTCTTGCGCAGCCGCTGGTACTGGCGCGACGCGCGCATCTCGCAGGTCAGCCGCACCTGGCGCCTGACCTGGCAACCCCTGACCCGCCAGTACCGTGTCAGCACCGGCGGCCTGCATCAGAGCTTCGACACGCTGGGCGAGGCCATCGCCTCGCTGCGCGGCGTCTCGGGCTGGCGCGTGGCCGATGCCAAGGACATCGAGGACGGCGGCCGCTACTACCTGGAGTTCAGCTACAAGCTTGACACCACGCAGCTCCCTCGACCGATGCAGATCGGACTGGGCGGGAGCCAGGGCTGGACGTTGTCGGCGGACCACACGCTGACGCTCAATCTGGACGCGCCCTCCACGCCTCCGCCCAACAAGCCGCAGCCCTGAGCGCGGATCCGTGCTGAACACCGAGGACTCTGACCAGTGACCAAGTCGGCACGCCTGGCGTGGTTGATCTCCGTGGCCGCGATCGCGGGTGCCAGCGGGATGCTGGCCTTCCTGCTGTCCATCAGCACCACCGCGCAGCGCGGCTTCCTGGAGCGCCACTACCTCTGGCTGTTCTGGGTCAACGTCGCCGTCGCCACCGCGCTGATCATCGTCATCGGCGTGGCCGGCACGCGACTGGCGCTGCGGGTCAAGCGCGGGCGTTTCGGCTCGAGGCTGCTGCTCAAGCTGGCGGGCATCTTCGCCTTCGTCGGCGTAGTGCCGGGACTGCTGATCTACACGGTCAGCTATCAATTCGTGAACCGCAGCATCGAGAGCCTCTTCGACCAGCGCCTGGCCAGCGCGCTGGAAGCCGGCCTGGCGCTGGGCCAGGACACGCTGGAGAACCTGCGCAGCGAGCTGGTCACCCGCACCCGCGCCGCCGCCGAGCGCTGGGAGGACGGCGCGCTCGCCCCGCTGGCGCTGGAGCGGCTGCGCGATCAGATGGGCGCGCGCAGCGTCGCGCTGGTGGGCAACAACGGCCAGGTGCTGCTGTCGGCCGGCGGCGATTCCAGCGAGCTCCCCCAGCGCCCCGCCGCCTCGCTGCTGTCGCAGGCGCGCGCCAACGGCGTGGCCTCGCGGCTGGAAGGGCTGGAGGACGAGCAACAGGCCGTACTGGGCGAGGCGCGCATCAGGGCGCTGGCGCTGCTCCCCAGCAGCGCGCTGCAACTGACCAACAGCGACCGCTACCTGATGGTGGTCAAGCAGATCTCCGGCAAGGTGGTCAGCAACGCGCTGAACGTCTCCACCGCCAACCAGGAGTACCTGCAGCGCTCGCTGCTGCGCGACGGGCTTCGGCGCATGTATCTGGGAACGCTGACGCTGGTGCTGATCCTGGCGGTGTTCGCCGCGCTGCTGCTGGCGGTGGCCTTGTCGAACCAGCTGGTGCAGCCGCTGCTGCTGCTGGCCGAGGGCATGCGCGAGGTCGCGACCGGCGACCTCAAGGCCAAGCCGGTGTTCCGCTCCCGCGACGAGCTGGGCGGGCTGACACGCTCCTTCGCCGACATGACGCAGCAGCTGGCGGACGCGCGGGCGCAGGTCGAGCTCAGCGTGACACAGCTCGAGAGCGCGCGCACGCATGTGCAGACCATCCTGGACAACCTGACCGCCGGCGTGATCGTGTTCGACCGCGAGCGCCGCATCGAGACCGTCAACCCCGGCGCCACGCGCATCCTGAAGCTGCCGATGTCTGCCTACGTCGGCCGGCCGCTGGACGAGCTGCCCGCGTTGGTCGCGTTCTCGCGCGACATCTGGCAGCGCTTCGAGATGCAGGGCCCCGAATCCGGCGAGCGCGAGCACTGGCAGGACTCCTTCGAACTGCAGCTCGACGAGAAGACCGCGCTGACCCTGCTGGTGCGCGGCGCCTCGCTGCCGCTGGACGCGCGCCTGCTGGTCTTCGACGACATCAGCGAGGTCGTGTCGGCGCAGCGTTCGGCGGCCTGGAGCGAAGTGGCGCGGCGTCTGGCGCATGAGATCAAGAACCCGCTGACGCCGATCCAGCTCTCGGCCGAGCGGCTGCAGTTCAAGCTGGAGTCCAAGCTCGAGGGCACGGACCAGGCGATGCTGGTGCGCGCGGTGGGCACCATCGTCAACCAGGTGCAGGCGATGAAGCAGCTGGTCAACGAGTTCCGCGACTACGCCCGGCTGCCGGCGGCCAAGCTGGCGGCGCTCGACCTGAACGAGCTGGTGGGCGAGGTGCTGATGCTGTATGCGCCGGCCCAGGAGGCGGGCCAGCTGGTGGCCGATCTGGCGGCGGATCCGCCCGCGATCATGGGCGACGCGCCGCAGCTGCGCCAGGTCATCCACAACTTGGTGCAGAACGCGCTGGACGCGGTCAGCGAGCGCCCCGGCGGACGCGTCACGGTCCGCACGCAGAAGGCGGTCAACGAGGCGGGCGAGCTGCGCGGGCTGCGGCTGGTGATCACCGACAACGGTCACGGCTTCGCGGAGAACGTGCTCCAGCGCGCCTTCGAGCCTTACGTCACGACCAAGACCAAGGGAACGGGATTGGGACTGGCGGTGGTGAAGAAAATCGCTGATGAGCACGGCGCGCGCATCCGCATCGTGAATCTGCACCCCGGGAGCGACAGCGAACAGCCGCCGAGCGGCGCGCAAGTTTCGTTATCATTTTCAAAACTCGCGACTGCACCGAGCCCTGCGCAGGACGCGCCTCGGCCGCGTGAACAGTAGGCATACATGGCAACCATTCTTGTTGTTGACGACGAACTGGGCATCCGCGCCCTCTTGTCTGAAATCCTCTCGGACGAGGGGCACACCATCGAACTGGCGAAGAACGCGCAGGAGGCGCGCGCCAGCCGCGAGCGCAGCCGGCCCGACCTGGTGCTGCTGGACATCTGGATGCCGGACGTCGACGGCGTGACGCTGCTCAAGGAATGGGGCAGCACCGGTCTGCTGACCATGCCGGTCATCATGATGAGCGGCCACGGCACGATCGACACGGCGGTCGAGGCGACCAAGTTTGGCGCGATGGCCTTCCTGGAAAAGCCCATCACCCTGCAGAAGCTGCTGCGCGCGGTCGAGCAGGCGCTGGTGAAGACGACGCCGCGTCCGGTCCCTCCGGTCGCGACCCCGGTGCTGGGCGCGGCGCCGACGAGCTATCCGCGTCCGGAAGCGATGCCTCAAGCCGTCCCTGGCGTGCTGCCGATGGCGTCGGCCGGACTGGCGCCGGTGACGCCGATGCCGCATCAACAGGGCCTGGCCTCGGAGCAGGTCTTCGAGCTGGACCGTCCGCTGCGCGAGGCGCGCGACGCGTTCGAGAAGAGCTACTTCGAATTCCATCTGGCCAAGGAGAACGGCTCGATGACCCGGGTGGCCGAGAAGACGGGGCTGGAACGCACCCATCTGTATCGGAAGCTGAAGCAGCTCGGCGTCGATCTTTCAAGAAACAAGCGCGGGACCGGAATTTAGTGTTATAGTCGTGGTCTTCGCTGTTCAGCAAGCGCGTCGCGAGACTCGGAACAGCGAAGAGAGACTCAGTCTCACGGCCAAGTAGCTCAGTTGGTAGAGCAGCGGATTGAAAATCCGCGTGTCGGTGGTTCGATTCCGCCCTTGGCCACCAAGAATGCTAAGCCCTTGATTCCTAACGGAGTCAGGGGCTTTTTGCTTTCCGGCGCATCGCTAAGCACGTTGGTTTGGTACACCGAACAGGTACACCAATGCCCTCTCGCCCTAGACTCGCGACCTCTCGCAAGCCTCGCCGCCGCCCTCTCATGGCCGACCCGTTTAAGCACCCCGACACTGGCATCTACTACATCCGACGCAAGGTGCCGCGCGAACTCCGAGAAGCGCTGGGCCGTGAGTACAAGCGCTCCCTCGGGACGCGCGATCTAGCCACGGCCAAAGGAGCATTTGTCCTGGCGTGGGCCACGTCAGACCAAGTCTTTGCACTCGCCCGAGCCAACGCCACAGGCGCCGCAACACCCATCAGCGTCCAGGACGCTCAGCAGATCGCTTCGCGCTGGTTCCGCGAGGAACAGAGCCGGATGGAGCGCGATGGCTCTTTCGAGTCCATGCTCGCCACAGGCCCCGGCTGGGAATTCGATCCACCCGACGGCCCTGCGGTAGGCGGCCCGATGTTCGTGACGCTTCAAGAAGGCGCCGACAACGACGACGACATTGACCCCGGCGAGGATTGGGGCCTAGTTGTCGATCCCCACATTCGGAAAAGCCTTCGCGCTCTCAACCAACCGATGCCGGCACCTGGTGCGAGCCTGTCGCGTTTGAGGAGCGCCTTCGCCGAGCATCTGCATAGATTGTCCGACTGGGCGCTCCAGCGGCAGGAGGGCAACTATGTCCCGCCCGGGCAAGGCCTGACCCCCATCCAGCCCCTGCAGTTGGAGGCGGCGAAGCCGGAGAAATCGAAGTCGATGAAGCTGGGGCCGCTGTTCGAGTCGTACGCCGCCGAGAAGATTCTGAACGACGGCGACAACAGGGCGACGCGCCGCACCGTGGGAGCCTTCAGATCGACCGTGGAGCGATTTATTGAGATCGTCGGGGACGTGGAGTTGCCCGCCATTGACCGGGCCGCCATAGCCCGTTTCAGGGCGTCTATTGGGTCGAAGGGCCGACGCTTCGATGCGGGAGCCGTTTTTTTCTCAGCGAGCGAGAAGTCGCCCATGTCGGCGTCAAGCAGGTCAATTGCATTCCGTTCACTCATCAGCACGATCCTTCAGTCCTCCCCTCTACGTATGTAGATTAGGGAATTTGTCAAACGTTCCGCCCGCAGACCGCCAAGGTTGCCGTCGGTCGGGGGTGCATGGCTCGGATGTGAGCCTATATCCGGTACCAGATCACTGGCGGGGCACTGTCGCCATCGCAGGGCCCCACCAGGGGGGAGGACAGCAGCCCGTTCTTGAAGGTGCCCCCTCGCAAGCCAGCAGCAAATTTAGGTCGCGTACGAGCAGGTGATCACTTCGACGAACCTGATAAAGCCCGCGAGTTGAGTGCACAGAGAGCGGACGCTTGGAGCAAGACTGCATCTCGATAAGGTCGCTCGCGGGTGTACTGAAGAGACTGAAACGCCGCTCTGACGAAGACCATTTCCAGATCGGTAGGAGCCATGGCGCCAAAGACACCCCTCGCGCGGGCCTCCGCCAGGCTTGCCATGGCCTGCGTCCAAGCGGCTCCTTCGCCTTGAGCACTCATGTCGTTGGCGGAAGCAAGCAACGTGACCGCTCTTGCACATCTCCCGGCGAGGAGTACACCGGACTGGTACACTGCCGGCTCTTCTTCTCGAATTCAACCCATACAAATCAATGGCTTAGCGATTCGATGGCGTGTCGGTGGTTCGATTCCGCCCTTGGCCACCAGAATCAAGAAAGCCCGGCAATGCCGGGCTTTCTGCTTTGTGGGCTGCGCCTTGAGGGCGCACGCCTACCGCGTGATGATGTCCCGATGCATCGGCGCCAGCAGGGCCAGCAGCTTGTTCTGCACGGTGAACGGGACCTTCTGCTCATCCATCGCCGCCTGCAGGTCCTCGACCAGCGCATTGAAGTCGGCCTTGGTCAGCGCCAGCTGCGCATGCGAGTTCTTCATCGTCTCGCCGTCGTAAACGCAAGGCCCGCCGCTGAGCTGGCAGATCTGCTTGCGGATGGATTCCTTGAGCGGCTCCGGCTTCACGCCGTCGAACTTGGCCTTGATGCGATCGTCCACGTAGGCGCGATCGATCAGGCCGTCGACGATGCGGGTGATACCCGCGTCACCGCCGAGCGCCTGGAACAGCGCATCCTCCGCCGCCCGTGACGGCGCCCCGCTGAGCAAGGCCAGCGCGACGATCGCCGCATGCAAGGGAAGCGCCAGCGAAGGGATGGCTCGAACGATGCGCGTCATCTGCGATCTCCCTGATCAATACGCCAGCTGGATCGAGCCATACACGCCGCGCTGACGGCGCGGCTGGATGCCCGGCACGATGCGGCCCAGATCCACATAGGCCGCTGTCAGCGAGAGATGCTTGTTCGGCGCCCAGGCAACGAACACGTCCTTCCAGTCGTCCTCGCGCAGCGCGTCGCCAAGGAGGGACGGATTCAGCTTGTCAGGCTTGGCGCGGTACTCGACGCCTACGGCCCACTGCTTGTTGATCAGATACGCCACCGACAACTCCGGCAGCAGCGAGTAGCTCTTGCTCGCCGTCCCTCCGAAGCCCAGCAGACCGTTCTGATTGGCCCGGCTGGCGCGCAGCGTCAGGTTCACCAGCGTGCTCTGCGCGAGGAAGAGCTTGGTCGCGCTCACGTAGACGTCGACCCCGTTGCGCTTGGCGCCGAGCGCCGTGAGCGTCGGCGCCAATCCGCCAGCGTCCAGGTGCTTGTACTCGACGCCCAGCGCGATCTGCGGCATCCAGGTGTCGGCGTCCAGCACCGCGTCACCGACCAACCGAAACTTGCCGCCCAGGATGCTCTGCTTGAGCCGCAAGCCCGGCAGCCCCAGCGCGGCGCCGGTCGACGAGGCGGAAAAATCCTGCTTCGCCAGCGAGAACTCGGCCCGGTCGCCAAAACCCAGCGCGGCGCCGTAGCCGGTCAGGCTGTAGTCCTGCAGCGGCAAACGCGTGAAGTAGGCGGTGGCGCCGATCTGGCCGTTGGTCGCGTAGCTGCCCGTCAGCGCCCACGGGGACAAGCCGCCGCCCGCGGCGCCGTCGATGCTGCTCACGCCTCCGGTCAACAGCAGCTTGCCTTGCGCCTGCGCCATACAAGCCAAGGGCGCGGCCAGCAGCAGGGAAAGGGCGAATCGAAGCAGAAGCGGTTTCATGACGGGAAACAGGGCGACATCGTCAGGCGCATCGCCGGGCTTCAGCGACGGGCGGGGCAGCGGCGCGGGGATTACCAGGCGCCGGTGTTGGGCATCGAGATCCAGGGCTCGGCCGGCGGCAGGGCCGGACCGTCCTGCAGCAGTTCGACCGAGATGCCGTCAGGCGAGCGCACGAACGCCATGCGGCCGTCGCGCGGTGGGCGGTTGACCAGCACGCCATGGTCCATCAGGCGCTGACAGGCGGCATAGATGTCCGGGACGGCATAGGCGACATGGCCGAAATTGCGGCCGCCGGCGTAGACCTCCGGATCCCAGTTGAAGGTGAGCTCGATCTGGGCATCCTCGTCGCCGGGCGCGGCCAGATAGATCAGCGTGAAGCGGCCTGCTTCGTGCTCGCTGCGGCGGACCTCCACCAGACCCAGCGCATCGCGGTAGAACTTCAGGGAGGCGTCGATGTCGGTCACGCGGACCATGGTGTGCAGATACTTCATGAGCGCTCGGCGGATGGCGAAGTGAAACAAATCGATGCTGCATTGTGGCCGCGCTCGGCCTCGCGTGCAGCACCCGGGCCATGTGCGATCAGCAGCGCGCCCGAGCAAGACCCGGCACCCGTAGCGGTCTTCTTCAACAGCGGCCCTTCTCGAACGCGATCACAGCGCCCGGAAACGACAAGGGCCCGCATCGGCGGGCCCTCGTGAAGTCGGAGCGCTCAGGCTCAGGTCGCTTGCGGCGCGGCGCCGTCGCCGCTCTGGGCGGCTTGCGCCAGACGCTGCGTCAGCTCCTTGCGGAAGCGATTCAGCTCCTGGACGCTGGCGAAGCTGCGCTCCATCAGCAGACTCATGTTGTGCAGGATGCGCTCGACGACCTTGGTCTCCCAGACGCTGTCGAACTGGATCTGCTTGTCCAGCCATTTCTCCAGCCACTCGGGATCGGGCAGGCGGCTCTGGATGGTGTCGCGCGGGAACAGCTTGGCGTTCACGTGCAGGTTGGTCGGGTGCAGCGCCTGGGCGGTACGACGCGCGCTGGCCATCAGCACCCCGACTTTGGCGAAGGCGGCACGCGCCTCATCGCCGAACTTGGTCATCGCGCGCTTCATGTAGCGCAGGTAGGCGCCGCCGTGACGGGCCTCGTCGCGCGACAGGGTCTCGTAGATCGCCTTGATGACCGGCTCGGTGTGCCATTCGGCGGCGCGACGGTACCAGTGGTTCAGACGGATCTCGCCGCAGAAGTGCAGCATCAGCGTCTCCAGCGCGGGAGCCGGATCGAACTCAAAGCGCACCTCGTGCAGCTCGGCTTCGGTCGGGACCATGTCCGGACGGAAACGGCGCAGGTATTCCATCAGCACCAGCGAATGCTTCTGCTCTTCGAAGAACCACACGCTCATGAAGGCCGAGAAGTCGCTGTCATCCTTGTTGTCGCGCAGGAACATCTCGGTGGCCGGCAGCGCCGACCACTCGGTGATCGCGTTCATCTTGATCGTGCGCGCCTGATCGTCCGTCAGCAGCGTGCCGTCGAACTTGTCCCACGGGATATCCGTGTCCATGTTCCAGCGCACAGCCTCGAGCTGTTTGAAGAGTTCGGGGTAAAGCATGTCAGCGTCCTGTTAAGCGCGGCGGATTCTACCGGTCGCACCATGACAATCCCTTACGGCGCCGCGCCGTGGGGGCGATCTGGCCTAATGCCGCTTCCGCCGGATCTCACGCCAGCTTCGGTTGTTACGCAGTCGGGCGCGGAGCCGGATCACATCGAATCAGGAGATCCCCCATGTCCGCCACCCTCGGCCTCTTCGTCCGTCGCTTCGCCGGCGGTTCCGCCCTTGCCGCCGCGGCCCTCGTGTCGGTGCTCGCCTCGCTGCCGGCCCGGAGCGCCCAGGCCGCGCCGGCCGCCGAGGCCTCGACCTCCGCCGCCACCTGCCCCGACCTGCTCCAACGGCAGATGCCGCGCCTGCAGGACGAAAAGCCCCAGGCCCTGTGCCAATACGCCGGCAAGGTGGTGCTGGTGGTCAACACGGCCAGCTTCTGCGGCTACACGCCGCAGTACAAGGCGTTGGAATCGATCTCCGCGCGCTATGCGGACAAGGGCCTGGTGGTGCTCGGATTTCCGTCCGGTGACTTCGGCAACCAGGAGTACGGCTCCAACAAGGAAATCGCCGAGTTCTGCGAGAACACCTTCAACGTGAAGTTCCCGATGTTCAGCAAGAGCAGCGTGGCCGCCGGCAAGGCTGATCTGAACCCGCTCTTCGCCGATCTGGCCAAGCGCACCGGCCAGGCGCCCAAGTGGAACTTCCACAAATACCTGATCTCCCGCGACGGCAAGCAGGTCATGAGTTTCGGCTCCAATGTCTCCCCGGACAGCGCGGCGTTCACGCAGGCGCTGGAGAAGCTGCTGACGCCCCAGTGATCGGTCTCGAAGGGCCGATGACATCGGCCCTTCCGGGCGCCTTTGAACGCCGACGCGTTGCCGGCGGAACACCTGCTGTCATCGGCCTGAAAACTGTCCCGGCTAGGCGGGACAGTGGTGACAGATGCTCACGTTTTCCTTCATCGGCAGGATGACAGCGCCTGCGATGCGTTGCACCATGATGCCTCGCTGAACACGGCGGCGCGATGAAGACTGGAGGAGACCTCGATCGCGACGACGCCCATCCGATGATGGGCACGCCGTTTGCCACGTTGGAGGAACGGTCCGTAGCAGGGCTCGCTTTGACCGACCTTAAAGGGCCGGAAGACGAAGTGGGGCCAACGGGTTTCCACCGATCCTGGCATCGACGGGAGTACATTCAGCACAGCATTTCAGCCGCAAGACCTGCTTCCTCGTGAAGCTGCAATCCCGAGGCCTTTCTCCTCCTCCTCCCTCCCTCCCTCGTTGGCCCGGGGCGTCTTGATGGCTTCTTTTCTTCCAAGGGCCTCCGCGATCGCGGAGGCCCTTTCCATTTCACCCGCACAATGGCTTGCCCAATGAAAAAGCGCGCCGTTCACGGCGCGCTTGGAGGCGAGTGAAGCGCTCGTTCAGGCCAACCAGCCCTTGCGGCGGAAGTAGATGAACGGCGCGGCCACCGACGCCACCATCAAGCCGATCGCGAAGTAGTAGCCGTACTTCCAATGCAATTCCGGCATGCCGTCGAAATTCATGCCGTAAACACTGGCGATCAGCGTCGGCGGGAGCAGTGCGACGCTGGCCACCGAGAAGATCTTGATGATCTTGTTCTGGTTGATGTTGATGAAGCCGACCGTCGCGTCCATCAGGAAGTTGATCTTGTCGAACAGGAACGCGGTGTGCGAGTCCAGCGAATCGATGTCGCGCAGGATCTGCCGGGACTCCTCGAACTGCTCCGCGTTGAGCATGCGGCTGCGCATCATGAAGCTGACCGCGCGGCGCGTGTCCATCACGTTGCGGCGGATGCGACCGTTCAAGTCTTCTTCGCGCGCGATGGCCGACAGCACCTCGCCCGCCTCGGTGTCGTTGACGTCCTTCTTCAAGACTCGGGCGCTGACCTTTTCCAGGTTGTCGTAGATACCCTCGAGCACGTCGGCCGAGTACTCCGCATCCGCGTCGTAGAGCTTGAGCAGCACGTCCTTGGCGTCCTCGATCAGCGCGGGAATGCGGCGCGCGCGCAGGCGCAGCAGGCGGAAGACGGGCAGATCTTCGTTGTGGATCGAGAACAGCACCTTCCCGTAGAGGATGAAGGCCACACGCACATTGCGCGGCGATTCCATGTCGTCAATCAGGAAGTCGGAGCGAATGTGCAGCTCACCGTTGTCTTCCTCGTAAAACCGGGCCGATTCCTCCAGATCTTCGTCGACGATGTCCTCGGGGATCACCAGGCCGAAGCGCTCACGGATCCAGTCCTTTTCCTCCGGCGTCGGGGACTCCAGGTCGACCCAGACGGGTTCGCGGCCGGAGCCGGTCACGGTCGCGAGATCCAGGGCGGTCGAGATCTCTTCCTGGAGCATGCCGCCCTTGAGGCGGCCATTGTCCAGCGTGAACACATTCAGCATGCGGGTCCTTCGTCGGCGTGCGGTCGCGCAGAGGCGCGAACGCGGACGCTCGAATGCGCGTTGACCGACCCGGGGAGCGGTGTGCGGGTCGCGACGCGGCGCGGTGTTTTCTGAGAGGACGGCCGTTCAGCGCGGCGGTCCGGGAGCAAGGGCTTTGGATGTGGCCCGTCTCACTCCGGACAAGCGCCGCGGCGGCGCTGCAGAGGGTCGGACGTGCGGAACGAGGGGTTCGGCACCGTCGTCGGCCAGGAACGCTGAGCGCTTAGAAGAGGCGGCGGATTGACGCTGGAGTGGACGGCCAACAAGGGTGGTCGCTGTCCAAGAGGGACTCCAGTAATCGGGATACGCAGGATTATCACATCGCCCCGAGAGCACCGGCAACCGCGCCAGGGCCCGCCGTGCAACATCCAGCATTCCAACACGGACCCCGCCATGTCGCAAGGCGGGAATATTCACCCCCAAACCTTGCTTTTGATCACTTGCCGGAGCCCCTTTTCGGGAGCAGACTGAACTCGTCCTTTCATCACCAGATCCTTCGGAACCCGCATGCCATCGGCCCTCGCGGCCTTTTCATCCTCAGACCAGCGCGTCGCGGCGCATGCCGCGC
This sequence comes from Roseateles sp., assembly GCF_039595295.1. Classification (GTDB taxonomy): domain Bacteria; phylum Pseudomonadota; class Gammaproteobacteria; order Burkholderiales; family Burkholderiaceae_C; genus Roseateles. The sequence continues at coordinate 62,928 of NZ_JBCNLU010000007.1, forward strand.
TCCCTGCGTCGAGCCTCGATCCCAGACGCCCCGCGCGCCGCTTCAAGACCCTCGTTCTTTCCGTTCCCCCGCATTCTTCCACCCCTACTTTCGAGCACACCCACCCTTAGACACCTCCGCTCTTTGTTCCGGCCCCAGCGGCCCTCACTTGTTTCCGACCAAGCCCTTGTGAAAGGAGGCTTTATGAACCTGACCATCAGCGGCCACCATCTCGAAGTGACACAGGCTCTGCGCGAATACGTGCTGAACAAGCTCAGCCGGGTGATCCGCCACTTTGACCAGGTCGTGGACGTCAACGTCCTGCTGACCGTGGAGAAGCAGAAGGAGAAGGATCGACGCCAGCGCGCGGAAGTGACGTTGCATGTGAAGGGACGGGAAATCTTCTGCGAGCACTCGCACGAAGACCTCTACGCCGCGATCGACGAGCTGATGGACAAGCTGGATCGGCAAGTCTGCCGCCACAAGGATCGAGTGCAAAACCACCATCACGCGTCCGCCAAACGGCTGGACCTGAACGCCGGCTGATCCGGCGGCAGTGAAAGCCCCTGGGGCTTTCCCCAGGTTCACGAGCAAGGCGGCCCCATGAGGCCGCCTTTTTGTCGAGAATTGTTGCAATGCAACAGCAATGGCGACGTTTTCACAGGTGCGTCGCATCCATGACGCCCGTCAAGGCGGCGTGATTCCTATAATCTCCACCCTTACCCCCGGATCTGCGCGTCGACCTGGTGCGCAGTACTTTCCCAGCTTCGCCGATCCATAACGACCGGCGCCTTGCCCGATGAACCGTCTCGCCGCCATCCTTCCCGCCAGCAACGTGCTGGTCGATGTGGACGCTTCCAGCAAAAAGCGGGTCTTCGAGCAGGCCGGATTGCTCTTCGAGAACAACCATTCGATCTCCCGCGCCTCGGTCACCGACAACCTGTTCGCCCGCGAACGGCTGGGCTCGACCGGACTGGGGCACGGCGTCGCGATCCCGCACGGCCGGATCAAGGGCCTGAAGAATCCGCTGGCCGCGGTGCTGCGCGTGCAGCAACCCATTGGCTTCGACGCGCCGGACGACGAGCCCGTCACGCTGCTGATCTTCCTGCTGGTTCCCGAGGCCGCCACCCAGCGCCATCTCGAGATCCTGTCCGAGATCGCCGAGATGCTCTCCGACCGCGAGCTGCGCGAACGGCTCAAGACCGAGTCCGACGCCGCCACGGTGCACCGTCTGATCGCCGATTGGGAACCGATGAAATCGGTCGCCTGAGACGCCAAGGCGCTCTCTACAACTCCGCTTCCGACCTGATTCGTGAAAGCTACCTCCATCAGCGCCGACCGGCTGTTCGAAGAACACCGCGAGGCCCTGCGCTGGGAGTGGATCGCGGGTCACGCCCATCCTGAGCGCCGCTTCGACGAAGCCGCGCTGCGCGACGCACAATCGGCCGCCGATCTGGTCGGCTACCTGAACTACATCCACCCCTATCGCGTCCAGATCGTGGGTCGGCGCGAGGTCGGCTATCTGAGCCAGGCCTCCGGCGACGTGCTGGACCGCCGCATCGCGCGCATCGTGACGCTGGAGCCGCCGGTCATCATCGTGGCCGACGATCAGCCCGCGCCCGACCGCCTGGTCGCCATGTGCGACCGCGCCGAGATCCCGCTGTTCACCACGGCCGAATCCGCCGGCCACGTCATCGACTTGGTGCGCGCCTATCTGGCGCATGTCTGCGCGAATCGCACGACGCGCCACGGCGTGTTCATGGACATCCTGGGCCTGGGCGTGCTGCTGACCGGCGAGTCCGGTCTGGGCAAGAGTGAACTGGGTCTGGAGCTGATCAGTCGCGGCCACGGCCTGGTCGCCGACGACGCGGTGGATTTCTTCCGCATCGCGCAGGAAGCGATCGAGGGCCGCTGCCCCGAGCTCTTGATGAATCTGCTGGAAGTCCGCGGCATCGGCCTGCTGGACATCAAGGCGATCTTCGGCGAGACGGCGGTGCGCCGGAAGATGCGGCTCAAGCTGATCGTGCACCTGGTCCGCAAAGAGACCATGGAGCGCGACTTCGAGCGCCTGCCCTACGAGCCGCTCTACGAGGACGTGCTGGGCATGCCGGTGCGCAAGGTCGTGATCGCGGTGGACGCCGGCCGCAACTTGGCGGTGCTGGTCGAGGCCGCCGTGCGCAACACCATCCTGCAGCTGCGCGGCATCGACACCTATCGCGAGTTCGTCGAGCGCCACCAGCGCGCCATCGAGCAAGGCCTCAACGACTCGAACTGAGCGCGGCCCGCGACGGGCGCGACGCTCCGCGCCTCAGCGCAGGCCCGACTTGTTCGGGCAGTCCTTCTTCACGCAATTGGCATACAGAGCCAGCGAGTGCTCCTGCAGCTGGAAGCCGCGCTCGAGCGCGATGGCGTGCTGGCGCTCTTCGATCTGCGGGTCGTAGAACTCCTCGACCACGCCGCAGGTCAGGCAGACCAAATGGTCGTGGTGATGGCCCTCGTTGAGCTCGAAGACCGCCTTGCCCGATTCGAAGTGGTTGCGCGACAGCAGCCCCGCTTGCTCGAACTGCGTCAGCACCCGATAGACCGTGGCCAGACCGATGTCCGCGCGCTCATCCAGCAAAGCTTTGTAAACATCCTCGGCGGTCATGTGCCGCTGCTGGGTGGTCTGGAAGATCTCCAGAATCTTGATGCGGGGCAGCGTGGCCTTGAGCCCGCTGTTCTTGATTTCGTCTGACCGGTTCATGGGGATTGCGCCTGCGGAAGAGCGTGGGTGCGAGCCGCTAGAATCCGCAGATCATAGCCCTTGCGCCTAGGCCCGGTTGCGCCATGTCATTGAATTCCCAAATCGCCCGCTTCGCCCGCCGGCCCTCTCTGCGCGGCACGACCCTGGGCCTCATGGCCGGTCTCCTGACGCTGGGCGGCTGCTCCCAGATGCCCAAGTTCGATGCGCTCTCGGTGAGCGGCGACAAGGTCTTGGGCCTGGTGACGCCCTACCGCGTCGAGATCGTCCAGGGCAACGTCGTGACCAAGGAGCAGCTCGCCCAGGTCAAGCCCGGCATGACCCGCGCGCAGGTCCGCGACGCGCTGGGTTCCCCGCTGCTGACCGACGTCTTCCATGAGGCGCGCTGGGATTACGTCTTCACGATCCGCCGTCAAGGCGCAGCCCCGCAGAACCGCCACATCCTGCTGACCTTCGACGGCGACAAGCTGTCCAAGATCGACGCCCCCGATGACCTGCCGACCGAGAAGGAATTCATCGCCTCGATCAACACGCTCAAGGTCAAGGGCGCGGAGCCCAAGCTCGAGCTGACCGAGGAAGAGCGCAAGGCGCTGCCCGCGCCAGCCAAGGTGGCCGCGACCACCGCCCCCGAGCCGATCGGCCCCACCCGCGAATATCCCCCGCTGGAAGCCCGTCGATGAGCCGCCTGCGCATCGCCATCACCGGCGCGTCCGGCCGCATGGGCCGCATGCTGATCGAGGCCGTGCTGGCCGCCGACGACCTGGAGCTGAGCGCCGCGATCGACCGGGAGGGCACGCCCTCGCTGGGTCAGGACGCCGGCGCGTTTCTCGGCCGCGCGACCGGCGTCGAGATCACCAGCGATCTCCGCGCCGGCCTGTCCCGGTCCGACGTGCTGATCGACTTCACCCGCCCCGAGGGCACGATGGCGCATCTGGCGCTGTGCGCGGAGCTGGGCGTGAAGACCGTGATCGGCACGACCGGCTTCAGCCCCGACGAGAAGGCCAAGATCGGCGAGTACGCCCAGCGCGCCGCCGTCATGATGGCGCCCAACATGAGCGTCGGCGTCAACGTCGTGCTCAAGCTGCTGGAACAGGCCTCCCAGGCGCTCTCGCACGGCTACGACATCGAGATCGTCGAGGCCCACCACCGCCACAAGGTCGACGCCCCCAGCGGCACCGCGCTGAAGATGGGCGAAGTCGTCGCCCAGGCGCTGGGCCGTGATCTGAAGACCTGCGCGGTCTACGGCCGTGAGGGCGTGACCGGCGAGCGCGACCCGTCCACCATCGGTTTCGCCACCGTGCGCGGCGGCGACGTGATCGGCGACCACACCGTGATGTACCTGGGCATCGGCGAGCGCATCGAGATCAGCCACAAGGCCTCCAGCCGCGCGACCTTCGCTCAGGGCAGCCTGCGCGCCGCGCGCTTCCTTGGCACGCGCGCGACGGGCCTGTTCGACATGAACGACGTGCTCGGCATCGCCTGAGCCGCACCGCCGCGATCCGATGCGCGAGCTGATCTCTCTCTGGCAGGCGGGCGACTCGGTCGCCCGCTTCGTTTCGCTGCTGCTGCTGGCGATGTCGGTGAGCAGCTGGGTGCTGATCTTCTGGCGAGGCTGGTTTCTGACCCGCGCGCGCCGCGACATCGCCCGCGGGCTGCCCGTGTTCTGGGCCGCCCCGGCACTCGCGCAGGGCCGCGATCAGCTGCAGGCGCTGGACCGGGAGGGCCTGATGGCGCCCCTGGTCGATGCCGCGATGTCGGAGAGCCCGGACGGCACGCTCGCCGCGTCGGCCCAGCGGCACTCGCAGCTGACCCGCCGCCTGCGCGACGCGCTGCATGCGGTGATCGCCGGCCTCAGCCGGGGTCAGGTCGTGCTGGCGACCATCGGCAGCACCGCTCCCTTCGTCGGGCTGTTCGGCACCGTCTGGGGCATCTATCACGCGCTGCTCAGCATCTCGTCGACGGGCAACTTCAGCCTGGACAAGGTGTCCGGTCCGGTCGGCGAGTCGCTGATCATGACCGCCGCCGGCCTGGCCGTCGCGATTCCGGCGGTGCTGGCCTACAACCTCTTCGGCAAGTGGGTCGGCGCCTGCGAGGCCGAGCTCGAAGGCTTCGCGCACGATCTGCGCGAGCTGCTCGGCGCTCCGACCTGAGCGCTGGTTCATCCCTCACTCGACCGCACCGGGCCTCATGCGATTCGGCCGCCTCGAACGACGCGAAGCGCCCAAGCCCATGGGCGAGATCAACATGACGCCGCTGATCGACGTCATGCTGGTGCTGCTGGTGATCTTCATCATCGCGGCGCCGCTGATGGGCAGCGCGCTCAAGCTGAACCTCCCGAAGAGCGATGCCGCCGCGCCCGGTCCGGGCTCGACATTCATCGCGCTGGCGATCACGCCCGAGGGCGAGTACCTGGTCGGCGAGAACAAGCTCGACGCCAAGACCGTCCGCGAGCGCCTGACCCAGCTGGCCGAACGCCAACCCGATGCGGAACTTCGCCTCAGCGCCGACCGCGAGGTGCCCTACGGCCGCGTGGCGCAACTGATCGGCTGGGCGCAGGCGGCCGGGCTGAACCGGATCGCCTTCGTCGCGGAGAACGGCGAGAGCGGTGAACCCGGCAGCGGCGCCCCGAGCGCCAATCGGACCACGCCGGCCAAGGCCAAGCGTCCGGCGGATCCGACGCCCGACACCTCCCGCTGACCCGCGCCGACGCCGGCCGCGGGCGGGCGTCCACCTACATACAATCGACGGCTACCTTGCCCGAAGCCCCCATGAACGAGAAATACGCCCCCTCCGAGGTCGAACAGGCCGCCCGCGATCACTGGAACGCCCGCGACGCCTATCGCGTCGTCGAGGACGCGTCCAAGCCCAAGTTCTACGCCTGCTCCATGCTGCCCTACCCGAGCGGCAAGCTGCACATGGGCCATGTCCGCAACTACACGATCAACGACATGTTGACGCGTCAGCTGCGCATGAAGGGCTACAACGTGCTGATGCCCATGGGTTGGGACGCGTTCGGCCTGCCGGCCGAGAACGCGGCGATGAAGAACAAGGTTCCGCCGGCGAAGTGGACCTACGACAACATCGCCTACATGAAGTCGCAGATGCAGGCGATGGGCCTGGCCATCGACTGGTCGCGCGAGATCGCCACCTGCAAGCCCGACTACTACCGCTGGAACCAGTGGCTGTTCCTGAAGATGCTGGAAGCCGGCATCGCCGAGCGCCGCACGCAGGTCGTGAACTGGGACCCGGTCGACCAGACCGTGCTGGCCAACGAGCAGGTCATCGACGGCAAGGGCTGGCGCTCGGGCGCGACGGTCGAGAAGCGCGAGATCCCCGGCTACTACCTGAAGATCACCGATTACGCCGAGGAACTGCTGGCCGCCGTGGCCGATCCCTCGGACAAGAACTACCTGTCCGGCTGGCCCGAGCGCGTGCGCCTGATGCAGGAGAACTGGATCGGCAAGAGCGAGGGCGTGCGCTTCGCCTTCCCGCACGACATCCAGGGCGCGGACGGCCAACCCATCCAGGGCGGCCTGCTGTACGTGTTCACGACGCGCGCCGACACCATCATGGGCGTCACTTTCTGCGCCGTGGCCCCGGAACACCCGCTGGCCGCTCACGCCGCCGCGACGAACCCGGCCCTGGCCGCGTTCATCGAGGAATGCAAGCAAGGCGGCACGACCGAGGCCGAACTGGCGACGCAGGACAAGAAGGGCCTGGCGACCGGCCTGTTCGTGACGCATCCGCTGACCGGCGAGAAGATCGAAGTCTGGGTCGGCAACTACGTGCTGATGAGCTATGGCGACGGCGCCGTGATGGGCGTGCCCGCGCATGACGAGCGCGACTTCGCCTTCGCCAACAAATACGGCATCGCGCTCAAGCAGGTCGTGAAGGTCGGCGACGAGCCGTGGAGCGCCGACGCCTGGGCCGATTCCTACGGCGACAAGGTCAAGGGCCTGTGCATCAACTCCGGCGTGCTGGACGGCCTGACGCACAAGCAGGCGGTGGACAAGGTCGCTGAACTGCTGGGCGCCAAGGGCCTGGGCGAGAAGAAGACCACCTGGCGCCTGCGCGACTGGGGCGTGAGCCGCCAGCGCTACTGGGGCACGCCCATCCCCATCATCCATTGCGAGACCTGCGGCCCCGTGCCGGTCCCGGAGAAGGACCTCCCGGTGGTCCTGCCCGAGGACTGCATCCCCGACGGCAGCGGCAATCCGCTGAACAAGCGCGCCGACTTCCTGAACTGCGCCTGCCCCAAGTGCGGCGCGCCGGCCCAGCGCGAGACGGACACGATGGACACCTTCGTGGACAGCTCGTGGTACTTCATGCGCTATTGCGACGCGACCAATCCGGAGCAGATGGTCGCCAGCGGCACCGACTACTGGATGCCGATGGACCAGTACATCGGCGGCATCGAGCACGCGATCCTGCACCTGCTGTACGCGCGCTTCTGGACCAAGGTCATGCGCGACCTCAAGCTCATCAAGTTCAATGAGCCGTTCACGAATCTGCTGACCCAGGGCATGGTGCTCAAGGGCGCCTTCTTCCGCAAGCCGGAAGACGCCGGCAAGCTCTATTACTGGGAGCACGAGGTCGACGTCACCCGCAACGAGCACGGCCAGCCCACCGGCGGCACGCTCAAGGCCGACGGTCAGCCGCTCGAGTACGAGATGACGACGATGTCGAAGTCCAAGAACAACGGCGTCGACCCGCAGGCCCTGATCGACGAATACGGCGCCGACACGGCCCGTCTGTTTGTGATGTTCGCGTCTCCGCCGGAGCAGACGCTGGAGTGGAACGACGCCGGCGTCGAGGGCGCGCATCGCTTCCTCAAGCGGGTGTGGGGCTTCGGCGCCAAGCACGCCGACGCGATCAAGACCGGCGGCGCGGACTTCGCCGCGCTGAACGACGACGGCAAGGCGCTGCGCCGCGAGGTGCACCTGGTGCTCAAGCAGGTCTCGTACGACTACGAGCGCATGCAGTACAACACCGTGGTCTCCGGCGCGATGAAGCTGCTGAACGCGCTCGAGGGCTTCAAGGCCGAGGGCCAGTCGGCCGCGGTGCGCGAAGGCTTCTCGGTGCTGCTGCGCGTGATCTACCCGGCCTGCCCGCACATCGCGCACACACTGTGGGCGGAACTGGGCTTCGCGGCCGAGCTCGGCGAGCTGCTGGACGCGGCCTGGCCCACGGTCGACGAGTCGGCCCTGGTGCAGGACCAGATCGAGCTGATGCTGCAGGTCAACGGCAAGCTGCGCGGCTCGATCAAGGTCGCGGCCTCGGCCGACAAGGCCGCGATCGAGGCGATCGCGCTGGCCAGTCCCGACTTCGAGAAGTTCGCCGAGGGGAAGACGCCCAAGAAGGTCGTCATCGTCCCCGGCCGTCTCGTCAACCTGGTGGTCTGACGCCATGAAGCGCCGCGATCTGCTGTCGTTCGGAACCTTCGGCGCGCTGGGCGCCGCAGCCCTGCTGTCGGGCTGCGGCTTCGAGCTGCGCAAGGAGCCGGTGTACCACTTCAAGACGCTGGCGCTGACCGGCTTCATCCCGCACTCCCCGCTCGCGCAGGAGCTGCGTCGCCAGGTGGCGCGCAGCACCGTGCAGCTGGTCGAGGATCCCAACCGCGCCGACGTCATCCTGGAGGTCCAGCGCGAGGTCCGCGACAAGACCTCGGTGGCGACCACCGCCGCCGGTCAGATCACCGAATGGCAGCTGCGGCTGTCGCTGGACTACTCGCTGCGCACGGCCGGCGGGGACATCCTGCTGCCCCGCACCGAGCTGCGGCTGACCCGCGACATGAACTACAGCGAAAGCGCCGCCCTGGCCAAGGAGCAGGAGGAAGCCTCGCTGCAGAAGGCCATGCAGGTCGAGGCCGTCGGCCTGCTGCTGCGCCGCCTGGCCGCGGTGCATCTGCCGTCCTGAGGACGGGCGCGCTGACACGATGCAGATCAAAGCCGAGGCCCTCGCGGGTCATCTGTCCAAGGGCCTGAAGGCGGTCTACGTCGTGCACGGCGACGAGCCGCTGCTGGCGCAGGAAGCCGCCGACCTGCTGCGCGCCGAGGCTCGCAAGCAGGGCTACAGCGAGCGCCAGGTCTTCACCGTCGTCGGCGGCTATTTCGACTGGGCGCCGGTGATCGCCGCGTCCCAGGCGATGAGCCTGTTCGCGGACAAGCAGCTGATCGAGATCCGCATCCCCGGCGGCAAGCCCGGCAAGGACGGCTCCGAGGCGCTGCAGCGCTACGTCGAGGGCCTGCCGCCCGACGTGCTGACGCTGGTCACGCTCCCGCGCCTGGACAAGACGCAGCTGAGCAGCGCCTGGTTCACCGCGCTGGACGCGGCGGGCGTGTCGGTCAAGGTCGATCCGGTGGAGCGCCGCGAGCTGCCCGCCTGGATCGCGCGGCGCCTGCAGCAGCAGGGCCAGCCGGTCGCGTCCGGTCCTGACGGCCAGCAGGCGCTGGAGTTCTTCGCCGACCGGGTCGAGGGCAATCTGCTCGCCGCGCACCAGGAGCTGCAGAAGCTGGCGCTGCTGCACCCGCCGGGCGAGCTCAGCCTGCAGCAGATCGAGGCGGCCGTCCTGGACGTGGCGCGCTTCGACGTCTTCAAGCTCAGCGAGGCGCTGCTGAGCGGCCGGGTCGGCCGCGTCCTGCGCATGCTCGACGGTCTGAAGGCCGAGGGCGAGGCCGCGGTGCTGGTGCACTGGACCATGGCCGAGGACATACGCTCGCTCAAGCGCGTGCATGACGCCGTCGGCGCCGGCAAGCCGCTGCCCATGGCGCTGCGCGAGGCGCGCGTCTGGGGACCGAAGGAGCGCCTGTTCGAGCGCATCGTTCCGCAACTCCACGGCGCCGCGCTGGCGCGGCTGCTGGTGGCCGCGCAGATCTGCGACGGCATCGTCAAGGGCCTGCGCCATCCCGAATGGCCCACCGATCCGTGGGAAGCCCTGGCCCGATTGGCCCTGATGCTGGAGCAAGCCCTGCATCCGCCGGCCCAGAAAACCCGCTATGGTTGACGCCTTGTCGTTCATCAGGCGCCGTCGATGCGTTTCCCACCGCTCCTGCTGACCATCGCCCTGGCGGGCCTGAGCGCCCTGGCGTTCGGCACCGCCCATGCGGCGCCCTGGACCGTCCAGGTCCGCGATGCCAGCGGCGCGCCCGTGCCCGATGCGGTCGTCGCCGTCGAGCTGCGTGGCCAGCCCGCCAAGGCCGCGGCCGGGGTCACCGCCACCATGGGCCAGAAGGACCGCCAGTTCACCCCGCAGCTGCTGATCGTGCAGACCGGCACGGCGGTGAACTTCCCCAACTTCGACACCGTCCGACACCACGTCTACTCGTTCTCGCCGACCAAGCGCTTCGAGCTGAAGCTGTACTCGGGCACGCCGGCCGAGCCGGTGGTCTTCGACAAGTCCGGCGTGGCCCAGCTGGGTTGCAACATCCACGACCGCATGAGCGCCCACATCGTCGTCGTCGACACGCCGGTGTTCGGCCGCAGCGACGCGCAGGGCGAGGTCAAGCTGGACCTGCCGGCCGGCGAGCACCGCCTGCGCCTGTGGGCCGCGCGGCTGGGCAATGCCGCGCCGACGGTGCAGCCCCTGACGGTGGCCGCCGGCGCGCCCGGCGTGCTGAAGGTGGAACTGCGCGACTGACGCCATGCCGATGCGCTGGCCCGACTTCCTCAACCTGCGGCGGCTGGAGGGGCGCATCGTCGCGCTGTTCCTGGCGCTGCTGCTGGTGGTGCAGCTGCTCAACCTGGCGCTGATCAGCCAGGGCATCGGCCGCAACGCGCGGGCCTCGGTGGCCGAGGAACTCGCCGCGGGCGAGCGCATCTTCACCCAGCTGGTCGAGCAGGACGCCGAGCAGCGCGGCCTGATCGCCGACCTGCTGCAGTCCGATTACGGCCTGCGCCAACTGGTGGGCGCGGGCATCCAGGGCGACGAGCTGCGCTCGACGCTGCAGGACGTCTTCAGGAACCTGAGCGAGCGCGGCGAGGCCTCCTTCATCGGCTACGCCAACGACGCCTTCCAGTTGGTCACCGCCACCGACCCCATCGCCGGCCAGGTCGCGCCGATGCTGCGCGGGGTGAGCCGGCAGCAGCAGGGGCGCACGCAGAGCCAGATCGTGCTGCTGGGCGACAAGGCCTATCAGGTGGTGGTGGCGCGCATGCGCGCCGCGGGTCTGGGCGGCTGGGTGTTCATGGGCTTCGAGATGCGCCAGGACCAGCTGCGGGAGCTGCGCCGCATCGCCAACATCGAGGGCGTGCTGCTGAGCCGGCCCGAGCACGGCGCCTGGACCGTGCTGGCCAGCGTGCTGGACACCGCCAACACCGAGCTCGTCCTGCGCGAGCTGCCCACGATCGCGCAACCCGGCGCGGGCGGCGGTGATCGCGTCGATCAAGCGGCGGCGCAGACTTTCCAGATGCACATCGACGGCGAGCAGTTCCAGGCCCGGCTGCAGCCGCTGGCCCACGGCGGCGACGACAAGCGCCTGATGGCGGTGCTGCTGCTGCGCTCGGTGGACGACGCGCTCGCGCCCTATCGCCAGCTGCAATGGATGCTGCTGGGCCTGAGCCTGGCCGGCGTGGCGGTGTTCGCGATCGGCGCCGTGCTGACGGCGCGGCGCATCAGCGAACCGGTCAAAGCCCTGGCAGGCGAGGCGCGCCGGCTGGGCGCGGGCGATTACGCGCGGCCGGTGACGCGGCCCTCGCGCGACGAGATCGGCGATCTGGCCGAGGCCTTCGAGGCCATGCGCCAGGGCATCCGCGCGCGCGAGGAGGAAGTCCACCGCCTCGCCTTCTGGGACCCGCTGACCGACCTGCCCAACCGCGAACAGTTCAGCCAGGCGCTGGCGCGGCGCATCGCCGACAACGACCAGCGCTTCGCGCTGCTGATGTTGAATCTGGACCGCTTCAAGCACGTCAACGACGTGCTGGGCCGCGGCTTCGGCGACCGGCTGCTGCGCGCGGTGGCGGACCGGCTGCGACACCTGCTCAAGGACGAGGTGAGTCTGATCGCGCGGCTGGGCGGCGACGAGTTCCTGCTGCTGATTGAGGACGCCGGCGCGACCCGCGCCGAGGCCGTCTGCAAGCGCATCCAGCGCGACTTCGAGCGCGCGCTCAGCATCGACGACCAGACGGTGGACCTGTCGGCCGGGATGGGCGTGTCGCTGTACCCGCAGCATGGGCGTGACTCGGCCATGCTGCTCGCGCGCGCCGAGCTCGCGATGCACGCGGCCAAGCGCGGCCAGAGCGGCTGCGAGGTCTACGCGCCCAGCATGGATGCGGCCAGCCAGGAATCGCTGTCGCTGCTGAGCGAGCTGCGCCACGCGATCGATGCCGGCGAGCTGCGGCTGTTCCTGCAACCCAAGGTGGACCTGCACAGCCAGCGCATCGCCGGCGCCGAGGCGTTGGTGCGCTGGCAGCATCCGACGCGCGGCATGGTGCCGCCGATGGAGTTCATCCCCTTCGCCGAGCAGACCGGCTTCATCCGCCAGATCACCGCCTGGATGCTGCATGCGGCCGCGCAGGCCTGGATCGGCCTGGAGCGCGAGGGGCTGGCCGTGCCCATCAGCGTCAACCTGTCCACCCGCGATCTGATGGACCAGGATCTGGCGATCAAGGTCGCGGATCTGGCGGCCGGGGTGCCGCCGTCGGCGCTGTGCCTGGAGATCACCGAGTCCGCGATCATGGACGATCCGCAGCGTGCGCTGCAGACGCTGGAACAACTGCACGCGCTGGGCTTCAAGCTGTCCATCGACGACTTCGGGACGGGCTACTCCTCGCTGGCCTATCTGAAGCAGCTGTCGGTGGACGAGCTCAAGATCGACCGCAGCTTCGTGATGAACATGGAGCGCGACATCGACGACGCGAAGATCGTGCGCTCCACCATCGAGCTGGCCCACAACCTGGGGCTGAGCGTGGTCGCCGAGGGGCTGGAAACGCCCAAGGCCTGGACGCTGCTGCAGACGCTGGGCTGCGATCAGGGTCAGGGCTATCTGCTGGCGCGGCCCATGCCCGGCGACCAGTTCCCCGACTGGCTCAAGAACTGGCAGCCGCCGGACCTGGGCGACGCCCGCGCGAGCACCATCCTCGCGAACCTGTGAGGCTCACTGGCAGACGCCGCTGCGCCAGGCCGGCATGCCGGGCTTGACCGGCACGAGCTTGCGAGCCTCCTTCGCTTCACCGCCCTCGATCGCGCCGGCACCCGGGCCCGGCATCAGACAGAACTTGGCGATGTAGCCCTGGGTCGAATCGCCCGGATCGGACGAGCGTCCGTTCAAGTAGACCTGGTAGACGCGGCCCGTCTTCAGCGACGCCGGCTTGATGGCGTCGCCGTCGGCCTGGCCGTAGGCGATGCAGGCCGACGCCGACAGCGGCGTACGCGCCGGATCGAGACTGGCGCGCCACACGTCCGTCACCGGCTTGGACGACTCGTCGGACACGGCCACCGCATGCACACGAACATGCGGGCCGCGCGAGGCCTCCTTCGCGGTGAGCGCGAAGCACGGTTGCCCGTCCTTCTCGACGACCTCGGCCTCACCCATGCGCGACATGGCGCAAGCGCTGTTCAGCGCGGCACAAAAGGCCAGCGCGAGCGCGGCATCAAGGGAGATTCTTCTTGTCCGCGGGGTTCTGAAGGAAAGCATTCAACACCTCTTCAAACAGGGCGAGCTGGTTGGCGTACTGGCTCTGGATCATCGCCTGCGGATCGTTCAGGAACTTGAGCGCGAAGTAGTCCGAGAGCAGGTCCCCCTGCGCCTCCATGTTGTAGTCGCCCAGGGTCTTGCCCGACTTGAGTTCGTAGTCGTAGCCCAGCCCGATGCGGATGGCGCCGCGCAGCCGCACCCAGTAGCCCAGCTGGTGCTGCCAGACGTGCACCATCTCGTGCATGAACCAGTGCTTGTTCCGGTTGTCCTCCTTGGAGAAGTCCTCCTTGAAGTAGTCCGGATTGAAGTACAGCTCGCCGTTGGGCGTCATGGCCGTGTTGTCGGGCTGCAGGCCGAAGGGCAGGTACTCGTCGTTGTGCACGCGCACGTCCGAGTAATCCAGCGAATCCTTGAAGATCAGCCGCGCCATCGCGATCTCGCCGGCGGTGAGCGGGCGGTCCTCGCCTTCGGGCGTGACGGCGGGCACCGCCGGCTTGGCCGGCGTGAAGGGGCGCTGGGCTTGGGCCACGCCGGGCGCCTCCAGCGTCCAGTTCTCGCCCGAGGGCGTGTCCAGGCCCACCGGGCCGGGCCGCGGCGTGGGGCTGAGCAGCGAGGTGCCTTCATCGGACAGCGTCTGGCGCGTGTCCGTGCCGAGCGGCCCCGGAAGAACGGCGTGAGCCATGGGATCCCTCCATCGATGGCGCGACGGGACGGCCCGCCGGCGAAGGGCTCATCCTGCTCGATCAGGGAGTCGCGCGCAAATGACTCTTGGCCAATTGCGTGACCGGCTGTATCCCGCCCGAGGGCTCGGCGGCTCAGCGGCCGGGCAGCCTCAGACCTCGCGATCCTCGAGCGCGTCGCACAGCGCCTCGAGCCCGGCGCGCACGGTCTGCGCGCGCACCGAATGCCGGTCGCCCGGGAAGAGCTCCTTCCACACCCGCACCGGCTGACGGCCGTGCAGCAGCGCCAGCCACACGGTGCCGACCGGCTTGGACGCGCTGCCGCCGCCGGGGCCCGCCACGCCGGTCACCGCCAACGCCCAGTCCACCGGCGCATGCGCGATCAGGCCGCGGGCCATGTGCTCCGCGACCTCGCCGCTGACGGCGCCGTTGAGCGCGATCATCGCGGCGGGCACGCCCAGCAGCTCGGTCTTGGCCTCGTTGCTGTAGCTGACCACGCCGCGCTCGAACCACTGGCTCGATCCGGCCAGCGAGGTGCAGGCCGCGGCGATCAGGCCGCCGGTGCAGGACTCGGCGGTGCCCATGCGTTCCTTGCGCTGGATCAGCGCGAGGGCGATGCGTTCGATCAATTCAGACTCGTCGGGGAACAGCATGGGGCCTCCTGAGGAATGATCAGCCGCCCAGCAGCGGCAACGCGGCCTTGGCGACGGCCAGCACCACGAGCGTACATCCGGCCGCGACCAGATCGTCGAACAGGATGCCGAAGCCTTGCCAGACCGTCACCGGCTTGCCGGGCTCGATCTTGAAGAGACCGTCAGCCCAGCGCACCGGGCCGGGCTTGGCGGCGTCGAAGTAGCGGAACACGCCGAAGGCCGCCAGCTGCCACCAGAAGCCCGCCGGCATCACCAGCCACAGGATCAGCCAGATGGCGACGATCTCGTCCCAGACGACGGCGCCGGGGTCGCAGGTCCGCATGTGGCGCGCGGTCACCGTGCAGGCCCACCAGCCCACGACCAGACTGGCCGCGATCAGCCAGCCCCATTGCAGCGGAGAGAGCCACAGGTTCAGCACCGCGAAGGAGGCCCAGCCCCACAGCGTGCCCACGGTGCCCGGCGCGCGCGGCGCCAGTCCGGAGCCGAAGCCGATGCCGATCCAGTGCGCGGGATGGCGCAGCATGAAGCCCAGCGTGGCGCGGACCGGCGGCAGCGAAATGTCGTCGCTCATCAGAGTCAGGTCTTGAAGTGATCGAAGGCGCTCAGCGCCGTCAGCGCCAGCGGCCGGCCCGCGCCGTCGACGACGCGCAGGCCCGGCTCGGCGTCGATCCGGCCGACGCGGTAGACCGGCGTGCCGGACTCGCGGCCGGCGGCGATGACGCGCTCGCGGTCCTCGGCGCGCGCGGTGAAGACCAGCTCGTAATCGTCGCCGCCGGTGAGCAGACACAGCTGCTGCACATCTTCAGGCTGCGCGCCGAGGATCGCCGATCGCGGCAGGTCCGCCAGCCGCAGCGTCGCGCCCACGCCGGAGCGCTGGAGGACATGGCCGATGTCGCCGATCAGGCCGTCCGACACGTCGATGGCGGCGCTCGCGATGCCGCGCAGCGCGCGCCCGAGCGCGACGCGCGGCTCGGGCATCTCCATGCGCAGGCGTGCCTCGTCGAACTGAGCACCGGGCAGCGACAGCGTGCCGCGGAAGACCTCCAACGCCAGCCGCGCGTCGCCCAGCGTGCCGCTGACCCAGACCTCGTGGCCGGGCCGCGCGCCCGAGCGCAGCAAGGCCTGACCCGTGGGCGTCTCGCCCATCACGGTGATGTTGATGTTGAGCGGCCCGGCGGTCGTGTCGCCGCCGGCCAGCACGATGCCGTGCGCGTCGGCGAGCTCGAACATCCCTTGCGAGAAGCCGGCCAGGAAGGCCTCGTCCACGCGCGGCAGCGCCAGCGACAGGAAGAAGGCGCGCGGCGAGGCGCCGCAGGCGGCCAGGTCGCTCAGGTTCACCGCCAGGGCCTTGTGGCCGAGTCGGCGCGGCGACACGGTGGACAGGAAATGGCGGCCCTCGACCAGCATGTCGGCCGAGACCAGCCACTGGTGGCCGGGCGTCGGCGTCAGCACGGCGCAGTCGTCGCCGATGCCGACGGCCACGGTCCTCGCGCCGGCGCCGGCGTGGCCCAGCTCAGGAATGACGCGCGCGAAATAGCGCGCGATCAGATCGAATTCACCCATGGGCGGCATTGTCGCCGCGCAGCAGGTTGGAGAGTTCGACGGCGGACTTCACGTTCATCTTCTCGAAGACCCTCGCGCGATGGACCTCGACGGTGCGCACGCTGATGTTGAGCTGGTCCGCGATCAGCTTGTTGGGCAGGCCCTGCACCACCAGTTGCATCACTTCACGCTCGCGCTCGGTCAGGTCGCCCACGCGCTGGTCCAGCGCCTTGTGGCTGTCGCGCGCCTCGATCGCGGCGGAGCTCACCGCCAGCGCCTGCTCGACGCGGTCCACCAGCGCGTTGTCCGAGAACGGTTTCTCCACGAAGTCGTAGGCACCGCGCTTGACCGCCGCCACCGCCGTGGGCACGTCGCCGTGGCCGGTCAGGAAGATCACCGGCAGCGTCTGCTGCAGGCCGCGCTCGATGATGCGCTCGAACAGCGCCAGGCCGCTCATGCCGGGCATGCGCACGTCCAGCAGCAGGCAGCTCGGCGCGGACGGCCAGTCCACGCCCCCGCGCGGCAGCGTGTCCAGCATGGACTCGAAGGCCTCGGCGCTGCCGAAGCCCTCCGACAGCAGGCGGCGCGAGCGCAGCAACCAGGCCAGCGCGTCCCGCACCACCTCCTCGTCGTCGACCAGATACACCATGGGCAGGGACTGCGGCTTCATGCGGACGATTCTCCAGAAAGCGTGTTGCTGCCCGACGAACGGGGCGCGCCGGCGCCATCCTCGCACGGCAGGCTGAAACGGAACTCGGTGCCCGTGGGCGACTGAGGCGCGACGCGGCTCTCGAAGTCCATCGCGCCGCCGTGCTGCTCCACCACCGTGCGGCACAGGCTCAGGCCCAGGCCCATGCCCTCGGTGCGGGTGGTGAAGAAGGGCGTGAAGAGCTGGCGCGCGACCTCGGCCGGAATGCCGGGTCCGTGGTCGATGACGGCGAAGCTCAGCCACTTGGGCTGCAGCCGGCGAACGCGCAGGATCAGCGCGCGGTCGGCCAGCGGCGTGGGACCGTCCATCGCCTGGATCGCATTGCGGGTCAGGTTGAGCAGCACCTGCTCCACCATGGTCCGATCGCAGCGCACGCGCGGCAGGCCGCGCGGGATGTCGAGTTCGATGCGGGCGCCGCTCTTGCGCGCCTGCAGCCGCACCAGGGGCAGCACCGCCTCGATCAGCTGGTCAACGGCGGTCCACTCGCGCGCGGCCTCGCGGCGGCGGACGAAGTCGTGCACGCTCTTGATGACGCGGCCGGCGCGCTCGGCCTGCTCGGCGATGCGGGTCACGGCCTGGCGCACCATCGCGGGCGTCTGCGGATCGTCGGCCTCGCGCACCATCAGGTTGATCGACGCCGTCGCGTAGCTGGCGATCGCCGCCAGCGGCTGGTTCAGCTCGTGGCTGAGCAGCGAGGCCATCTCGCCCACCGTCGCCAGACGCGCCGTGGCCTGCAGCCGGTCCTGCTGCTGGCGCGACAGCTCCTCGACCTTGCGCTGCGCGCTCAGGTCCAGCACCGCGCTCATCCAGCCGGTCTGCTGGCCCTCGGCATTGAGCAGCGGCGCCTCGTAGATCATGACGGGGAAGCGCTCGCCGCTGGCGCGCGCGAAGACGGTCTCGAAGCCCTCGCGCGGCGGCAGCCCGGCCTCCCAGCGCGCTTCGCGGTCACGGTGGCGGCGCCAGTACTCGTCGGTGAACTCGGGCGGCCAGTACAGCGGCGGATTCGGCGGCCGGCCGCTGCCCACCAGCTCCTGCGCCGAGTACCCCACCATCGCGCAGAAGGCCGGGTTCACGTAGCTGATGTTGCCGTCCAGATCGCGTGCGCGCAGCCCGGTGATCAGCGAGTTCTCCATCGCCTGGCGGAAGGCCAGGGATTCGGCCAGCGCATGCTCGGCCTCGGCGCGCTTGCGGCCGTCGCGCGCCAGCACGATGACCAGCGCGAACAGCGCCAGCGACAGGCCGATCACCAGCGCCGTCGCCAGATTCGGAATCAGCTGCGGCCGGCCGGTGGCGTTGTCCACCCGCAGCTGCAGGCTCAGGCCGGGCAGGTCCAGCAGGCGCTCGGACAGATAGAAACCGCTGCCACGCGTCAGGCCGGTGCGCGCCAGCCGGGTGCCGTCGCCCTCGACGAAGGACATCTCGAAGCGGCGCGCCTGGTCCTGCGAGATGGATTCCTCCAGCAGCGGCCGCAGGCCCACGGTGGCGACGACGTAGGAGGCGGGCTCGCCCGCCCGCACGCGGGGCAGGCACAGGTCGGTGACCTCCAACCCGTCGCCGCCCGAGCCCGGCACGAAGTACGAGCGCGAGAACAGCGGTGTGCCCTGGCGCAACGCGGCGATGCAGGCGAGCTCGGTCTCCAGCTGCAGCTGATTGCGCGACAGCGTCGAGAACAGGGGCGGCGCGTAGGGCGTGTCGACGGCGCGGACCACCTCGCGGGTGCGGTCGCGCAGCTCGATGCGCAGCAGCACGCGGGTCTGGCGCATCAACGCGGCGGCATTGGTGCGCCACTCGTCGTCCTGGGCCCAGAGCAGGCCTTGCAGCGCCTGCAGGTCGCGGCTCACCAGCTGCTTGCCGCGGGCGGTGACCTCGGCGGCGGCCAGGTCGGAGGCCTCCTGCGCGCGGGCGGCCTCGTGACTCACCGTCAGCGTCAGCAGCAGCGACTGCGCCACCAGCAGCAGGCCCACCAGCGCGCCCCACAGCAGCGCGCGGCGCCAACGGCGCGGCCGCGCGGGCGGGAACGGAGCGGGAACGGCATTCATGGAAGAGCGGGAGCAGGAGCGGCGCGGGAAGCGGCCAGGATCGGCCGGGAACGACCGGAACGGGGCAGGCAGTATGGCGCGGCGCCCCGCCGGGACGATGCGCAGTTTCGCGTATCCCCCGGCCGCGCGGGTGGCCCGCGCCGCGCTCGCGTGAAGGCGCGTGCGCAAGGGGATCCGGCGTGCCCGAGGTCATCCCGAGGAGGCTGGCTCGCATGCGGCATACGCATAGTCCGCAACGTCCGGCGACGGTCGGACTCCTACAATGCCCGACCCGGCTTCCGCCGTGCCGCGAGCCCTTCATCCCCGTGTTGAAGCCCTCGCCGCCAGCGCATCGCCATCGTTGAGAGACAGCCCGGGACCCCCTCGAGAGGTCGCGGCCAACCAGACAGAGCCTCTATGACCACGTCCGAAGAAAAACGCGCGCAACTGCGCCAGGCCGCTCTCGAATATCACGAGTTTCCGACCCCGGGCAAGATCGCGATCGCCGCGACCAAGCAGCTGATCAACCAGCGTGATCTGGCGCTGGCCTACTCCCCCGGCGTCGCCGCCGCCTGCGAAGAGATCGTGGCCGATCCGGCCAACGCCTTCCGCTACACCTCGCGCGGCAATCTGGTCGCCGTGATCTCCAACGGCACCGCCGTGCTGGGCCTGGGCGACATCGGCCCGCTGGCCTCCAAGCCGGTCATGGAGGGCAAGGGCGTCCTGTTCAAGAAATTCGCCGGCATCGACGTCTTCGACCTGGAGATCGACGAGAAGAAGGATCTGGACAAGCTGGTGGACGTGATCGCCGCGCTGGAGCCGACCTTCGGCGGCATCAACCTCGAGGACATCAAGGCGCCGGACTGCTTCTACGTCGAGCGCGAGCTGCGCAAGCGCATGAAGATCCCGGTCTTCCACGACGACCAGCACGGCACCGCCATCGTCGTGGCCGCCGGCCTGCTCAACGGCCTGAAGGTCGCGGGCAAGGACATCCGCTCGGTCAAGCTGGTGACCTCGGGCGCGGGCGCCGCAGCGCTGGCCTGCCTGAACCTGCTGGTCAAGCTGGGGCTGCCCAAGTCCAACATCTGGGTGACCGACCTGGCCGGCGTGGTCTACGAGGGCCGCACCGAGCTGATGGATCCGGACAAGGCCGCGTACGCGCAGCCCACCGAGCTGCGCAGCCTGCGCGAGGTGATCAACGGCGCGGACATCTTCCTGGGCCTGTCGGCGGGCGGGGTGCTCAAGCAGGACATGGTCGCGACCATGGCCGCCCATCCCATCATCTTCGCCCTGGCCAATCCGAATCCGGAAATCCAGCCCGAGGACGTGCACGCCATCCGCGACGACGCGCTGATGGCCACCGGCCGGACGGACTACCCGAACCAGGTCAACAACGTCCTGTGCTTCCCTTACATCTTCCGCGGCGCGCTGGACTGCGGCGCCACGACCATCAATGACGAGATGGAGATCGCCGCGGTGCACGCCATCGCCGAGCTGGCGCAGGCCGAGCAGAGCGAAGTGGTCGCCGCCGCCTACGCCGGCGCCAACCTGAGCTTCGGACCCGAGTACCTGATCCCCAAGCCCTTCGACCCGCGCCTGATGATGAAGATCGCGCCGGCGGTGGCGCTGGCGGCGGAGGCCTCGGGCGTGGCGCTGCGTCCGATCCAGGACATGCCGGCCTATCTGGAGAAGCTGCAGAGCTTCGTCTACGCCTCCGGCACGACGATGAAGCCCATCTTCCAGATCGCCAAGCGCGCGCTGCACAAGCGCGTCGCCTATGCCGAGGGCGAGGAAGAGCGCGTGCTGCGCGCGGTGCAGATCGTGGTCGACGAGGGCGTCGCCCGCCCCACCCTGATCGGCCGCCCGCAAGTCATCGCCCAGCGCTGCGAGCGCTTCGGCCTGCGCCTGCAGGAAGGTCGCGACTACGACGTCGTGAACACCGAGTTCGACCAGCGCTACCGCGACTACTGGCAGACCTATCTGGCCATGACCGAGCGCAAGGGCGTGACCCAGCAGCTGGCCAAGATCGAGATGCGCCGCCGCCTGACGCTCATCAGCTCCATGCTGCTGCACAAGGGCGAAGTGGACGGGATGCTCTGCGGCACCTGGGGCAACACCGCGATGCACCTGCAGTACATCGACCAGGTCATCGGCAAGCGCCCCGGCGTCAAGAACTTCGCCTGCATGAACGGGCTGATCCTGCCGGGTCGCCAGGTCATGCTGGTCGACACCCACGTCAACTACGACCCCAACGCCGAGCAACTGGCCGAGATCACCATCATGGCCGCCGAGGAAATGATGCGCTTCGGCCTGCGCCCCAAGGCAGCGCTGCTGTCGCACAGCAACTTCGGATCGAGCAACTGCCCGTCCGCGGTCAAGATGCGCGACGCGCTGGCGCTGATCCGCGACACGGCCCCCTGGCTGGAAGTCGACGGCGAGATGCACGGCGACACCGCGCTGGATCCCAACCTGCGCGCTCAGCTGATGCCCAACAGCACCCTGTCCGGCGAAGCCAACCTGCTGGTGATGCCCAACATCGACGCGGCCAACATCAGCTACAACCTGCTGAAGACGGCGGCCGGCGGCGGCATCGCCATCGGTCCGGTCCTGCTGGGCGCGGCCAAGCCGGTGCACGTGCTGACGGCCTCGGCCACGGTGCGACGCATCGTCAACATGACCGCGTTGACGGTCGCGGACGCCAACGCCGCGCGCTGATCCCGGGCCGATCGGCCTGATCGCGGGCCTCGCCAAACGCCCTCGCTCCCGCCCGGACGAGGGCGTTTCTGCGCGTACACTCGCCGATTCGGGCGCCCAATGCCCGACCCCCGCTTACGCCTATAGAAAAAGTTTGTAGTGGCTCACCAGTGGATTTCCGCCTGATGATCGCTCCAGTTTAATAGGCTCACAGTGAATGTGTGCACATGCTAACAATGCCGCATTTTTGAGCATTGTGGCAGACCCCGGCTTGAGCATTCGGGGCCGTTTCTGTACCATCTTGGCTTCAGGATTCAGGGTTAACCCGTGCTTTCACGGGCCGCTCCGTCCTCACACGGTGAGGATCCAGCCCCCCGCGACACCCGTTCCGAGCCGCCCCGACCGCAGGTCGTCCGCTCGACGAGCTCTGAATCCCGAGGCTTGAATCGACACCGACGACCACGATCTGATTCGCTTGCGCGGTCGGACCCGTGAACCGGCGGCGCCACCGTATCTGTGACCATCAAGGAGGAACGCGACCATGCTTTTGCAGACAGTCCGTCCCAACATCGTGCAGGCGATCAGAGCCTACCGGGTAGAGGACTTGATGCAGGCCGCTCAGGATGCCGGCCAGCATTTCCTGTACGCCAACCTGTCATCGGCGGAGACGAAACAGGACGTGTTGGAATTGCTCGCCAGCAGCTTCCTGTTCCCGGCGCATTTCGGGAAAAGCATGGACGCGCTGTTTGACTGCATGACCGACTTGGTCCACAAGTCGGGCGCGCAGCCGGGCTTCGTCGTCGTGCTGGACCAGATCCCCGACCATGCCCGCTTCGACCGCGAGGCGCGCGAGCAGCTGCTCGACGTCTTCCGCGAGGCCGCCGATTTCTGGGGCGAGCGGAAGATCTCATTCAGGTGCTTCTATTCTTTTCAGTAGCCCGCTCTCAGGACCAAGCGTCCTGGGAGCGGGCGACTGAAGTGACCCCCGAAGCGAAGCCGGTGATCAAGAGCACCAAAGCGAATCCGAACCCCAACTTCGGCATGAACATGCCGATGATGTGCAGCGCGTTCGACACCTCAATGTGGCTCAGCGCCGCCTGAGGATCTCCTGAGGATCGCGACCGGTTCTCTCGTTGAGAAGAGAAAAGGCCTTCCGGAAACGGAAGGCCTTTTTGCTGGGCGTTTGCTGTCGCAAGAAGCTCAGAGCGCCTGAGCCAGCGCCACGAATTCCTCGACCGGCACTTCCTCGGCGCGACGCTGCAGGTCGAACTGGCCCTGGAAGCCGCGAGCCTCCAGCCAGCGCCCCAGCGAATGCCGCAGCAGCTTGCGGCGCTGCGAGAAGGCCGACTGAACCATTTCGCTGAACAGCGCTTCGTCGAGCTGGGGCGGATCGCGACGCGGGACCATGCGCACGATGGCCGAGTCCACCCGAGGGGGTGGATCGAAAGCCTCGGGCGGCACGTCGAACAGCGCCTCCACGTCGTAGCGCCATTGCAGCATCACGCTGAGGCGACCGTACTCCTTGCCGCCGGGGCCGGCCGCCATGCGGTCGACGACTTCCTTCTGCAGCATGAAGGTCTGGTCGACGACATGGTCGACGAAGCCCAGCAGGTGGAAAAGGATCGGAGACGAGATGTTGTAGGGCAGATTGCCCACGACCTTGAGCTTGCGGCCGCGCTCTGCGGCCAGCGCCGCGAAGTCGACCTTCAGCACGTCGGATTCGACCACCGTGACGTCGCCGCGCTTGCGCATGCGGGCCGCCAGGTCGCGATCCAGCTCGATCACCGTCAGCGGCTGGCTGGACGCCGGAAGCCGCTGCAGCAGCGGCAGCGTCATCGCGCCCAGACCGGGCCCGATCTCCACCATGGACTGGTCTTCACCGGGCGCGATCGCGTCGATGATCCCGTCGATGATGACCTTGTCGGTCAGGAAATGCTGGCCAAAGCGCTTGCGCGCGACGTGTCCCATGTGTACTGCCCGGTCCGCGTGATCAGTCCAGCCACTCGCGGGTCTCGATGAAGGCGCGCGCGCGCAGTTCCTTCATCCACTCGTTGTAGGCCTCGTCGTACTTGCGCTCGCGCAGGGCGCTGCGCGCCTGCTCGCGCAGCTGCTTGGTGTCCAGCACCACATCGCGGCGCTCCAGCACCTGGATCAGATGGATGCCGAAACGCGACGGGACCGGATTCGAGATGCCCTTGAGCGGGAGCGCGTCCATCGCCTCCTCGAACTCCGGCACGAAGCCGCCCGGCGACACCCAGCCCAGATCGCCACCCTCTTGGGCGCTGCCATCCTCGGAGTTCAGACGGGCCAGTTGCTCGAAGCTGGCGCGGCCGGCTTCGATCTGGCGCTTGAACTCGCTCAGGCGGCGGGCGGCCTGCTCGGGGCTCAGCTGCTCGGAGGGGCGCAGCAGGATGTGGCGGGCGTGGGTCTGCACGACCACGTTGATCGAGGCCGTGCCGGTCTCGCGGTCCAGCAGCTTCATGATGTGGAAGCCGGCCGCGCTGCGCAGCAGCTCGGGACGCAGCTCCCCCTTCTTCAGGCCCTTGACCGCCTCGACGAAGACGTCCGGCAGCTTGTCGGCCGAGCGCAGGCCGATCTCGCCGCCGCGGTCCTTGTTGGCGTCCTCGGAGAACTCCTTGGCGACCTTGGCGAAGTCCTCGCCCGCCTTGACGCGGGCCAGGGCGGCCTCGGCGCGGGCGCGGCGTTCGGCTTCCAGCACCGGACCGGCGCCTTCGGCCACCGGCACCAGGATCTGGGCGATGTTGAGCTGCTCGCGGCCCTGCAGCGCCGCCTTGCGGTCGTCCAGGTACTTGTCGATGTCGCCGTCGGTGATGCGGATGCGGTTCTGCACTTCGCGCTCGCGCACCCGCTCGCTCAGCATCTGGTCGCGCAGGTTCTCGCGGAAGCGCTTGAAGTCGATGCCGTCGGCGGCCAAGCGCTTGCGCAGTTCGTCCATCGTCAGCTTGTTCTGCGTCGCGACGTTGGCCACCACGCGATCGAGCTCGGGCTCGTCCACGCGCGGGCCGTTCTCACGCGCCCAGGTGACGATGGCGCGCTCGTCGATCAGGCTGTCCAGCGCCTGCTTGTGCAGCAGCTCGTTGGTGACGTTCTCGCCGCGGCGGCGGGCCTCGTCACGCATGCGCTCGGTGCGCTGGATGACTTCCGAGGCGGCCACGATGTCGGAGTTGACCACCGCGGCGATGTAGTCGCCGGGCTTGAGCTGGCGCTGCTCGACGGCCGGACGCGCGGGCTGCGCGGGCGCGGACGCCGCCGGCTTGGCCGCAGCGGCCGCCGCGGCGGCGGCTGCCGTCTGCGCTCGGGACACCGTGCCGGCCAGGGCCGCGGACAAGAGGATCAGGGTGGCCGCCACCGGCTTGAGATGTCGCATCGAACGCAATTCAGTCATATGTGCCAAAAGCCGAGCGCTCGGAGCTCAGCGAACGGTAACCCGGAATATTGTCTCTCAACACTTTCAGGGCGTTGGATCCGAGCGGGGACAGGCCGACCAGCTCCAGCTGGAGGATCAGACGGGTGTTGGTCTCGGCGCGACCGGTGGCCTGGCGTTCCGCGCCGATGCGCAGGATCCAGCAGCCGGAGTCGTACTCGGCGCCGATGACCGAATCGGTGAAGCGCTTGTCGCGCATGCTGTACTGCAGCCGGCCCGCGCCGTACCAGGCGCCGGCGCAGCCCGCGCCGCCGCTGATGGCCTTGCGGTCCGGGCCGAACAGCGGCCATTGCCAGGCCAGCTCGACCTGCTCGCTCTGCCCGCGCGCGAGGCGATACGAAGCGCTCACCGTCCGGAACGGGCCGGGCGAGTAACGCAGGCGCAGCACGGTCCGCTCGACGGTGCCGTCGGACGAGTTCAGCTGCAGCGTGCTGTCGGTCCACCAGGCCTGGTTCAAGTGCGCCGAGGCCAGCAGCACCACGTCCGAGAGCCGGTGCGTCTGCGGGGTGCCGTCCGGCGTGATGCGCTGGTTGCGCAGCAGGTAGCGCTGGACCATGCCCAGGCGCAGCTGTTCCTCGCCGCGCTCGTCCTCGATCCAGCGCGTGGTCGCGCCGAAGGCGATCATGTGCGCGTCGCTGACGCGGTCCACGCCGGAGAACTGGTTCTCCGCGAAGACCGAATCGAAGTTGTAGTCGCGCGGCGCCGAATCGAAATTGGGCATCGCGCTCTGGTCGCGGAAGGGCGTGTTGACGTAGAGCACGCGCGGCTCCAGCGTCTGGCGCATGGCCTGCCCGAAGAGCGTGGTGTTGCGCTCCAGGATCCAGCCGTGGTCGATGCTGAAAGTCGGGATGGAGCGCGAGATCGAGCGCCGGCCCGACGCGTCCAGCGGCTCGTCGACCTTGTAGCTGGCCGAGTTCAGCGAGAGCTTGGGAATCAGCCACCAGGCCGCGCCGCTCATGGGCAGGCTGACGTGGCCCAGCAGGTGGACGCGTTCGCCGGTTTGCGTCTGCGTGCCCAGCTTGCCGCCGGGCAGGTCGAAGCGGTTGTACTCGACCTCGACGCCGCCCTCCAGCCGCGCGCGGCGGCCGGTCGGGAGATAGCCGGCCAGGACCGACTCGTCCGCGCCGGTCTGCAGCCGCATGCCGATCTGCGGGGAGCGCTGGTACGGGGCCAGGAACTGGTCCTGCGTCTCCTGCACCTGCAGCGGCTGCCAGTGCTGGACGCGGGCGTAGGTCTGCAGGTCGCCCCAGTTGAAATTGAAGTCGCGCTGGGTGCGCAGGTCCGTCGACAGCAGGCGCGGCGTCTGGCTGTCCATGCGGTTGCGCATGTCCTTCCAGTAGTCGTTGTCGGACACGCGCTCGGTGTTGACGTCGTAGCGCCAGTCGGGCGTGATGTCGCCGCTGTTCTTCAGCCGCAGATCCCAGCGCGAGCGCCCCGTCACCCGGTCGTGCGGCAGCAGCGCGTAGCTGACCGTGCCGCGGTGGCCGGGCTCCAGATAGCGGAACTCGCTGTCCACGCCCGCGCCGCGGCGGGTCATGATGAAGGGGCTGATGGTCG
Organism: Roseateles sp.; assembly: GCF_039595295.1. Lineage (GTDB taxonomy): Bacteria > Pseudomonadota > Gammaproteobacteria > Burkholderiales > Burkholderiaceae_C > Roseateles. The sequence goes on from NZ_JBCNLU010000007.1 coordinate 89,576, forward strand.
CGTCGCGGTTGGGCGCGATGCTCCAGTAGAACGGTTGGCCGTACTCGAAGCCGCTGCGGTTGTCGACGTTGACGTTGGGCGGAAGGAAGCCGGACTTGGGCTGATCGCCCAGCGGGAAGCTCAGCGAGGGGGCAGCCAGGATGGGCACGCCCAGGAAGCGCACCACCGCGTTCGTGGCGACGCCCTCGCCGGTGTCGAAGTCCAGCTTAAGGCTGCTGGTGACCAGTTCCCAATCGCGCTTGCGCTCGCCTGCTTCCGACACCGGGCAGGTCGAGTACGTGGCGTCGTCGGCCCGCATGCGCTGGTCGCCGAGGAAGTGCAGCGCCTTGGCACTGCCGCTACCGCCGGTGGTCGCGAAGAAATACGTGGGGCTCTCGAGCTGGCCCTCGAAGCGGTCGACGAAGAGCTCCAGCTTGGGACCGCGCAGCACGGCGCCGTTCTGGTGGAGCTCGACATCGCCCTCGGCGGTGGCGAGGTCGCGCGGGTAGTCGTAGTTCAGCGTCTTGGACTTCAGCAGCATGTTGCCGTAGCGCAGCTGCACGTCCCCCTCGGCGGTGGACGTCTGGTCAAGGATGCTGGTGATGCGGTCGGCGCTGAGCGCCATGGCCGGGCGGGTGCCCTCGCGGCGGGCCTGGTGCAGCTGCTTGGCAGGCTTGAGCACCAGCGGCTCGCCGGAAGTCTCCTGCGCCTGCGCCGCGAAAGCGGGCAGCGCGACCGCGAGCGCGGCGGTCAGGGTCAGCGGACGGGGGCGGGGAACCGGGTGGCGCATCAGGCGGGCAGCGTCGTCAGAAGTCAGGCGGCCGCGCGTGGATCGCGCCGCGCTGCCCGGGGTTTGTAGAATCATTATCCACGAGGCTCGCACGCCGGCAGGACCGTCGACTCCGCCTCGTCCACCATTCCCCGGGGCCGCTCCAGCAGCGGCCCTTGTGCTTCTCCGCCCCGCGCCCGATGACGACCGCTCCCGCTCCGCATGCCGCTCCGGCGCTCTGGCCCGATATCGATCGCGCCGCCCGCTTCGACCACTGGCTGGCCCCGCTGGTGGCGCCCCACGGTCTGCGCCCCGAAACGCTGAGCGCCGCCAGCAGCGACGCCGGCTTCCGGCGCTACCTGCGCATCGCCTGCGCGGACGGCCGCAGCCTGATCGTGATGGACGATCCGGCCCAGCCGAACCAGCTGACGCCCTTCGTCAAGGTCGGCGCGCTGATGGCCGGCTGCGGTCTGCATGTGCCGGCACTGCTGGCGCACGACGCCGCGTCGGGATTCGCGCTGATGGAGGACCTGGGCGAGCAGTCCTATCTGGACACCCTGCTGCGCGCGCAGCGCGACGGCGACCTGGCCGCGGCCAATACGCTGATGCGCGACGCCACCGAATCGCTGCTGCGCTGGCAGACCTGCCCGGCGGCGCGTGCCGAGGGCGCGCTCCCGCCCTTCGACGAGGCCTTCGTGCGCCGGGAGCTGCAGATCTTCGTGGACTGGTGCGTCCAGGCCCACCACGGCAAGCAGTGGGACGAGAAGCAGCGCGGCTACTGGGACCGCACGGTGACGCTGCTGGCGGCCAACATCGCCGCGCAGCCGCGGGTGCCCATGCATCGCGACTACATGCCGCGCAATCTGCTGGTCGTCCCGCAAGGTGTGGCCGGCGGGAATCCGGGCGTCATCGACTTCCAGGATGCGGTGATGGGCCCCATCACCTACGACATCGCCTCGCTGCTGCGGGACGCCTTCATTTCCTGGGACGAAGCGGAAGAGCTGGACTGGGCGGTGCGCTACTGGGAGGGCGCGCGCAAGGCGGGCCTGTTCGGCATGGATCCGGCCGACCCCAGCGGCGAGGACCCGCACGAGATGGCGCTGGACTTCGGCCTGTTCTGGCGTCGGCTGGAATGGACGGTGCTGCAGCGGCAGCTCAAGATCCTGGGCATCTTCTGCCGGCTCAAGCACCGGGACGGCAAGCCCCAGTACGCCGAGGACCTGCCGCGCTTCTACGCCTACGTGGTGAAGACGGCGACGCGCTACGTCGAGCTGTCGCCGCTGCTGCGCCTGATCGAGGATCTGCAGCCCCAGTTCCTCCAAACCGGCTTCACGTTGAGGTAAGCGGCGCATACGGCACGCTGGCGTCTTTCGCGTCCTTGGCGACTTGCGCGGCCAGCAGGTCCTGCGCCGCGCGATAGCTCGGGCAGCCGGCAGCGGCCAGCCAGGGGTCCTCGTCCTTGCCGCCGAAGATCTCCAGCAGGAAATCCATGAAGGCGCGGGTGCGCGCCGGGACGAACTTGCGCGTCGGCATCGCCGCCCAGAGCGAGTAGCTGTAGATGCGCCACTGCGACAGCACGCGTTCCAGCGCCCCTTCCATCAGCGCGTCGCCGACGACGAAGGACGGGAGCCCCGCGATGCCCAGCCCGTGCAGGGCGCAAGCGTATTTCGTGTCGGTCGAGGTGGTGGTCATCACCGGCCGGGACGGGATGGCGAAGAAGCTCTCCGCCGTGAGCCCGTCGGCGCCGCAGCGCTCGAAGGTCACGCCCCGCGACAGCTCGTGGATGGGCGGCAGCATCAGGTCGTGCTGCTTGAGCTCCGACGGATGCTGCGGGCGGCCGCGCCGCGCCAGGTACTCGGGCGCCGCGCACATGATGACCTCGGTGCGCGCCAGCTTGCGGGCGATGAAGTCGCCCTGCAGCGGGCTGCGCGTGGAGATGACGGTGATGTCGAAGCTCTCGTCCAGCGTGTCCACCGGGCCGGGCGCGACCAGCTCCACGCTGACCAGCGGATACATCGCATGGAAGCGCACCATGTGGCGCGCCAGCTGGTGGATGGCGATGGCCGGGGGAATCAGCACACGCAGGCTGCCGCGCGGCTCGTTGGTCGCCGCGGAGGCCAGGGCCTCGGCTTCCTCGATGTCGCTGAGGATGCGGCGGCAGCGCTCCAGATAGGACTCGCCCACATCGGTCAGCGAGAGCCGGCGCGTCGTGCGGTTGATCAATCGGGCGCCGAGATGTTCCTCCAGATCCGCCACCAGCCGCGTCACCACGGCCGGCGCCAGATCCAGGGCCCGCGCGGCGCCGGCGAGGCTGCCCTCGTCGATCACGCGGGTGAAGACCCGCATCGCCTTGACCTGATCCATCCCGTCTCCTCCGGGCGGGTGCCGCGGGACCAGGTCCCGCGAGCCAAGCCGCCTCTGTATGACTTCGCGATGCGCCGGGGACCGGCTTCAGGGGTGCGCGGCGACGACCTGCGCGACCGCGGCGGTCAGGCGCTTGCCGTAGGGCACGTGCAGGAACTCGTTGGGTCCGTGGGCGTTGCTCTTGGGACCCAGCACGCCGCAGACCATCATCTGCGCCGCCGGGAAGCCCTTCTGCAGCATGCTCATCAGCGGAATCGTGCCGCCCTGGCCGATATAGCCCACCGGCTGGCCGAAGTGGGCCTGACTGGCCTGCTCCAGCGCGGCGCTCAGCCACGGGGACAGCTCGGGCGTGTTCCAGCCGGTCGCGCCGAAGGCCCCGGCGCGGCCGTCCGGCACGAAGCTGACCTTGGCGTTGTACGGGGCGTTGTCCTCGAGCAGCGCCTTGAGCTTGAGCGCCGCCTCGTTGCCGTCGATCAGCGGCGGCAGGCGCAGGGACAACTTGAAGGCCGTGTAGGGGCGCAGCACATTGCCGGCGTTCTTCAGCTCGGGGAAGCCGTCCACGCCGGTGACCGACAGCGTCGGGCGCCAAGTGCGGTTCAGCAGTACCTCGACCGGATCCGAGGTCACCGGCAGGACCGGGCCGCCGTCGCCGCCGCAGGCCCAGGGCAGGCGCTTGTAGACCTCTTCCTTCAGGATCGCGGCGGTGGCCTGCGCCTGCTCCAGACGCACGCCGGGAATGTCGCAATGGAAGGACTCGGGCAGCAGGCGGCCGGTCTTGGAGTCCTCCAGCCGGTCCAGCACCTGGCGCAGGATGCGGAACGAGGACGGCACCACCCCGGAAGCGTCGCCCGAGTGGATGCCCTCGGTCAGCACCTCGACCTTGAGCACGCCCGAGACCATGCCGCGCAGCGAGGTGGTCATCCAGAGCCGGTCGTAATCGCCGGCGCCGGAGTCCAGGCACACCACCAGCGACACGTTGCCCAGGCGCGGCTTGAGCAGGTCGATGTAGGCGGGCAGGTCGTAGCTGCCGGATTCCTCGCAGGTCTCGATCAGGCCGACGCAGCGCGGGCGGGCGATGCCCTGCTGGTCCAGCGCCATCAGCGCGGTGATCGAGGCGTAGATCGCGTAGCCGTCGTCGGCGCCGCCGCGGCCGTAGAGCTTGCCGTCCTCGTACTTGGGCGTCCAGGGGCCCAGGTCGGCGCGCCAGCCGTTGAACTCGGGCTGCTTGTCCAGATGGCCGTAGAGGACGACGGTGTCGGTGCTGTCGGCCTTGGTCGCGGGCAGCTCGAAGAAGATGACCGGGGTGCGGCCTTCCAGGCGGATGACCTCCAGCTTCAGGCCGGGGATCTTCTTGCTCTCGACCCACTGGGCGGCGTCGCGGATGACGCGCTCGATGTAGCCGTTGGACGCCCAGTCCGCGTCGAACATGGGGCTCTTGGCGGGGATGGCGATGTAGTCGGTCAGTGCGGGGACGATCTGCTCGTCCCAGACCTTGCCGGCGAAGGTGCCGAGGGCATCGATCTCATCCTTGTGCAGCGGCAACGACGGGTCACGTGCGTTCATGCGGGTCTCCTGCGCGGCGGGTGCGCCGCTGATGTCGAGTCCGGCGGCACGGGAGCGGCCACGGCGGACGGAAAGGGGCTGGAAAGGGGGCGGATCGGTCGATTCTAGGAGCGCGCGCCCAGCCAGGGGCGCAGCCGGGCGAAGACCTGTTCGCGCTCGGGCTCGTTCAGGATCTCGTGGAAGAGCCCGGGGAAGCCGACGGCCTGCACCGCGCCGTTGCCGGCCGCCCTGCGCGCGAAAGCCGCGCTGCCGGCAGGGTTGACGCAGCGGTCGGCCTCGGCCCACATCAGCAGCGTGGGCGTGGCCCAGCGCTCGACGAAGGGCAGGGTTTCAGGGCCGAAGCTGGCGATCATCTTGGCCAGCGTGGGCGTGATGCGGTTGTGCACCAGCGGGTCGTCCTTGTAGGCCTGGACGACCTCGGGGCTGCGCGAGACCCAGGACGGGTTCAGCCCGTTGCCCACCGCCAGATGCGGCACCAGCGGCAGCGTCGCGCCCAGCAAGCCGCGCTGGAAGGCCGACAGGCCTGCATCCAACGCCGGGGAGCTGAGCACCAGTCCATCGACCGGGCGCGACCACGAGGCCTGCTCCAGCGCGCCGGCAACGAAGCGGGCGGCGATCGCGCCCCCCATGCTGTGGCCGAGCAGCACCAGCGGGCCGCGGCCCTTGCGGTCGTCGGCCCGCAGGCCGTCGATGGCGGCGGCGAGGTCGCGCAGCAGGCTGTCGTGGGCGGGGATGTCGCCGCGCGGGCCGCCGGAGGCGCCATGGCCGCGCTGGTCGAAGCCGGCCGCATGCCAGCCCCAGTCGTTCAGGCGCTGGGCCACGTGTTCATAGCGGCCGATGTGCTCGCCCAGGCCGTGGACGATCAACACGGTGCCGCGGGTCGGGAGCGACAGATCGGCGCCCCACTCGCGCCAGTGCAGGGGCAGGCCGTCATGGCCGGACAGAGTCTTCATGGGGGCGAAGTGTAGGATCGGCCGCCATGACCGCCACGCTGCCGTCCCCGGACTCCGGGTCCGCCCCGCCCGCGTCCTCGGACGCCGACGTCTCCGCGCTGGAACTGGCCCCGCCCGACATCGAGCGCTGGCGCGACGGCGGCAGCGGCGTCCCCTTCGTCCATGTGCTCGACGCCGGCCGGCCCGGGCCGACGGCGATGGTGCTGGCGCTCACGCATGGGAACGAGCTGTGCGGCGCGATCGCGCTGGACGAGCTGCTGTCGCAGCGCCTGCGGCCGACGCGCGGCCGCCTGATCCTGGCCTTCGCCAATGTCGAGGCCTTCCGCCGCTTCGATCCCAAGGATCCTTTCGCCACGCGCTGCGTCGACGAGGACATGAACCGCGTCTGGGCCGAGGACGTGCTGCGCGGGCCGCGCGATTCGGTGGAGCTGCGGCGGGCGCGGGTGCTGGCGCCCTTCATCGACTCGGCGGATGCGCTGCTGGATCTGCACTCGATGCAGGAGGCGGGCGCGCCGGCGCTGACCATCTGCGGCATGACCGACAAGAGCGTGCCGCTGGCGCGCGCGCTGGGCCAGCCCGAGACGCTGCTGGTCGACACCGGCCACGCGGCGGGTCTGCGGCTGATCGACCGGGGCGACTTCTCCGATCCGGCGAGCCCGCGCAAGGCGGTGCTGGTCGAATGCGGCGCGCACTGGGAGCGCGCCTCCGCCGACATGGCGGTCGACGTGACGCTGCGCTTCCTGCTGCAGCTGGGGATGGTGGATGCGGGCTGGGCGCTTGCGCGCTTGCGCGTGGCGGCGCCGGCGCGGCAGCGGCTGGTGCGCGTGGGCGAGGGGGTGACAGCGCGCTCGCCGCGTTTCCGCTTCCTGATGCCGACGCATCACCTCATGGTCCTCCCCAAGGCCGGCACGCCGCTGGCGGAAGACGACGGCCATCAATGGCTGACGCCCCATGACGACTGCGTGCTGATCATGCCGTCGCGCCGCGCCGGGCGCGGTGGGCAGACCATGGTGAGGCTGGGACGCTACGAAAACTGACGTTCTTGCCAGTCGCTCCAAAAACCAGTCATAGACACGCGGGACCTTGACGACGACGCTCGCAGGGCAAGCGTCGTCCAGGCCTTCAATCCCTGTCAAACTTGAACACCGCCATGCTCGACATCAAGTTGGGCATCACGCGGACCTGCCGTCCATCCTGCACGCCGAAGCTGTCAAGCACGCGCAGGCCGCACTTGCGGGCCAGCACCTGGAAGTCGGCATAGGTCCCCACCCGGATGTTGGGGGTGTCGTACCACTGGTAGGGCAGCACGCGCGTCACCGGCATGCGGCCCGCCAGGATCTGCAAGCGATTCGGCCAGTGCGCGAAGTTGGGGAAACTCACCACGCCCATGCGGCCGACGCGCGCGGTCTCGCGCAGCATCGCTTCCGTGTTGCGCAGGTTCTGCAAGGTCTCCAGCTGCAGCACGACATCGAAGCTCTGGTCCTCGAAGATCGCCAGCCCCTCCTCCAAGTTCAGTTGGATCACGTTGACGCCGCGCTGCGCGCAAGCGAGCACGTTCGCGTCGTCCAGTTCCACGCCGTAGCCGGTGCAGCCCTTGGTCGCCTGCAGATGCGCCAGCAGCTCGCCCTTGCCGCAGCCCAGGTCCAGCACCCGCGAGCCCACAGGAACCAGCTCGGCGATCATCTCCATCACCTTGAGGTCGCTCATACCGCCACCCCCGTCAGGCGATGGGACTGCGCGATCGCGGCCCCCAGCGGGCGCTCGAACTCCGCCGCGATGCGCTCGAAGTAGGCGCGCAGCACGCCGTGATAGCGCGGGTCCTCCAGCAGGAAGGCGTCATGGCCGTGCGGCGCGTCGATCTCCGCGTAGGAGACGTCGCGCTTGTTGTCCAGCAAGGCCTTGACGATCTCGCGCGAGCGCGCCGGCGAGAAGCGCCAGTCGGTCGTGAAGCTCACCACCAGGAATTTGCACAGCGCGCTGGCGAAGGTGCGGCTCAGATCGCCGCCGTGGTCGCGCGCCGGATCGAAGTAGTCCAGCGCCCGCGTGATCAGCAGATAGGTGTTGGCGTCGAAGTACTCGCTGAACTTGTCGCCCTGATAGCGCAGGTAGCTCTCGATCTGGAACTCGATGTCCGAGGTCGAATAGCCCAGCTCGGTCGCGCGCATCTGGCGGCCGAACTTCTCCTCCATCACGTCGTCGCTCAGGTAGGTGATGTGGCCGATCATCCGCGCCACCCGCAGGCCGCGGCGCGGCACCACGCCGTGCTCGTAGAAGAAGCCGTCGTGGAACTCGGGGTCGGTGATGATGGCGCGACGCGCCACCTCGTTGAACGCGATGTTCTGCGCCGACAGATTGGGCGCCGTCGCCACCGCGATGCAATGCCCCATGCGCTCGGGGTAGCGCAGCGACCAGTCCAGCGCCTGCATCCCCCCCAGCGATCCGCCCAGCACCGCCGCCAGACGCCGGATGCCGAAGCGGTCCAGCACCCGCGCCTGCGCGTCCACCCAGTCATGCACGGTGACGACCGGGAAGTCCGAGCCGTAGACGCGACCGGTGTCGGGGTTCTGATGCATCGGCCCGGTCGAGCCGAAGCACGAGCCCAGGTTGTTCACGCCGATGACGAAGAAGCGGTCCGTGTCCAGCGGCTTGCCCGGACCGACCAGGTTGTCCCACCAACCCTCGCTCTTGTCGACACCGGCATGCGTGCCCGCGACGTGATGACTCGCGTTGAGCGCGTGGCACACCAGCACCGCGTTGGACTTGTCCTCGTTCAGACGGCCGTAGGTTTCGACCATCAACTCATACCCGGCAATGCGGGCGCCGCTGCGCAGCGTCAGCGGCTCCTCGAACAGCAGCCGCTGCGGTGTGACCTCACCGACAGAACCCATGGAACACCTCGATCGCATCCAGAAAAAACAAAACCCGGCGCCGCTGCTTGAAGCGGAACACCGGGTCTCGATCCGTGGATCGGGTGTCCCTCTTTAGCTGCATTTCTTGGGCGCCCGCAAGCCGGACAAATCGGCGCCATGAGTCGCGAGTATAGCTACGGGGCCGTGCACAGGCAGTGCACCATCGCCCGCACCGGCGGACGCGAGCCGGCCGGGCCCGCCTGCGCCTGATCGGACAGCCAGCTCAGATCGGCCTGCGCCTCGCGCAGCGGTGCCGGAATGGACGGGATGCCGCCCATCGCATGCAGCACCATGCCGCGCAGCGACGGCGCCGCCGCGTCGCCCACGCTGCTCAGCAGGCGGTCGACGGTGCTGCGCTCGGGTTCGACGTAGCGCACGGTCGGGTCGTCGCTCAGCTTGGCGCGCTTGGCGGCGCTGGCGATCGCGTCGGCCAGCAGGCCGTTGCGATCGATCAGGCCGCGCTCCAGCGCCTGCGCGCCGGTCCACACCCGGCCCTGGCCGACGGCGTCGATCTCCTGCGGCGTCTTCTTGCGCGCCTGCGCGGCCTTGCCGGTGAATTCGGCGTAGATGTTCTCGACCGAGGACTGCACCACCTGCGCCAAGCGCGGATCCAGCGGACGACGCGGGTCGTAGCCGTTGGCCAGCCAAGTCGTGGTGTAGCCGCCGTTGTGGATGGAGAGCTTCTCCATCAGCTTCTCGCCGGTGGGCAGCACGCCGAACACGCCGATGGAGCCCGTGATCGTCGAGGGATCGGCGATGACTTCATCCGAGGACATCGAGATCCAGTAGCCCCCCGACGCGGCCACGCCGCCCATGGAGACCACCACCGGCTTGCCCACGGCGCGGGTGAGCTCGAGCTCGCGGCGCACCAGCTCGGAGGCGAAGGCGCTGCCGCCCGGCGAATTCACGCGCAGCACGAGGGCCTTGATCTTGTCGTCCTCGCGGGCCTGCTTGATCAGGCGGGACATGGACTCGCCGCCGATCTTGCCCGGCGCGGCGTTGCCGTCGACGATCTCGCCCTCGGCCACGATCACGCCGATCTGGCCTTCCGGCTTGGGCAGCTTGGCGGGCAACTGGGCGACATAGGCGCCCAGGCGGATCGCGCGCAGGTGCTTCTCGTCCTTGGCACCCTGCTTCTCCAGCAGCGCCTCGACCTCGTCCTGCGTCTTCAGGCCGTCGACCAGCTTCTCGGCGAGCACGAACTTGCCGGCGTTGCCGCCGACCGCCGCCAGGCGCTGCGGCAGCTCGTCGATCGCCTTCGCGATCGAGCCCTTGGGCAGCTTGCGCGCCGTCTCCACGCTGGTCTGATAGGTGGCCCAGAGCGCGTCGTAGAGATAGCGGTCCGCCTCCAAGGTGGCCTTGGACGGCTCGTTGGCGAAGTAGGGTTCGACGGCGTTCTTGTAGGTGCCCACGCGCAGCACGTGCGCGGTGATGCCCACGCGGTCCAGCGCGTCCTTGTAGTAGTTGCGATAGCGGCCGTAGCCCTCGATCATGACCTCGCCCATGGGATGGACGTAGACCTGATCGGCCTGCGCGGCGATGTAGTACGCGCGCTGGCTGTACGCATTGGCGTAGGCGATGACGGGCTTCTTGGACTGCTTGAAGCGCACGATCGCGGTTTCGATCTCATGCAGCGAGGCGGGCGTGGCCGCGCCGAGCTGATCCAGGTCCAGCAGCACCTGCGTGATCTTGTCGTCCTTGGCCGCGGCGTCCAGCGCGCGCAGCACGTCGCGCAGTCGCGTCTGGGCGCGGTCCTCGCCCTTGAGCTGCGCCAGCGCCTGGTCCCGCGCGGAACCGGCGAACTGCTCGACCACCTCGCCCTGGATGTCCAGCACCAGCGTGGTCTTGTCCTTGAGCGGCTTGCCGCCGCGGGTCGCCGCCCATACCAGGGCGATGACGATCAACAGGAACAGCAGGTTCAGCACCACGCGACGGGTGCCGTCGACGAACCACCACAGCTTGCCGAAAAAGCGCCCGATCGGCGCCAACGCTCGCTTCACGCCCATCCAATCCTCCCTTCAGGAACATGGGACCGGCACGGATCCTCGCGCCGGGACCGGGCGATTGTGGCACCCGGAAACGGCGAAGCCCTCCGAAGAGGGCCTCGTCCATCGCGGTCTGCCCCCAATGGGGGATGGGCTCATGCGTTGGCCGGCGGGACCGTGTCCTGGAAGCTCGCGCGAGTCATGAGCTTGTCGAAGTGGCGCGCCAGGTTGGGGGAGGCCGAGCGCCAGTCGATGTCGGGGAAGCGGAAATCCACGTAGCCCAGCGCGCAGCCCAGCGAGACGTCGGCCAGGGTGAAGTGGTTGCCCGAGCACCAGGTCTTCTCGCCCAGGCCGTGGGCCATCGCCTGCAGCGACGCGTGGACCTTGGCCATCTGGCGCTCGATCCAGGCTTCGGAGCGCTCGCCGTCCTTTCGGCCGGACCAGGTGCGTTCCAGACGCGCGGCGACGCAGGCGTCGATCAGGCCGTCGGCCAGCGCTTCCCAGGTGCGCACCTCGCAGCGCTCGCGGCCGCGATCGGGGATCAGGCGGCCCACGGGGGACAGCGTGTCCACGTACTCGACGATCACCCGCGAGTCGAAGACCGCGCCGGTGATCGAGTCCTGGCCTTCCATCACCAGGCACGGGACCTTGCCGAGCGGGTTCATCTTGAGGATGTTGTCGCTGCCCCAGACGTCCTCCAGCTCGAACTGGTAGTCGAGCTTTTTTTCCGCCATGACGATGCGGACCTTGCGGACGTAGGGGCTGGTGAGGGAACCGATGAGTTTCATTCGTATCCGGAACGAGGACAGAGCGAGGGCCTCGGGTTTCTGAGCGGCGATTCTAACGAGTGGACCCCGGGCGACCGCGTCGCCGATGCAACGCATCGGAGGGCCCTCGGAACGGGGATTGCCGACGCCTGGACTTGGTCCTCTGTCTCTCGCACGCTGGTGCGAAAGCGGCAGCTCCCGTTCGGGACCGGGACCCGGCCTACCCAGAAGGCCGCAAGGCTGACTGGCATCGGCCGGTCCGCCGCGGCCAGTCTGCGCATGGCGGCAGTTCCAAGAGACGCGCTCGCCCGGGACAGTACGGGGGTTCATTGACTCCTCGAGAACGACGTTCATGCGTAGCCCTCTCTCCCTCGCCTCGCCGACGAATCGACTGACACATCAGCCGGCCCATCGTGACGCCCCCTCTTTCCGCCGACGCGCGCTCGCCCCCGCGGACGCCGCCCCTGCGGACGCCGCCTCCGAGGTTGCTCGGCCGGAGGTCGGTAACGCCGCGACGGATGACGTCGACGACAGCCACATCCCCCCGATGAATGACGCGGAGGCGGGTGCGCAGTCCGACGCCTCGCCCACGGACGCCGCCGGATCCGCGCCGCCACCGAGCAGTTCGGGCACGGCGATGCCGGTGCTGGGTCTGGGCGTCGCGGGGCTGATCGGGGCGGTCGCCTTGGGATCGAGCGGCAACGCGCCTCAGCCGGTGCCCCGCACCAAGCCGGTGGAGCCGACGAAGACGGTGGAGCCGACGAAGACGGTGGAGCCGACCAAGACGGTGGAGCCAGAATCGGTCACGCCCACCCGGCCCGTCGCCCCGGTGACGCCCGACCCAACGACATACGCCATCTCGGATGCCCACGTCATCGAGGCCGTGACAGGGAGCCGAGAGCTGGTGTTCCTCGTCCAGCGCGGCGGCGACCTGAGCGGCACGGGTACGGTGCGCTACACCTTGCAGCCCGATCAGAGCACGGTCACCATGGAGGAACTCTCCGGCCCGTGGACGGGCGTGGTGTCGTTCAAGCCCGGCGAGTCGCAGCGGTTCATCCATCTTTCGGTCAATGGCGATCATCTGCGCGAGACGGACGAGCAGGTCGCCGTCCAGCTGCATGATCCCGCGGGCGGAACGCTGGACCGCGCCGCCGGGCGAGGGACGATCCACGAGGTCGACGTCACCCGTCTGAAGGCCGCCTATGGCCTGCGCGACCTCAACAACGAGAGCGACCGTCCGGCGATCCGCGTCCGTCGCTCTTCAGACAACACGGAGCGCGACATCGGTTTCGATGCCCACGGACGGCTTGATCGCGAGGCGCTGCTGGATTTCGTGGGACGCGAGAAATCGAACCATGGCTACGTCACGCGCTGGTACGACCAGTCGGGCAACGCTCAAGGAGACCTGGAGGCGAAGGCTCCCGGCGGGCAAGGGATGATCGTGACCGAGGGCCAGTTGGTCAAGCGGAGTGATGGCTCCCCGGCCATCAGCTTCAACACGGGCTCCAACGGCTTTCTCAACACCATGGCGGCGACGGGGGAAGCCGGTGACGGATGGCGTAGCACGATGATCTACGCCAAGGTCCAGTCCGAAGGACCGAGAGAAGGCACCCTGTTTAACCTGGGTGGCTCGGAGGACGAACGCCTGAGCGTTCATTACCCCGAAGGAGCGCGCGTCACTTTCGACGTGAACGGGGACAGCGGGAGAGAACGCCTGGCATGGCGACCCGATGTGCGTGATCCTCTGCTCAAGGCGTCCCGCCAGTTGGTCTTCGAAGCGCACGCCGACAACAAGACGGCGGGGACCGAGGCGCTCAATCACACGGACGCCAAACAGGTCATCCATGTGGACGGACGGGCGGTCGCCTGGGACAGTTCCCTGCCCGATGGATTCTCCTCGGGATCGACGTGGCGCATCGCCTCGCACGAGGGCGCGAACAACGGCAGGTTTCACCAGCAGGTGACGTTCAATGAGTTCCTCGTCTATCTGGCCAAGGACAACAGCGTCCCCTTGCCGCAAAGCCTGGTGGGCTCTGCGCAGAACGACGTGCTGACCTATTCCGGAGAAACGGATCTGCGGCGCATCGACGGCCTGGACGGCCACGACACGCTCTACGTCTCGAACCAGGCAACGCTGGACCTGAGCCAGTTCTCCGGCGCGGTGAAGCACGTCGAACAGTTCTGGCTGGAGAACGGCCAGGCCAACACGCTCAAGCTCACCGGCGCGGCGCTGAGCACAACGGACGTGACGAAGTTGTCGATTCAACTGGATGCCCAGGATCGTGTCGAGATCGACAACGTGGCCGTCCCCTTGGACAGCCTGGAGAAGCGTCTGCTCGCCTTGAGCCCCACCATGCAGTTCACGGTGAAGATCGGCGAGTCGCCGGTGCTCTGAGAGCGCGGACCTCGGGCCTCACCGGAAAGCCCGGTGACGTCGGCCGATCAAGCCGCCTGGTACTGCGGCAGCAGTCGCACGTGGGTGTAGCGGGCCGGGCGCTCGGCCTGCTCTGCGCTTGAAACGGGAGCAAAGCCGCAATGCGTCCAGAACGCGGCGGATTCAGGGCTCTCGCAGTTCACGTGCAGGCGATTGAAGTGGCCCTGCGCGCTGGCGAGCACCGCGTTCACGAGACGCTTGGCGAGGCCGTGAGCCCGCCACGAGGGATGCACGTAGAAGCGCCGCATGCGCGCGGTGCCGGGTCGGCCGGGAGGCGGCTCGATGTTGAGGCCGCCGACGGCGATCACCTGGCCGTGATCGTCGAACCACGCCCACAAGGATTCGCCCGGCTGCTCGTAGCGGTTGGCGCCGCTGCGCCATTCATCCATCAGGCGGCGGAGCATCCGCCAGCCCTCGGCCTCGCTGGCCGCCAGCAACGGCGCCCAAGCAAGCGGGTCGATCTGATGCACACGTACCAGGCGCGGTGCAACGCCATCGGAAGCCAGGGACAACATCTCAAAGAGCGGTAACCAAACGTCAACCGAGCAGGGAAGGCCGGATTAAGCAGCAAGCGCCTGACCCCGGCATCAGGGACAACCCGGCTCGGTGGACGTCGACGATTCCACCTGCCCGCTCTCCGGGTCTCTCCTGGCGCGTGCTTCGACGCGTTTGCGCTGATCGCCCGATTCCACCTGCTCTCTCTCTCTGGGTCCGCATGGGAGAAAGATTTTCCCGGCGTCGCCGCGAAAACCCTTCCCCCATACACCGACACATTGGCGGACTTCGCCGATTCCACCTGCCCTCTCTCTGGGTCCGCATGGGAGAAAGGTTTTCCCGGCTTCGCCGCGAAAACCCTTCCCCCATACACCGACACATTGGCGGACTTCGCCGATTCCACCTGCGGGAGCGGGTGGAATCGGCACCTCCGTCTTACCGCGCCGGCTCGGGCTTCTTGGTCGACTCGGGATGCTCGATCCAGGCCTTCAGTTCAGGGGCGCGCGGGTGCTTCGGCGAGAGCTCGATGAAGGTCCGGTATGCCGCCTGCGCTTGCGCGTCTTCGCCGGCTCGCAGCAAGGCGTCGCCCAGGTTCAGGTGCGCGAGCGCGCGGCTGCCGTCCATCTCGATGGCCTTGCGGTACCAGCGCGCAGCCTCGGTCGGCTTGTCGCGCTTGTAGTAGATGAAGCCCAGGTTGTTGGCGGCGAGCGCAAACTTGGGCTGCAACTTCAAAGCCTCGGTGAAGGCGGCCTCGGCCTCGTCGTAACGCCGTTCCTTGTAGAGCTGCAGCCCACGATCGTTGGCGCGCTGCGCCGCGATGCGCGCCGATACCGGCGCCGGTGCGGCACTGGTGGCGATGGCCGTGTCGGTGCCGTCCAGGTTCTTCAAGGTCACTTGCACCGCGGTCGCGCTCGCGGGCGGCGCACCGCTCGGCGCCGAGGCGGCCGCGACGGGCTGCAGCTGCGCGTCGCGCGCGGCGTCGGCCTGCTTGGCCAGCGCGCTCGCCTTGGCGTCGAGCTGGTTGCTGTCGCCGCTCAAGGCCTGCTCCTGCGCCGAGGCCAGCTCGAAGATGAACTCGCCGCCCTCGCTGCCCGGCAAGCTGCCGAAGGCCGGCGTCTGATGCGCGATGGCCGAGACCGCCGGCGCGACGTAGGCCGCCAGCTCGGTCGCGGTGATGAGGCCGTCCCCGTTCAGATCGGCCTTGCCCGACAGCGCCTGCAGCAGCGTCCAGGTGAACACCGAATGACCACCCGGGCCGTCGTCGGCGACCTGCTGGTCGGCGCCGCCGGCCGTCATCATCTGGCGGCCCATGCGCCGCGCGTTGTCGCGCACGAAGTTGTTGCCACCCGGCGCGCCGCCGCGCGTCAGGCCCAGGCCCGAGTAGCAGGCGTCGATGACGAAGAAGGCGTGCTTGGCGGGAAGCGCCTCGCCCAGCTCCTGCAGCTGCGGCATCGCGATCGCGTCGGTCTGCAGATCGTCGGTGCCGGCGTCGACCGGGATGATGTAGCCGACGTCGCGCCCGCTGGGCAGCTTGCGCGTGCTGCCGTGACCGGCGAAGAAGACGAAGACGCGGTCGTCGCGCTTGAGCTTGTTGTCGCCGCCGCGCCGCGCCATCGCATTGAGCGCGCGCAGGATGTTGGCGCGCGTGGCCTCGCCGTCGGTGAGCGCGGTGACGTTCTCCGGCTTGAAGCCGAACTGCGTCTGCAGCGTGTCCTGGATGGCGCGCGCGTCGCGCACCGCATGCTGCAGGCGCGGCCAGCTCTTGTACTGGTCGATGCCGATCACCAGCGCATAGCTCTCGCGATAGAGATTCGCGCCGGCCAGATCGGGCGCGGCCGCATCGGCGGCGGGCGGATCGACCGGCACGATCTTGCCGTCTTTCCAGGCCGCGAAGCGGTAGCCCTCGGCCTTGAGCTGGTCCAGCACCAGCGGCAACGCCTCGACGGTGCGGGCGTGGATGTCGTGGAAGAGCACGATGCCGCGCTGCTGCTTGCCGAGCTCGCCCAGCACGCGCGCCGCGATGGATTTCGGAATCGGATCCGACCAGTCCAGCGAGTCCACGTTCCACATCATCGAGCGCAGCTTGAGCGCCTCGATCGCACCCAGCGCCGCGTCGTTGCGCGCGCCGTAGGGGAAGCGGAACAGCGCCTGGCCGCTACGGCCGGCCGCATCGAGCAACGCCTCGGTCGACGAGGCTTCCTGCGTGACCTTGTCCAGCTCGAACTTGGACATCACGCCGTGGCTGAAGCTGTGGTTCGCGATCGGATGGCCGGCGGCGAGCACGCGCTGCGCGACCTGCGTGCCGGGGCCCGGCTTGATCTTTCCCTTGGCGTCCACCGTGCCCAGGTTGCGGCCCAGCTCGAAGAACACCGCCGGCGCCTGATAGCGCTTGAGGATCTCCAGGATCTCGTCGGTGTAGCGCGGATGCGGGCCGTCGTCGAAGGTCAGCAGCACGGTCTTGGGCGGCAGCTGACGGCCGAAGAACTCGCGCTCCTCCTTGCTCGGACCGCGCGTGGCGCCAGAGGCCGCGGTCGTGGCGGGCACGGCGACCTCGGTCACCGTCGGACGCGCCTGCAGGTCGGGCAGGATGGTCGCGTAGTCCTTGAGGATGCGGTCGCGACCGTACAGGCTCTTGAGCTTGGCGACGTAGTCGGACCACTTCTCCCGCTTGGGCACGATGCCGCGCTGCGCGAAACGGCCGAAGGTGTCGCGCAGCTCCTGCTCGTAGGTCTGCTCGATGTCGGCCAGCACGGTGAGGTCCTCGCCGGCGCGCTTGGCCAGCTTGAGCCCGGCCAGGCTCTGCGAGGTCGAGAACTGCTGCGACAGCAGCGTCAGGAATTCCTTGAACGCGAGCCGGTCGGCGTCGAACCACGCGGGCTCGCCCTCGATGCGGTCGAGCAGCTCGGAGATCGCGGCGATGCCCGAGGGATCGGCGCTCCGGGCGATGCCCGAGGCGGTGTCGCCCAGCGCGGTGACGCTCTCCTGCATGTCGTGGAAGAGCATCAGGCCGACGGCGTGCACCGCCTCGCGCTCGGCCGGCTTGAGCGCGGCCTCGCCATCCATCAGCACGATCATCTGGCGGTAACGGCCCAGCACCTCGTCGCTCTGCTTGAGCAGCGTCGCGCTGACCGAGGGGCTGGCGGAGGCCGCCGCGGTCGGGGCCAGCGGCTGCGGGGACTGGGCGGCGGGCTTGCAGCCGGCCAGCAGCGTCAGCATCGCCAAAGCGGCGGCGGTGCTCGTCGCGGCGGCGCGGATCGTGATGCGTCCGGTCGCGCGGCGATGGTTCTTGTCCTTCATGCCTTCCCTCAGCCTTCCCTCTGACAACTTCGAAGCGGGGCTATTGTGACCCCCTCTGTAGAATCCCCGGGTTTGTCCCACCCCTGTCCCGGCCGGATCCCTGGCCGCAGCGCGCCATGAACCTCTCCGCTCTCTCCGCCCTGTCGCCTCTGGATGGCCGCTATGCGTCGCGCATGGCCGCGCTGCGCCCGCTGCTGTCCGAGTTCGGTCTGATGCACCGCCGCGTGCAGGTCGAGATCGAGTGGTTCATCGCCCTGTCCGACGCCGGCCTGGCCGAGCTGCAGCCGCTGCCGACCGCCTCGCGCGAGTTCCTGCGCGCCCTGGTGGCCAACTTCTCCGAGGCCGACGCGCAGGCGATCAAGGACATCGAGAAGACCACGAACCACGACGTCAAGGCGGTCGAGTACTGGATCAAGAAGCAGTTCGCGGGCAAGCCGGAACTGGAGAAGGCCGGCGAGTTCGTGCACTTCGCCTGCACCAGCGAGGACATCAACAACACCAGCCACGGCCTGATGCTCAAGGCCGCGCGCGACGAGGTCATCCTGCCCGCGCTGGATCGCGTCATCGCCAAGCTGGGCGACATGGCCAAGACCATGGCCGCGAATCCGATGCTGAGCCGCACCCACGGCCAGACCGCCAGCCCGACCACGGTGGGCAAGGAGATCGCCAACGTCGTGTCGCGCCTGCGCCGCGCGCGCACGGTGATCGCGGAGGTGAAGCTGCTGGCCAAGATGAACGGCGCGGTCGGCAATTACAACGCCCACCTGTCGGCCTACCCCGAGCAGGACTGGGAAGCCTTCAGCCAATCGGTCATCGAGCAGCAGCTGGGCCTGACGTTCAACCCGTACACGATCCAGATCGAGCCGCACGACTACATGGCCGAGCTGTTCGACGCGGTGACCCGCGCCAACACCATCCTGGTGGACTGGTCGCGTGACGTGTGGGGCTATGTGTCGCTGGGCTACTTCAAGCAGAAGACCAAGGCGGGCGAGATCGGCTCGTCGACGATGCCGCACAAGGTCAACCCCATCGACTTCGAGAACGCGGAAGGCAACTTCGGCCTGGCCAACGCGGTGCTGACGCACCTGAGCCAGAAGCTCCCCATCTCGCGCTGGCAGCGTGACCTGACCGACTCGACGGTGCTGCGCAACATGGGCGTGGCGCTGGGCTATGCGCTGCTGGGGTATGACTCGCTCAGCAAGGGCTTGGACAAGCTGGAGCTCAACCAGGACGCGCTGGACGCGGATCTGGATTCGTCGTGGGAAGTGCTGGCCGAGCCGATCCAGACGGTGATGCGCCGCTACGCGCTGCCCAACCCGTATGAGCGCTTGAAGGAGCTGACTCGCGGCAAGACGATCACGCGGGAATCGATTCAGCAGTTCATCCAGGGACTGGAGCTGCCGGAGGCGGAGAAGCAGCGGCTGCTGGCGATGACGCCGGGGAATTACACGGGGAAGGCGGAGGAGCTGGCGAAGCGGATTTGAGGGCGTCCGAAGACCCTCTCCCCAGCCCTCTCCCGCAAGCGGGAGAGGGGGCAAGAGGGCTCACCGACTTCAACCGAAGACTAGGCCTGAGCGGTGGCAGCTCCCTCGCCCGCTTGCGGGAGAGGGTGGGGGAGAGGGTCCCCCGCGACCGACCCAGCGCCTCAATGCTTCGGCGCCTTCTCCTGCTCCGCCGCCGCCACCACCGCCTCGCGCCACAGGCGCGCGGGGATGAAGGTCCTTAGCTGCTCCATCGCGCGCTCGATGAGCGCCGGATGCAGCTCATGGCCGATATCGGGCATCACATCCGCCGTGATGTCCGCCCCCAGCCCCATCAGCTCCCGCGCCGCATTCAGCAGCGGCACATACGGCAGCTCCTCGTCATTCTTCCCATGCAGCAGATGGATGCTCACATCCTTGGGCGCATGCTGCGGCCAGTACGCATACGCGCCGCCAAAGGCCAGCACCCGACCCGCCAGCTGCTCCTCCTGCTGAAGCGCCTCCAGCGCCAGGATCGCCCCCTGCGAGAACCCGCCCAACGCGACCCGCTCCCACGACAGCTCCAGCCGCTCCGCCCAGTAGCGGATCAGCTCGACGACCGCCGGCAACGCCTCCGTCAGCCCGGCCGCGCGCGCCGCGTCATCCCCCTGCTCCGAGTACCACTGGAAGCCCGCGCCCCCGCCCGGAATCGCATCGAAGACATCCGGCGCATCCGGCAGCACCAGCGCCGCGCGCGGGTACTGCCGATGCAGCGCCTCGGCCAGCGGTCGCATCTGCAAACCGTCCGCGCCGGCGCCGTGCAACAGCACGAAAAGCAGTTCAGGCTGCCCATCCTTGGGCAGCAGCACATGGGCTTGAATCATGGGGCGGGATTGTCGATCAATCCCCGTCCACGCGTCTCAACGCGGCGCGGATGTCCTCGGCGCCGGTGGGCCTGACCAGGCGCTCCACCTCCACACCGTCGCGCAGGAAGATCAGCGTCGGCCACAGCTTGACCTTGAACGAGCGGCCCAGTGCCTGACCCTTCCCGTCCTCGACCTTGATGTGCTGCACGTTCTCGTGCCGACCCTCGAAGGCCTGCTCCAGAAGCGGCTGCGCGTTGATGCAATGCGGGCACCACGGCGCGCCGAACTCGACCAGCACCGGCCGCTCGCGCGACAGCGTGTCCACGGCATCGCGGATGGGCTCGGTCAGCGCGTAATGGGGATTCATCGGCATGAGGACCACTCCTTGGATCTGAAACGGCGAAGGGTCGGAGGCCTCACGCGGGCAGGCGCCGCAACGTGAGCTCGAAGACCACCCCGTCCGGCAGGTTGAATGCCCGGATCGCGCCGTCCATCTTGGCCAGGTAACTGCGGGCGACGAACAGCCCCTGCCCGCGGCGCTCGCCCGAGGGCTGCGGCGCGGCATCCGAGACGCCGTACTCGAAGATCTTGTCCAGCATCGCGGGATCGATGCGCGGCCCCTGGTTGCGGATGCGCAGCAGCACCTCGCCCGGCTCGCCCGCCTCCAACGTCAGAGCAATGGGCGTTCCCACGGGTCGGTAGCGATCGGCATTGCGCAGCACGTGCGTCACCGCGTCCTCCAGCGCATAGGCCTCGGCGCGCACCATCAGCGGCTCCGGCAAGGCGGACTCGAAACGGACCTCGTCGATCCCCGCGTAATGCGCGTTGGCGGCGACCTCGCGGCAGAAGGCCGCCAGATCCAGCGCCTCGGGATGCAGGTCCGCGGACGCGAGCGCCTCGCTCGGCGGCGCGCTCCCGTAGAGCACCTTCACCGCCTGCTGCATGCGCTGCACGTAGCGGTGGCTGGGATCGTCGGCGCCGCCGTGCAGCACCATCAGCGACTGCAGCGGCGACATGATCTCGTGGCCCACCGCATGCCACATCTCGCGCTCGCGTTCGGCGCGCAGCTGCTCGCGGCGCAGGCCGTCCTTGACCCGCTGCAGCGCGTCGGCCAGCGAGCCCGCCAGAATGCCCAGCTCGTCGCCGCCGCGCAGGTCGGCCACGTCCAGCTCGCCCAGCCGCTGATCGGCGCGCGGATCCTGCATGTTGTAGGAGACCGCCGCCGCCCGCTTGGTCAGCGCCGCGATGCCGCGGATCAATCCCAGCTCCACCATCAGCCAGGCCGCCGCGATCGCCGCCAGCATCGCGCCCGCCAGCATCGCCAGCGGCCGGGCCTCCAGCGCGAGCTGCCGATCCAGGCTGCGCAGATCGCCGCGCAGCTCCAGCCGATAACGCCCGCGAGGCGTCGCGACCTCGTCCGAGGCGGTGAGCCAGCGCACCTCCACCTCGCCCCGATCCGCGCCCACGCCCTCGACCGGCAGGCGCCGGATCACGTGGATCAACCAGGGCAGCGCGCGCTCGGAGAGCTCCGGTCCGCGCCGCTCGGCGATGACCTGCGGCCGCGGGCCGGTCTTCTCGATGCGCAAGGTCTCGCCCGGCTGCAGCGCCGCGCCGATGCGATCCAGCGACAGCGCCAGCGACGCGCCCGGCCGCGTGCTGTCGAAGAGCACCGGCGCCGGCTCGCCCTCGGGCGCGGGGCCAAGCAGCTCCACCCGCACCCGCGTCTGATCCAGATCGGCGGGCGGCCAGACCGGCGGCGCGCGCTCGAACAGCGCCTCCTGGAAAGCCTCCACCGGCAGTCGCACCGAATAGAACGCATGCCGGGTGCACTCGGGGCCGCTGGTCGATTCGACGCAAGGTCCCTCGCGCCAGAGCCAGCCGCGGAACTCGCGCGAGGGCCGCGCCTTGCCGGGCAACTGCGGGCCCGCGCCGACGAAACCGGTGAGCCGGCCGCGCTGCGCGCCGTCGCGCGCGGCCATGCCCTCGAAGGGCGCGATCCAGGTCTGCGTCTGGCCGCGCATCGTCAGCGTGACCCGCATGCGGTGCACGCCGGAGAGCGCCAGCGCGCCGTGCTCGCGGCCGATCAGCGGGCCGCTCTCCAGGCTGCCGACCAGGTAGAGGAAGCCGCCCGCATAGGCGTTCGCGCCGACGGCGGCGCACAGGCTGGCGCCGTCGGGCCAGCGCAGGCCGCAGCCGGCCATCTCGACGGCGCGCTGGGCCTTGTTCTGGTCGTCGAAGTCGATAGCGGCGAAGGGCAGCAGCACCGGCGCCTGGCCGGCGCGGTCGCCCGTCGTCATCGTCGGGTTGAGCAGCGCCAGCTGGCCGCTGGGATGACGCAGCTGCAGGACGATCTCGGCCAGCGACTGGCGGAAGCCCTGCGCGTAGCGCTGGTAGGCGCGCTGCTTCTGGTCAGTGAGCACGGTGGCCACCAGGCCGACCGTCGCCAGCGCCAGCAGGAGAAAAGCCAGGTGCACGACCGCGCGGCGCCGGAACGCCGCCGGCCCCAGCCGCGGCACGGCCAGCGCGGGCAGCTCGACCGGGCCCAGTCTCATGGAACGGGCCTCGCGGGGCCGGTGGCGCTCATTGCGGGCCGGTCCAGCGGAAGCCGCGCATCGGCACGTTCTCGATCGCGTCGAAGTCGGGATCGACCTCCTTGATCGCCTCGCGCAGCGTGGAAACGTGCTTGCGCACGTTGTCGCGGGTCCGGCCGCTCTTCACGACGTCATAGAGCTCCTCATAGGACACGACTTGCGGCGCGCGCTGATGCAGCGTGGCGAGGATGCGCTGCGCGGTCAGCGGCAGGTTGATGCGCTGCCCCTTCCACAGCGGGCTGCGCTGCCACAGCGGGTCCAGCTGCAGCGCCTCCGCGGCGGGCGCCGCCGGCGCGGCCGGGGCGCGGGCGCGTGCGGCGCGCAGGATGTCCAGGAAGGTGTCGATGAACTCGGCCTCGTCGAAGGCGGTCTTCTGCAGGTAGTCCCAGGCGTCCAGCGCCTTCATGATCCCGCGATAGATGGCGGCGGGCATGGCCGACACCACCAGCACCGGCGTGCCCGCGTTCAGTTTGTTGATCGCGTTGATCAGCGCGACGCCGGCATGGCGCTCGCGGCCGAGCTCGATGTCGAGCACGACCATCTCGTAGGGCTCGCGCGCCAGGGCTGCCTCGGCGGCATCGCGGTCGAACCACTGGTCGACCTGCAGTTCGGGGCGCGCGGCGCGGATCCAGCCGGCGAGCAGCTCGCTGGTGGGGCGGTCGTCCTCGATGACGGCGACCTTGTTTCCGGGGGTGACCATGGCGCCGGATTATGGACAGCCCGCGCGGCATTGCCGCGCCTGGGCCGCGACTTCGGCCGGAAGCTTTCTTCCGGACCGTGAAGGGAGGCACCTCCGCCCGCATTGAGGCTTCCGGCCCTGGCGCCGGACCATGCGTGCCATCGCAACACCCGATCACGGGACTCCCGGAGGACCTCATGAACGACCGCCTGCAATCGATCCGCGATGCCGCCGCCCGGCTGAGGGCTCGGCTGCCCGGCTTCTCGCGTCGCGCCACCGCCAACGTGGACGCCAACGCCGATGGCGCCGGCAACGGTAGCGGCTCGCGCGGCGGCACCGACTTCGGCGCACCCATGCGCCGCGCCGGCTCCGGGCTGGTGCGCGCGCTGCCGTGGCTGGCAGGTCTGACGGCCGTGGCTGGCGCGGTGGCGCTGCTGGTGGCGCATCCTCCGATCCATGAGGTGCCGCGCGGCGAGGTCAGCCTGCGGACCAACGCGCTGACCGGCGGCCAGTCGATCGCGCATTCCGGCTCGATGCTGGCCCTGCCCGGTCTGCACGACGTGCGCGATCTGCCGCTGCGCGACCGCAGCTACCACCCGACCCGCTTCGCCCGCGCCAACGGCGAGGCGCCGCTGCAATCGGTCGAGGGCCTGTCGCTGGGTCTGGACCTGACGGTGCGCTGGGCCGTGGACGCGACGCGGCTGCCGCAGCTGGCGGCCTCGCTGCCGGAGGACATCGAGGGCGAGGTGATCGCCCCGGCCTTGCAGGGCATCGTCTATCGCCAGATCGCGACGCACACGGTACGGGAGATCTTCTCCACGCAGCGCGGCCCGATCCAGGCGGCGCTGGAGGGCGAGCTGCGCCGCAAGCTGGCCGCCGACGGCATCGTGCTGCGCGGGCTGGAGATCGGCAACGTGGACCTGCCCATGGAGTACCGCCAGGGCCTGGAGCGCCTGCTGTCCGAGGGCCTGGCCAGCGAGAAGATGCGCTACACGCTGGAGCTCAAGGAGAAGCAGGTCAAGCAGACGGAGCTCGAGGCGGCCGCCGACAAGGTGCGCCGCGAGACCGCCGCCGAGGCCGCCGCGCGCGAGCAGGTCATCGCCGCCAAGGGCCAGGAGGAGGCGATGAAGCATGTGCTGCCGTTCAAGCAGCGCCAGGTCGAGCAGCGCCAGCTGGAGGCCGAGGCCGAGCGCGTCGCCCGCGTGCGGATGGCCGAGGGCAATGCGCAGGCGCGCGGCATCGAGGCCGACGGCGAGGCCAAGGCGCGCGAGAAGCTGGCCGATGCCGAGGCCTATCGGCAGACGCGCATCGGCAAGGTCGCGGTGGAGCAGATGGCCGCCGAGGGCGCGCTGCTGAGCCGCCATCCGCTGCTGATCCAGAAGGCGATGGCGGACAAGCTGTCGGACAAGGTGCAGGTGATCATCGCGCCGCCGCCGGCGGATGGCGGGTTCATCGGCAAGACGCTGCTGGGCGGGCGTGACGCCCCCGCGGACAAACCGCAGGGCGAGGGCGAGGCGGTGCCGCAAGGCGCCGGCGCGCGATGAGCGCCACCCGCCACGACATGGCCCTGTCCATGCACCCGTCCAAGCATCCGTCCATGCGCCCGAGGAGGTCCGACATGCGCCGCCTGAAGCTCGTGATGGCCGCCGCCATCGCCGCCGTCGCCGTTCAACTGATGTGCGTCCATTCCGCCGATGCGGCGACGCCGCCGCCCCCCGCCGCTCCGCTGGTCGTCGGCGCGAGCGACGGTTCGGCACCCAAGCCGCCGATCAAGCGTGCGGCGCCCGATGAGGCCTCGGCGGGTTCACGCACGGCGATCGTGCTCTGGGACAACGTCGCGATGCGCGCGGCGGCCAAGGACTCGGCGCCCGCCCAGTCCCAGCTGTGGCGCGGCGAGGCGCTGGAGATCCGCGGCGAGCGCCCCGATCATTTCCAGGTCTACGACTACCGCCGTGAGCGCGGTGGCTTCGTCCGCAAGAGCGCTCTGCTGCCGCTGACCGGCGCGGCCGCGCAGCCCGACGCGCTGCTCGCCGCGTTGCGGGTGGTGCGGCAGCAGTCGGGCGGGGAGTCGCTCGGCATCGGGTTGGCGGCGGCCTATGTGCAGGCCGCCAGCGCCGACCAGATGAATGCCGCCACCGGCGCCGAGGCGCTCGACGCCATGGGCACGCTGGCGGAGCGCCTCGCCGATCGCGCCTCGCGCGCGCAGCCGCGCACCGATGTCGCGCCGACGCCGGCCTCGGCCGCCGCCGATGCGCAGATCGCCGCGCAACTCGACGTCGCCGCGCGCTACGGGCTGCGCTTCGTCACGCTGGAGCGCGACTCGGGCGCGGTGCAGCTCTGCTACGACGGCGCGGCGTTCCGGCGCGTGCTGGCGATGCCGGCCTCGACACCGGAGCAGAAGGCCCGGGCCGCGCTCGCACTGACGCGACAGGACTGCGTCGATCCGGCCGCGCCGCCGCCGCGCCGCGAGGCCTGGGACCAGTGGCGCGCCGACGTGCTGGACAAGGTGGATCTGAAAGATCCCGTGCTCGCCCCGCACTGGCGCAACCGCGTGCTGATGCGGCAAACGGGCGTGTGGAGCAGCCTGGCCTTCATCCGGGCGCGGCGTGCGGCGATGGGCGCCGAGATGCCGGCGAGCTTGCAGGTCGATGCGTCGTCCGCGGCCTCGCGACGCGCGCTGGAGGCCTTCACCCGGATCGTCCCGGCGGAGCTCTCGGAGGACGATCAGCCGGCCTACAACGACGCGGCCATGCGCGGCAACGCGATGCGCTGGGCGGCACTGCCGTCGGGCCCGATGACGCAGAGCTTCGGCGCGCTGAAGCTGGACGTTCAACCCGGTGAACCGGGCGAGACCTGCGTGACGCTCACGTCGG
Organism: Roseateles sp.; assembly: GCF_039595295.1. Classification (GTDB taxonomy): domain Bacteria; phylum Pseudomonadota; class Gammaproteobacteria; order Burkholderiales; family Burkholderiaceae_C; genus Roseateles. The sequence continues at coordinate 115,560 of NZ_JBCNLU010000007.1, forward strand.
CTACGCCGGGTGCGACAGGCGTGATCAGCACGACGACCGTGCCGCTGCTGCGTCGCTGCGCATGGGGTCTGGTGAGCGCGGCCTCCGCGCGCGCCAATCGCGAGGGCAACGCGATCGCGATCGCCTCGGTCCCCGCCGACGGCTGGCGCGAGCTGTGGCTGCTGCGCCGCGGCGCCAAGGGCTGGACCTTGTCGGTGCTGCCGCCGGCGCCGGCGCAACCGGGCCTGGGCTATGCGGAGTTCGCCGGCTTCGTGCCCGGCGGCAAGGAGCTGCTGGTCGCCCGCGAGTCGCGCGCCGAAGGCCGCTATCGCAAGGCCTTCGAGCTGGTGGATCTGGACACGCTGGAGGCCCGCCGCCAAGCCGCGGAACCTGCGATGCTGGGCGCGTTTCAGCGCTGGCAGACGGCGGAGTGGAAGGCGGCGAGCTTGAGCGTGCGGTGAGGCCGAAACGCCGGACCGGCCCCCATCCGTCCGTCGTCAATCCGCCGTCAACCGCTCCAGCACCTGCCGCAGCCGCTGCGCGTCGATGGGCTTGGTCAGGAATTCGTTCATCCCGGCCGCCAGGGCCTCGTCGCGCTCCTGGACCAGCGCCGCGGCCGTCAAGGCCACGATCGGCAGCTGCTGCTGGTCGTAGCGCTGGCGCAGCTGACGCGTCGCCTCGTGGCCGCTCATGACCGGCATCTGCACGTCCATCAGCACCGCGTCGAAGGGCTTGCCCATGCTGGCCGCGGCATGCACCGCCTCCACCGCCTGGCTGCCGTCGCTGGCCTGCGAGACCTCCGCGCCCCATTGCTCCAGCATCGCCACGGCGATCATCATGTTCACCGGGTTGTCCTCGACCATCAGCACCCGGCGTCCCGTCAGCCCAGCCTCCTGTGCCGGCGCGCGGCGCTGCGCGCCCAGCGGCGTCGGCGTCGGTGCCGCCGGCAGCGGCAGCTCGGCCCAGAAGGTCGCGCCCGCGCCGGGCCGACTCTCCACGCCCACCGCGCCGCCCATCAGCGTCGCCAACTCCCGGCAGATCGACAGGCCCAGGCCCGTGCCGCCGTAGCGCCGCGTGGTCGATTCGTCCGCCTGCGTGAAGGGCTGGAACAGCCGCTCGTGCATGGCCTCGGCGATGCCCGGGCCGGTGTCGCTGACCTCGATGCGCAGATGCCGCTCGTCCTGCCGGCGCACCCGCACCGCGACCGCGCCCTGCTCGGTGAACTTCAGCGCGTTGCTCAGGTAGTTGCTCAGGATCTGGCGCGTTCGCACCGGATCGCCCACCACCCAGGCCGGCACTTCGTCCTCGACGTCGATGCTGAAGCCCAGCCCGCGCGCCTGCGCCAGCGTCAGATAGCCCATGCGCATCGTCGCCAGCATGTCGCGCAGCGCGAAGGGCACGGTCTCCAGCGTCAGCCGGCCGGCCTCGATCTTCGACAGGTCCAGGATGTCGGACATCAGGCCCGACAGGCTCTCCGCGCTGTCCAGCATCTGGTCCAGATAATGCCGCCGCGTGTCGTCGCCCAGGTCGGGCTGCTGCAGCAGCCGCGCCAGACCGACCAGACCGTTCAGCGGCGTTCGGATCTCGTGGCTGATGTTGGCCAGGAAGGCGCTCTTGGCCCGGTTGGCCGCCTGCGCCTCGTCCTTGGCCTGCGCCAGCGCCGCCTCGACGCGACGTCGCTCGGTCACGTCTTCCATGATCCAGATCGTGCCGCCGCGGCTGGGGTGATTCGGGTCCACCGCGCGCGCCAGGATCCGGCACAGGAAACGGCTGCCGTCGCGGCGCCGCATCAGGCGCTCCACCTCGACCTGCTCGCCCGCGGCCAGACGCGGCCCCAGCTCGCGGCCGACCGCCTCGTACTCCTCGACACCCGGCCAGACCACGCTGCCCGCCTGCCCGATCAGCTCGCCCGCGGGCCAGCCGAACATCTCCTCGACCAGCCGGTTGGCCTGCACGAAGCGCGCGTCGCGCGTCAGCGCGATGCCGATGGAGGCGTTCTCCAGGATCGCCGCATGGACCAGCCGGGTGCGCTCGCTGTCCGAGACGTCGCGCGAGTTCACGACCAGATAGGACATCCCGTCCATCACGAAGGGCGCCGCCGACAGCAGCATCGGGATGGGCTGGCCGGCGCGGTTGATGAAGGTCGCCGGCATGTCGCTGACGCGGCCGTGCAGGCGCAGCGCGTCGATCAGGCGCTGCCGGTCGGACTGGTCCTGCCAGATGCCGACCTCCTCGGTGCTGCGGCCCAGCACCTCGTCGGCGCCGTAACCGCTCATCTCCTCGAAGGTCTTGTTGACCATCACGTAGCGGCCGCTGGCGGTCTCGGTCAGCGTGACCACGTCGGGGCTGGTCGCGAACAGGTGCGACAGCAGCGCCTCCGAGCGCCGCAGCGCGTCCTGCGCGCGCGAGGTCTCGGTCTGGTCGATGAAGAAGGACAGCGTGGCGGCGCCGCTGGCGGCATCGACGCGCACGCTGGTGGCCTGCACCAGGCGGCGGCGGCGCGACAGCGTGCGCAGCCGGAATTCCGTCATCGGCAGCATCGCGCCGACCGGCATGGCCTCCATCTTGGCGGCGCGCTGACGGGCGCGCTCCTCGTCGCCCGGCTCGTAATGCGAGAAGAGGTCCTGGCCGATCATCGACGAGCGCTGCGTGTAGCCGAACATCGCCATCGCCGCCGGATTGGCGTCCATCACCCGGCCCCAGCGGTGCAGCACCAGCGGCGAGGGCGAGCGCCGGAACAGCTCGCGATAGCGGGTCTCGGTGGCCAGCATGGCCTGCTCGGTCTGGACCTCGTCGGTGACGTCGCGGCCCACGCCCCAGTAGCCGCGGAAGTTGCCCTTGGCGTCGAAACGCGGCTCGCCGCTGATGGAGACGTAGCGCAGCACGCCGTCCTCGCCGGCGCGGCGCATCACCAGGCCGCGGAAGGGGCGGTGCGATTCCAGGTCGGCGCGGTGGGCGTCCAGGTCCTCGTCCGAGAGGCCCAGGTGCTCGATCTCCCAGGGCGCGCGGCCCAGGCGCTCGGACGCGGACAGGCCGGAGGAACCGGGGTTGTGCTCGGCCAGATGCGTGAAGCGGAACTGGCGGTCCATCTCCCAATACCAGTCCGCCGCCATGTTGAGCAGGTGGCGGAAGCGGGCATGGCGCTCGTTGACCTCCTGCATCGCGCGGCGGATGAGCTTGGCCGTGCCCAAACCCACGACCAGGCCGGAGATCAGCAGCATCAGCTGCGTCAGCAGCCGCCCGGTGAGGCCGGCGGTGGAATGGCCGATCTGCACCCAGCCGCTGAGCTCCGCCGTCGCCAGCGCGCCCAGCGCCGCCAGGCCCAGGCCGAACAGCGACAGCCCGGCGCCCAGGCCGACCATGCCGGTGCCCAGCGCGACCATCAGCGCGATGATGCCCAGGCTGCTGGAGCTCAGCCCCAGCTGGCGCGACACCGCCACCGTCAGCGCCAGCGCGATGGACACGCACATCATGAGCATCACGCCCGCGGGTCCGCGCTCGGAGGGCAGGCGCCACAGCAGCGCGAGCCCCGACACGGTGCCGACCAGCGCGGTCAGCGGCGGCAGCCAGCCGCCCAGCGGCTCGGCGGCCGAGGCGCTGAGCGCGAGCAGGAAGCCGCTGACGGCGCACAGCACCACGCACGCGGCGATGAACAGCCGCGCCGCGCGCCATTGCAGGCCCGGAGGCAGGCGGTCGCCTGGCGACAGCTCCTGCCCCACCAGACTGCTCAGATCGTCCTGGGAAAGCTTGCTCACTCTGATGTGCCCAACTGAACGTTGTTGTCGTTCCTTGGCGTCGCGGACGCCGAGGCCGACATGGCGCTCGCGCCACGGGCCCGGCGTGCAACGTCCGGTTACGCACAGTCTCGGCGAGCGGTGGCCGTTCTGAAGGGTCGAGGAAACCCGAAACGCATGCCTCCCGACAGGCGTTCGGGGTTTCTGCCAATTAATTGGCGGCCGGAAGAGCCCCCGGCGCGAACCTCACAGACCGCCGACCGGGCGCAGCGAGTCGCGGGTCGCCAGGGCGACTTGGCGGGCCGCGGCGGCGAAGTCCTCGCCCGAGGAGGCGTACAGCACCGCGCGCGAGGAGTTGACGATGACCGTGCCGGCACCTTTGCGCCAGCCCGCAGCCACCGTCGAGGCGGCGTCGCCGCCCTGGGCGCCCACGCCCGGGATCAGCAGGGGCAACGTGGGGGCGAGCTCGCGTACACGCTCGATTTCCTTCGGATAGGTCGCGCCGACCACCAGGCCCAGCTGGCCGTTGGTGTTCCAGTCGCCCTGGGCGATGGCCGCCAGGTGCTCGAACAGGCGCGGCTGTCCCGGGACGTCGGCCAGGCGTTGCATCTGCCAGTCGTCGCCGCCGGGATTGGAGGTGCGGCACAGCAGGAAGGCGCCCTTGTCGGGATAGCGCAGGTAGGGCTCGACGCTGTCGCGGCCCATGAAGGGGGACAGCGTGACCGCGTCAGCCTGGTAGCGCTCGAAGGCCTCGCGAGCGTACTGCTCGGCGGTGGCGCCGATGTCGCCGCGCTTGGCGTCCAGGATCACCGGCACGTGCGGGGCGTTGCGCTTGATGTGGGCCATCAGCTGCTCGAGCTGGTCCTCGGCACGGTGCGCGGCGAAGTAGGCGATCTGCGGCTTGAACGAGCTGACCAGATCCTTGGTCGCATCGACGATGGCGGCGCAGAAGTCGTAGATGCGGCCGGCGTCGCCCTTCCACGGGGCGGGTAACTTGGCCGGGTCGGGGTCCAGGCCGACGCACAGCAGCGAGTCGTTCAGGCGCTCGGCGGCCTGCAGTTTCTGCATGAATTTCATGAAGGGTCCGGGCTTGGGGATGACGGGCGGGCGGGCCGCCGGGGTGCGGTATTGTCCCACCCACGCGGACGAGGACCCCGCGGGAGGCCGGGATCGATGGAAGTGCTCAGGACGGCGCGGCTGCGCCTGCGCTGGTTCGGTGTGCAGGATGCGCCCTTCGTGCGCGGTCTGCTCAACGAGCCGGCCTGGATCGCCAACATCTACGACGCGCAGGTGCGCAGCGACGAGCAGGCCGCGGCCTGGATCCGCGAGCGGCTGGAGGCGCGCTACTGGTTGCTGGGCTACGGCTTCTGGGCGGTGGAGCGGCTGGAGGACGGCGAACTGGTCGGCCTGGCCGGCGTCATCAAGCGCGAGGGTCTGGACCATCCCGACATCGGCTACGGCTTCCCGGAGCGCTTCTGGGGCCACGGCTACGCGCGGGAGGCGGCGTCCGGCACTTTCGACTACTGCCGCCAGGTGCTGGGCCTGCGCGATCTGCTGGGCACCACCTCGCCCGAGAACCACGCCTCGGGCCGCGTCCTGCTGGCCATCGGCATGAATGACGACGGCATCCAGCAGACCGACGCGCACGAGGGCCCGTCCCGCGTCTACAGCTGGCACGATCCGGCGCCGCGCTCGGACGCGGAGGACCTCGCCGCCTTGCGGCTGCGCTGGCGGGCAGCGCTCGAAGGGCCGGCGCGACCGGCGTTGACCGCCTGCGTCACGCCGCAGACGTTGGAGCGGGTGATGGCCTCGCGCACCGACCTGTCGCCCGAGGCCTTCGACCATCTGGCCCGCAGGTGGCGACCGCTGGGGGACGACCCGACGCTGCGGGCGGTGCGCACGCCGCTGGGCTGGCGGCTGGAGATCCCCGCCAATCGCGGGTGACCCCTCCGGACCTCGCCTGGAGGCGGGTGACACGCGCGTGCGTGGGCGCGCTTAAGAATCCCTGAAGGCAGCTCCCGGGCGCCTCGCCTATGCTCGTGGGATGGACATTTCTGCACAGCCGGCGGCCGCCCGCATCCTGCTCATCGAGGACGACGACCGCTTGGCGCAACTGGTCGCGGACGCGCTGGAGAAGGCCAACTACGTCGTCACCCACTGCGGCGACGGCCTGGCCGGCGAGGCGCTGATGCGCCAGGAGAGCTTCGATCTGGTGCTGCTCGACGGCCATCTGCCCGGCAAGGACGGCTTCGACGTGCTGCGCGATACGCGCCGCGATTTCGCCGGCCGCATCGTGATGCTGACCGCGCGCGACGACGACATCGATCAGGTGCTCGGCCTCGAGGGCGGCGCCGACGACTACATCACCAAACCGGTCGCCCCCCGCGTGCTGCTGGCGCGCATCAAGGCGCTGCTGCGCCGCGACGCGCTGCCCGCCGCGCAGCCGGTCGGCGAGACCCTGCACTTCGGTCCGCTGACACTGCTGCCGCAATCGCGCGAGCTGCGCGTCAACGGCGAGCCGGTGCCGTTGACCACTGCCGAGTACGAGCTGCTGAACTTCCTGGCCCATCGCGCCGGCCAGGTCGTCAGCCGCGACGACATCATGCAAGGCCTGCGCGGCCTGGAGTTCGACGGGCTGGATCGCGCCATCGACGCGCGCATCTCGCGCCTGCGCAAGAAGATCGGCGATGACGCGCAGGCCCCGGCCCGCATCAAGACGGTCCGCGGCCAGGGCTATCTGTTCGCGATCGACTGATGGCCGCCCTGTCGCTGCGCGCCTCGCTGCTGCGGATGGCGCTGGGATTGGGGCTGGGGGTGCTCGCGCTGGCGCTGCTGGTCGAGAGCCTCGTGCTGATCGGCGCCTCCGAGGTCACCGATGACTACGTGCGCAACTTCATGCGCGGCACCGTCGATCTGCTGGTGCGCGATCTCTCGCCGCTCGATCCCTCCGCCCGGCGCGAGCGGGTGCAGGAGCTCGACGCGCAGTTCGACTATCCGGTCCGCCTGATCCGCACCGATCTGGCCAAGCTCGGCGTCGATCAGCGTCATCGGCTCGCGCGCGGCGAGATCCTCGTCACCGGCTTCAACCGGCGCATCTACGCGGCGCTGCCGGGCGAGCCCGATCAGCTGCTGCTGCTCGGGCCGCTCGACTCCAAGCGCGGCGGCGAGCTGCCCAAGGAACTGGCCGCGCAGCTGGGCGTGGCGGTGGTGCTGGCGCTCGCGGTGGCGATCCTGGCCTGGTGGCAGCTGCGACCGCTGTGGCGAGATCTGCGCGGGCTGCAGCGCGCGGCGGAACGGCTCAGCGCGGGCCGGCTGGACACGGAGCTGCCGGCGCTCAAGAGTCGGCTGTTCGCACCGGTGGTGGCGGCGACGCGGGCCATGCTGGAACGACTGGCGGCGGCGATGGCGACGCAGCGCGAGCTCACCGGCGCGGTCTCGCATGAGCTGCGCACGCCGCTGGCGCGGCTGCGCTTCGCGATCGACGCGCTGGTCGACGAGGACGATCGCGCCGAGCGCGAGCGCATGGTGCAGGCCTGCGAGCGCGACATCGACGAGCTCGACGAGCTGGTCGACGCCAGCCTGACGCTGGCGCGGCTGGACATGGGCGCGCTGCAGCCGCATCTGGCGCAGGGCGACCTCGGCGACATGCTGGCGCGCGAGGCGCGTTCGCTGGCGCCGCTGCTCGACGGCAAGGCGCTGGACACGGACTTGCGGCTTCCCGCCGCGCTGCCCTTCGACGAGCGCCTGCTCCCCTATGCCATCCGCAACGGGCTGCGCAATGCGGCGCGCTATGCGAAGGGCCGGATCACGTTGTCGTCCTGGGTCGAGGCCGGTCAGCTGTGGCTGGCCATCGACGACGACGGCGAGGGCGTGCCGCCGGCGCTGCGCGAGGCGGCGTTCGAGCCCTTCAAGCGACTCGAGCGCAAGGGCCGGGGCACGCGCGGCTTCGGGCTGGGGCTGGCGATCGTGCGTCACGTCGCGCATGCGCACGGCGGTCATGCGCGCCTGGGGGAGGCGCCGCGTCTGGGCGGCGCGCGCCTGCTGCTGTACTGGCCCGTGTGAAGCTGCGTCAAGCGGGCCGGGTCCGGCTGTCATGGACCGTCACAGAAGGCCTGCACTCCGTCCACAGACGCGAGGGAACCGATTTCCCACAATGAGCTCCATGTCGAACGAAGCAGCGGTCACGGTGATCGCCGAGCCCGACGGACGACAACCTCTTGAAGGAGTTTCGAATGACCAAGAACAATCGCACCGCCCTCCTGGCCGCCGCCGCGCTGGCTCTGACCCTGGGCTCGGGTCTGGCCAAGGCCGCCGACACCCCGTATTACATCGGCGGTGACGTGGGCAAGTCCTCGCAGCGCGTGGACGGCAACGACCAGAAGCGCAGCGCCGACAGCTACAGCATCTTCGGTGGCTACAAGTTCAACGACAACTTCGCGGTCGAAGCGAATTACACCGACCTGGGCAAGATCCACTTCAACGGCATCAACGCCAAGAACAAGGTCTACTCCCTGGACGGCGTGGCCCGCGCGCCGCTGGGCGCCGGCTTCGGCGTGTACGGCAAGGTCGGTATCGCCTACGCCGACCGCAAGTTCGACAGCGGCCTGGGCAGCGAGCACAAGACCGGCCTGAAGCTGGGCGTGGGCGTGGACTACGCGCTGACCAAGAACGTGTCGCTGCGCGCCGAGGCCACCCGCTTCAACAACATGCCTGACGCCAACGGCTTCAACAAGAAGACCGACCGTCTGGGCGTGGGCCTGGCCTACCAGTTCTGATCGACCGATGACCGGTTACGGCGTCCTGACCAGACGCCGGGTGCCTTCCGGGAGCTCCTGAGCGACACCCGATACCCCCGATGCCGGAAGGCGCACAGGGCGATGCAGCGATGCATCGCCCTTTTTTCATTGCGAAGGCCCGCAGCGCCACGGGCGAAGGGGCCTGGGGAATAATCGACGTCTGTCCGCCCGCAGCGCCGCTCAAGAGGTTGTACGCGAGGGCTTGAGAAGGGGCCTCTACTCCCAGGCCCGACGACATCACCGACACGCCCCTTCCATCGATCAGTCCGAGATCAAGATGCCCGCATATCGTTCCAAGACCTCCACCTCCGGCCGCAACATGGCGGGCGCGCGCTCGCTGTGGCGCGCCACCGGCATGAAAGATGACGACTTCTCCAAACCCATCATTGCGGTGGTCAACTCGTTCACGCAGTTCGTGCCCGGCCACGTCCACCTGAAAGACCTGGGCCAGCTGGTTGCCCGCGAGATCGAGGCCGCCGGCGGCGTCGCCAAGGAATTCAACACCATCGCCGTCGACGACGGCATCGCGATGGGTCATGACGGCATGCTGTATTCGCTGCCCAGCCGCGACATCATCGCGGACTCGGTCGAGTACATGGTCAACGCCCACTGCGCCGACGCGATGGTGTGCATCTCCAACTGCGACAAGATCACCCCGGGGATGCTGATGGCCGCGATGCGGCTGAACATTCCGGTGGTCTTCGTCTCGGGCGGCCCGATGGAGGCCGGCAAGACGCGCCTGGCCAACCCGGTCACGCAGAAGATCGAGATCAAGAAGCTGGACCTGATCGACGCCATGGTCGCGGCGGCCGATCCGAAGTACTCGGATGCGGACGTCGCCGAGATCGAGCGTTCCGCCTGCCCGACCTGCGGCTCCTGCTCGGGCATGTTCACCGCCAACTCGATGAACTGCCTGACCGAGGCGCTGGGCTTGTCGCTGCCAGGCAACGGCACGGTGGTAGCGACGCACGCCGACCGCGAGCAGCTGTTCAAGCGCGCCGGTCATCTGATCGTCGATCTGGCCCGGCGCTATTACGAGCAGGACGAGGAACGCATCCTCCCGCGCGCCGTCGGCTTCAAGGCCTTCGAGAACGCGATGACGCTGGACATCGCGATGGGCGGCTCGACCAACACCATCCTGCACCTGCTGGCGATCGCGCTGGAGGCGGAGATCGACTTCACGATGGAGGACATCGACCGCCTGTCGCGCGTCGTCCCTCAGCTGTGCAAGGTCGCGCCCAACACGAACAAGTACCACATCGAGGACGTGCACCGCGCCGGCGGCATCATGGCCATCCTGGGCGAGCTGGACCGCGCGGGCAAGCTGCACACGGATGTGCCGACGGTGCATGCGCCGTCGCTGAAGGACGCGCTGGACCAGTGGGACATCGTCCGCACGCAAGACGAGGCGGTGCGCAAGTTCTACATGGCCGGCCCGGCCGGCATCCCCACGCAGGTCGCGTTCAGCCAAGACACGCGCTGGCCGTCGCTGGATCTGGATCGGGCAGAGGGCTGCATCCGCTCGTATGACCACGCGTTCTCGAAAGAAGGCGGGCTGGCCGTGCTGACCGGCAACATCGCGCGCAACGGCTGCGTGGTGAAGACCGCGGGCGTGGACGACAGCATCCTGGTCTTCGAAGGCAATGCGCATGTGACCGAGTCGCAGGACGAGGCGGTCGAGAACATCCTGGCCGACAAGGTCAAGGCCGGGGATGTGGTCGTGGTGCGCTATGAAGGGCCGAAGGGCGGGCCGGGCATGCAGGAGATGCTGTACCCGACGAGCTACATCAAGTCCAAGGGCCTGGGCAAGGCCTGCGCGCTGCTGACGGACGGCCGGTTCTCGGGCGGGACCTCGGGGCTGTCGATCGGACACTGCTCGCCGGAAGCGGCGGCGGGAGGCGCGATCGGGTTGGTCCGCAATGGGGATCGGATCCGCATCGACATTCCGAATCGGACCATCGACGTGCTGGTGTCGGATGAGGAGTTGGCGCGCCGTCGCGCGGAGCAGGATGCGAAGGGCTGGAAGCCTGAGCAGCCGCGGCCGCGCAAGGTCTCGGCGGCGCTGAAGGCTTATGCGAAGCTGGTGATGTCGGCGGACAAGGGCGCGGTGCGGGATCTGTCGCAGCTCGATTGAGCCCCTGCTCCTCTCTTGCTCCCTCTCCCGCTTGCGGGAGAGGGCGGGGGAGAGGGTCTTCTGTCTCTCAATCCAACGTCACCTCCGTCCGCACCGTCCCCGCCCGATCCGCCCACGCGACCAAGCTCAGCCGAGTCCCCTGCGGCGCTCGCACCACCCACTCCCCATACGCGCGATCCCCGGTGATGTCCCGCTCCGGCAGGAAGGCCAGCTGCGTCTGCTTCGGCGCATGGCCTTCCAGCTGAGGCCCTTCCATCCGCGGCTTGCCGCTGATCAGCCCCACCTCCGGATCCACCGGCAGGAAGATCTCGAACATCACCCCGCGCACCTGGTCCCGCGCCAGTGCCTGCTTGGTCACGTAGGCCGGCAGCCAACCGCTGTTGCCCACCGCCATCCGCACCCGCCACGTATCCGGCCCGAGCGCCCGCACCTCCGTGCGCAGCAGCTCCAGCTTGGGCAGGCTCAGCGCGATCTGATTCATCCAGGCCGGGAAACGCGCCGCTTCGCGCTCACGCAGATGCGGCGGCGGGTTGCGCCAGTAGTTCATCTTGTCCCAGCCGCCGATCTCCACCTCGCCCAGCTGCGGATGCTTGAACGCCGTCCACGCCACATGCGCGTTGCCGCCGCAATGCTCGTCGCTCCACTTGAGCAGCTTGAGGTCGTCCTCGACCGGGTGATCGCGGAACCAGTCGATCCACTTGTAGCCCTCGATCCCCGCTTCCTTGTTCGGGGACCACAGCTCCACTACCCAGAACAGCGCGCCCAGGTGCTCATAGACCCAGTCCTGCGTGCCGGTGATGACTTCCTTGGGGTGGTACTTGAACTCGTGCCAGATGCTCACCGACGGGTAGCCGGTGTGCTGCTCGCCCAACTTTGAGAAGCGCTTGAAGGTCCACAGGTCCTCGGGCGCCATGTCGTCGTCGCCGCGCGTGCCGCAGGGGCGCAGGATCACACCGCTGTGGGTGTGGAAGCTGATCGCCGCGCCGATGTTGGGATGGCCGATCATGAAATCCACCATCGCCCGCACCTCGGGCTCGCTGGTGGGATAGGGGCCGGCGCCGACCTGCTCGAACTCCTGCCGCCAGCCGGCCGGGAAATTGCGGTTCAGGTCCAGGCCTTCGCTGTCCTTGTTGACCTTGACGGTCAGCCCGTCGTGGTTGATGACCAGACCCTCGGGCATCAGGCGGTAGTACTCGCCGCCGAACTCGCCAGGCTCGCGCGGCACCATCAGGCGCGGATCGGCGGCGTGTTTCTTGAAGCCGCCGTGCGGGTCGGGGACGCGCATCGTCAGAATGCGGCCGTCACCATCGATGTCCTCGACGCTCAGGCCCTCGACCGGCTCCTCGTCGAAAGGATAGGGGCGCGTCGACGAGCGGATGTGGCGCGGCCGGTCCGCCAGCGCCAGCTCGGCGCCGTCGGGGTTCAGGCGCGGGACCAGATAGATCGTGCGGGTGTCCAGCAGATGCGTGGCCTGCGGATCGCTGCCGTACTTGCTGACCAGGTCGTGCAGGTAATACAGCGCGGTGGTGCAGGCGGTGAGCTCGGCGGCGTGAATGTTGCCGTCGACCCAGAACGCCGGCTTGTCGACGTCCGCGCCCGTGGCGGTGTTGGTCAGGATGACGACCCAGATCTCGCGGCCCTCGAAGCTCTGGCCGATGGAGCGCACCGAGACCAGGTTGGGGCAGGCTTCCGCGTAGCCGAACAGCAACTGCGTCAAGGCCTCGTAGCGAGGGAATTCGTCGAAGCGTGGACGGGGCAGCGTCGGGGTGGGCGCGGCGGGCGGGAGAGCGGTCATGGGCGTCCCTGCGGGCGGGTTGGGTGCGGACGATTGTGCATGCCCAGGCCCCTGCGACCGAGAGGCCTCTCCAATGGGTGACAGCGCGTTAACCCTGAGACCGGTTAAATTGGCGCCCTTGCGGCGCGCGCCTCGCATGAACAAGGGCGCGGATCGCACGGTTTGAGGACATGACTTGGCGGGCGATCCGAGCCGGACGCCCGTGACGCATTCTGGAGATGGCTGTGAATCACTGCGAGAAGATCCCGCTAGGGACGCAAGGGGCGACCGATTGGGAAGTGGTGCATCTGCCGTCTAGCCTGGGAGATTTTCAGGCCCGCGCCTTCCGCAGCCCGACGACGGGCTCGGAACATCTGGTGCTGTCGGTCGGACCGCTGCAGGCGCGCGGCGGCTTGCTGCGCGTGCACAGCGAGTGCCTGACCGGCGACGTGTTCCAGTCCCTGCGCTGCGACTGCGGTCCGCAGCTGCAGGAGGCGCTGGCGTTGCTCAAGGATGAGGGCGGCATCGTCATCTACATGCGGGGTCATGAGGGGCGAGGCATCGGCCTGGTGGAGAAGCTGCGCGCCTATGCGTTGCAGGAAGCCGGCGTGGACACCATCGATGCCAACTTGCAGCTGGGCCATGCCGAGGACGCGCGCGATTACGCCGACGCCATCGACATCCTGTGCATGCTGGGCGTGCAGAGCGTCCGGCTGATCACGAACAACCCGCAGAAGCGCGACGCGCTGGTGCAGGGCGGGATCGAGGTCGAGGCGCTGGTGCCGCTGCTGATCCCGGCCAACCCGCACAATGAGCGCTACCTCGAGACCAAGCGCAAGCGGATGGGGCATTACCTGGGCTGAGCCGGGCCCCTGGGACAGGGACGGGGATGGCCGGAGTTTCAGGCATCCCGTTTGCCGAATGCGTTGCGAGCACCACGCCATCCGGGAAGCCGGTGGCGGGGTTTCCCCTGCCCCGACCTCATGCCGCCCGCCATGTCCCCCGACCGCCTTCAGGCGCTTCTCGTCGAAGACCACGCCGACTCGCTGGAGTTCCTGACCGCACTGCTGGACGCGTGGGGGTGCGAGGTGCGGGGTTGCCGCAGCGCGCAGGACGCGCTCGATCTCCTGGACACTTGGTCACCGCAGGTGCTGATCACCGACATCAACATGCCAGGCATGGACGGCCGCGAGTTTGCGCGCCGGGTGCGGAGCGCTTACGGCCAGCAAGTGGTGATCGTGGCGGTCAGCGGCGAGGGTTTCAACCGCGGCCCGCAGGACGATGACGACGAGTTCTTCGACCACTACTTCGCCAAGCCCATCGATCTGAACGGGCTGGGGAAGTTGCTGGGGGTGGAGACGCGCTGAGCGCTGCTCCCTCAGCCCCAGGTCTCCCGAAGCAGATCCCGGAACAGCGCCGACAGCAAGGGCTCGACCTCTGTCCGCGCCGCGCGGACGGGCGCGACACCCTCAAGCCGAGACAGCTCGCGTTCGATGAAGCGCTGGATTGGCTCGACTTGGGGCGACAGGCCGAGTTCCGGCGTCCTGCGCTTGAGTTCCAACAAGTCGTCGATGGCAGAAAACAGCCCCGGCTCGTCGTCGACGGTATGAAGCAGTCTTTGGAACTCGATCGGCGCGGGTTCCCGCTCTCGCTCCAGCCAGCGGACCGACAGCAAGGGTCGCAACACGTAGAAGTACTTCTTCAGAGGCACTCGCTCCGCTTGGAGATAGCCACGGAAATTGGTCTTGGCCATGCTCCGGTAATTCGTGCTCCGTCTGAGCGGCCTGAAGCCGCGTCTGGATCTCCAAGCGCGCCTCTCGCGGGATGGGATCTGGGGTCGTGTCGGTTTCGATTTTCATCACCTTCGTTTCAACAATCGTTTCATCCCCGGAAAGCACCGGCCGATATCTGCGCGGCGCCGCGATTGACAGGCGCGCCCAGAATCGTTTCATGCCCATCGACCTCGAACATCGCCTTCGCACCCACGCCCCCCTGCGGGCTGGACGCTTGGCCGAGCTCCTCGGCATCAGTCGACCGACATTGTCGCGGGCCGTACGGGCCGCGAGCGAATCCCTGATCGTTCGCGGGCAGGCGCGCCGGAGGACCTACGCCGCTCGCCGGCCGCTACGCGGCGCCGGCTCATCACTCCCTGTCTTCGAGATCGACCCGTCCGGCAATCTCCGCGACGTGGCGCGCCTCGACCTCGTGTACCCGGAGGGCTCGGCCATGCGCTATCTCGACGCCTTCGCGTGGCCCATGGACGTGGCCATGCGCGATGGCTGGTTCGAAGGCCTGCCCTATCCGATGCAAGACATGCGTCCCCAGGGATTCCTCGGCAGAAACCTCGCCAAGCACTACGCACCGATGCTGCAGGTCGGGAACGATCCGACGGCTTGGTCTGACGATGACGCGCTCCATGTGATGACGCTGCTGGGCGACGACACACCCGGCAACCTGCTGGTCGGAGAGCCCGCCTGCCGCCGATGGCTCGATCGCCTCCGTCGTATCACCGCGCATGGTCCCGAGGCCGTGCCCGACGACGCGCTCGATTCGGCCTTTCCCACCAAGGCGTCGCTCGTGATGATGGATGGCCTGCCCGACTCCTCCGCAGGCGGCGAATTCCCGAAGTTCACTGCACTCCGCCAGCTCGCCGATGGCACGCATCAGCATGTGATCGTGAAGTTCTCCGGCTCGGACGACGCGCCCGGCACGCGCCGCTGGTCCGACCTCCTCATCTGCGAGCACCTCGCCGGCCGCATCCTGAGCGCGCATCTGGACATCCCCGCCGCGGCTTCGCGCATCCACCAGCACGGCGGCCGCACCTTCCTGGAGGTCGATCGATTCGACCGACACGGCGTCCTGGGCCGATCGCCGCTGATCTCGTGGTTCACGCTCAACGCGACGATGGTGGGCAGCGCCGGCCGCCCATGGCATGAAGCGGCTAGGCCGCTCCAAGCACTCGGCTGGCTGCGCGCACAAGACCTGGCCCTCATCCAACACGCATGGCACTTCGGCGAGCTGATCGCCAACACCGACATGCACGACGGCAATCTGTCGCTGCGCCCGGTCACGCGGGCCGACGGCTCGATCGGCTTCGCGCCCGCGCCGATCTACGACATGCTACCGATGGTCTACGCCCCGATGCGCGGCATGGAGCTACCGCCGCGCGACTTCCGCCCCAAGCTGCCGATGCCCGCGGACGTGACGTCCTGGGGCGCAGCCGCCATCGCGGCCGTCGCCTTCTGGCGCTCCGCCGCCAACGACACCCGCATCAGCGCCGCCTTCCGCGCCATCGCCGAGCGCAACGCCGCGCACCTCACCCAGCTGCTCTGACCCGCGCACACGCTTCGGGAATGAGGGTTGGCCCCATACCCCCACGGGGTATACACTCCGCCCCTTCCCTCATACCCCCAGCCGGTATCCGCCATGCCCCATTCCCCGCAGGCCAAGAAGAAGGCGCTCACCCGCGTGAAGCGCATCCTGGGCCAGACCGAGGCGCTGCAGCGCGCGCTCGAGGACGGCGCCGACTGCGCGCCGGTGCTGGTGCAGATCGCCGCGATCCGGGGAGCCGTCAACGGCTTGATGTCCGAGATCCTGGAGTCCTACATTCAGGAGGAGCTCGGCGCCGTCGCGGATGAGGAGGGTCGGTCCGCCCGGCTCGCGCAGGACATGACCGCGCTCGTGCGCACCTATCTGAAGTAGCCCTCGCTTCATTCCATCACCGTCACACGCTCGCACACGAGCCCCGTCACAAGGAGTCCCCCCATGAAGTCCCGTGCCGCCGTCGCCTTCGAAGCCGGAAAGCCATTGCAGATCGTCGAGATCGACGTCGCCCCGCCCCGCAAGGGCGAGGTGCTGGTGAAGATCACCCACACCGGTGTGTGCCACACCGACGCGTTCACGCTCAGCGGCGACGATCCCGAGGGCCTGTTCCCGGCGGTGCTCGGCCATGAGGGCGCGGGCATCGTCGTCGAGGTCGGCGAGGGCGTCACCAGCGTCAAGCCCGGCGACCACGTGATCCCGCTCTACACCGCCGAATGCGGCGAGTGCCTGTTCTGCAAGTCCGGCAAGACCAACCTGTGCGTGGCCGTGCGCGCCACGCAGGGCAAGGGCGTGATGCCTGACGGCACCACGCGCTTCAGCTACAACGGCCAACCCATCTATCACTACATGGGCTGCTCGACCTTCAGCGAGTACACCGTGGTGGCCGAGGTCTCGCTCGCCAAGATCAATCCGGACGCCAACCCCGAGCAGGTCTGCCTGCTGGGCTGCGGTGTGACGACCGGCTTGGGCGCGGTGAAGAACACCGCCAAGGTACAGCCGGGCGACAGCGTCGCGGTCTTCGGTCTGGGCGGCATCGGCTTGGCGGTGATCCAGGGGGCGAAGCTCGCCAAGGCCGGCCGCATCATCGCGATCGACACCAACCCGTCCAAGTTCGAGCTGGCCAAGGTCTTCGGCGCGACGGACTTCGTGAACCCCAAGGATCACGACAAGCCGATCCAGCAGGTCATCGTCGAGATGACGACCTGGGGCGTGGACCACACCTTCGAATGCATCGGCAACGTCAACGTGATGCGCGCCGCGCTGGAGTGCGCGCACCGCGGCTGGGGCCAGTCCATCGTCATCGGCGTGGCGGGCTCGGGCCAGGAGATCTCGACGCGTCCGTTCCAGCTGGTGACGGGCCGCAGCTGGAAGGGCACGGCCTTCGGCGGCGTGAAGGGCCGCTCGCAGCTGCCGGGCATGGTCGAGGACGCGATGCGCGGCGACATCCAGCTCGCGCCCTTCGTCACCCACACCATGCCGCTCACCGACATCAACGAGGCCTTCGACCTGATGCATGAAGGCAAGTCGATTCGGAGCGTGGTGCACTATTGATCGACCGGTCGCCCCTGATCGGACAAGCGGCTGATCGGCAGATCCGCTGAATCGCTGAATCGCTGAGCCACCGATCGGAGGCCCAAACGAAGAATGCCCGGCACGAGCCGGGCATTTCTCTTTGCGGGAACCGCGAGGCCGCTGGGATCAACGCGCCGCCACATCCTCATTGGCCGCGCCCTTGGCGCCCTTTCCCTCCTGCGCCGCGTACTGGGCCACCAGCATCGCGAATCGCGGCGACGCCTTCAGCGCGTCGTAGCGGGCCTGCGCCTGCGCGCGGCGGCCGTTCTCGAAGCTGAGGCCTTCCGGGCGATCCGCCTCGGCCAGGCCGGATTCGCGATAGATCTGCAGGTCGGCCAGGACTTGCGCGCGGGTGACGACGGGGTGCGAGGTCGGCGCGGACTGCGCCGCGGCGGGCATCGCGACGGCGCCGAGCGCGGCGGCGATCAGCGTGGCGGAGAACAGGGCGGTGGACAGGGACTTGGACATGAGAAGCTCCTTGAACAGGTGGTGATTGCGTGGAATGAATTTGATGCCTCGGAGGTATCCGGCATTTGTCATCCACCCGTCCGTTCGCATGAGCCTGTATGGCCCGCGCCTGTCGACACACAGTCATACAAACGCGTCGTCCATGAGCCGGCGACTCGCCCTTCAGACCCGGTTGGCGCGCGCCTCCAGCAGCGCCTCGATCGCCCGCCTCACGCCCGCGCCATAGGCCGGATCCGCCTGCGTGCAGTTGCCGATGTGGCGCTCCCGCACCTCGTCGCTCGCGCCGTGGATGGCGCGGGCGGTGTTCTCGAAAAGCACCTGCCGCTGCGCCTCGCTCATCAGCTGGAACAGCCGCCCCGGCTGGCTGAAGTAGTCGTCATCGAGGCGATGGTCCCAATGCGCGGCCGCGCCGTCGATGGCCAGCGGCGGCTCGTGCAGCTGCGGGTGGTCGGCCCAGTCGCCGCGGCTGTTGGGCACGATGGCCGGCACGCCGCCGGCGTTGCCGTCCACGCGCATGGCGCCGTCGCGGTGATAGCTGTGGAAAGGGCACTTGGGCGCATTGACCGGGATCTGGTGATGATTCACGCCCAGCCGGTAGCGCTGCGCGTCGCCGTAACTGAACAGCCGGGCCTGCAGCATCTTGTCCGGCGAGAAGCCGATTCCCGGCACCACCTGCGCCGGCGAGAACGCCGCCTGCTCCACCTCGGCGAAGTAGTTCTCGGGATTGCGGTTGAGCTCCAGCTCGCCGACCTCGATCAGCGGCGCGTCCTCGTGCAGCCAGACCTTGGTCAGGTCGAAGGGGTTGTAGGGGAGCGCGCGGGCCTGCGCCTCGCTCAGCACCTGCACGTAGAGCGTCCAGCGCGGGAAGTCGCCGCGCTCGATGGCGTCGAAGAGATCGCGCTGCGCACTCTCCCGATCCCCGGCGATGAGCTGACCGGCGGCCTCGTCGCTCAGGTTGCGGATGCCCTGCTTCGTCTTGAAGCTGAACTTCACCCAATGCCGCTCGTTGGCCGCATTGATGAAGCTGAAGGTGTGGCTGCCGAAGCCGTTCATGTGGCGGTAGCCGTCGGGCAGGCCGCGATCGCTCATGACGATGGTGACCTGATGGAGGGCCTCGGGCAGCAGGGTCCAGAAATCCCAGTTGTTCTGCGCGCTGCGCAGGTTGGTGCGGGGGTCGCGCTTGACCGCGTGATTCAGGTCGGGGAAGCGCAGCGGATCGCGCAGGAAGAAGACCGGCGTGTTGTTGCCCACCAGGTCCCAGTTGCCATCCTCGGTATAGAACTTGACGGCGAAGCCGCGGATGTCGCGCTCGGCATCGGCCGCGCCGCGCTCGCCGGCCACCGTGGAGAAGCGCAGGAACACATCGGTCGTCTTGCCGACTTGCGAGAACAGCTTGGCCCGCGTGTAGCGCGTGATGTCGTGCGTCACCCTGAAGCGGCCATAGGCGCCCGATCCCTTGGCATGCATGCGGCGTTCGGGGATGACCTCGCGGTCGAAGTGGGCGAGCTTCTCCAGCAGCCAGACGTCCTGCAGGAGCGCGGGGCCGCGTGGGCCTGCGGTCTGGATGTTGAGGTTGTCGACGACGGGCGCGCCGCTGGCGTGGCTGATCGGACGGGTCATGGCGGATCCTTGGCGGTGAGAGCGGAGAGCGATCGCGAGGGCGATCGATCCGTTCACTGTCCGTCAGGCCGGGGCGGCTGTGCTCGCCCGATCGGGCGAGGGGGAGGCCTCATGAATGGGATGGGGACGTAGACCCTTCGGTTCAGGCAAGTTCTTGTCTTTGCATTCACGCGGCCTGGTTGCTAGCCTGATAACAGACCAAATGCAGTAAACCCAAAGAACAGCTCCTAACCTGTATGACGCATTTCACCGTTCGCACTTCCGGTCAGTTTTCAATCCTCTTGAAAGCCTTTCGCAGGCAGGCCGGGCTCACCCAACGCGAAGTGGCGTCGCGCCTTGGCGTAACTCAACAGACCTATTCCGCTTTGGAGAGAAACGCAGCTGCTGCCTGTTCCGGCAAGCTGTTGAAGGTGCTGAACGTCCTCGGTGCCGACCTTGTCTTGGCAGAGCGAGTGAAGACTGCCGCCCATCCGCAAGAGAGCCCCGAGGAGTCTCGGCATGTTGCTCACCCCAGGTGGTAAGCGCGCTGATGCCAAAGCGCCATGTCGCACGCAGGAGCGCTGACAATCCAGCTCGCAGAAATCGTCCGCAATCAGCCCCATGCCGCTCCGCTACCACACCGTCCCCGTCACCCCCTTCCAGCAGAACTGCTCCCTCGTCTGGTGCGACGTCACGAAGGACGCCGCCGTCATCGATCCGGGCGGCGAGGTGCCGCGTCTGCTGGCCGAGGTCGCGCGACTGGGGTTGACGCTCAAGGCGATCTGGCTGACCCACGCCCACATCGACCACGCCGGCGGCACCGGCCAGCTCGCGCGCGAGCAGGGCCTGCCCATCGTCGGCCCGCACCAGGGCGATCAGTTCTGGATCACCGCGCTGCCGCAGCAGGCCGCGATGTTCGGCTTCCCGCCGGCGGAGATGTTCAGCCCCACCCGCTGGCTCGAGGACGGCGACAGCGTCCAGATCGGCCACGAGACGCTGGCCGTGCGCCACTGCCCCGGGCACACGCCCGGCCACGTGGTCTTCCACTCGGCGAGCGCGCAGCGCTGCTTCGTCGGCGACGTGCTCTTCGCCGGCAGCATCGGCCGCACCGATTTCCCCGGCGGCGATCACGACACGCTGATCCGCTCGATCAACGAGCGCCTCTGGCCCATGGGCGACGACACCGTGTTCATCCCCGGCCACGGCCCGGAGAGTTCCTTCGGCGAGGAACGACGCAGCAATCCCTTCGTCGGCGGCCGCTGGGGCTGAGCGCCCCGCTCACAAGGGCGCCAAGCCGCTGTCCAGGAAGCGCGATTCCGGAAACCCGCGCAGCGCCCGGGCGGCGAGCTCGACCAGCTCCTCGAAGCTGCGCTCCTTCTGCAGCACCGCCACCGAGCCCATGCGATCGGCCTCGATCGTGAGCTCATCGGAGATGTAGCCCGTCGTGATGATCACCGGCACGCGCGGCAGGACCGCACGCACGGCCTTGGCCAGTTCCAGCCCGTTCATCCCCGGCATGGAGAAATCGGTCACCAGAAGCTGCACGGTGACGCGCCCGGCCTCGATGTCGTCGAGGCAATCGCGCGGCTCGGCATAGGTCCGCAGGTCGTAACCCGCCTTCTTGAGCAGCGCCTCCACCATCATCAGCACGATGGGATCGTCGTCGACGTAGATCAGCTGCTCTCCGTCGCCGGGCTCGGCCACCTTGGCCAGCGCCGCCGAATCCAACGGCGCCGCCTCGTCCACCACGGGCAGGTAGACGGTGAACAGCGTCCCTTTTCCCGGCGCAGACTGCACGTCGATCGCGCCGCCATGCGCATGCACGATGCCGTTGACGATGTGCAGCCCCAGACCCGTGCCCTGACCGCGCGGCTTGGTCGTGAAGAAGGGCTCGAACAGCCGTTTCACTACTTCCGCCGGCATGCCCTGGCCGTCGTCGCGCACGCTGAGCTCCGCATAGCTCGTCGGCGCGACGCGGCCGATGGTGAAGGCATGCGGCACGTCGAATTGCACCGCCCGCAGCGCGACATGCACGTGCCCGCGTCCCCCCACCATCGCCTGCCAGGCGTTGGTGCACAGGTTGAGCACCATCTGTTGCACCTCCGACGGATCCACCGTCGCGACGCAGCCCTCACCGCTCAAGTCCACCGTGAGCCGCACCGTCGCCGGCAGCGTCGAGCGCAACAAGCCGATGCTGTCCTCGACCAGCGGCCGCAGTTGATGCTGGGAGACCTCGTGCGCCCCGCCGCGCGCGTAGACCAGGATGCGCTGCACGATCTCGCGCGCGCGGTCGCCGGCGCGCTTGATCTGCCGCATGTGCTCGCACAGCGGCGAGTCCTTGGGCAGCGCCTCCAGCATCATCCCCGCGTGGCCGAGGATGGCCGCCAGGATGTTGTTGAAGTCGTGCGCCACGCCGCCGGCCAAGGTCCCCAACGACTCCATGCGCTGGATGCGCACCAGGTTCTCCTCAAGGTCGACGCGGGTGAGCTCGTCGGACTTGCGCACCGTCACGTCGATGAACAGGATCAGCAGCCCGCTGGCGCAGGGATAGGCGCGGCACTCGAACCAGCGATTCACCCGTGGGCTGAACTCCTCGTAGACATGGGTCGCGCCGCCGGCCATCGCCGCCTTGGCCTCCGTCTCGAAGCGCGTGTTCAGCAGGTGGGGGAAGACGGTCCAGTACTCGCGGCCCAGCAGGGTCTCGCGCGAATGGCCGCAGCCGCGCTCGAACGCGACGTTGACGTAGGCGATGCGCCAGTCGTGGCGCAGCAGGATGACCGCGTCGGACGCGAAATCGAGCGCCGCGCCGACCTGCGCGACGTCATCGGGCCGCGATGCCGACGCGTCGCTGCTGCTGGACTGGACCTTCTTCGACATCTGGGCCTCCCGACTGCACGAGGCGTGATCGTGGACCACTGGCCGAAGGCAATCGCGGCGCCACGGGCCTAAATGTAGGGGGGACGGCGCGCCACGGCTACTGCCGGGAGGGCCGATGCCATCGGGGTTCCCGACGATCGGCACGCTGACGGACGCGAGCGGTCATCGCTCGCGGGCGGCATCAGCGCCGCGGCGCGGCCATCGGCTCGAAACGTTGCGACGGCTTCGGCGCGCGCTCGTAAAGCCCCTCGACGCGCGGCAGCGTACGCTCGATGTCTCGGATGCGGGTCGGACCGGCCGGGTGGGTGGACAGGAACTGCGGCGGCGCGCCCTTGCTCGCCTGTCCCATCTTCTGCCACAGCGAGATGCCGGCCCGCGGGTTGTAGCCGGCGCGCGCGGCCAGCTCCATGCCGACCAGATCGGCCTCGCTCTCGTCCTCGCGGCTGAAGGTCAGCTTCAACAACTGGCCCCCGATATTGGCGACGCCCCGTCCCAGATTGCCCAGCCCGAACAGCGCCGCGCCCAGTTCGATTGCGCCGTTGGTCGCAGCCGACTTGCCCATGCGCTCGCGGGCATGCTCGCGCAGTGCGTGCGCGACCTCATGGCCCATGATCATCGCGACCTCGTCGTCGCTCAGCTGCAGCTGCTGCAGGATGCCCGAGTAAAAAGCGATCTTGCCGCCGGGCATGCAGAAGGCGTTCAGCTCGCGGGAGAGCAGCAGGTTCACTTCCCAGCGCCACTGCTGCGCGCGGGCGTTCCACGGCGCGGCGAACGGAATGATGCGCTGCGCGATCGCGCGCAGCCGGACCACCTGCGGGTGGTTGGCGGGCGCCAGCGCGTTCTGGCGCTGCGCCTCGCGCATCATGCGCGTGTACTCCTGCAGCGCGCCGGCCTCGACCTGCTCGGCGGAGACCAGCTTGGTGAAGGCGCTCTGCTTGCCGACGTTCACACCCTCCTGCGCCCAGGCCGGGACCAGCGCCATCGCGCCGCCCACGCCCAGCAGGCCGGTGAACAGGCGCCTTCCGGCGCTGCGCGGCGCATCGGCGTGGCAATCGCAGCGGCCGAAGCCGAAGGACGCGCTCAGCGCATAAGACGGATGGGCCGTGTCTTCGAGATCGGCATGCATGGGATCGGAGGGGAAGTCAGCGTCAACCATGTCGGCATTCTAGGGAGGCGACAATACCGCGCATCATGTCCCAGCCGCCCAAGTCGCCTGTCCCGTCGCCCGTGATCACGCCGTCCCCGGCCTGCGCGACCTCTCCGCTCGATCCGCAACAGTTCCGGGCCGCGCTGGGCCTGTTCGCCACCGGCGTCACCATCGTGACCGCTCGCGCCGAGGACGGCACCTTGGTCGGGCTGACCGCCAACTCGTTCAACTCGGTGTCCCTGTCGCCGCCGCTGGTGCTGTGGAGCCTGGCGCGCCGGGCGGGCTCGATGCCTGTGTTCAGCCGTGGCTCGCACTATGCGATCCACATCCTGGCGGCGGATCAAAAGGAACTCGCCCAGCGCTTCGCCACCCGCGACATCGACCGCTTCGCCGGTGTGCGCTTCCACGAGGGCTGCGGCGGCGCGCCGGTGCTGGAGGGTTGCGCCGCAGTCTTCGAGTGCGCCAACCGCAGCCAGTACGAGGAGGGCGACCACGTCATCTTCGTCGGCGAGGTCGAGGCCGTCACCCGCGTCGAGCAGGCGCAGCCGCTGATCTTCCACGGCGGCCGCTACTACACCGAGCTCCCGATCTGAGCTGAGCTGAGCTGAGCTGAGCGGACGCAGGCCCGCGCAAGGCCCAGCGCCGGGGTCAGGCCTTGCGTCCCGCCGGCCAGAACGGCGGCATGCGGCACACCGCGCGCCAGCGCCAAGCCACCAGCCCCGACGTCAGCACGACCGAGCCCGCCAGCACCCACCAGGGCGAGAGCCCCGTCACCGCGCACAGCAGCAGGCTCAGCCCCATCGGCAGCATCACGACCAGGACCAGCAGCGTCACCCGGGTCGAGGACGGGGCGGGCTTGCTGGCCCAGTCCTGCCACAGCAGCACGCCGAAGGGCAGCGACACCGCCGCGAAATGCACACCCATCAGCGGCAGATCCGCGGCACCGCCGCGCACCATCAGCACCATCGAGGACATCGCCGCCACGCCCAGGCCCCAGGCGATCAGGAAGTTGCGCAGCAGGCGCGGCGCGAGGATGCGGTTCATCGCCTCGCCGCGCGGCATGCCGGGCACCAGCAGCAGCAAGGCCTGCTCACGCCGCATGCGGTGCTGCGCGCCGGCCACGCCCATCGCCGGCCCGATCAGCGAGCACATCAGGCCGAAGCTCACGCCCGGCAGCGCGCCGTGCAGGAACTGCGCGCCACGGTCCCACCCGAGCCAGAGCCGCATGATCACGCCCGCCAGCAGCAAGGCCCCGTACATGATGGCCACCATGCCGCCCAGCGCGGTCCAGTGCAGCCCGCGCAGGACACCGAGCTCGGCGCGCGCGGCAACGCTGGCCGGCGTCGGCTTGGCGGTGCGCAGCAGGTGCTCGCGCCAGACCGGCAGACCCCAGTTGAAGAATCGGCCCAAGCGATCGCCCCAGCTGCCCGGCACCGACATCGCGCGCGAGCCGCCGGCATTGGCCAGGCGCTCTCGCATGCGGCGATTCGCCTCCCAGGTGCGGACATGCGCCTGGCCGCCCTCCTGGAACATGCGCCACATCAGCGCGCTCATCGCCAGCATCAGCACCGCTGCCATCGACAGCGGCTGATGCGCGTGCCAGTCGGTCAGCGCGCCCAGCAGCATGCGCCAAGGCACGGTGTCCTTGATCTGCGCATAGAGCAGCGACGGCACGATCCAGACAAAGAACCACAGCACCGGCCAGCGCAGCGCCATCGCGAAGACCAGCATCACCACCCCGAAAATCGGCATCCAGCCCCAGACGTCGCCGTTCAGCGCCGACATCAGCAGCCCGCACAGCGCGGCCATCGCGATGAACAGGCCCACCGCCGTCTCGCGCAGCTGACGCACATGCGAGGGCACCAGCCGCGCCGTCAGCGGATGGTTCTGCCAGGTCAGCCCGCTGGCCAGCACCCACCAGGCGAATTGCAGCGCGACCGCCGCCGCGACGCTGAAGGCGGTCAGCGCCGCCGACGACGAGCGGATCGACCCGATCGCCCCCACGGCCAGCGGCGGCAGCGCCAGCCACCAGATCCCGCGCAGCGAGCGCCCCAGCGCCCGAAGGATGGCGCCGTGGCCGCTGACGCCGGGCAGCGGCAAGCCGCCGTGAGCCTGCGTCGCGGCGCTCATTGCGTCAGCTCCAGGAACAGGTCCTCCAGGCTCAGCCGCTCGCATCGCACGATCGCGTCGTTCGCCGGCATCGTCTCTCCCTGGAAGCGCACCAGCCAGCGCTGCTGGCCGCCGGACTCGCGTCGGCGCAAGACCTGGCCCCCGTGCGCGGCGACCGCGGCGTCCAGCGCGGCGGCTGCACCCGCGAGCAGCCGGACTTCCTCCGACAGCGCGTCCTGCGGCGCCTGCAGCGCGATGCGGCCCTGGCTGAGGAAAGCCAGGTTGAAAGCGACCCGCTCCAGGTCCGACAGGATGTGGGTCGAGAACACCACCGTCGTGCCGCGGTCCAGCACCTGGTCGACCAGCTCGCGCAGGAAGTCGCGCCGGCCGGCGGGGTCCAGGCTGGCGACGGGCTCGTCCAGCACCAGCAGGTCGGGCTCATGCGCCAGAGCGCGGACGATGGACAGGCGCTGCTGCTGGCCTTGCGACAGCGCGGCGATGCGCCGGTCCCGTGGAATGTCCCAGCGCGACATCAGGCCGTCGACCTTGGCGTCGTTCCAACGCGGATAGAAGCTGCGGAAGTAGCGCAGCAGGTCGCCGACATTGAACTCCTCGAAGAGCGCCGCGTGCTGCGGCACGTAGCCCAGCCGCGCCCGCAGCGCGTCGTCGGGCGTGAGCGCCGGCTGGCCGAACAGGCGCACCTCACCGGCCTGCGGCTCGCGCAGGCCGAGCAGGGTCTCCAACAGCGTCGTCTTGCCGGCGCCGTTGCGACCCAGCAGTCCGACCACCTGCCCCGGCTCCAGCGTCCAGTCCAGCCCGGCCAGCACCCCCGGTTGGCCCTTGTAGTCGACCCGCAGCCCGGTCGCTCGCACCGGCGGCGCGCTGAGCGCGGAGAGCGCGTCGTGCTCCGTGTGCGCTGCGGCCTGGTGCGTGGTGCTCACGGTGCTCGTGGCGCTCGTGGCGCTCGTGGCGCCGAAGGTGTTCGTCATGCTCATCGCTTCACTCCCTGTTCCTCCAACAGCGCCTCGAACAGCGCCAGTGCCTGATCGGCAGGCAACTCCAGCTGGCGCGCCTCGGCGGCGGCCTTCTCCAGCGTGGGCCGCAGCAGCTCCACCCGCGATCGCGTCTTCATGGCCTTCTGATGCTGCGCGGCCACCACCATGGGCAGGCCGCGGCGACGCTCAACGAGTCCTTCCGCCTCCATCAGCCCGAAGGCCTTGGAGATCGTCATCGGATTCACCGCCAGCGCCTGCGCCAACTCGCGTGCCGACGGGATCTCCTGACCGGCCACCAGTTGCCCGCTGGCGATGCGCCGGCGCAGCTGGTCCACCAGCTGCCGGTAGATGGGCTCGGCCGAGCCCGGATTGATGTTGAAGAGCAGATCGTTGTCCATCGTCGCGCCGCCGCGTCGCCTCGTTGCGTCGCCTCACCGGCAACGTGTATGCATACAGTAATACACTTGGACGGATCGGGTCAAGTGCGGAAGGACAACCGGCCCCGGGACAGGTGTCACGGGGCCGGCGTCAGCAGGCGCTTCGGGTGTGACGCGTCGCGGGCGTCGACTCAAGTCGACCCGGCGCGCGGGGAGACGGTCACTGCACCACCACCCACCCCGACGGCTGCCATCGCAGCAGCACGTCCGTCAGCGGATTGGCGGACTTGCCCATCACCTCGCGCACCTGCGCGCGCAGCGCGTCGCGCGCGGCGGGCGTGTCCTCGCCGATATAGAGCACCGTGCCGTTGTCCGGCGCCGCGACGATGAGCACGCCGTTCTGCGCGTCGGCCAGCGGCTTCCAGTCGTCGATGAAGATCAAGCGGCTGGGCTGGGGCACCGGGCCGTCCAGCCGGCCCACCTCGCCCGAGGGCGCGGGCTTGGCCGTCTGCAGCACCTGCGGCAGCGCGTTGTAGGTGTTCTTGCGCGCCTGCTCGCGCGCCTGGTCCACCGACAGCCCCAGCGTCTTGTAATCCTGCTCGCTGATCAGCCGCGTCGCGCGCGTGGTGTCGAAGACCGGCACCGTCACCAGCGGACCGACGAAGGGCCGCGGCCGATAGGTCGTGCTGTCGCCGCGGTTGTCGCGCTGCGCCTGCTGCACCGAGGCGGCCGTGCGCACCGCCAGCCGCAAGGACTCGCGCGTGGCCGGAATCGTCGAGGCGCGGAATTGCTCGGCGGTGCTCTTCACGAAGGCGTTGACGTCGTCGGCGCAGTTGCCGCGATTGGACTCGCAGCCCGCGTAGAGCTTGTCCAGCTTCGTGCGCTGCGCCGCGATGCCCAGCACCAGCGGCTCACGCACCGCGACGGTCTCGCCGCCGAGCTGCTGCCGCAGTTGGGCGGCGACGTATTCCGTGAAGCCGGCAGCGTCGTGCGGGACGCCGCCGGTCTGCGCGAACGCAGCCCCGCCCAGGGCGCAAGACAGCGCCGCGACGGACGCGGCGAAACGGGAAGAGGAACGGGATCGCAGAACCGGCATGAGGACCTCCGGGTTGTCATGGGGAGGCCCCCATCGGGCAAGCAGCGATCCCGCCCTTCGCAGGCCGTACGGCCTCAGCCCTGCACGCGGTATTGATCCGCGCGCGCCAGGCCTTCCATCGCCGGATCGCTGATCGACGGCGCGCCGGTCTCCACGTGGCCGGCGAAGCGGCGCAGGAAGTCCGCCTGACCGTTCACCCGCACCGACACGTCGTACCAGAACGCGCTGGCCGCGATGGAAAGACGCAGCTCGCTGCGGCTGCGCGCGGGCACGCTGACCGTCGTCGACGCGGTGCTCTGGTACTTGTTGTGCGCGACGCTGAAGCTCGCCGCGACGGGGCCGGTGTTGACCAGCGTCACCAGCAGCTCGCCGGTGGACGGGCTGGCCTTGACGATGACGTCCGGGTTGGGCTGACCGGCCGCCGCGACGCGCCGCGCATTGCCGGCGAAGTGGCGATGGAAGCCGTTGGGACCCAGCACCCACAGGTCGTAGGCGCCGGTGGCCGACGGCGCGAAGCTGCCGGTGATCTCCTTGCCCGCCCCGACCGTGTAGCGGCGCGGGATGTCGCCCAGGCGCAGTCGGTCATAGACGTGGAAGACGGCGGCGGCGCGGCCGGTGTTCTGGAAGCTCACCGCGACGGCGGTCGCGTTGGGACCGGCGCCCGCGGCCAGCGCCGCGGTCGCCTGCAGGTCGTAGGGCAGCGCGCGGGCCGGCCGCACGCCGCTGTTCTGCGTGGGCAGCTGCAGCGCGGTCGGCGCCGGCGGCGTGGTCGTGCCGGGCAGCGCGCGCGCCTTGTTGGCCAGCGCGACGGTGGTGGGCAGCTTGGAGAAGAACTCGCTGTCCTCCGGATCCGCGAAGTTGAAGCACGAGGTCAGATCGCCGGCGACCGCGCGGCGCCAGGCGCTGATGTTGGGCTCCATGATGCCGAATCGGGCTTCGATGAAGCGCAGCACCGAGGTGTGGTCCGCCACCTGCGAGTTGACCCAGCCGCCCTTGCTCCACGGCGACACCACGTACATGGGCACGCGCGGGCCCATCCCGTAGGGACGATGCAGATAGGTGGCCGAGGCGCCGTTCAGGATCTCGCAGTGCTCGCCGGTGAAGTCCACCGTCGAGGCGCCCGCCAGCACGGCCTGCGCCGGGTCGGCATTCCAGCTGACGTAGGACGGCGCGGCGGGCGGCGGCATGTGGTCGAAGAATCCGTCGTTCTCGTCGAAGTTGATGAACAGGACGGTCTTGCTCCAGACCTCGGGGTTGGACGTCAGCGCGTCCAGCACGCGCGAGGTGTAGTCCGCGCCCTGCGCCGGGCTGGACGGGCCGGGGTGCTCGGAGCCCTCGGCGGTGGCGACGATCCAGGACACGGCCGGCAGGCGGTTGTTGATGACGTCGTCGCGCAGCATGTCCAGATCGCGCGTGGACACCCCGCGATCTTTCAGCACCTGCGAGAAGCCCGCGCGCCCGTACCACGCGTCGCGGAACACCTTGAACCCGGCCAACGGGTTGTCGGTGAAGTTGTCGCTCATGTTCTCGTAGACCTGCCAGCTGATGCCGGCGGCCTGCAGGCGCTCGGGATAAGTGGTCCAGGTGTAGTCGGTGGCCGGATTCGAGTTGAAGGAATCGTGGCTGTTGTCCGTAGACGGGCCGTTGCCCTTGCGCAGCGGATCGTTGGTGCCGGTCCAGATGAACAGGCGGTTG
Organism: Roseateles sp.; assembly: GCF_039595295.1. Lineage (GTDB taxonomy): Bacteria > Pseudomonadota > Gammaproteobacteria > Burkholderiales > Burkholderiaceae_C > Roseateles. The sequence goes on from NZ_JBCNLU010000007.1 coordinate 145,236, forward strand.
GTGTTGGTGCCGGTCTGCGTCGCGCAGTGATAGGCGTCGCAGAGCGTGAACGCATTGGCCAGGGCGAACTGGAAGGGCAGATCCTGCTCCTTGAAGTGGCCCATCGAATGGTTCTGCTTGGCCTTGGGCCAGTTGTTCATGCGGCCGTGGTCCCAGGCGGCCTGCGCGTCGGTCCACGAGTGCGGCGTGCCCGACACGCGCATGAAGGCGAAGTTCTGCGCGGTGTTCAGGTGGAACGGGGCGATGGCGCCGGGCGCGGCGTTGTTGACCGTGGGCTGGACCCACACGTTGCGGCCCTTGATGTTGGTCGAGTCGGCCACCGGCGCCGGGAAGGGATCGCCGAAACCGCGCACCCCGTTCATCGTGCCGAAGTAGTGGTCGAAGGAGCGGTTCTCCTGGGTCAGGATGACGATGTGCTCGACGTCCTGGATCGTGCCGGTGCGCACCGCCGCCTTGATGGACAGCGCGCGGGCGATGGCCGGCGGGAAGCTGGTCATCGCGGCGGTGGCGCCGGCCGCGGTGGCGACGGCGCGGAGGAACTGGCGGCGGGGCGGATGCTGTTGCGTCATGGCGGTGCTCCTCAGGCGGCGATGGCGGTGGAAGGCGAGGCGCCGGCCTTGCGGCGGCGCACGATCAGCGCGGCGACGGCCAGGCCGCCCAGGGCGAGCGCGCCGGAGGCCGGCTCGGGAACGGCGGCGGCGAAGGTCAGGTCGTCCATGATGAAGAAGGCCGGATCGTTGCTGCGGAAAACGATGCGGTCGACCAAGCCGGCGTAGCCGCTGTCCAGGAAGGTGGGCACGTCGCTCAGACCCAGGCTCAGCGTCGAGGCGACCAGACTGCCGGCGAAGTACATGTCGATGGCGACGTTCACGCCTTGGAAGCCCGCGAACCAGGCGCCCTGGAAGGTGCTGGGGCTGAGGAAGCCGATGGCGCTGGTGGCGCTGGAGCCGTCGAAGCCCAGCGTGGCGCGGCGGTCGCCGGAATGGGCGGTGTAGGGCGACTGCTCGCCCGCGAACTGGAACCAGGAGCTGGCGGACCAGTCCAGGCCAGCGTAATTGGTCGGCAGGGTGCCGTCGTCCTTGAGGTCGTCGAAGGTGACGACGGTGGCGGACGCGAACGGGGCGGCCAGGGCCAGCGTGAGCGGCAGCAGGACGGCGCCGGCCAGACGGGCCAGGCCAAGGGCACGAGTGGAACGGACAGGGCGAGCGATGAGCTTGCGCATGAGGAGGTCTCCAGAAAATCGTCGGAACGGTGTCGCGGTCGCGTGGGATCACGCGGGGTCAGGCCTTGCTAGACGAGGTGGGCGACGGACGCGGCGGATGGTCGGAGGGCCGGGTGACAGTCCGGTGAACGGTCGGTGTCAGAGGCGGGCGCAGACCTCCATCTGAGGGGGGAGGTCGCCGGAAGGCGGGGCGCGTCGCCAAACCGCCGCGGGAGCGTCATGTAACGCTGGATGTGGCGAGAGTGGTGAGGGATGTGACGAGCTGATTCGGCGCGGCGTGCCGCGGCTCGCTGGCAATGTCCGCAATGACCTTGATCAGTCTCTGCGGGGGGACTGACCTCCCTGGATCAGTTCCCCCATCAGGACCGCATTTCGGAGGAGTTACAGGCGTGATCTCTTTGCCGAGACTTTGGGCTTCGGGCCGTGGGGCCTGGGAAACAAGGAATGAACATGACCATCGACATCAGCATCAATCACGCGTCGCCGGATCGGCGTCGATTGGAGCTCGAAGACTCTGGCGATACGGACAACTCAGACCTGCACGCTCTGGTCCGTGCGTTGCGCTTTCCAGGAGAGGTCTTCGGCGACGCAGCGGCGATGGCGCCGGAGGCCCGGTGCGAGGATGGCATCTGGGATGCCGTTCCGCACGACCTGGAAGATGTGCTCGCGGACTTCGAGCTGACGGCGGAGCACCCGCTGAAGGTGCTCCGGGCCACCGCCGAGTTCCTGCACCTGCATCAGCTGCGTCTGTGCGGGCATCCTTGGCTGTGCGTGCTGCGCTATGAGGATGTGTCGACGATCTCGTACGTGCTCCATCTCGACCTGTGTCGCGAGGATGCCAATGACTGGCACGAACGCTACCTGCACATGCTCGCGAGTCGCGATCTGCGCCACGAAGCCTTCTCGATCAGCCTGCGCAAGCGCGGTCCGCGGCGTCCTTGACGTCGAGGACGCTTGATCCACACCGGCCTCGGAGAACAGCATAGCCATCAACAGCAACGATCTTCTGCGACTTGCCATGAGTCTCTCGGCAAGCAGTTCGGAGGTGAAGCGCCGGGCGGCGATCGGCCGCGCGTACTACGCCGCGTATCACCGATGCCTCGATTGGGAGCAGGCGCTTCCTGGGCGCGGCGACCACGGGCAGCTTCACGGCTCGCATGAGCGACTGATCGCTCGCTTGAAGCATCCTCATCACGCCTGCGATGCCGCCACGGCCAATGAGTCGCGACACCTCGGCGGACAGCTGGAGAAGCAACGAGGGCATCGAACGATGGCGGACTACCGAATCAAGGGACGGCTGCCGCCGGATGCGCTGGAAGAGCAGTTGCAGCTTGCCCAAGAGATCTTGGCGCTGTGCGATCGTCCAATCGTCACGCACGCCTATCAAAGGCTTCGCTGTCAGCTCCGCCCTTCTGCGAACCGCTGATACCAAGCCACCGCATCCGCATTCGCCATCGCATCGCGCTTCATGACCTGCTCGGCGGCGGCGCCGAGCAGCAGCTTCTTGATCGGCAACTCCATCTTCTTGCCCGAGAGCGTGCGCGGGATGGCCTCGACCTGATGGATTTCGTCCGGCACATGGCGCGCCGACAAGGCCTTCTTGATCGACTCCCGCAGCCGGCGTTGCAGCGCGTCGTCCATCGCGAGGCCCTCGCGCAGGTGCACGAAGAGCAGCAGGCAGCTCGGACGGCCGAGGTACTCCAGGTCGACGACCAGGCTGTCCAGGACCTCCGGATGCGTCTCCACCGCGCGGTAGAGCTCCGCCGTGCCCATGCGGATGCCGTGGCGGTTGATCGTCGCGTCCGAGCGGCCGTAGATGATCCCACCGCCTGTGGGCGTGATGCGCAGCCAATCCCCGTGGCGCCAGATCCCTTCTCCGTTCGGGCCGCGGTACATGTCGAAGTAGCTGGACAGGTAGCGATCGTTGTCCTTGTCGCCCCAGAAGTACAAGGGCATCGACGGCATCGGCCGGGTGCAGACCAGCTCGCCGACCTCGTCGACCAGCGGCCGGCCTTGCCCGTGCTCATCGGCCTCGGAGAAGGCGTGGACCGCCGCACCCAGACTGCGCACCTGCATCTGGCCGCGCACCAGCGGCTCGGTGATCAGCCCGGTGAGGAAAGCGCCGGCGAAGTCGGTCCCGCCGCTGATGATGCAGATCCAGATCGGCTTGCCGTCCGGGCGCGGGCAGTTCGCCCAGATCCAGTCATAGCTCTCGTCCGCCAGCGGGCTGCCGGTGCTGCCGATCGCGCGCAGGCGGCTCAAGTCGCCGTGCTTCATCGGCTGGACGTCGGCCTTGAGGCAGCTCGCGTAGAACGCGGCGCCAGCGCCGAAGAAGGTCGCTCCGGACAAGGCCGCGAAGCGCCATAGCGTGCTCCAGTCCGGCGCGTCCTTGGGACCGGCGGGGCTGCCGTCGAAGAGACAGATGGTGGTCCCGCCCATCAGCGCGCCGACCTGGCAGTTCCACATGATCCAGCCCGTGGAGCTGTACCAGTGGAAGCGGTCCCCCGTATCCACCGTCGCGCCGACGTTGTTGTGGATGCCGCCCTTGAGCATCTCCAGCATCACGCCGCCATGACCGTGGACGATGGGCTTGGGCAGGCCGGTCGTGCCGCTGGAGTAGACGATCCAGAGCGGATGGTCGAAGGGGACGGCCTCGGGGGCGCGCGGCGCGGCGTGGGCGATGAGATCGGACCAGCGGTGGGCGCGACGGGTGGAGGCCGCGAGCACTGAAGGATCGGCTGAGGCGTTCAGATTGCCGAGCAGGACGACGTCGCGCACCGTCGGCAACTCGTCGAGCAGCTGCGTGAGCATGCCCAGGCGATCGATGGATTGGCCGGCGTAACGCACACCGTCGGCGGCGATCAGGACCTTGGGTTCGATCTGGCGGAAACGGTCCAGCACGGCCACCGGGCCCATGTCGGGCGAGCAGACCGACCACACCGCGCCCAGGCTGGCGACGGCCAGGAAGGCGACCGCGGTGGCCGGCACGTTCGGGAGATAGGCAACGACGCGGTCGCCGCGTCGCACGCCCAGGTCGTGCAAGGAAGCAGCCAGCGCGCCGACCTGGCGTCGCAGCTCGGGCCAGGTCAGCTCGCCGAGCTCGCCGCGCGCGAGCATGGATTCGTCGGCGTGGACAATCGCAGGATGGCCGGCGGCGTGCGCGGCGTCGGCGTGGCGAAGGGCTTGCGAGGCGACGTTCAGCGTGGCGCCGCGGAACCACACCGCGCCAGGCATGCGCTCCTCACAGAGGGCGCCGTCGAACGGGGTGTCGGAGCGGACGTCGAAGTGGTCCCAGATGCTGCGCCAGAAGGCGTCGACCTCGGTCACCGACCAGCGCCACAGCGCAGGGAAGTCCTCGAAGACCAGGCCGCGTTGCTCGCGCAGGAAGCGCAGGTAGTGATCGATCTGCGGGGGCGGGGTCATGCGAGGCTCCTTGTCGGGGAGGCTTGACGATAGCCGCTGGGGGGGCAGCGCGCCGTCACGGAGGCGACCGGGAAACGCCCCCTCTCCCCCGCCCTCTCCCCCTCCCGGGGGCGAGGGAGCTATTCGGAGGCGACGGGATGATTTAGGGCTAAGGGATGATTCTGGGGCGAGGGGGCCATTGGGGCGCCCTGCGCGAAGGCGATGAGGGATGCGGGGCTCAGCGTTGGGGCTGCTTCGCCGTGTCGATGTCGACGTAGGACCAGAAAATCTGGTTGAAGTAGGGGCGGCGGTAGCCGATCAGCCAGGGCTGGGCGAGGTCGTTGAGGATGCGGTGCACCCGAAACTTCTGCGGCATGTAGGCGGTCAGCAGCTTCTGCGCCTCGCGCAGCAGGGCCTCGCGCTCAGGGCCGTCGGGCAGCACCAGCATGCGGCGGTAGATCTCGTCGTAGCGCTCGAGCTTGAAGCGCCCGAGGTTCTGTCCGCCCGAGGCCGGGCCGTACATCAGCTCCAGACCGATCTGCGCATCCGGCGTCGTGTTGTTGAAGCCCAGCTGCCAGATCATGAGCTGCCCGGCGCGCGCCGACTTCAGGTTCTCCGGCCACTGCGCCGTGCGGATGCGGATGCGCAGGCCCAGCTTGTCCATGTCGCGCTTCCACAGTTCGTCGTAGGGCTTGGTGCGCGAGTCCGGCGAGGACGCGATCTCCAGCACCAACGGCTTGCCGTCGGGCTGGTCGCGCCAGCCGTCGCCGTCCTTGTCGACATAGCCGTAGGTGTCGAGCAAGGCCTTGGCGCGCGGCAGGTCGAAGTCGCTGTTCTCGCTCTTGAAGTGCTCGTCGTAGCCCCAGGCCATCGGCGACACCACCGACTGCGCCGGAATCGCCTGATGCTTGCGCGTGGAGGCGATCTCGGTGGGGATGTCCGTCGCCAGGCCGATCGCGCGGCGCAGCGCGACCTTCTCCGGCGTGTAGCCGCCGACCAGCGGATCCTCCATGTTGAAGTAGTACATGGTCCGGTCGCTGGCCAGCGAGCGCGCCAGCCGCATGCCCTGCTTCTCCAGGTTGGGCGCGAGATGCCCGTGCGGCACCACCACCTCCGCGTACTCCTCGGGCAGGCCGAACATCAGGTCGAACTCGCGGTTCAGGAAGGACAGCCAGCGCGGCTGGCCCTCCTCGATGATGCTGATCTCGACCGCGTCGATCATCGGCAGCCGCCGGCCCTTGAATCGCGCGAGCAAGGCCTGACCCTCGGCGTCGTCGGCGTTGGGCTGCGCCTCGTAGACCACCTCGCGGAAGCCGGGGTTGCGCACCAGCCGGATCAACGAGCTGCGCCGCCAGCGGTCCAGCATGAAGGGCCCCGTGCCGACAGGGTGCTCCATGATGCGGTCCCCATAGTGCTCGACCACCTCGCGCGCCACCGCGCCGTAGGTGTCACCGCTGGCGAGGTTGTAGAGGAAGCGCGGCCGCGGCCCCTCCAGCTTGAACTGCAGGGTGTAGCGGTCCAGCGCACGCACGCCCTCGACCGGCTTGTCGTAGTCGAACGGGCGCTTGTGCTTGAGCGCGTCGTCGCGTAGCGCCTGCAGGCCCAGGAGGCCCTCCTGGCGGAAGGTCGAGTACAGCGGGCTCTTCACCGCCGGGTCGTAGAAGCGCTTGAGCGCGTAGACGTAGTCCTCGGCCACCAGCTCGCGCCGCCGGCCCTTGAAGGCCGCGTCATCGGCGAAGTAGGTGCCGGGCTTGAGGCGGACCGTCCAGGTGCGGAAGTCCTCCGAGACCTCCGGCATCGCCGCGGCCGTGTTGGGCTTGAGCTTGAAGGGCCGCGCCAGGTAGTCGTAGTTGTAGAGCGCGTCGAAGATGTGGGCGGTGACGATGCGCGAGTACAGATCGCTCAGCTGCGCCGGATCGAAGCCGGTCTCCGCGACCAGGAAAGCGTAGCGCAGGACCTTCTCGGGCGGCGCCGGTGCCGCCGGGGTCGCTGGCTGGGCGACTGCCGCGGCGGCGCCCACGGCCAGCGCGGCGGCGAGGAGGGCGCGGCGTGTGTTCAATGCGCAGCCTTCGCCAAGGTCGGATCGATGTCCACGTACTCCCACCAGTTCTGCCAGAACACCGTGCGCCGGTAGCCGATCAACTGCGGCTGCGCGATGTCGGTGATGAAGCGATGGCCGCGGTACTTGTAGGGCATGTAGGCCGCCGCGTAGCGCGAGGACTCGTCGAACAGGTGCTGCCGCTCGGGGCCGTCGGGCAGATGCGAGGCCTCGTCGTAGAGCTTGTCCAGCGCGGGGAGACGGAAGCGCGCGTAGTTCTGAGCGCCGATCTGGCCGCTGTACATGCGTGCCAGGGAGTCCTGGCTGTCGGGCTTGGAGGCCGAGGTCGCCAGCGACCAGATCTGGTACTTGCCGGCGCGCAGCGCCTTGAGGTTCTCCGGCCACTGCGCCGTCTTGAACACCAGCCGCACGCCGATGGCCGCGAGGTTCTTCTGCACGATCTCGTCGATCTGGCGCTGGAACTGCTCGGGCGTGGTCAGGCTTTCCAGCACCAGCGGCTTGCCGTCGGGCTGCTCGCGCCAACCGTCGCCGTCCTTGTCGACATAGCCGTACAGATCCAGCAGCGCCTTGGCGCGCGCCGGGTCGTACAGGCTCATCTCGCTCTTGAACTTGGGATCGAAGCCGGTGGTCCCCGGCATGTAGAGCGACTGCGCCGGCATGGCCTGACCGCGGCGCACCAGGCGCAGTTCGCGCTCCACGTCGATGGCCAGCGAGATCGCGCGGCGCAGCGCGATCTTGTCCACCGTGTAGCCGCCGATCACCGGATCCTCCATGTTGAAGACGGTGAAGAGCACGTCCGACGCCACCGTCCGGTACGCGTGCATGCCGCGCTTCTCCAGATTCGGCGCGAGCTTGCCGTTGGGCATGGCCTGGTTGATGAAGTCCTCGGGCGTGCGTTCGATCAGGTCGTACTCGCCGCCCAGGAAGGACAGCCAGCGCGGCTGGTTCTCCTGGATGATGCCGACCTCGACGCGGTCGATCATGGGCAGGCGCCGGCCCTTGAAGCGCTGCTTGAGCGCCTGGCCCTCGACGTCGTCCGGCGCGGGGTCGACCTCCTGGTCGTAGAAGCGGTCGCGATAGCCGGGGTTGCGCTCCAGCACGATCAGCGAGCTGCGACGCCACTGCTTGAGCACGAAGGGCCCCGTGCCCACCGGATGCGCCATGGAGTCGCCCGGATAGGCCTCCATCACCTCGCGCGCCACGGCGCCGTACAGGTCGCCCTGCGCGAAGACCTCCATCAGGCGCGGCCGCGTCGCCCGCGAGTGGAACTGCAGCGTGTAGCGGTCCAGCGCGCGCAGGCCCTCGACGGGCTTGTCGTAGTCGAAGGGCTTGCCGCTCTTGCGGACCTGGTCGCGGTACTCGTTCAGGCCGATGAGCTCCAGCTCCTCGATCTCGCTCCAGGCCGGCGAGGCCACCGCCGGATCGGCGAAGCGCTTGATCGAGTAGACGTAGTCCTCGGCGGTCAGCTCGCGCCGCTTGCCCTTGAACGCAGCGTCGTCCGAGAAGTAGATGCCGGGCCGCAGCTTGACGGTCCACCGCTTGTAGTCCTCGGACACCTCCGGCAGCGCGGCGGCGGTCAGCGGCTTCATCTTCGCGGGCCGCGCCAGATGGTCGTAGGTGTAGAGCCCCTCGAAGATGTGGGGCGTGACCATGCGCGAGTACAGATCGCTGATCTTGGCCGGATCGAAGCCGGTCTCCGCGACGCGGAAGGCGTAGCGCAGCACCTTGGGCGAGGTCGAGGCCACGCTCGCCGAGGCGGACGCGCCAGCCGGCAGGGCCGATGCCTTCGAGGCGTCCGGCGATGAGGCCCCGCTCGCTGCACCGGCCGCGAAAGCCGCGAGCGGCGTCATCGCGGACAGCGCCGGGACCGCGCCCAGGGCGGACGCGAGCAGCGCGCGACGGAGGATCGAAGGGACGGGCGTCGCGCGCGGCTGGGTCATGGGGCTCTCGGGGGATCTCTGGGGATCTCGGGTCTTCGCTTACTTGGACTTGAGATGGGCCTTGGCCAGCGCGTCCGTGTCGATGTCGACGTAGGAATAGAAATCGCGCTGGTACAGGTTCTTGTCGTAGCCGGTCACCCAGGCCTGCGTCATGTCGGTGAAGATGCGGTGCACATGGACCTTGTAGGGCATGTAGGCGATCAAGAGGCGCTGCATCTTGTCGATCACCGCGAGTCGCTCGGGGCCGTCGGGCATGCCGTGCTGCTGGCGGTACAGGGCGTTGTACTCGGGCAGATCGAAGCGCGCCTTGTTGGACTGGCCCTTGCTGCCGACGTAGCCCAGGCCCAGGAAGTTCTCGCCGTCCGGGACGTCGGCGCTCCAGCCCATGCCCCACATCATGAGCTTGCCGGCGTTGGCGGACTTGAGGTTCTCGGGCCACTTGGCGATCTTGAACTTGATGCGGATGTTCAGCGCATCCATGTTCTTCTGCCACAGCTCGGCCAGCTGGCGGTTCGCGCCGTCGGGCTGGGTCGAGTAATCGATCACCAGCGGCGAGCCGTCCGGCTGATCGCGCCAGCCGTCGCCGTCCTTGTCGACATAGCCGTACAGGTCCAGCAGCGCCTTGGCGCGGGCGCGGTCGAACTGGCTCATCTCCGACTTGAAGGCCTTGTCGTAGCCGGTCACGCCCGGGGAAATGATGCCCTGCGCGGGGATGGCCTGACCGCGGCGCGGCAGACGGATCTCCTGGTCCAGGTTGACGCCCAGGCTGATCGCGCGGCGCAGCGCGATCTTCTCCGGCGTGTAGCCGCCGACCACCGGGTCTTCCATGTTGAAGTAGGAGATCGCCACGTCGGCGCGCTCGTAGCGCACGGCGCGCACGCCTTCCTTGGCCAGGTTGGGCGCGATGCGGTTCTGCGGCATGCCGATGGGCGCGAACTCCGCCGGCAGATCGTCCAGCAGGTCGAACTCCTTGCGCACGAAGGCCAGCCAGCGCGGCTGGTTCTCCTCGATCACCGCGATCTCGACGCGGTCGATCATCGGCAGCTTGCGGCCCTGGAAGCGGCGCGCGGCCTCGACCAGCTCAGGCGCGGCGCCGGCGGGCGGCTGCTCGTGATAGCGCTCGTCGCGGAAGTTGGGGTTCTTTTCCAGCACGATGCGCGAGGACCGGCGCCATTCGCCCAGGCGCCAGGCGCCCGTGCCCACCGGGTGCTCCATGATCTTGTCGCCGTAGGTCTCGACGACCTCGCGCGCCATGATGCCCACCATCGGATCGGCGAAGTGCAGCAGGAAGCGCGGATCGCTGTTGGCCACGCGGATCTCGACCGTGTAGCGGTCCAACGCGCGCAGGCCCTCGACCGGACGGTCGTAGTCGAAGGGCGTCTTGTTCTTCATCGACTCGGCGCGGACTTCGCCCAGGCCCAGGATCTTGGCGCCCTCGAAGCGGTACAGGTGACCGCTCTTCACGCGCGGATCGTAGTGGCGCTTGATCGTGTAGATCAGGTCCTCGGCGACCAGCTCGCGCTTCTTGCCCTTGAACGCGGCGTCGTCGGCGAAGTAGATGCCGGGGCGCAGCTTGAAGACGAAGCGGCGCGCGTCATCGCTGACTTCCGGCATCCCGTCGGTGACGGCCGGCTCCAGGCGATAGGGACGCGCCAGAAAGCCGTAGCGCAGCGGCGAGTCGAAGATGCCCGCCGTCACATTGCGCGAGTACAGGTCGGTGACCTGTGCCGGATCGAAGCCGGTCTCCGCCACGCGGATCGCGTAGCGCAGCACCTTGGGCGCGGCCTGGGTCGCGTCGGCGGGCGCGTCCGCGGCGACCGCGACGCCCGTGCCCATGGCCATGGCGGCGGAGATGACGGAAAGAGAGAGCGCCCGGGCGATTGCCCCGGCCATGCCGCGTCGGATCAAGATGCTGTCCTCGGAGAGAAGCCAAACGAGAAAGCGCGTCAGTCTAGGGGTCGCCGCGTGCGCTGACCATGCCGGCAACCCGGAGGCTCGGCGGTCCTCGGCGCGATGGGGCGCACTGCGGACCAAATCCCCGGTGCGACCGGCATGCTTCATCAGTTTTCTTCGATGGATTCAGGGCAAATGCCGGTGCGGCCCCAGGGAGCGCTCACGTAGACTCCCGCGTGTTTTCGCACCCCAAGGCCCCGGCCGTCATGAGCGTCCGGGGTTTTGCTTTTCTCTGTCGACCGACTTCGCGCTCGCGAGGACATGGCGACGCTTGACCGGAGTACCGCGGCAATGGCGGCATACCTCATCAGGCGCCTGTGGCAGATGGTCCCAACCTTGTTGGGCGTCGTGCTGCTGGTGTTCTTCCTCTTCAAGTGGTTCGGCGGCGATCCCGCCGAGGTTCTCGGCGGCATGAACGCCAGCGCCGATCAGATCGAGGCGATCCGAGATCAGCTCGGCTTGAACAAGCCGGTCTGGGAGCAGCTGCTGATCTTCCTGCAGCAGATCGTGACTTTCGACTGGGGCAAGAGCTGGGCGACCAACGAGTCCGTCTCGCACCTCTTCGCCACCCGCATGCCCGCCACGCTGACGGTGATGCTGCCGATCCTGGTGCTGGAAGTGCTGCTGGCCATCCCCTTCGCGCTGGCCGTGGCCTACATGCGCGGCAGCCTGACCGACCGCACCGTGATGATCGTGACGACGGTGGCGGTGTCCATCTCGCTGCTGGTCTACGTGATCGTCTTCCAGTACGTCTTCGCCTTCCGCCTGGGCTGGTTCCCGGTGCAGGGCTGGAGCGACTCGCTGTGGACCAACCTGACGACCTATGCGCCGCTGCCGGTGTTCGTCGCGGTGGCCGTGGCGCTGTCCCCCTACACCCGGCTGTACCGCACCTTCTTCCTGGACGAGATCGGCCATGAGTACGTGCGCACCGCGCGCGCCAAGGGCCTGACCGAGAAGACCATCCTGCTCAAGCACGTGCTGCGCAACGCGATGATCCCGATCATGACCAACATCTCCGTGGCGCTGCCCGGCGTGTTCGTCGGCTCCTTCCTCCTGGAGGTGTTCTTCTCGATCCCGGGCCTGGGCCGCGAGATCCTGCTGGCGGTCAACCGCAACGACTATCCGGTGATCCAGGCCTTCGCGATCTACATCGCGGCGCTGACCATGGTGGTCAACCTGGTCACCGACATCCTCTACAAGCTGGTCGATCCGCGGGTGGTCCTGAAATGAGCGCAGTGATGGCAAATCAAACCGGGGTCGCCGCGAAGCCCAAGCGCTCGCAAGGCGTGTGGGCCGCGTCGTGGCGCCGCCTGCGCGCCGACAAGGTCGGCATGGGCGCGATGGTGGTGGTGATTCTGTCGCTGCTGCTGGTGCTCGCCGCGGGCCTGGGCCTGGTGGCGGGCAACTGGCAGAAGGAGACCGGCGTGCCCAACGCGCCGCCGACCTTCATCGGTCCGATGCCGGCCGAGGCCTCGGGCGCGATCGCCCAGCCCAAGGGTCCCAACGTCGACCTGAGCGACATCGACCCGCTCGCGCCCAAGTACGCCGAGTGGGCCGAGAAGGCCAAGCAGTACAAGACCGACGAGGCGCCGCGCGCCGAAACGCTGCCCTTCGGCGGCGACCGTCTGGGCCGCGACGTGCTGGCCAAGGCCATCAAGGGCGCGGAGATTTCCATCATGGTGGGCCTGCTGGCCGCGCTGGTGGCGACGGTGATCGGCACCGTGCTGGGCGCGCTGTCAGGCTTCTACGGCGGCAAGGTCGGCGACTTCCTGGAGTGGGTCTACAACGTCTTCACGGCGATGCCCAACATCCTGCTGATCTTCGCCTTCGCGGTGGTCTTCGGCCGCGGCGTGATGCCGGTGGTGATGATCCTGGGCCTGGCGGGCTGGACCGGCATCTACCGCCTGGTGCGCGCCGAGTTCATGAAGCATTCGGTGCGCGAGTACGTGCGCAGCGCCGAGGCCATCGGCGCGAGCAAGAGCTCGCGCATGTTCAAGCACATCCTGCCCAACGTGTCGCACGTGGCGTTGGTGCAGCTGTCGCTGCACGTGGTGAGCTTCATCAAGAGCGAAGTGATCCTGTCCTACCTCGGTCTGGGCGTGAGCGTGGACCAGGTCTCCTGGGGCACGATGCTGGCCGAGGCCCAGAGCGAGCTGATCCTCGGCTACTGGTGGCAGCTGGCCGCGGTGACCGGTTTCATGGCGGTGTTCGTCACCGCATTCGCCCTCTTCACGGATGCGCTGCGCGATGCGCTCGATCCGAAACTGCGCGGTCTGGAGTAAGTCATGCTGTTGAGCATTCAAGACCTGAAGGTCGCCTTCCGCATGGGCAAGACGAACGGCGTCATGCAGCGGCAGCTGGCCGTCAAGGGCGTCAGCTTCGACATCCCGGAAAACGGAACGGTGGCGCTGGTGGGCGAGTCGGGCTCGGGCAAGAGCGTGACCGCGATGTCCATCCTCAACCTGCTGCCCGACAACGCCGAGCGGACCGGGCAGATCCTGTTCCAGGGCCGTGACCTGCTGAAGACCTCGTTGCGCGAGCTGCAGTCGGTGCGCGGGCGCGAGATCGCCTGCGTGTTCCAGGATCCGATGAGCTCGCTGAACCCGGTGTTCCCGGTCGCGGACCAGATCATGGAGCCGCTGATCAAGCACCTGGGCATGACCCGCCGTCAGGCGCTGGTGCGCGCCGAGGAGCTGCTCAATGAAGTCGGCATCCCGGATCCCAAGCGCCGCCTGAAGAGCTATCCGCACGAGATGTCCGGCGGCCAGCAGCAGCGCGTGATGATCGCGGTGGCGCTGGCCTGCAATCCCAAGCTGCTGATCGCCGACGAGCCCACCACCGCGCTGGACGTCACGATCCAGCGCCAGGTGATGGAGCTGCTGGCCAAGCTCAAAGACACGCACAGGATGAGCATGCTGTTCATCTCGCACGACCTGGGCGTGGTGGGCGAGATCGCCGATCGCGTCGTGGTCATGCGCCATGGCGAGATCCGCGAGCAGGCCCCGGTGGCCGACATCTTCCACAAGCCGCGGGACGCCTACACCAAGGCGCTGCTGGCCTGCCGCCCCTCGATCGACGAGAACCCGGCGCGGCTGATGGTCATCGACGACCACATCGCCGGTCGCGGCGCGCAGGGCACCGGCAAGGCCAAGGACCCGGACGCGCCGGTGATCCTGGAGGCCAAGGGCCTCAAGAAGAGCTTCTTCTTCAAGTCGGGCCTGTTCAGCAAGACCGAGTTCAAGGCCGTCAAGGGCGTGGACTTCCAGCTGCGCAAGGGCCACACGCTGGGCGTGGTGGGCGAGTCAGGCTCGGGCAAGACGACCATGGGCCTGACGCTGCTGCGCCTGCACGAGCCCACCGGCGGCGAGGTGCTCTTCGAGGGCAAGGACCTGCTCAAGATGAGCGGCCCGGATTGGCAGCGCATGCGCCGCCGCATCCAGGTGGTGTTCCAGAACCCGTATGCCTCGCTGAATCCGCGCTTCACCATCGCGCAGACGCTGCTGCAGCCGATGGAGATCCACGGCATCGGCAAGGACCATGACGAGCGCCTGGCCACGGCCAGCGCGCTGCTCAAGAAGGTCGGCCTGGACGAGAGCGCGCTGCACAAGTACCCGCACGAGTTCTCCGGCGGCCAGCGACAGCGCATCGCGATCGCGCGCTGCCTGACGCTCAAGCCGGAAGTGCTGGTGCTGGACGAGGCGGTGTCGGCGCTGGACGTGTCGGTGCAGGCGCAGGTGCTGAACCTGCTCAAGGACCTGCAGGACGAGTTCGGGCTGAGCTACATCTTCATCAGCCACGATCTGGCGGTGGTGAAGTTCATCTCCGACGAGGTGCTGGTGATGCAGCACGGCGACGTGGTCGAGCAGAACGACGCCCGCGCGCTGCTGGCCGCCCCGAAGGAGGAGTACACCCGCCGCCTGCTGGGCGCGATCCCCCGCGGGTATCAGGGCGCGGCGGAGACGGCGGCAGCCTGAGGGGCCAGCACGGAAGGCAACTTTCCACAAGTGCGAAGCCTGTCCCCCGTTGGCGCGGGGGGACCTCCTGCACCACGGGGGAGCCGTGGCTAGAATGGCCTGCAAGTTTTGTGCCGTCAGGATCCCCCCATGCCGCTTCGTCGCCCCCTTCTGCTGTGCAGCGCCCTCGCGCTGGGCCTGCTCGCCCCCATGGCGCAGGCGGCCAAGGATGACCGCACCAAGCCGCTGAACCTGGTCTTCGACCGGGAGGGCGCGATCGACAAGGTCAAGCAGCGCTCCGAGTTCAACGGCAACGTGATCATGACCAAGGGCTCGCTGGTGCTGCGGGCCGAGCGCATGGACGTCCAGGAGACGGCCGACGGCTATTACCAGGCCTACGCCAACGGCGCGACCGGCAAGCAGGTGCAGTTCCGCCAGGACCGCGACACCCCGGGCGAGCGCATCGAGGGCCGCGCCGACCAGATCGAATACGACACCCGCACCGACACCATCCGCCTCATGGGCAATGCCGAGGCGCGGGTGATGCAGGGCGACCAGCTGCGTCAGGCGCTGTCCGGCGCGGCGCTGAACTACGACAACCGCACCGAGCGCCTGCAGGTCGAGACCGGCGCAGGATCCCCGCACCCGAGCGGCCGCGGCCGCGTGGTGCTGGTGCCCCGCAACGAGGCCGTCGAGCCGGCCCCCGCGAGCAGCGCGCCGCTGCCGCTGCGGCCCAGCATCAACCTGTCGCCGCGTCAGCCCAAGCAATGAGCCAAGCCCGCGTGAACACCGCCGCCAGCCGCCTGCAGGCCTGGGGGCTGCAGAAGTCTTACGGCGTGCGCAAGGTCGTCAAGGACGTCCACCTGGACCTGCACAGCGGCGAGGTCATCGGTCTGCTGGGCCCCAACGGCGCCGGCAAGACGACCAGCTTCTACATGATCGTGGGCCTGGTCCGCGCCGACGCCGGCGAGATCCAGATCGACGGCCGCCCGGTCCAGGACCTGCCCATCCATCAGCGCTCGCGCCTGGGGCTGAGCTACCTGCCTCAGGAAGCGTCCATCTTCCGCAAGCTCAACGTCGAGGAGAACATCCGCGCCGTGCTGGAGCTGCAGCTGGACCAGAACGGCAAGGCCTGGCCGGCGTCGCGCATCAACGCGGAGCTGGACAAGCTGCTCAACGAGCTCTCCATCGAGAAGCTGCGCGACACGCCGGCCCCGGCGCTGTCGGGCGGCGAGCGCCGCCGCGTCGAGATCGCGCGGGCGCTGGCGACGCAGCCGCGCTTCATCCTGCTGGACGAGCCTTTCGCCGGCGTGGACCCGATCGCGGTGCTGGAGATCCAGCGGATCATCCGCTTCCTGAAGCAGCGCGGCATCGGCGTGCTGATCACCGATCACAACGTCCGCGAGACGCTGGGCATCTGTGACCGGGCCTACATCATCAGCGAGGGGGCGGTGCTCGCCGAAGGCACGCCCCAGCACATCGTCGAGCATCAGGACGTGCGCAGGGTCTACCTCGGCGAACACTTCAAGATGTAAGGGCCGGGAGTCGACATGAGGCCGACGCTACAGGTACGCCTGTCCCAGCATCTTGCGCTGACGCCTCAGCTGCAGCAGTCCATCCGTCTGCTGCAGCTGTCGACGCTGGAGCTCCACCAGGAGGTGGAGCAGATGCTCGCGAGCAATCCGCTGCTGGAGACGGACGAGGAGTTCGACGCCCCGCTCGCGGCGCCCACGCAGGAACGTCTGACCGAGCGCGAGGAACGCGAGGAGCGCGTCGCGCAGAGCGATTCGGAATCGTCGATCAGCGAGGCGCCGGCCGGCGACGAGATGCGGGCCGAGGAGTTCGGCACCACCGAGCGCGACGACTGGGAGAACGGCACCGAGGGCGACGACTTCGACGGCATCCGCGAGACCCCGTCCAGTGCCGCGCCCAGCGGCGACGACGACGAACGCCCCGACACCGAAGCCCCGGATGAATCGCTGCAGGACGTGCTGCGCGCGCAGATGCCGGGCATGAATCTGAACGCGCTGGACCGCGCCGCGCTGCTGGCGCTGATCGAGTCGCTCAATGACGACGGCTATCTGGAGGACCCGCTCGAGGAGCTGGTCGCCGCCATCCTCGGCGAGGAGGCCGACGAGGAGCAGCGCGAGGAGTTGCTGGATCGTTTCAAGGTGGCGCTCAAGTGGCTGCAGTCGATGGAGCCCGCCGGCGTCGGCGCGCGCGACCTGGGCGAATGCCTGGAGTTGCAGCTGCGCACGCTGCCGCGATCGCCCGAGCAGGCCCTGGCCATCGTGATCTGCCGCCGCCATCTGGAGCTGCTGGCCAAGCGCGACTGGCGCCGGATGATGTCGCTGACGGGCGCGGACGAGGAGCTGCTGCGCGGGTCGCAATCGCTGATCGCCGGTCTGGAGCCCAAGCCCGGCCGCCGCTACGCGCGCAGCGAGAACCGGCCGGTGGTGCCCGACGTGATCGTGCAGAGGGCGGGCCGCAACTTCCGCGTGATGATCAATCCGGACGTGCTGCCCAAGCTGCGCATCAACGACCTGTACGCGCAGGCGCTGCGGGCCACGCGCGGCGGCGTCAGCAACTCGCCGCTGGGGGGTCAGCTGCAGGAGGCGCGCTGGTTCATCAAGAACATCCAGCAGCGCTTCGACACCATCCAGCGCGTCAGCGAGGCCATCGTCGAGCGCCAGCGCGGCTTCTTCACGCATGGTGAGCTGGCGATGAAGCCGCTGGTGCTGCGCGAAATCGCCGATGAGCTGGGGTTGCACGAATCGACGATTTCGCGGGTGACCACGGCCAAGTACATGGCGACGCCGTGGGGCACATTCGAGCTGAAGTACTTCTTCGGATCCAGCCTCTCGACGGAGGCCGGTGGCAATGCGTCGAGCACGGCGGTGCGGGCGCTGATCAAGCAGTTCATCGCAGCCGAGGACACGGCCAGCCCGCTGTCGGACAGCCAGCTGTCGACGATGCTGGGCGAGCAGGGCATCACCGTGGCGCGCCGCACGGTCGCGAAGTACCGCGAGGCGCTCAAGCTCGCCCCGGCGAATCTGCGCAAGACGCGCTGATTTCTTGCAGTGGGACAATCGTCCCTCGCCTCCCGGGCGCCTCAGCGCCCGCTCCACGCCCGCTCCACCCTTATCCACGATGTCCGAGTCCGCCTATCACCTGTTCCTGCCCTGCGCCGCCGGCGTCGAAGACTGGCTGGAGGACGAGGTCCGCGACATCCTGAGCCCACGCGAGTGCCTGGAAGGCCCGAAGGCTTTCCGCGGCGGCGTCGGCCTGTACGGCACGCTGGAAGCGGTGTTGCGCCTGAACCTGCACAGCCGCCTCGCGCAGCGCGTGCTGATCGAGGTCGCCCGTCAGGAGTACCGCCACGAGGACGACATCTACGCCATCACGCGCACCGTCGACTGGACGCAATGGATCACCCCGCGCCAGACGCTGCGCGTGGACACGACGGCGCAGCGCTCCCCGCTGCACAGCCTGAATTTCGCGACCCTGCGAGTGAAGGACGCCGTCTGCGACGTGCTGCGCGAAGCCAGCGGCGAGCGCCCCAGCGTCGACACGCGCTGGCCGGACCTGCCGCTGCAGCTGCACCTGACCGAGTTCCTGGCGACCGTCTACGTCGACAGCTCCGGCGAGTCGCTGTTCAAGCGCGGCTGGCGCGAGGACAAGGGCGACGCGCCGCTGAAGGAAACGCTGGCCGCCGCGATGCTCGCAGCCGCGGGCTGGAAGGGCACGCGTGAGGAGGGCGGCGCGCTGCTGGACCCGTGCTGCGGCTCGGGCACCATCCCTGTCGAGGCGGCGACCATCGCCGCCAACATCGCTCCCGGCATCCAGCGCCGCTTCGCGTTCGAGAAGCTGCGGCCCTTCCAATCGCATCTCGCGGCCTGGCGCGCGATGAAGGACGAAGCCCGCGCCGCCGAGCGCGCCCCCGAAGTCCCGATCTACGCCAGCGACGTCTCCTTCCGCATGGTTGACTTCGCGCGCCGCAATGCCGAGCGCGCGGGCGTGGCGCAGTACATCCAGTTCAACGGCGGCGACGCGCTGGAGCGCCCGGCTCCTCAGCTTCCCGAGGACGTGCCGGGCACGCTGATGCTCAACCCTCCATATGGGGAGCGGATCGAGGTGCGCGGCAAGGCGGGCTCGCACCGCCTGGACGCGGGCGCGCTGTCGGAAGAGCGTGATGCGGGCGACGACTTCTTCCCGCGCCTGTCTGCGCACTGGAAGCGCGCGTACACGCAGCACTCGGCGGGCTGGACGGCCTGGCTGCTGTGCCCGGAGATGAAGCTCCCCAGCAAGATGCGACTCAAGGAATCGCGCCGCATCCCGATGTGGAACGGGCCGATCGAATGCCGGCTGTTCCGCTTCGATCTGGTGGCGGGCTCCGCGCGCAAGCCGAGCGCTGACAAGGACGAGTAACTTCGAACAACCCGCCCCTCCTTGTAGGGGATGGGGTCACCCCCGACGATGCGATTTCTTTCCGATGGGAGGGCCGAGATGATTCATGCAGACCTGGGACCTGAATTGGAGACCGTCGTGCTGAATCTGATCGAGAGCGGAAAGTACTCGTCGCGTGCGCAAGTGCTGCGGGAGAGTGAGGAGTTGAGGGAGTGGCGCGAGGCGCAAGTGATGGCGTTTGATGCGTCCATTGAACGCGGCCTCGCGGAAATCAAGGCCGGAGGCGGGGTTCCCGCCGAAGACGCCTTCGAGCGCTTGTTCCAGAAGTACCCGGACCTTAGGTAGCCGACCGGCATGCGAGTCAGCCTCCTGACCGAGGCATCGGCAGATCTCGACGACATCGCGGCCTACATTCGCAGACATAACCCAAGACGCGCGCGCAGCTTCGTTCACGAGCTGATGCGGAAGATCTTCGGGCTGTCCACGATGGCGGAATCGTTCCGTGTGGTCCCGCAGTACGCGACAAGCGGCCTGCGCAGACGCGTTCACAAGCCGTGTCAGATCTTCTACATCGCCGATGTCACCCAACACGTCGTTCACGTGGTGCGTGTCCTGCACACGTCACGCGATACCGATCCGTTGCTACTCCACTTCGAACGAGGAGTTCCCCGTGAATGACAAGACCGCGAGTCGCCCAGGGGATCTGCTGCATGAGCAGCTTTCCGCCTTCAAGGCCATGCTCGATCAGAGCATCGAAGACTCGAAGAACGGCCGTGGCCGGCCTGCCAACGAGTTCTTCGATGAATGGCAGGCTGAGATCCGAGAGCGTAGGTGTGGCGTCAATGAGGCTCGCTCAGCGCCAACCACCCCAACACTGCCAACGGCGCCGTATCCGCTCGCAAGATCCTCGGGCCGAGCTTCGCGGCGCTGAAGCCGCGAGCGCGGGCGGATTGCTCCTCGGCCTCGCTGAGGCCGCCCTCGGGCCCGCTGAGGACCACGATGCGTCCCGCATCGCCGGCCGATGCCGTCAGCGCCGACAGGGGCTGCGCGGCGACCGGGCTCAACAACCAGCGCTGCTCGCCGCCATCGGTCGGAGACTCGGCATCAAGCTCCCCCAACCACGCGCTCAGCGTCTTCACCGCCGCGACCTGCAACGGCTTCGCCCGCCCGCATTGCTCGGCGGCCGCGATCGCCACGCCCTGCCAGTGCGCGCGCTTCTTCTCCGCCCGCTCGCCGCTGAGCCGTAGCACCGAGCGCTCGCTCATCAGCGGCTGGATCGCCACCGCGCCCAGCTCGCAAGCCTTCTCGACGATCCCGTCCATCCGATCATTGGCCGGCATCACCACCGCCAGCGTCACCGCGCGTCGCAACTCGCGGTCCACCGCCTGGCGCGACTTCAGCGCGACCCGCACCTCGCTGCGGCCCATGGCCGTGACCTCGGCGGTCCATTCCTCGCCGCTGCCGTCGAACAGCGTGACCGCCTCTCCCGGCTGCAGCCGCAGCACCTGCACGTGCCGCGCCGCGCCCGGCGGAAGCGCCAGCTCGGCATCCTCGCCCGAGGTGGCCAGCGCCACCTCCACAAACAGTCGAACCGCCAAGCTTCACTCCTTGTGCTTGCGCACCCAGCTCGCGAACGCGGTCAGCACCTTGCGCAGGAAGGCTTCGGTCTCGGGCTTGGCGATGCCGCCCTCGGCGGTGAACATCTCGCCCGCGCCGCCCAGATAGACCTCCGGCGACGGCAGCAGCGGCGTGTTCAGGCAAGCCAGCACCTGGCGCAGATGGTGGTTGGCGCCGAAGCCGCCCAGCGCGCCCGGCGACAGCGTGAACACCGCGGCCGGCTTGCCGTCGAAAGCGTTGTGGCCGTAGGGGCGCGAGCCCACGTCCAGCGCGTTCTTCAGCGCGCCGGGAATCGAGCGGTTGTATTCGGGGCTGACGAACAGCACCGCGTCCGAGCCCTTGATGGCCTCGCGGAACCGGGTCCAGGCGGCCGGCGGCGCGGCGGCCTCATCCTCGTTGTAGAAAGGCAGATCGCCGATCTCGACGATCTGCAGCTGCAGCTCGGCCGGTGCCAACTTGGCCAGGGCGAGCGCCAGCTTGCGATTGAAGGACCCCTTGCGCAGGCTGCCGACCAGCACCGCGACGCGATAGGACGTGGACATGTGAATTCCCCCGACGATGGATGACGAACGGACCGCGACCTTCGCGCCCGCGTTCAACCCGGGTGTCGAAGGTCAGTGAAAGCCCAGTGTCGCACGCAGCTCGTGCGCGGCGGCGTCGCCCTTGCTGGCCCGCACGCGGTCGACGATGTCCAGCGCCAGCGTCTGCAGCTGCTGCAGGTCGGCGCACTGCTCGACCTCCAGCGTCAGCTTGTAGCCCTTGAGCAGTCCCTGCGCCTTGGCGAAGGCCGACAGCGCCGTGTAGAGCTGCGAGAAGTCCAGCGTCGTGGTCGGCGCGCCCGCGAGCCGCGACGGCGTCGCCATCGAGCCCATCGGTCGCGAAGGCGGCGCGCCAGCGGTGGCTCGCACCAGCTGGTATTGCACCAGCAGCTCCAGATCCGCGGGCGTGGCGCCCTGCACCAGGCCCAGCCAATCGCCACCGGATTTACCGGCGTCGATCACCAGCAGCAGATTGCGCGCCACGCGGGCCTGCACCAGCGCGCGCGACTTGATCTCCGCCCTTCCGGCCTCGGTCTTTTCGTAGCGTTCTTCGAGCACGGCCTTGCCTCCTGCCTCCCCCTGAGGAAGCGGAGCTTAGGCCTGGATGGGCGCGATGCGCCCGGGAACATTCCCGGGCCAGGGCGACGAAAGCCTACTTCTTGTCGCGCAATTCACGCCGCAGGACCTTGCCCACCGGCGTCTTGGGCAGCTCATTGCGGAACTCGATGATGCGCGGGCGCTTGTAGCCGGTCAGGTTGGCCTCGCAATAGGCCTTCACGTCGGCCTCGGTCAGCGCGGGGTTCTTGCGCACGATGACGACCTTGACCGTCTCGCCCGCCTTCTCGTCCGGCACGCCCACCGCGGCGCATTCCAGCACGCCCGGCATCAGCGTCAGCACGTCCTCGATCTCATTCGGATAGACGTTGAATCCGCTCACCAGGATCATGTCCTTCTTGCGATCGACGATGCGGAAGAAGCCGCGCTCGTCCACCGTGCCGACGTCGCCGGTGCGGAAGAAGCCGTCCGGCGTCATGACCTTGGCGGTTTCGTCCGGACGCTGCCAGTAGCCGGCCATCACCTGCGGACCGCGGATCGCGATCTCGCCGGGATTGCCCGCCGGGACTTCGTTGCCGTCGTCGTCCAGCAGCTTCACTTCGGTGTTGGGCAGCGGCAGCCCGATCGAGCCCGTGTAGGCGGTGCTGTCGGTCGGGTTGCAGCAGGCGACCGGCGAGGTCTCGGACAGGCCGTAGCCCTCGACGATCGGGCAGCCGGTCTTCTCCAGCCACAGTTTGGCCGTGGCCTGCTGCACGGCCATGCCGCCGCCGACCGAGATCACCAGCCCGCTCCAGTCCACCGTGCTGAACTGCGCGTGATGCGCCATCGCCATGAAGAGCGTGTTCACCGCCGGGAAGCTGTGCACCTTGTGGTGGCTCAGCTCCTTGAACACGGCGGGCAGATCGCGCGGATTGGGGATGAGCACGTTGCAGCCGCCCACGCGCATCGACAGCATCAGATTCGTGGTGAATCCGAAGATGTGATACAGCGGCAGCGCGCAGACGCTCATGAGCTGCTCGCCGGCCGGGATCTTCTTGAGCGCCGGCTGGTACCAGGCCTCGCACTGCAGCGTGTTGGCCACCAGGTTGCGGTGCAGCAGCACCGCGCCCTTGGACACGCCGGTGGTGCCGCCGGTGTACTGCAGCACCGCAATGTCGCTGGGACCGGTCTGCGGGCGCTTGTACTGCTGCGAGCGGCCCTTGGACACGGCGTCGTTGAATCGCACGGCGCCGGGCAGCTCGAAGGCCGGCACCAGCTTCTTGACCTTGCGCACCACGTAGTTGATGACCAGGCCCTTGGCGAAGCCCATCATGTCGCCCATCGCGGCCAGCACGATGTGCTTGGTCGGCACGCTGGCGAGCACCTGCTGCAGCGTGGCGGCAAAGTTCTCGATGATGACGATGGCCTTGGCGCCAGAGTCCTTGAGCTGGTGTTCCAGCTCGCGCGGCGTGTACAGCGGATTGACGTTGACCACCACGAAGCCCGCGCGCAGCACGGCGGCGACAGCGACCGGGTATTGCGGGACGTTGGGCATCATCAGGGCGACGCGGTCCCCCTTCTCCAGTCCCAGCCCTTGCAGGTAAGCGGCCAGCGCGCGCGAGGCTTCGTCGATCTGCGCGAAGCTGACGGAGCGGCCCAGCATCTTGTAGGCCGCGCGCTCGGGAAACTGCTTGAAGGCGGTTTCCATCAGCTCCACCAGCGAGGGGTAAACGTCCGCATCGATCGCGGCGGGCACCCCTGCCGAATAGTGCTTCAGCCAGCTTTTCTCCATTGTTTTGTCTCCAAGGTATCGGCGCGGATTCTCGCCGATCGCCATGCGCCCCCCATCAGGGGATTCGATAGAGCGCACAAAGTGGAGAGATGACTCCAGAACGCATCGGGTAAAAGTCGATTCGGCGGCGATTCGAAGGCGATCGGCCACCGATTCAGCGCAGAGGCAGGATCAGGACCATCTCGGTCCCGGCCATGGCCCGGTCATGCCCCCCGTCATGGCGCCCGTCATCCCGCGGCGTGCGCCAGTCGATGCGGGCGCCGAGCTGGCCGGCTCTGCGGCGCATGCCGCGCAAGCCGTTGCCCGGCCGGCGAGCCGGATCCAGGCCTCGGCCGTTGTCCGCGATCAGCAGCATCACTGCGGCCCCGCCCTCCACGACGCGGGTCTCGAAGCGCACCCGCGTCGCGCCCGCGTGATGGATCACGTTGCTGAGCGCCTCCTGCACGATGCGGATCAGCTCGCGTCCGCCGACGCCGCGCAGCGCCGGCACCAGCGGCACGTCGGCCAACTGCCAGTCCAGCTCCAGACCCGCGTCCTGCAATCGCGGCCCCATGCGGTGACGCAGATTGGCCAGCAGCAGCGTCAGGTCGCCATCGGTGACGGCCAGCGCATCGACCGTCAGCCGCATCTCGCGGATGCAGTCGTCGAGCAAGCCCACCAGCGATTCCGAGGCCACGCCGCGTTCCGCGCACAGCCGCGCGGTCACCAGCTGCGAGCCCAGGCCGTCGTGCATCTCCTGCAGCAGACGCTCGCGCTCCTGCGCGGCGGTGCGCTGGCGCTCGCTGTCCTGCAGCTGCTCCCAGCGGGACTGGAGTTCGCGGGTGCGGGCGTCGAGCGCCTGCTCCAGCCGCACCCGCGCCATCGCCTGATCGCGCAGCGAGCCGACGAAGCGCCGCTGCAAGGCCACGCCGGCGATGGCGATCAGCACCGCGTGGCCGATCACGTTCACGTCCACGACGCCCATCTGCCGCGACGCGACCAACGCGAACCAGCTCACGTAGCCCCAGAGCCAGCCCGACAGCGCGACCGCCACGGCACCGACCGCCAGCGCGCGGCGCCCCGACGCGAGCGCCGCCCGCACGGCCAGCGCGGCGGTCACGGCCAGCACCAGCGCGCGGCTGCCCAGCGCCCACCAGGGCCAGGGATGCGTGAAGTCGGTCCAGCTCCAGCCCGCGAAGGCGGCCCAGCCGTCGATCACCACGCCCAGCGCCAGATAGCCGATGAACAGCCGCATCGGCCAGCGCGCGGCAATGCCGAACAGCCGCACCACCAGGAACATCAGCAGCGCCTTGCTGACGACATCGGCGATGTCCAGCGTCACCCGCCACCAGGGCGCGGGCAGCAGGGCGCCGTTGAGCAGATAGGGCGAGAGCAGCAGCGCGGTGCACAGGCAGAAGAGACCGGTAACCCCATAAAGCCATTCCTGCCGCAGCGCCAGCCAGACCATCAGCATGAAGGCGCCGATGACGAGACCAGCGAGAGCCGTGCTCACGCGCAGCACCTGCCAGAAGCGCCGCCCCTCCTGCAGCGCGCGCATCTCCGAGGCGGGACCGATCAGCGGCGCGGACAGGCCGGCGCCTTCGAAGCCGGGACGGGCCAGGCGCACGCTGAGCCGATGCGGCCCGGCCTGCAGCAGCGACGGCGGGATGCTGACCTGCAGGCGCCGGCCCGCGAGCAACAGCCCGCGCTGGGCGATGTCGTCCTCGTCCTCGGTGGCATAGCCGCTGCCGAGTCCGGAATTGGCGATCAGCTGGCCGTCCAGATAGAGCGCGGCCGCAGGCCGGTGCTGGATCACCAGCCAGAAAGGCGTCGCCGCGCCTGCGCGCAGCTCGAAGTCCATCACCAACCAGAGCGCGCCGGGCGCCTCCGTTTCATTGATCTGCAAGGGGAGCGATCGGCGCGTGCCGACCGACGCGGCGTCGGTGGGCATGGCACCGGGCATGGCGGCGGGTTCTAGGGCGTCGCCCTTCAGCAGCCGCGCTTCCGACAAGCGCAGCACCTGCGGCGGCAGCACGGTGCCGTACTGCTGAGACAGCAGGTGCACCGCGCCCAGCAGCAGCAGCGGCAAGGCGACCAGCAGCACCAGCCGCCGGAGCCGGCCGGCCGGCGAGTCGGCGCGGTTTTCCCTCGACGGCATCAAGACGGCCAAGCGACGCACTCCCCGCAGCGCAACAGGATGCCGGCCCGGGGCCCGCCTGGACGGGCGCCGGGCCGGCGGCGGTCGATGCTATGCGATGGGTCCGGCGCGCGGCAACCACTCGGGCCGAGGGGAGCGGCGACCGTGGCGCCCCTGCCGCGGGCGATGGCGGACGCCCGGCACTCAGAGTTGGAAGACCGCGCCTCCTGCGGCGGCGACCGGATCGAGCGTGAACTCGAAGCGCGTTTGCGGGCTGTAATTGCCGGCCTCGTCGATCTGTCGAAGCAACGCCACCACATCCTTCCGGCTTGTGAAGTCGTACAGCGACTGCGGGATGACGTCCCCCGTGCCGATGAGCGCGATGTTGCCGTGCCGATTCGACGTCAGCTCCCACCTCGCGCCCGGCTCCAGGCCGAGGATGCGCAGGCTGCCGTCGCCGGTGATGCGATCGGTACCGCTGATGCCGGTGTCGTGGACCAGCGCCAGGCGCGGCGCCACGGGCGCGACGCCGTCGATGGTGAACTCACGGACGCTACGCGTCTCGTTGCCGGCGGCATCGGTGACGCGCATGAAGAGGCCGTGCCGCCCGTCGCCCGGCTGAGCGGAGGTCGGGATGGCCTCCAACGACGCGGCAGGCTTCCAGTCGACACCGTTCCAGCTGTACTCGGCGTGAGCGCCTTGGTCGACGACGCCGACGTAGATCGTGCCCGGCTTGGTGAAGGCCACGCCATCGCCGGCCTGAAGCGCATCCACGCTGACCAGCGGATCGTCGGGCAGGCGGACCCACAGCGACTTGGGTGGCGTCAGGTCCAGCGTGAGCGTGCGCGAGAGCTCGGGCCCGACGTTGCCGGCCAGGTCGGTCTGTCGGACCAGGACCACGCGTTCTCCTTCGCCGCCGAGGCTGAGCGCCGAGAGCTTGGGTTTGTCGGCCTGGTGCCAGGTCGTGCCCCCGTCAATGCTGTAGCTGTGGGCGGCGCCGGCTTCGAGACCCGTCACGAGCAGGGCGTCGTCACGGCCGAGCAGCGCACTGCCGCTGGTCGTGGCGAGCAGCGCGTGGTCGGGTGCCTGGGTGTCCAGATCGAAGCGCAATTGCGCGGTGGGGCCGTAGTTGCCGGCGGCATCGATCTGCCGCACCAGCGCCTCCTTGCGGCCGTCGGCGCCGAAGCGCTCGGCGGGGATCTCGTGGCCCGTGCCGTCCTGCCAGGTCGAACCGCCGTCGATGCTGTAGATCCAGCGCGCGCCGCCCTCGAGTCCGCCGACGCGCACAGTCGCGCGCGAAGTGACGCGGTCCCCGTCGCTGGCACCGGTGTCGGCAGCCAGCGTGAGGATCGGCGCGTCCGGTGCGTCGGTATCGGGCTTTGGCTCCTCCGGTTTGGGGTCCTCTGCTTTGGGTTTCTCTGGTTTGGTCGTGCCGGGGTCAGTCGGCTGGGGCTTGGGCGCCTCAGGTCTTGGCTCTTCGAGCTTCGGTTGCTCGAGCTTGGGCGCTTCAGGCTTGGATTGCTCAGATTTGGGCGCTTCGGGCGTCGTTGGCTCCGGCTTTGGCTGCTCGGGCTTGGGCGGATCAGGCTTGATGTCGTCGGCTTTGGGCCGCTGCTCCGTCGGGGGCGTCTCGCCGCCGGGCGGCTTTGAATCGCCCGAGCCGCCCGCCGCGACGATCACCGTGCCCGTCGCCGCGCCGGCGATGCCCAGCAGCCCCAGGCCGCTGGCCAGCAAGGGACTGGAACGATCGTCGTCGGCGCCGCCAGCGTCGTCGACGGGGGGAACGTCTTCTTCTTCCGTTCGGCGTCGGCGCGTGGAACGCGAGGAAGGCTCGGTGGTGGCCGGGGTCGCTGTTTCGGGGGGAATATGGCTCTTCGTGGGTGACGGTTCCCGCGTGAGGGCTGACAAGGCGTTGCTGTGAGACATGGTGGATGACCAGGAACTTGCAAGCCCGACAGTCTGTTCATGTCATCGCGACGACGCACCGACCGCCGCTAGTGCATCCTCATCGCGTCTCCCACTCGAATGTGTGGTGCACCTGCTTGGATGACTGGAAGGCGGCATCGGGTCGGCCATGCGGGACCGACATCAGAACATGCCGCCCCGCCAATCGGGGTCATTCGACTGCCTTGACCATGTCCTCCACCACCTTCTTCGCATCACCGAAGACCATCATGGTCTTGTCCATGTAGAAGAGCTCGTTGTCCAGGCCCGCGTAGCCGGCCGCCATGGAGCGCTTGTTCACGATCACCGTGCGCGCCTTGTAGGCCTCCAGGATGGGCATGCCGTAGATGGCGCTGCCCTTCTGCAGCGCGGCGGGGTTCACGACGTCGTTGGCGCCCAGGATGATGGCCACGTCGGTCTGGCCGAACTCGGCGTTGATGTCCTCCATCTCGTGAACCTGGTCGTAAGGAACCTCGGCCTCGGCCAGCAGCACGTTCATGTGACCGGGCATGCGGCCGGCGACCGGATGAATGGCGTAGCGCACGGTCACGCCGCGCTCGATCAGCTTCTGCGCCAGTTCCTTGACCGCGTGCTGAGCTCGGGCGACGGCCAGGCCGTAGCCGGGAACGATGATGACGCTCTCGGCGTTGCCCAGGATGAAGGCGGCGTCGTCGGCGCTGCCGCTCTTGACGTTGCGCTGCTGCGCGGACGCGGCGGTGGTGGCGCCCTCGGCACCGAAGCCGCCCAGGATCACATTGAAGAAGGACCGGTTCATGGCCTTGCACATGATGTAGCTCAGAATCGCGCCCGAGCTGCCCACCAGCGATCCCGCAATGATCAGCATGCTGTTGTTGAGCGAGAAGCCGATGCCCGCCGCCGCCCATCCGGAATAGCTGTTGAGCATGGACACGACCACCGGCATGTCGGCGCCGCCGATCGGGATGATCAGCAGCACGCCCAGCGCGAAGCCCAGCGCGGTGATGAGGAGGAAGTCGGTCCAGCTCTGCGAATGCCAGAAGCCGAAGATGAAGAAGGCGGCGCCCAGGCCCAGCGCCAGGTTCAGCCAATGCTGGCCGGCGAAGGTCACCGGCGCGCCCTGGAAGAGTCGGAACTTGTACTTGCCGCTGAGCTTGCCGAAGGCGATCACCGAGCCGGAGAAGGTCACCGCGCCGATGAAGCAGCCCAGCGCCAGCTCGATGCGGTTGCCGCCCGGGATGGGCTCACCGTGCGCGGCGATGCCGAAGGCATGGGGCTCGGCGACGGCGGCGACGGCGATGCACACGGCGGCCAGGCCGATCATGCTGTGCATGAAGGCGACCAGCTCCGGCATCTTGGTCATCTCCACGCGCTGGGCCATGAATGCGCCGATGCCGCCGCCCACGACCAGCCCGCCCAGCACGTAGCCCAGGCCCAAGGTCTGGCCGCCGGCCAGCTTGAGGATGAGCGCGCCGGTGGTGAGCACGGCGATGGTCATGCCGACCATGCCGAAGACGTTGCCGCGGATGGAGGTGGTCGGATGCGACAGGCCCTTGAGCGCCTGGATGAAGCAGACGCTGGCGACGAGGTACAGCAGCGCGACGAGGTTCATCGACATCGGTCAGTCCTTCGTCTTGGCCGCGGAGGCGTCGGTGGCGGAAGCGGTGGCCGAGGGCTTGCGCTCCTTCTTCTTGAACATCTCCAGCATGCGGCGGGTCACGAGGAAGCCGCCGAAGACGTTGACCGCCGCGAGCGCGACGGCGAAGGTGCCCATGATCTTGCCGAGCGGGGTCTCGGTGAGCGCCGCGGCGAGCATCGCGCCGACGATGACGATGGCGGAGATGGCGTTGGTGACGGCCATCAGCGGCGTGTGCAGCGCGGGCGTGACGGTCCAGACGACGTGGTAGCCGACGTAGATGGCCAGCACGAAGATGGTCAGGTTGATGAGGGTGTGGGAGACGGCGTCCATGCTCAGAGCTCCTTGGCCATCAGGCCTTGCGCAAGACCTGGCCCTCGTGGGCGACGAGGCAGGCGGTGACGATGTCGTCGTCGGCGGGCAGGGCGAAGCCGGCCTCCTTCGTCAGCACCAGCTTGAGGAAGTCGAGCAGGTTGCGGGCGTAGAGGGCGGAGGCGTCGGCGGCGACCAGCGAGGGCAGGTTGGTCTCGCCCACCAGCGTGACGCCGTGCTTGCGCACGGTCTGGCCGGGCTCGGTCAGCGGGCAGTTGCCGCCGGCCGGGGCGGCGATGTCGACGATGACGGAGCCGGGTTTCATCGCGCGGACCATCTCCTCGGTGACCAGCACCGGCGCGGGGCGGCCGGGGATGAGCGCGGTGGTGATGACGACGTCCGCCTGCGCGACGCGCTTGGCGACTTCCAGCTGCTGACGCTGCAGCCAACTGGGCGGCATTGGGCGGGCGTAACCGCCGACGCCCTCGGCGGCTTGGCGTTCCTCATCGGTCTCGAAGGCCACGTCGATGAACTTGGCGCCCAGGGATTCGACCTGCTCCTTCACCGAGGGCCGGACATCGGAGGCCTCGATCACCGCGCCCAGGCGCTTGGCGGTCGCGATCGCCTGCAGGCCGGCGACGCCCACGCCCAGCACGACGACGCGGGCCGCCTTGATGGTGCCGGCGGCGGTCATGAGCATGGGGAACAGGCGTTGGTAATGGAAGGCGGCCAGCATGACGGCCTTGTAGCCGGCCAGGTTGGCCTGGCTGGAGAGCACGTCCATGCTCTGCGCGCGGGTGGTGCGGGGCGCGGCCTCGAGCGCGAAGGCGGTGAGGCGGGCGTCGGCCAGGCGCTGCAGGCCGTCGCGATCAAAGGGGTTGAGCATGCCGACCAGGACGGTGCCGGGCTTGAGCAGCGTGAGTTCCTGCGCGTCGGGCGCGCGGACCTTGAGCACGAGCTCGGCGGCGAAGGCTTGCTCGCGCGGGACGATTTCGGCGCCTGCGGCGGCGTAGGCCTCGTCGGTCACGCTGGCGTTCAGGCCTGCGGATTGCTGAACGCGCAAGGCATGCCCTTGCGCCACCAGCTTCTTGACGGTCTCCGGCGTCGCGGCCACGCGCGCCTCCCCCGCCGCGGTTTCCTGCGGCACTCCGATCAGCATCTGGATTCCCTCGCTCTGAATCAGGGTCGGGCGGAGCTTAGCCGCTGAGGCGGGCGGGGCGAGACCCGCACGAGACAGGGGTTTTCACCAAGCGGCAACCTCGAGGCAATGCTGTTTCGAGTGGTGAACAGCAGTCGTCGGTAGCGGTGACGATGGCGTTAAATGAGGGTTCGACAAGGAGTCAGACCATGATCAAGAAGATGCTTCTCAGCAGTGCGTTGGCTGCGGCCGCGCTGGCGCCGATGGCGTCGCGCGCGGCGGATGTGGGCGTGTCGGTGACCATCGGGGAACCGGGGTTCTACGGGACGATCGATATCGGGAATGTGCGGCCCCAGGTGGTTTATGAGCGGCCCATTCTGGTGGAGCGGGTGGCACGCCCGCTGCCGGCGGTGTATCTGCGGGTGCCGCCGGGGCATCAGAAGAATTGGGCCAAGCATTGCGGGCGGTACAACGCGTGCGGGCGGCCGGTTTATTTCGTGAGGGACGACTGGTATCGCGACGTGTACGCACCGCGCTATCGCGAGGAGCATACGGAATACCGCTGGCGTCCCGATGGGCGCCGGGATTGGGATGACCGTGGCCCTGGACGCGGCCCGGATCGGGATCATGACCGCGGTCGCGGGCATGGACACGGTCGTGACAAGGACCGGGATGACGACCACGGTCCGGGTCGGCGCTGATCGCTCAGGCGCATAAAGAAGAAAACCCCGGCTTGCCGGGGTTTTCTTCTTTATGTCGATCAAAGTACTGGAGGCGCGGCGAGATGAAGAGTCAAGGGATCAATCGCAGAACTCGTAGCGACAACTGGATCCCCGGCCCATTTGAAGTCGTACTGCACTTCGGAGGTGACATTTCCATCAGTGTATCGAACATGGACAGATTTTTGGCCAGCTGGCCCGCTAAAGGAAGACCCCAGGATTTCATTCCCAACAGCCATCCAGCTGTTACCTCCATCCAACGAGTATTCTCCGATCGCGTTGCCATAAACTCCAATGACAAAAAGTTTTGAGTCCTTCGTTAACGTGGCCGCACCTTCATCCACTCCAACTGCGATCCGATTCGCCACTTTCCATTCGGCAGTATTTCCGGCCACGTCCGTCTGCGAGAAGTAAAAAATCGGTCCTTTCACCTTGCCCACCGCATCATTCGGACCTCCTTCTTGGAAATTGAAGACTTCATCTGCCAGGCTCCATCGAGCGCCCTCCTCAAGCGAGAACTCAATCTTCTCCTCGTAGCTGCTGCGCACTTGATCGAGGTAATGAGTAAAGAAATGAATTCCAGGACTCTTCGGAGCCGTCCGGTCGAGCACAAACTCAAACTCCCCTGTTCCGAGGATCTCATCTGCGGGGCCTTTCTCAGCCAACAAGACCTTCTTAGGGCCATCTCCGCTGAATTCGCTGTCGTAAATTCTCCTCCCAGAGGTCGCGCGCCAATTGTTGCCCCCATCTGTGCTAAACCACAGCAGCGAGCCTTCCGAAAGACCATCAACGGTTAGGCTGGCATATTTTGTGAATCTGTCGCTGTTGCTTTGACCGGAATCCTCAGAAAGAGCGGCACTGAGGGTTTTGATTGGGAAGGCTTTTTGCCCTTGGTCTTCAGGCTTGGGCAGTTTGGGTTGGGGCTGCTCGGTCTTCGGCTCTTCGGGCTTCGTCTCAACCGGTTGGGGTTGCTCGGTCTTCGGCCCTTCGGGTTTGGGCTCGACTGGCTTCGGCTCCTCGGGTTTGGGTTCTTGGGGCTTCGGCTGATCCGGCTTCGGGATTTCGGCTACCGGTGGGGTCGTGCCTCCCGACTTGCCGCCGCCGCCACCGCCCGCCACTGCGGCGATCAAGCCCAGCGCGCCGAGCGCGCCGGCACCGACCAGGCCGTAGGAAGGGCCGCTCCCCGAAGAGCCGCCCGAGGTCTCGGCCACCGGAGGCGCCTCGGCGACCGGCTGTGCGGAAGCTTCGGCGCCTTCCGCCGGGACGACCTGCTCGTCCATGTCCTCCGGACGTTTCACCGGCTGCTGCTTCGCGGCATTCGCTTGTTGTGCGGCGATCTGCCGCAGGGGTTTGGAGTTGGCCATGTTTCGTGGGCTCGCTTCGCGTCAGTTGAAAACCGCGAAGTCTTCCGGCTACAAACCGAACAGCCACTAGCTCGCATCCACCACAGCGACTCGCCAGCTCCCCCCTTGGCGGGACACCCATCGCAAACAAAGGTGGGCTTCCGGCTCGGTTCGTCACCCAACCCCCTCACAATGCGGCCCCGACCCCACATCGAGGTGGCCGATCCCGCCCTCCGGCGGCGACACGAGCCCCCCATCAGGAAGGACCATGACCGAACGATTCAAGCCCAGCGTCACCGTCGCCGCCGTGATCGAGCAGGACGGCCGCTATCTGCTGGTCGAGGAGCTCACCCGCGACGGATTGCTGCTCAACAATCCCGCCGGCCACCTCGAACAGGCCGAATCCCCCATCGACGCCGTCCTGCGCGAAGTCCTCGAGGAAACCGCCCGGCCCTTCACGCCGGACGCCTTCCTCGGCGTCTACATGTCCCGCTTCCTGCGCCCCGACCGCGGCGACGACGTCACCTACGTCCGCCTCGCCTTCACCGGCTCCGTCGGCGAGCAGATCCCCGGCCAACCCTTTGACGAACCCATCCAGCGCACCCTCTGGATGACGCTCGACGAAATCCGCGCCTCCCGCGACCGCCATCGCAGCCCCCTGGTCCTGCAATGCGTCGAGGACCACGCCGCCGGCCGCCGACTGCCGCTCGAGGCGCTCGTCAGCCATCCCTCGCTCTACGCGCCGGCCGCCTGGCCGAATTGATCCCGGGCAAGCGCCCAGAAACGCGAACAGGCCCCGCAGGGCCTGTCTCGTGATTCCACGCGTGATTCAACTCGTGATTCGACGCGCGGTTCAAGTCGTGTGATGCGACGCGCGATCCGACTCGGGACGACGCGTTCCGTCGCCCTCGCTCAGAGCGTCATCGCCGCGCTCATCGCCTGTTCCGCGCGCCGGGGCAGGCGCCGCAGCGTCTCCAGCTCATTGACCGCGCAGCGGGCCAGCGTTACCAGCGCCTCGCGCTGACGCTCCCGCAGCCGGCGCGGCAAGCGGTCCATCACGCACAGGCTGCCCACCACCTCCCCACTGGCCAGCGCCAGCGGCACCGCCGCATAGAAGCGCACATACGGCGCCCCCTGCACCAGCGGGTGATCCGAGAACCGCGCGTCATGCCAGGTGTCCGGCACCTCGATCAGCGGCCCCTGCTGCACCACGTGCGAGCAGAACCCCCGATCCCGCGGCAGCACCCGCATCCCCAGCCCGGACACCCCGATCAGCCGGTGATCCTCGTGATCCAACAGCCCGATCGCCGCCATCCCGCTGCCGCTGATATCGCAGGCCAGATCGGCCAGCTCATCGAACGCCTCGTGAATCTGCGGCTTCACATCCAGCCCGTCCACCGCCGCCTGCCGCTCGCCCTCGTCCCAGGACAGTGGCGGCAGCCAGCTCCGCAGCAGCTCCAGCGCCTGCTCGGCCTGACGGCTCTTGTCGAAGAAGCCCGAGATGCCGTGCTCCGCGCAGGCGCGCCGCATCTCCTCGTAATAGCTGTTGCTCAGCACCACCACCCGGGCGCCCACGCCCAGCTGACGCACCGCCCGCAGCACCCGCAGACCGCTGCCAGGCTGCAGGGCCAGGTCCATCAGCACCACGTCCGGCTGGGTCCGCGAGATCACCTCGATCGCGGACGGCTCATCCGCCGCTTCCCCCACCACATGCAAGCGCGGTTCGCGCGCCAGCAAGGCCTGCAACTGCATCCGGATCGTGATCGACCCTTCGACGATGACAACGTTCATGACGGCTACTCCCTGATGGAAGCAGTGTCTCTTCCGACCCCGGTCGTCCGGCAGTCGGCGTTGCTGCCAGCCGATGTGCGCCTACGCGTAAACCCGTGTCAGCCATCCCGCACACGCCGCGCGCTCCGCGCCCACGGTCCGATCGCCCGATCACTCCCCGTCCCGGCGGCACCCGTGCGTGTGCCCCCCATCCGGGCACCGGTCGCCCCGCGCCGGACAGGTCTTGCCATCCTTTGGGACAATCCCGCCCCATGTCCCCGTCGTCCCTCCCTCCGGGCGCCCTTGCTGGCGGCCCCAAGCAACGCCTCGTCGTCGGCCTGTCCGGCGGCGTCGACTCCGCCGTTTCCGCCTGGCTGCTCAAGCAGGCCGGCCATGAGGTCGTCGGCATCTTCATGAAGAACTGGGAAGACGACGACGACAGCGAGTACTGCTCCTCCAACATCGACTTCGTTGATGCCGCCGCGGTGGCCGACGTCATCGGCATCGAGATCGAGCACGTCAACTTCGCCGCCGAGTACAAGGACCGCGTCTTCGCCGAGTTCCTGCGCGAGTACCAGGCCGGCCGCACGCCCAATCCCGACGTGCTCTGCAACGCCGAGATCAAGTTCAAGGCCTTCCTCGACCACGCCATGCGCCTGGGCGCCGAGAAGATCGCCACCGGCCATTACGCCCGGGTTCGCGACGTCGCCGGCCGCACGCAGCTGCTCAAGGGCCTCGATCCGCTCAAAGACCAGAGCTACTTCTTGCACCGCCTGAACCAGGCCCAGCTGCAGAAAACCGTCTTCCCGGTCGGCGACCTGCCCAAGACCGAGGTGCGCCGCATCGCCGAGGAGATCGGCCTGCCCAACGCCAAGAAGAAGGACTCCACCGGCATCTGCTTCATCGGCGAGCGCCCCTTCCGCGAGTTCCTCAACCGCTACCTCTCCCATCAGCCCGGCCCCATCAAGGACGAGCGCGGCCGCAAGCTGGGCGAGCACGTGGGCCTCTCGTTCTACACGCTGGGCCAGCGCCAGGGCCTGGGCATCGGCGGCATCAAGGAGAAGGGCGCCCCACGCGGCGGCGGCGCGCACGAGCCCTGGTTCGTCGCCCGCAAGGACCTGGAGACCAACACCCTGGTCGTCGTCCAGGGCCACGACCACCCGCTGCTGCTCAGCCGCAGCGTGGTCGCGCAAGACCTGAGCTGGACCGACACGCCGCCCGATTTCGGCGGCTACGGCGCCAAGACCCGCTACCGCCAGGCCGACGCGGCCTGCGCCCTCACGCCTGGTAGCGGCACCATCCGCCTGGACTTCCCGCAGGCGCAATGGGCCGTCACGCCGGGACAGAGCGCCGTCCTCTACGACGGCGAGGTCTGCCTGGGCGGCGGCGTGATCTCCGAAGCGATCGCCTGATCGCGTCCCGCCAGACCGCGCACCGCCACCCATCGCGGAATCCGCCCCTTCTTGAGGGCGGATAGCCAGCACGGCGGGCCTGCAACTCATCCCCGCTTTTGGGGTACTCGTCGCATCCGATGTCGTCGAGGGCGGGCGGGCCATGACAATGCACACATTGCGGCTAGCAAGTCATAGGATTTGCTGGCCGATTTCCTGTGACCGTCGTCATCCGCCTGGACCTCCCGCCTTGGATCGCCTGTTAGCCCGCATCGCCCAGCCGGCCTTCGTGCTGCGCATCGCCGCGCTGGCGATCTGCCTGCTGGAACTGGCCTCGGCGGTCTGGGGCCTGATGGGCAATCCCACCGAGCCCTACGACGGCGTGCTCGCCAGCCTGTACCGCCGCACCGGCGGCGACACGCACGAC
Organism: Roseateles sp.; assembly: GCF_039595295.1. GTDB lineage: Bacteria > Pseudomonadota > Gammaproteobacteria > Burkholderiales > Burkholderiaceae_C > Roseateles. The sequence goes on from NZ_JBCNLU010000007.1 coordinate 181,426, forward strand.
GCGCCCTTCGTCCTGGTCTGCCTGGGCCTGGTGATGCTCTTCGCCTGGCACTTCTGGCGCTTGGCCAGGCAGCAACACCTGGACCAGCCGCCACGTGACGCGCTCGCCCGCGTGCTGCTGTTGAATCTGCTGGCACTGCTGGTCACGCCGGGTCTGCCCTTCCTGGTGACCGTGCTGGCGGCGCTGCTGCTGAACGTGCGGCGCGCTTTCGTCTTCGCGCTGGCGCAGGTGGTCATCAACGTCGCGCTGTACTGGCTGCTGCCCAGCGAGGCCCAACGGCTGGAACAGATCCAGCCCGACATGCCCGCCTGGCTGAACACGCTGGGGCTGGCGATCTCGATGGTCGCGCTGCATGGGATGGCGTTCGGCCTGGGCCGGCTGGCCGCGGCCGAGGCCGAGCGCCGACGCTGGTTCCAGGCCATGCTCGCCGAGAAGAACAGCGGCGAACGCCTGCAACTGGAGCAGCTGCGCTATGCCGAGCGCATGCACATGGCGCGCGAGCTGCACGATGTGATGGGCCACCACCTGACCGCGCTCAATCTGCATTTGCAGCTGAGCGAGGCGCTGCTGCAGCGGCACGACGAGTCCGGCGCCGCGCAGGCGGTGGAGAAGGCCAAGCTGGGCGCGGCCGGGCTGCTGGCGGAGGTGCGGGCGGCCGTCTCGCGCGAGCGCGACAGCCAGCGCATCAATCTGGAGGCGGCGCTGCGCACGCTGGCGGAAGGTATCGCCAGCACGCAGATCGAGCTGGCGCTGGATCCGGTGGCACAAGACCTGACCCCGCGCTGCGCGCATGCGCTGCTGCGCTGCGTGCAGGAGGCGGTGACCAACGCGGTGCGCCATGCCGGCGCGACGCGGGTTCGGGTCAGCCTGCAGGCGGTGGACGACCAAGGCGGCGTGGCGGAAAACGGCGCGCAGGTCCAGGTGCGGGTTGACGACAATGGCCGCGGCACGCGCAAGCTGCGCGAGGGCAACGGCTTGAAGGGCATGCAGGAACGCATGGCCGAACTGGGCGGGACGATGCAGGTGCTGCGGCATCACCCCGGCTTTCTGATCGAACTGAACTGCCCCCGGCGCGCATGAGGGCGCCGATCATTCGGCGGCGCCGCGAGGCGTCCGTCAAGGAGACGAGATGAGCGACAACACGATCAAGCTGCTGCTGGTGGAAGACCAGCAACTGGTGCGCGAGGGTCTGAAGGGCCTGCTGGCGCTGCATGAGGACATCCGCCTGATCGGCGAGGCGTCCGACGGCGCGGAGGCGCTGGAGTTGCTGGCGCGCGAGCAGCCCGACGTGATCCTGTCGGACATGCGGATGCCGCGGCTGGACGGGATCGGGCTGATCCGGGCGCTGGCGGCGCGGGCGCTGAAGATTCCGGTGGTGCTGCTGACCACCTTCGACGACACCACCGCGTTCGACGAGGCCGTGCGGGCGGGCGCGCGGGGCTTCCTGCTCAAGGCGATCAGCCCGGACACGCTGGTGCAGGCGCTACGGGACGTGGTGGGCGGATCGACCGCGCTGCGGCCCTTGCTGACCGAGCGCATGGAACGCGCGCCGGTGGAGCGCGCGTTCTCCGCGACGCCCGAGCCCGAGCCGCTCAGCCCGAAGGAGCTGCAGGTGCTGCGCCTGGTCGCCAGCGGCCGCAGCAACACCGAGATCGCCGCCCTGCTGGGCAACAGCGAGGGCGTCATCAAGAACCACTGCTCCGCGGTGTTCGCGAAGATGGGCGTGCGCGACCGCACGCAGGCAGTCCTGCGCGCGATCGACTTGGGTTGGATCTGATCTGCCCGAATCCGACCCGACCGGAGCAGGTCGATCTGGCCGATCTGCCCGACCGCGCCGCCCTCACGAGCGGCTGAAGTCGGACTCCCTCGCCCACGAAGTGGGAGAGGGCGGGGGAGAGGGTCTTCGGGGTCTGGCGTACTGCCACGCTCCCACCCTCTCTCCCACCTTCTCCCGCCCTGCGGGAGAGGGAGTAAGAGAGCGCGAGCAGGCCGCTAGCGCCGGCAGCGGTCTTGGCGGACTCTCAGATCCAGAGGTCGTAATCCTGCAGCGCGCGGATGCGGCGCTCCACCGACAGGAAGTGAGCCGCGCCCACTTCACCGACCGCCTTGACCACGCGTGGGTGGTACTTCTTGTAGAGCTTCTGCTCCGCGTCCACGTAGCCCAAGTAGCCGCGCGAGAAATACTTCGATTGCGCGTTGGTGGGCTTGTCGCCGACCGACACGAATTCCACCGACATGCGGGTGAACTGGCGGTTCAGCGCCTGCAGCTCGCGCTCGTAGGCGGCGTAGATCGGCAGGAATCGCTTGGTCTGGGCTTCGTCCAGCTGCATGGCCTTCAGCACCACCGCCTTGCGGTCGGCGCGCACGGCATCGCGCAGGGTCTGCGCCTGGACGGCGTCAGGCACCGGCGCGGGATCGGCGAAGGCCGGCAGCGCGGCGGTCAAGGACAGGCACAGCGCGCTCAGCGCGGCGAACTTCTTCATATCTCTTCCCTCGTGAACGGCCGGACAGCGACCGCGCGCAAATTCTAGGGAGCGCCATTTGCCCTCGCCCCCCGGGACTTCACGGGGGGCCGGTCACGCCGCCACCGGCAGCGGACAGGGATCGTCCATCGCCGAGCCCTCGATCAGCCCGCGCCGCAGCGCCTCCGTCGCCGCCTGCGTCCGGCTGCGAGCGCCCAGCTTCTGCAGCAGCGTCTTCACATGGGTCTTGACCGTCCCCGGCGCCACGCCCAGCCGCTGGCCGATGGACTTGTTGTCCAAACCGGTGCACAGCATGCGCAGCACGTCGTGCTCACGCGGGGTCAGGTCATCACCGAGCCAGCCCTCGGCGATCAGCCCCGCGGCCGTGCGGCACAGATACCGCCGACCCGCCGCGACCGCGCGCGCCGCATCCCGCAGCTCCTCCACCGAGCAGGCCGCGTGCACATAGCCCAGCACGCCCGCGGACATCGCCTCACGCACCCGCCCGCCGTGCGACACCGCGCCGATCACCAGCCAATGCGCCGTCGCCGTGCCGACCCGGCGCGGCTGCGTCGCGGCAGCGGCCAGCGCGGCAAGCGCCCCATCGTGGTCGGCCACGATCAGCGGCGGGCGCTCCGGCGCAGGCATCGGCGGCGTCTGCGCCGGGGCGTTCTCCGCGCCGTCGCGCGCCCGGAAGAAGGGCGACAGCGCCGTGACGAGGCCCGTGCGCAGCAGCGGGTTGCGGTGGATCACGACGGCCTCCGACATGACGGCCGCCAGGCCGGCGCTCCCGGGGGCGGCGGCGAAGGCGAGGGCATTCGAGCGCTCGGTCACGGACATCTCTGACTCCCTGCGTTGAACTGCCGCGGATCATCGAGACCGCTGCCGTACGGCGGAAGCCCCGGTCGAGTCGAGTCCCTCTACCCGAAAGGGTAGTCGCCCCCCTCAACGGGGACTTTCCGCGGGACCCACCCCTATGATCGGCGCGCCATGGTTCCCTACGCCGCCAACCTCGAGCAGATCCGCGTGCTCACCGTCGACGACCATCCGCTGATGCGCGAAGGCATCGCCGCGGTGATCGCCGACCAGCCCGACATGGTGGCCGTCGGCGAAGCCGGCAATGGCTGGCAGGGTCTGCAGATCTACGACCGGCTGCGCCCGGACGTGACGCTGATGGACATCCAGATGCCCGGCATGGACGGTCTGGAGGCGCTGGGCCGGCTGCGCACGCTCAGCCCCACCGCCCGCGTGATCGTGCTGACGACATTCAAAGCCGACGCCCAGGCCTACGAGGCGCTCAAGCTCGGCGCCGCCGGCTATCTGCTCAAGACCCAGCTGCGCACCGAGCTGCTGGACGCGATCCGCGCCGTGCATCGCGGCAACCGCTGGATCCCCAACGAGATCGCCCAGGAGATCGCCGCCCACGCCGGCCGCGAGACCCTGTCCACGCGCGAGGTCGACGTGCTGGAGCAGATCGCCCAGGGCCTGAGCAATCGCGAGATCGGCGGCGTGCTGTCGCTGTCCGAGGACACGATCAAGGCCCGCGTGAAGACCATCCTCGCCAAGCTCGACGCGCGCGACCGCACGCATGCCGTGGTGCTGGCGCTGCGACGCGGCCTGCTGCGGCTGTGAGCCGACGCCGGCCGGCGGACGCGATGAACACGGGTCACGGCGCGCTCGCCCGGGCGCCCGTGGCGGATCTGTGACGACCGGGTAACGGGGCTCTGCCTCCGACGGGAGAGAGCGTCTTGCGCCTTACGCGGCTGTCGCCGCGGCGGGTCGATTCCTAGGATTCAAGGGATCCCTCGGAGACCCTCATGACCTCAACCAAGACTCCCCCGGCCGACCCGACGCGCCGCGACGTGCTGGCCCTCGGCGGCCAGCTCGCGCTCGCGTCGGCCATGCCGTTCGCGCTGGGCGGCGCCGCCGAGGCGGCCACGCCCTCTTCCTCCCACCACCCCCAACACTCTCTACCAGGAGCCCCGATGAGCTACGTCACCACCAAGGACGGCACCCAGATCTACTTCAAGGACTGGGGCACCGGCCAACCCGTCGTCTTCTCCCACGGCTGGCCGCTCAGCGCGGACGCCTGGGAAGACCAGATGCTGTTCCTGGGCCAGCACGGCTTGCGCGTCATCGCCCATGACCGCCGCGGCCACGGCCGCTCCAGCCAGAGCTGGAACGGCAACGACATGGACACCTACGCCGACGACCTGGCCGCGGTGCTGGACAAGCTGGACGTGAAGAACGCCATCCTGGTGGGCCACTCCACCGGCGGCGGCGAAGTCGCCCGCTACGTCGGCCGCCACGGCACCAAGCGCGTCGCCAAGGTCGTGCTGGTCGGCGCCGTGCCGCCGACCATGATGAAGTCCGCCGCCTACCCCAACGGCCTGCCCAAGGACGTCTTCGACGGCATCCGCGCCGGCGTCACGGCCGACCGCTCGCAGTTCTACAAGGACCTGACCACGCCCTTCTTCGGCGCCAACCGCCCGAACGCCAAGGTCTCGCAAGGCATGCGCGACAGCTTCTGGCTGCAGGGGATGCAGGGCTCGCTGAAGTCGCAGTTCGACTGCATCAAGCAGTTCTCGGAAACCGACTTCACCGAAGACCTGAAGAAGATCAACGTGCCCACGCTGATCATCCACGGCGACGACGACCAGATCGTCCCCATCGGCAACTCCGCCGAGCTGTCGGTCAAGCTGGTGCCCAACGCCAAGCTCAAGGTCTACCCGGGCGGCAGCCACGGCCTGGCCGCCACGGCCAAGGACCAGCTCAACGCCGACCTGCTGGCCTTCGCCAAGGGCTGATCGCCCGCCGCGCCGATCAGGGGCCGCCCGCGGCCCCTTTCTCTTCCGATAGCGACATTTCCTGGAGATCCCCATGTCCATCACCGCCAAGGCCGTTCCCGGCGCCAAGCTGCTGAACCCCACCGACCACACCCTGGTCATGATCGACTTCCAGTCGCAGATGGCCTTCGCCACGCACTCGATCAGCGCCAACGACCTGCGCACCCACGCCTCGCTGGTGTCGCAGGCCGCCGCCGGTTTCGGCGTGTCGACCATCCTGACCACGGTCGCCGAGAAGAGCTTCTCCGGCCCGATGTTCGAGGAAGTCACCGCCCCCTTCCCCGGCCAGAAGCTGCTGGACCGCACCTCGATGAACACCTGGGAAGACCAGGCCGTCATCGACGAGATCAACCGCATCGGCAAGAAGCGCATCGTGCTGGCCGGCCTGTGGACCAGCGTCTGCATCGTGGGTCCGGCGCTGTCGGCCATCGACCAGGGCTTCGAGGTCTACGTGATCACCGACGCCTGCGGCGACGTCTCGGTCGAGGCCCACAATCGCGCGGTCGAGCGCATGGTCCAGGCCGGCGCGCAGCCGATGACCTCGCTGCAGTACCTGCTCGAGCTGCAGCGTGACTGGGCCCGCACCGGCACCTACGACATGACCACCGGCATTGCCAAGAAGGTCGGCGGCTCGTACGGCATCGGCATCAATTACGCCAAGACCATGTTCAACGCCCACGAGGGCTGATCGCAGCGAGGCGGCCATCATGAATGCATACGTCTTGTCGGCCGCCGTCGGCCTGCTTGTCGGCGTCCTCTACGGCGTCTTCAACGTGCGATCGCCGGCCCCGCCGGTGATCGCGCTGGTGGGCCTGCTGGGCATCCTCGCCGGGGAACAGATCCCCGGCCTGGTGCGCCAGTGGATGCACCGCGACAACGCCACGCCCGCGCATGTGAGCTGGCTGGAACAGAAGGTGCGGCCGCACATGTTCGGCCGCATGCCCGGCTGCAACGAGGCCGGCACCGGTCCCGCGAGCTCGGCCACCGCCACGGCGACGGCCACGACGGCGACCTCGACGAACACCCCCGCTGCGGCGGCCCCTGTGGAGACCAAAGATGTCTGAACGCCAATCCCCGGCCACGCCCGATCTCGTCCTCTTCAACGGCCGCTTCACCACGCTGGACCGCTCGCGTCCGCAGGCCGAGGCCGTCGCCATCAAGGACGGGCGCTTCCTGAAGGTCGGCGCCAACAACGAGATCCTCGCGCTGGCCGGCGCCGGCACGCGCCGCATCGACCTGAAGGGCCGCGGCGTGCTGCCGGGCCTGATCGACAACCACCTGCACATCATCCGCGGCGGGCTGAACTTCAACATGGAGCTGCGCTGGGACGGCGTGCGCAGCCTGGCCGACGCGATGTCCATGCTCAAGGCGCAGGTCGACATCACGCCGGCGCCTCAGTGGGTGCGCGTGGTGGGCGGCTTCACCGAGCACCAGTTCGCCGAGAAGCGGCTGCCCACGATCGACGAGCTCAACGCCGTCGCGCCGGACACGCCCGTCTTCATCCTGCATCTCTACGACCGGGCGCTGCTCAACGGTGCCGCGCTGCGCGCCGTCGGCTACGACCGCAACACGCCGGAGCCCCCTGGCGGCCAGATCCTGCGCGACAGTGCCGGCAATCCCACCGGCCTGCTGCTGGCCAAGCCCAACGCCGCGATCCTGTACGCGACGCTGGCCAAGGGTCCCAAGCTCCCGCCCGAGTACCAGCTCAACAGCACGCGCCACTTCATGCGCGAGCTCAACCGCCTGGGCGTCACCGGCGCTATCGACGCGGGCGGCGGCTTCCAGAACTATCCCGACGATTACGAGATCATCCAGAAGCTGTCCGACGCCGGGCAGCTGACGATCCGTCTGGCCTACAACCTGTTCACCCAGAAGGCGGGCAAGGAGAAGGAGGACTTCGTCAACTGGGCCCAGTCGGTGAAGTACAAGCAGGGCGACGACTACTTCCGCCACAACGGCGCGGGCGAGATGCTGGTCTTCTCCGCCGCCGACTTCGAGGACTTCCGCCAGCCGCGGCCGGACATGCCGGAGCAGATGGAAGGCGAACTCGAGGACGTGGTGCGCATCCTGGCGCAGAACCGCTGGCCCTGGCGCATGCATGCGACCTATGACGAGACGATCTCGCGCGCGCTGGATGTCTTCGAGAAGGTGCATCAGGACACGCCGATCGACGGCCTGAACTGGTTCTTCGACCACGCGGAGACGATCTCGACGCGCTCGATGGACCGCATCGCCGCGCTGGGCGGCGGCGTCGCGGTGCAGCACCGCATGGCCTATCAGGGTGAGTATTTCGTCGAGCGCTACGGCGCGCGCGCCGCCGAGGCGACGCCCCCCGTGGCCGAGATGCTCAAGCGCGGCATGAAGGTCTCCGCCGGCACCGACGCGACGCGGGTGGCCTCGTACAACCCGTGGGTGTCGCTGTCCTGGATGATCACCGGCCGCACGGTCGGCGGGCTGCAGGTCACGCCGCAGCGCAACTGCCTGGACCGCGAGACAGCGCTGCGCATGTGGACGGAGAACGTCACCTGGTTCTCGAACGAGCAGGGCAACAAGGGCCAGATCGTCGCGGGCCAGCTGGCCGACCTGATCGTGCCGGACCGCGACTTCTTCGGCTGCCCGGAATCGGAGATCGCCGACATGAGCGCGCTGCTGACCGTGGTCGGCGGCAAGGTCGTGTGGGGCGCGGGCGACTTCGCGCCGCTGGACGAATCGGCGCCGCCGCCGGCAATGCCGGATTGGTCGCCGGTGCGCCGCTTCGGCGGCTACGGCGCCTGGGGCGCGGAGGGCAAGCCGCTGCAAGCGGCGATGCAGCGCGTCGCCTGCTGCGACACGTCTTGCGGCGTGCACGGCCATGCGCATGCGAACGCCTGGGCCTCGTCGGTGCCGGCCTCGGACCTGAAGAGCTTCTGGGGCGCGCTGGGTTGCGCCTGCTGGGCGGTCTGAGATGAGCGCCGTGCGACCTCTGCGGACGGCGGCGAACACCGCCGCGCCGCGCTGGGTGCGGGCCATCTTGCAGTGGCCGGCCTTCGCGCTGGCGCTGCGGGTTGGGCTGGCCTCGGCCTACCTGATCGGCGGGCTGGACAAGCTGCTGGACTTCAACGGCGCGGTGGCCGAGCAGGCCCACTTCGGCTTGCAGCCGGCCGTGCTGTGGGCGGTGCTGGCGATCGCGGTGGAGATCGTGGCCTCGCTGCTGCTGATCGTGAATCGGCAGGTCTGGCTGGCGGCCGGCGCGCTGGGCGTGTTGACGCTGGTGGCGATGCTGGTGGCCAATGATTTCTGGCACATGGAAGGACAGGCGCGCTTCATGGCGAAGAACGCCTTCCTGGAGCACCTCGGCCTGATCTGCGCGCTGGCGATGGCGGCGCGGCTGGCGGTGCTGGAACGAAAGGACGTGGAATGACGGGCGCGAAGCGACTGCTGTGGGCCAGCCTGGCCCTGGGCTTCATCGGGGGATACGTGGACACGGTGGGCTTCGTCGCGCTGTTCGGCCTATTCACGGCCCATGTGACGGGCAACTTCGTACTGATCGGCGCGGAGCTGAGCCGGCCCAGCACGGGCCATGTGCTGCTCAAGCTGCTGGTCTTCCCGACCTTCATCGCATCGGTGGCGCTGGCGCGGCTGATCGCGCTGCGCTGCGAGCGCACCGGCACCGTGGCGAGCCGGCCGCTGCTGATCACGCAGGCGGTGTTCCTGACGGCGGCCCTGGCGGCGAGCCTGGGCATCGTCGACCTAGGACCGCGCGCGCCGTGGGCGATGGCGACGGGCTTGCTGATGACGGCGGCGATGGGCGTGCAGAACGCGGCGGGCCGGCTGGCCTGGCCGGCGCTGACGCCGACGACGGTCATGACCGGCAACGTCACGCAGGTGGTGATCGACACGGTCGATGTGCTGCGCGGCGCGGCGGGGCCGGACATCAAGGATCGGCTCAAGCGCTTCATCTGGCCGGTGGTCGCCTTCGGCGCAGGCGCGCTGGCGGGCGGCGTGGCCTACATGGGCTGGAGCTTCTGGTCCCTGCTGCTGCCGCTGGCGCTGCTGATCGGGCTGGTCGTGATGGATGTGCGGCCGGACAAGAAGGTCTGAGCGCCCGTCGGCCGGCTGCCTTGTCGGCCTGCGGGCCTGGCAAGCCCTGACCCTCTTCTTGATGAAAGCTTGACGCCGGCCCGGGAGGGCCGGCGATAGCATGGCCGGCTTCACAGGGAGAAGGCCATGAACGACAAGCATCCATACACGAAGCGCGCACGGAATCGAAGCGCCATCCTCGCGGGGATCGCTGCGATCGCCGTGATCGCAGGAACCGCCCTCACCACGACGGCCCTCGCCGTCGAGCCGGTATCCAATCCCACCGCATCCGCTCCATCGACCGCGAGCGCGACGGCGTCCTCGCCGGTGCTGTCGGCTCCCGTCGGCAAGGAGACCCCCGTCAGCGTGGACCGCGGCGACTTCGTCCTGCGCGGCACGCTGCTGGAGCCGTCGAACTTCGACGGCCGCTGGGTGGCGCTGCTGGTCGCGGGCTCGGGGCCGACGGACCGCAACGGCAACTCGCCCGGATTCAAGACGGACACGCTGCGGCTGGTGGCCGAGGGCTTGGCGCGCGCCGGCATCGCAAGCGTGCGCTACGACAAGCGCGGCATCGGCGAGAGCGCGAATCTGCTGCTCAACGAAGAGAAGCTGCGCTTCACCGACTTCAGCGAGGACGCGGCGGCCTGGGTCGATTGGATCCGCCGGGATGGACGCTTCCGCCGCGTGGCGGTAATCGGCCACAGCGAGGGCAGCGCGCTGGGCATGCTGGTGGCGCAGGCCAAGCCGGTGGACGCGTTCGTGTCGCTGGAGGGACCGGCGGACGATCTGGTCACGACACTGGAGCGTCAGCTCAAGCGGCAGCTGGAGCCGGTGCCGCCGGTGTGGGCGCAGACACAGAAGGTGCTCGAGTCGCTCAAGCGCGGCGAGACGACGACCGAGGTGCCGCAGTTCGGTGGCCTGCAAGGGCTGTTCCGCGCGAGCGTGCAGCCGTACCTGATCTCCGCGGGACGGGTGGTGCCGGTGGCGGAGATCGCCAAGCTCAAGATCCCCGTGGCCATCGTGCAAGGCGGCAACGACATCCAGGTTCTGCCCGAGGAGGGCGAGCGCCTGAAGCAGGCCAAGCCCGACGCGCTGCTGCGCGTGTTCCCGGGAATGAACCACGCGCTCAAGGACGGGAAGAAGGGCGACGTGCCGGCGTACAGGGAGCCGGTGCTCACCGAGGGGGTGGTGGAGTTCGTGGCGGGGTTTGTGAGGGGCGTGGGGAGGTAGGCGAAGTCGCCTCCCACCGCGCCGCATCGTCGTGTTGCTGATTGGCGTTCATATCTCGCTGCGCTTCGAAGACCTAGCTTGATCGGCAGGAAGGATGTTGGCATTCAAAAGTTCGCCGCGAATGCAGCACTCATACCTTCGAGTCAGCGGACCAACTCTTCGCCACAGGAATCGCGACAGGGGCGTGTACAGCAAGCTATCGCAAGAGCTGAGGAGGCACGAAGAATAGGCGTCCGTCGACACGCCAAGCCGAGGCTTGGCTCGAGGGTTAACACGCGATCCATTGCGTACCCAAGCGAGGACACTGAATGCCGAACGCTGCACAACATGTCGCCACGCCCGCTGTTCCCGATGAGCGACAGACAGGGAAGGCTATGGCCAAGACCAATCGACCCGTTCGAAAGTCGCTTCGCTCAAAGACGAAGCGATCACCATCGAGTAGCGAGATCGAGGACCTGCCCGCAACGCCGGATGAGACAAACATCGAGCTCGTCTTTGGTTTTGTGGGACCGACGGGAATCGACCTGAACAAGGTCTGCGACGTGCTTCGGTCCCAGTTGAGATCGTTCGGATATGACTGCGAAGAGATCCGTCTCAGCGATCTGATCTCGACTTACCTTGGGACCTCGACATCTTTCGAGAACGCGTACGTCCGCACCAAGACGCTCATGGCCCGAGGAACCGCGCTCAGATAGGACACCCAGCAGGCAGAGATCGTCGCTCGCTTGGCGATCGCAGACATCCGGCGGGCACGCATCTCTCGATCCGGCGGAGTTCGCAAGCCAGCCCAGCGCACAGCGTACTTGGTGCGCTCGTTCAAGCGCCCGGAAGAGGTGGACCTGTTTCGCCAGGTCTACGGCAAGGCCTTCACGCTCATTTCGGTCTACGCGTCGCGGTCATGGCGAACGCATTTTCTTAAGAAGGCAATTGCGTCGACGCTATCGAGCGACAAGTCTCGCGCGGACGAGTACGCCGCAGAGCTGATATCGATCGACCACGACGAGGAAGGGAAGAAGCTGGGCCAGAAGGTCGGCAAGACCTTTCCTCTGGCGGACTTCTTCGTGACCAGCGAATCCCGCCCCGAGCTTGAAAAGAATCTGCGACGGTTGGCGCAACTCACGTTCGGGAACCCGTACATCTCTCCCTCCCGAGATGAGCAGGCCATGTTCTTCGCGAAGGCTGCCGCACTTCGATCGCTCGATCTCTCGAGGCAAGTTGGCGCCGCGATCGTCTCGAACGATGGCGAACTTCTGACGACAGGCTGCAATGAAGTGCCGAGGTTCGGAGGTGGCCTCTACTGGGCTGGCGATGAGTCGGTGGACCGAGATTACGAACGCGGCTTCGACTCGAACGTCGGCGTCAAACGCGAGATCGTCAAGGACATCTTTGATCGATTGAAGGACAAGGGACTCCTCTCCAGCGAGACGATGCTCAAGTCGAGTGAGGATCTCAGCGACGAAGCGCTCTTCAAGAACGGCGCCTACCTGAAGGACTCCCAAGTATTCGACGTGATCGAGTTTGGCCGCGCCGTGCATGCGGAGATGGCCGCGATCTCTCAGGCCGCTCGTGCCGGTGTCAGGCTCCAGGATGGTCGCCTGTTTTGCACTACGTTCCCTTGCCACATTTGCGCGAGACACATCGTCGCATCCGGGATCAAAGAGGTTGTCTTCATTGAGCCCTATGAGAAGAGTCGCGCTCAGGATCTCTTCGGCGACTCGATCAGCGTTGAACCCGTCGAACCCTCACCGACGAGCACAAACTTTCGCGCGTTTGTCGGCGTGGCGCCGCGCCGATACCTCGATTTCTTCGAGGCGCTCGACGGACGCAAAACCGTCGACGGTAAGATCCGGCCGTTGGATGAGCAGTCGGCCACGCCGAGGATCAAGCGCTTCGTCTTCACTTATACCTACGCCGAGGCATTTGCCATCGACGAGATCCCCCCCCTGAGAGAAAAGTTAGACAGGAGCCCTCTATGAACCAACAACAGACCTTGTTCATGGGACAGATCGCCGCCGGAAAGAAGGAGGCGCAAGAACTTCGCCAGACCATGAAGGAAGCGGCACGAGTCGCCACGCTGACCTATCCGTCACAGCGAGGCACGAGCGGCTCTGCAAGCGATCAGAAGACGAAGAAGAAGGACTGACATCGTCTGCTCAGCAGAGCAGAAATGCAAAAAGGCCCGCAGCGTCGACGCTAGCGGGCCTTTTCATTTGGATCATCCGATCCCGGCGCAGCCGGGATCGCTATTGATCAGAACGGAATGTCGTCATCCATGTCGTCGAATCCGGTCGCGGGCTTCGGCGCGGGAGCTTGGCGGGAGGCCGGGGCGCGGGGAGCCGGCGCGCGCGGGGCGTCGAAGTCGCCGCTGTCACGGCCGCTGCCGCCACCGCCACCACCGCTGCGCTCGGCCGAGCGCTCGCGGCTGTAGCCGCCGCCACCGCCGCCACCACCCATGTCATCGCCGCCGTCGCGGCCGCCCAGCAGCTGCATCTGCTCGGCAATGATCTCAGTGGTGTAGTTGTCCTTGCCTTCCTTGTCCTGCCACTTGCGCGTCTTCAGACGGCCTTCGACGTAGACCGGACGGCCCTTCTTCAGATACTCGCCAGCGATCTCGGCCAGGCGGTCGTAGAACACCACGCGGTGCCATTCGGTCTCTTCCTGGCGCTCGCCGCCTTCGCGGCTCTTCCAGTTGCGGGTCGTCGCGATGCTGACGTTGCACACCGCGCTGCCGCTGGGCGTGTAACGCAGTTCAGGGTCACGGCCCAGATTGCCGAGGATGATGACTTTATTGACCGAGGCCATGATTGGTTGCCGTCCGCTTGCGTGTGGTTGGTTCGGAGAGGGGAATCGCGCGCCGCCAATCGCCCGTTTCCGGTCCCGATTTCGGCGGCGCAGGGGGCGGATTATGCCGCCTGACCTCCGATCGCACATTGCCTTGGATCGGCCATCCGGTTGGCGGAAACCCGCTAAGGACTGACTTCTCCCCGGCGCGGGCCCGGCCCGCGTCCCGCCCCGCTCACCCCATCCGGCGCCGCGCCTGCTTGTTGGCGTACATGGCCGCGTCGGCCTGCTGCATCAGCTCTTCCAAGGTCAGCGGCCGGTCCGCCGCCATCGCGGCCGAGCCCACGCTGAAGTCCAGCGCATAGCCCCGCTGCGCGCGCAGGTTGAGCGCATCCACCTGCTGCCGCACCCGCGCGAGCGCGGGCTCCTGATTCGCGGTTTCGGTGCCGCTGAGCAGCACGACGAATTCATCCCCGCCCGGCCGCGCGATCACGTCCGACGCCCGCAGGCAGTAGCGCAGGATCTCCGCGAAGGACTTCAGCGCCCAGTCGCCCTCCGCATGGCCGTAGCGGTCGTTGATCGATTTGAAGCGGTCCAGGTCGAAGTACAGCAAGGTCGCCGGCCAGCGGTTGCGCAGGCACAGCGCCAGCACGTGACCCGCCTGCGATTCGAAGCCGCGCCGATTGGCCAGGCCGGTGAGCTCGTCCACCATCGCCATGTAGAGCGCGGCGAACTGCTGCTCCACCATGTAGGCCAGGTCGCGCAGCGTCGCCTGATCATCCGGATCGAAGCCGCGCGCGCTGCGGTCGATCAGGCACAACGTTCCCAACCGATGGCCGCTGGGCGCCCGCACCGGGCAGCCGGCGTAGAAGCGCAGATGCAGATCGCCGGTCACCAGCGGGTTGTCGGCGAAGCGCGCGTCGGCGCTGGCGTCCGGCACGATCAGCAGGTCGTCCGACATGATGGCGTGACCGCAGAAGCTGATGTCGCGCGGCGTCTCGCGCAGGTCCAGGCCCTGCGCCGACTTGAACCACTGTCGGTCCGCGTCGATCAGGCTCACCAGCGCGATCGGGACCTGGAACAGCCGTCTCACCATCCGGGTGATGCGATCGAAGCGCTCCTCCGGATTGGTGTCCAGCACCTGCAGCACCCGCAGGGTGGCCAGGCGCGCGTTCTCGTCGACAGGCAGCGGCGCAGCGATCATGAACAGTCCGGTGGCTCATCCCGCGTTGGAGGGAGACCGCCACGCGCCACGCGCGCCCGGCCAAAAATCCGGCCCCGAGATGTGCGGGACAATCCGGGGCTCCATGAAGTCGCCCAACCATCATCCCGTTCCGCTCGACATCCTGCAAGAGGTGTTCGGTTACAGCGCCTTCCGCGGCCAGCAGGCCGCGATCGTGGACCACGTCACCGAGGGCGGCGACGCGCTGGTGCTCATGCCCACCGGCGGCGGCAAGTCGCTCTGTTACCAGATCCCCGCCATCGCCCGCCAACGCGCCGGCCATGGCGTCACCGTGGTCGTCAGTCCGCTCATCGCCCTGATGCACGACCAGGTCGGCGCGCTCGAGGAAGCCGGCGTCGCCGCGGCCTTCCTCAACTCCTCGCAGTCGCTCGAGGAAGCCCAGCACATCGAGCGCGAGATGCTCGCCGGCCGGCTGTCCCTGCTCTACGCGGCGCCGGAACGCGTCAACACGCCGCGCTTCCTGGCCCAGCTGCAATCGCTGTACGAGCGCGGCAAGCTGGCGCTGTTCGCCATCGACGAGGCGCATTGCGTGAGCCAGTGGGGCCACGACTTCCGCAGCGAATATCTGTCGCTGAGCCTGCTGCACGAGCGCTTCCCCGACATCCCGCGCATCGCGCTGACCGCCACTGCCGACGACATCACCCGCGCCGACATCATCGAGCGCCTGCAGCTCGAAGAGGCGCGCGTCTTCATCGCGTCCTTCGACCGGCCCAACATCCGGTACCTGATCGTCGAGAAGGACAAGCCGCGCGAGCAGCTGCTGCGCTTCATCCAGGACGAGCACGAGGACGAAGCCGGCGTCGTCTATTGCCAGAGCCGCAAGAAGGTCGAGGAGACCGCCGAGTGGCTGCGTGGCGAAGGCATCAACGCCCTGGCGTATCACGCGGGCATGGACTCCGATGTGCGGCGCCGGCATCAGGACCGCTTCCTGCGCGAGGACGGCATCGTCATGTGCGCCACCGTCGCCTTCGGCATGGGCATCGACAAGCCGGACGTGCGCTTCGTCGCCCATCTGGACCTGCCCAAGAACATCGAAGGCTACTACCAGGAGACCGGCCGCGCCGGCCGTGACGGCGAGCCCGCCCAGGCCTGGATGGCCTACGGCCTGGCCGACGTGGTGAACCAGCGCCGCATGATCGACGAGAGCCCGTCGACGGAGGAGTTCAAGCAGGTGCAGCGCGGCAAGCTCGACGCGCTGCTGGCGCTGGCCGAAGCCATCGACTGTCGCCGGGTGCGGCTGCTGACCTACTTCGGCGAAGAGAGCAAGCCCTGCGGCAACTGCGACAACTGCCTGAATCCGCCCGCGACCTGGGACGCGACGCAGGCGGCGCAGATGGCGCTGTCCTGCATCTACCGCTTCCACAAGAGCCATGGCTACGGCTTCGGCGCCGGTCATCTGATCGACGTGCTGCGCGGCAAGGAGACCGACAAGGTCCGCCAGTACGCGCACGACCAGCTGTCGACCTGGGGCGTGGGCGCGGCGCTGGGTGAGGCGCAATGGCGCGCGGTGGTCCGGCAGCTGATCGCGCTGGGCTACGTCGTCGCCGAGGGCGAGTTCAACACGCTGTCGCTGGCCGAGTCGGCGCGCGCGGTGCTGCGCGGCGAGGTGCAGCTGTCGATGCGCCAGGCGAGCGCGCCGACGCGGCGCTCGCGCAGCTCACGTTCGGGCTCGGGCGCGTCGGGGTCCAAACCCTCGCGCGGTTCGGCGGTGGAGGCGGACCTGGATCACGAGGCGCAAGTGCGCTTCGACCAGCTCAAGGCCTGGCGCTCCGGCGTGGCGAAGTCGCACGGGCTGCCGGCTTACGTCATCCTGCAGAACGTGACGCTGGCCGAGCTCGCCCGCGTGCATCCGGCGTCGCTGGACGAGATGTCCGGCATCAGCGGCATCGGCGCAAAGAAGCTCGAAGCCTATGGCGAGGCCATCCTGGAAGTGCTGAATGGCGATTGAGACGGGATCGACCGGTCCAGCCGCAACAAGTTCTGTCCCCACAAGAGAAAACGCCCGGCAATGCCGGGCGTTTTCGTTGGCGCTCCGTTCGGCCGAGGCCGACGCAGCGCCGCTGAGACAGCGCAAGCGCGGGAGCTCAGCAGAGCTGGGTCGTGCACGCCACCTGCGTGGCGGCCAGCTGCGCGGCGGCCAACTGCTGGCCGTCGGCGGAGGTGTCGCGGCGACCGGTGATGTAGACGGTCGGCAGCTGTTCGCGCTTGACGGTGATGACCACCGGATCCAGCGTGATGACGGAGGCGCGCAGCTCGCGCTGCTCCTGAATGTGGACCATGCTCAGGGCCAGCGCGAGCGTCGCGCCGATACCGAAGGCGAAGGCCTTGAAGCTGGCGCCGCGGCTCATGCCGATGCGCGGGGAAGAGGTGCCGGAGCGGCGAACGGTGGTGGTGCTCATGTCGATCTCCTTGAAGGGCTTGCGTGTGTCAGTGAGATCAGTTTCGGCAATCAGGCCCGCGATTGCGAGGCGCTCGCGACGAATGCGCGGGGTGACGGCGTGAACTGCGCCGGCTGACGACGAACGGATGAACTCGGACCATCGATCACCCAGAACCCCGATGGAATCGAGCATCTGAGCGATTCGGAGAAATGTGTCCGCGGACACTTCGGACACTGATCGGACACGGGCACGCACGAAACAGAGACGCCGCAGCCATGCGGCGCGCCAAAAAAAAAGAAGCCCGCTGGTCGGGCGGGCTTCGTGAAATGCCGGGGGGGAAGCGTGGCGTCTATCGGAGCGCAGGCGCACGGGTCATGTCAGCCCCGTGGCTTGCTGGCCTGATCGGCCTGAGGTCCCG
>NZ_JBCNLU010000008.1:0-192045 GCF_039595295.1 Roseateles sp.
GACAAGATCGAGCTCTACGAGGCGCTGCTCTTCTTCAAGCGCCTGCGCGAGCAGACGGTGGACAACTACGACTTCGCCAACGGCGCGCCGGCGGTGGGGGCGACGCTGGACCTGCACGAGGCCGACCGGATCTTCGAGAAGGCCTACCGCGGTCGCGCGGCGCGCAAGAACCTGCACCACTACTTCTTCCGCCAGAGCCTGCCCAACATCCAGCTGCCGGAGCGGCGTTTCCACACGACCAACGACCCGGTCATGACGCCGGCGCTGCTGGATCATTTCTTCAACGAGGTGGTGCCGGTCTTTCAGCAGATGGACGACCGCAAGAAGGCGCTGCTGTGGTCGGTGTACCGTGATGATCCGCAGTTCCGGGCCGTGCTGCCGATGCTCAGCGGCGGCGGCCAGGATCTGGGCCGGGCGCTGCGGCAGTACCCGCGCTACTCCATCCGCTGCCCGGGCCACCTGGACATCCGCGCGGCCAACGACAGCCAGCTCGGTCACTTCGATCTGGACGTGATCGAGGTCTCCGCGCACGGCTTCCAGGCCGAGTGCGATCACGAACTGCCGCTGCAGATCGACGGCACGGTGGAGATCGAGCTGGGCCACAACGAGCGCGCCCATGTGACCGCCCGAGCGGTGCGCCGCAAGGACACGGAGCAAGGCAGCTTCTACGGTTTCCGCATCGACGAACCCGATCGCCACTGGCGCAGCTTCGTCTCCACGCTGGAGATGGGCACGACCACCAAGGACCTCGCCGCATGAATTCTCGCGCTCCTCGCCGGTCGCTCGGCCGGATCACGTCCTTCGCCGCCGATGCGGATCTGCCCTCGGCATCAAGCCGCCGCGGCGTGCTGGCGCTCGGCGCGGCCGGCGTGCTGGGCGGCATCGCCGGCCTGAGCGCGCTGTGGCCGGCGACGACGCGGGCGCAGGAGATGTCCAACACCTTGCCGGACCTGATCGACCGCAGCCGCTCGGCGGTGGTGGCGGTGGGGACCTTCTCGGCGACGGACAACCCGCGCTTCGGTTTCCGCGGGACGGGTTTCGTGGTCGGCGACGGTCGCCAGATCGTGACCTGCGCGCACGTGGTGCCGAGTCCGCTCGAGAAGGACTTGATGATCACCGTGCCGGCGTCCGGCAACACCTCCGGCCAGCCGCAGCTGCGTGCGGTCAAGCTGGTGCGGCGCGACGTCATGCACGATCTGGCCGTGCTGGAGCTGATCGAGGGAAAGCCGCTGACCGAAGTGCTGTCGCTGGCCACGGTCGAGGAGGGCAAGCCGACGGTGCGCGAGGGCACGGCGGTGGCGCTGATGGGCTACCCGATCGGGACGCAGCTGGGCGTGACCATGGCCACGCACCGCGGCGTGGTGGCGGCGCTGACCACCGCCGCGATGCCGGCGCCGAATTCCAACTCGCTGGACCCGCGCGCGGTGCGCCAACTGCGCGAGGGGCCGGTGGAGTTCCTGCAACTGGACATCACCGCCTATCCAGGCAACAGCGGCGGGCCGCTGCTGGACATCCGCACCGGGAAGGTCGTCGGGGTGGTCAACATGGTGGTGCTCAAGGGCACGCGTGAATCGGCGCTCACCGCGCCCAGCGGCATCAGCTATGCGGTGCCGGTGAAGTATGTGATGGGGGTGTTGGGGAAGTAATCCCCGCTCAGCCCGCATGCCCCACCGGCGCGCCGACGCCGGCTGGCGGCGCGGGCTCGCGCAGCAGCAGCGCCAGCAGGCCCCCCGACGCGGCGAAGACCGCCCCCACCGCGAACGCCACGCGGTAACCCCCCGCCAGCGCCGCCGGCATCGCGGCGCCCAACGCGGCGAGGTCCGCCGTGCGCGAGGCCGCCAGGCTCGCCAGCACCGCCAGACCCAGCGAGCCGCCCATCATGAAGGATGTGTTCACCACGCCCGAGGCCAGACCGGATTCGCTGGGGGCGACCTCGCTCATCGCCGCCAGCAGCACCGGATTGAAGGCCACGCCGGCGCCCAGGCCCAGCAGCAGCATGCCGGGCAGCACGTCCAGCCAGAAGCCGCCGTCGGCGGGGGCGCGCGCGAACAGCGCCAGGCCCAGCGCCGCCAGCAGCAGACCGCCGCACAGCGGCAGGCGCAGGCCGAAGCGCATCACCAGCTTGGCGGACAGGCCCACCGAGAAGGCCGCCATGATCAGGTTGGCCGGCAGAAAACCCAGCCCCACGTGCATCGCGTCATAGCCCAGCACCAGCTGCATGTAGAGCGCCGACAGGAAGAACCACGCGAACATCGCCGCCGCCCACAGCACACCGATCACGTTGGACACCGCCACCGAGCGCAAGCGGAACAGCGACAGCGGCATCAGCGGATGGGCCACCTTCATCTCCAGCACCAGGAAGACGGCGAGCAGCAGCACCGCGCCGCCCAGCATCGCGAGCGTGCGGGTCGAGGTCCAACCGGCTTCGTTCCCGTTCACGACCGCATAGACCGCCAGCATCAGCGAGGCCGTCACCGTCACCGCGCCGGCCCAGTCCAGCGTCTCGCCCGGGGCGGTCGGGCCGCCGCGCTCGATCAGCCACAGGCACAGCGCCAGCACCAGCGCGCCAATCGGCAGGTTGACCAGGAAGATCCAGTGCCAGCTCAGCGTGCTGGTCAGCAGCCCGCCCAGCAGCACGCCGATGCTCCCGCCGCCCGCGCAGACGAAGCCGTAGACGCCCATGGCCTTGGCCCGCTCGCCGGGCTCGGTGAACATGTTCATGATCAGCGACAACGAAATCGCCGACACCACCGCGCCGCCCAGGCCTTGCACGGCGCGCGACGCGATCAGCAGCTCCTGCGTGTGCGCCAGCCCGCAGGCCGCCGACGCGCCGGTGAACAGCGCCAGCCCCGCCAGGAACATGCGCCGGTGTCCGTACAGGTCGCCCAGCCGGCCGCCCAGCAGCATGAAGCCGCCGAAGGTCAGCATGTAGGCGTTGACCACCCACACCAGCGAGGTCTCGGTGAAGTGCAGGTCGGCGCGGATGGAGGGCAGGGCCACGTTCACGATGGTCGTGTCCAGCACGATCATCAGCACGCCCAGGCACAGCACGCCCAGCGCCAGCCAGCGGCGTCGCTTGGAATCAAGGTGGGAAGTCATGGAGAGCGATCTTTCTTGGAAGCTCGGAAGGGTGTCGTGAGCACGACGCGCCAGCCCGCGTGAAATCGACACGGGCCCGATGCGGTGGGCTCGCGCGAGCGCGACGGTTGCGGCGAAGGACCGCGTTTTTATCAGCCGCACTGAGCCCCCGCCAGTGCCGCAGGTCCCAGGCCCGGGACGTGCTGCCACGGGCTGTCAGCTGTCGGTCGATCGCCTACAGACGCTGCCGTCATCGCTGCACCACGCGATACGGCTTGCATGTCTGCCGTGCGAACAGGCGCAGCGACAACATTCGTTCCATCAACAGGGGATCACGACCATGAGCATCACCAAGTACGCGAAAGCGGCGCGCCAGGGGCGCCACAGCAGCTTCAAGACGGCACTGCTGCTGTCCAGTCTGGCGATGGTCGCCGGTCTGCTGTTCAGCGTTGCGCAAGACGCCCACGCCGCCACGCCGGTCACCAACACTTTCCAAGCGACGGCGACCATCACCAGTTCCTGCACCGTGTCGGGTTCCAATCTGAACTTCGGCAGCGCGATCGACCCGCTGGCCACCGGGCTGCCGCTGGACGCCTCGTCCAACCTGACCGTCAGCTGCTCCAACAGCACGCCGTACTCGGTGTCGCTGAACGCCGGCGCGAACGCGGGCGGCGCGTCCAACTTCACGAGCCGCACGATGAAGAGCGGCTCCGACACGCTGGCCTATCAGCTGTACCTGGATTCGGGTCGCTCCAGCGTCTGGGGCGACGGCACCGCCTCCTCGGCGACCAAGAGCGGCACGGGCACCGGCAGCGCGCAGACCATCCCGGTTTACGGCCGCATCCCGTCGCTGTCCAACGTCGTGCCGGGCAGCTACACCGACACCGTCACGGTCACCGTCAGCTACTGACGCGCTACCCCGGGTCCGGCGTCAGGGGCCGGACCGACCGTTTGCTCGAGTGCTGACGTCCAGCGCCGCACGAGTCGTGATTGATGTGGGAGGCCTCGCGCCTCGGACACGCACGCGGCCCGGCCTCCCCCCTGACATGCGGCGTGTCAGCACTCGACAATGTTCACCGCCAGGCCGCCTCGGGCCGTCTCCTTGTACTTGGTCATCATGTCCGCGCCGGTTTCGCGCATGGTCTTGATGACCTTGTCCAGGCTGACGTGGTGGGTGCCGTCGCCGCGCAGCGCCATGCGCGCCGCGTTGATGGCCTTCACCGACGCGATCGCGTTGCGCTCGATGCAGGGGATCTGCACCAGGCCGCCGACCGGATCGCAGGTCAGGCCCAGGTGGTGTTCCATGCCGATCTCGGCGGCGTTCTCGACCTGGGCCGGCGTGCCGCCCATCACCGCGCACAGTGCGGCCGCCGCCATCGAACAGGCCACGCCCACCTCGCCCTGACAGCCGACCTCGGCGCCGGAGATCGAGGCGTTCTCCTTGTAGAGGATGCCGATCGCGGCGGCGGTCAGCAGGAAGTCCACCACGCCGCTCTCGCTGGCACCGTGCACGAAGCGGGCGTAGTAATGCAGCACCGCCGGCACGATGCCGGCCGCGCCGTTGGTCGGCGCCGTGACGACGCGGCCGCCGGCGGCGTTCTCCTCGTTCACGGCCAGCGCGTACAGGTTGACCCAGTCCATTACCTGCAGCGGATCGCGTAGCGCGGCTTCGGGATTGGCGGTCAGCTCACGATAGAGATGGGCCGCGCGCCGCCGCACCTTGAAGCCGCCCGGCAGGATGCCTTCGGTCTTGCAGCCGCGCGTCACGCATTCCTGCATCACGCGCCAGATGTTGAGCAGACCGGCGCGCGTCTCCTCGTCGCTGCGCCAGTGGCGCTCGTTGCGACGCATGATCTCGGCGATCGAGCAGCCTTCCTTCTCCGTCAGCGCCAACAGTTCGGCGCCGGTCTTGAAAGGGTAGGGCAGGACCGTCGTGTCGGGCGCGATCTGCTTCTGCTTGGAGCCGTCGGCCAGCACTTCCTCGCTGACGACGAAACCGCCGCCCACCGAGTAATACACGCGGTTCTGCAGCTCGTTGCCCTCGGCGTCGAAGGCGATCAGGCGCATGCCGTTGGCGTGCAGCGGCAGGCTCTGGCGCCGGTACATGACCAGGTCGCGGGCTTCATCGAAGGCGACCACATGGTCGCCGCCCAGCGCGACGCGCTTGTCCGCGCGGATCGCCTCCAGGATGCCGGGGATGGCCTCGATGTCGACGGTGTCGGGCTCATGGCCGGCCAGGCCCAGCAGCACGGCCTTGTCCGAGCCGTGCCCCTTGCCGGTCGCGCCCAGCGAGCCGTACAGGGTCGTGGCCACGCGCACGGTCTTGTCGAGCACGCCTTCATGCCGCAGGCGCTGGATGAACATGCGCGCCGCGCGCATCGGTCCCACCGTGTGGGAACTGGACGGCCCGATGCCGATCTTGAAGAGGTCGAAAACGGAAACTGCCATGGCAAACCTCGTGGGTAGGCGAGCCGCCCGCCCCGTGCGCTCGTGGCAGCGGGGCGAGACGACGAATCAAAGCTAGGCCAAAAAAGAAGGCCGCGTCAGCGGCCTCCTCGATCACTCGTCCGCGTAGGCGGACAGCGGGGGGCAGGAGCAGACCAGGTTGCGGTCGCCGTAGACGTTGTCCACGCGACCCACCGGCGACCAGTACTTGGTCTGGCGCAGCGCGGCGACCGGGTAAGCCGCCTCGTCGCGGCTGTAGCCGTGCGTCCACTCGGTCTTGAGCAGGCTCTCGGCCGTGTGCGGCGCGTTGACCAGCGGGTTGTCTGTCTGCGGCCAGCCGCCGGCCTCGACCTTGGCGATCTCCGCGCGGATCTGGATCATCGCGGCGATGAAGCGGTCCAGCTCATGCTTGGATTCGCTCTCGGTGGGCTCGACCATCAGCGTACCCGCCACCGGGAAGGACAGCGTCGGCGCATGGAAGCCGTAATCGATCAGGCGCTTGGCCACGTCCTCGGCCGACACGCCCGAGCTGTCCTTCAGCGGACGCAGGTCCAGGATGCACTCGTGCGCCACGCCGCCACCCTTGACGCCCGCGACGTTGCCGCTGAAGTGGATGTCGTAATGGTCCGACAGGCGGGCGGCCACGTAGTTGGCCGAGAGGATGGCCGTTTCGGTCGCGGCCTTGAGGCCGACCTCGCCCATCATGCGGATGTACATCCACGAGATCGGGAGCACCGCCGCGTTGCCCAGCGGCGCGGCGGACACCGCGCCGATGGCGGTCTTCTCGCCCAGGCCGGCCGAGCGGTGGGCGGGCAGGAAGGGGACGAGGTCCTCGACCACGCAGACCGGACCGACGCCCGGGCCGCCGCCGCCGTGCGGGATGCAGAAGGTCTTGTGCAGGTTCAGGTGGGACACGTCGCCGCCGAACTGGCCCGGGGCGGCGATGCCGACCAGCGCGTTCATGTTGGCGCCGTCCACGTAGACGCGGCCGCCGTGCTCATGCACCAGCGCGCAGATCTCCTTGACGTGCGTGTCGAACACGCCGTACGTCGAGGGGTAGGTGATCATGATCGCGGCCAGATTCGAGCTGTGCTGCTCGCACTTGGCCTTCAGGTCGGCCAGATCGATGTTGCCTTCCTTGTCGCACTTGGTCACGACGACCTGCATGCCCACCATCTGCGCCGAGGCCGGGTTCGTGCCGTGCGCCGATTCCGGGATCAGGCAGATCTTGCGATGTGCGTCGCCGCGCGATTCGTGCCAGGCCTTGATGATCAGCAGTCCGGCGTATTCGCCCTGCGAGCCCGCGTTCGGTTGCAGCGACACGCCGGCGTAACCGGTCGCCTGGCACAGCCACGCGGCCAGCTGCTGATCCAGTTGGGCGTAGCCCTGCAGCTGGCTTTGCGGGGCGAACGGGTGGACGAAAGCGAACTCGGGCCAGGTGATGGGGATCATCTCGCTGGTGGCGTTCAGCTTCATCGTGCAGGAGCCCAGCGGGATCATGCTGCGGTCCAGCGCCAGGTCCTTGTCCGACAGCTGGCGGATGTAGCGCAGCATCTCGGTTTCGGAGTGGTGGACGTTGAAGATCGGATGCGTCAGGTACGCGCTGGTGCGCGACAGCGCGGCCGGGATCAGCGTGGCGGCGGTGGCGCCGGCGAAGGCGTCCGCGACCGGCTTGCCTTCGGCGAAGACGGTCAGGAGGGCCTGGATGTCGGCGCGCGAGGTGGTCTCGTCCAGCGTGATGCCGATGCTCTCCGCGCCGGCCTGGCGCAGGTTCATGCCGGCGGCCACGGCGGCGGCCAGGATCGGGCCGGTGTGGGCGCCGGTCTGCACGTGCAGGGTGTCGAACGAGGTCTCATGGATCAGCGTCAGGCCCAGCGCCTTCAAGCCTTGGGCCAACACCGCGGCGTAGGCGGTGACGCGCTGCGCGATGCGCTTGAGGCCTTGCGGGCCGTGATAGACCGCGTACATGCTGGCCACGACGGCCGGCAGCACCTGGGCGGTACAGATGTTCGAGGTCGCCTTCTCGCGGCGGATGTGCTGCTCGCGGGTCTGCAGCGACAGGCGGTAGGCGGGCTTGCCGTGCGCGTCGACGGAGACGCCGACCAGACGGCCCGGCAGCGAGCGCTTGAACTCGTCGCGGCAGGCCATGTAGGCGGCGTGCGGGCCGCCGGCGCCCATGGGCATGCCGAAGCGCTGCGTGGTGCCCACGGCGATGTCGGCGCCTTGCTCGCCCGGCGAAACGATCAGCGTCAGGGCCAGCAGGTCGGCCGCGGCCACCAGCAGGCCGCCTTGCGCGTGCACCGCGTCGGCGATCGCCTGCAGCGGGCGGACCACGCCGGTCACGCCGGGGTACTGGACCAGGGCGCCGAAGCATTCGGACTGGCCGGCGTCCTCGGCCTTGCCGACCTGCACGGTGATGCCCAGCGGCTCGGCGCGGGTGCGCACGACTTCCAGGGTCTGCGGCAGCACGTCGTCGGCGACGAAGAAGACCTGGCTCTTGCTCTTGGCCATGCGGGCCGCCAGGGTCATGCCCTCGGCGGCGGCGGTGGCCTCGTCCAGCATCGAGGCGTTGGCGATGGCCATGCCGGTCAGGTCGCAGACCATGGTCTGGAAGTTGACCAGCGCCTCCATGCGGCCTTGCGAGATCTCGGCCTGGTACGGGGTGTAGGCCGTGTACCAGGCGGGGTTCTCGAGGATGTTGCGCAGGATCACGCCCGGGGTCAGCGTGCCGTGATAGCCCTGGCCGATGAAGCTCTTCAGGATCTGGTTCTTGCCCGCGATGGCCTTGAGCTCGGCCAGCGCCTGCGCCTCGGTCACGGCGTCCGGCAGGTCCATCTTCGCGGCGCGCTTGATCGCGGCGGGCACGATCGCGTCGATCAGCGCGGCGCGCGAGGCGGCACCGATGGCCGACAGCATCAGCTGTTCATCGTGCGCGTCAGGGCCGATGTGGCGGGCGTGGAACTCGGAAGGGTTCTCGAGCTCGGTGAAGTGGGGCAGGGCGGACATGGCGGGGCGATCCTGGAGATTGAATTCTTTGCCGAGGTTCCGGGTCGTTCGCCCCGGAACCTCGCGAGCGATGGTTTAGGAGTTCTTCACCAGCTCGTCATAAGCCGTCGTGTCCATCAGGGCGTCCAGCTCGGACGGGTTGGACAGCTTGACCTTGAAGAACCAGCCGGTCTTCAGCGGATCGCTGTTGGCCAGCGACGGGTCGTCGCGCAGGGCTTCGTTGACCTCGACGATCTCGCCCGAGACGGGGGCGTAGACGTCGGCGGCGGCCTTGACCGACTCGACCACGCCGGCCACTTCCTTGGCGGCGAAGCTTTTGCCGACTTCCGGCAGGTCGACGAAGACCACGTCGCCCAGCGCGTCCTGCGCATGGACGGTGATGCCCACGGTGGCGATGCCGTCGGTGGTGTCGACCCACTCGTGGTCGGGGGTGTACTTGATGCTCATGGAGAGGCTCCGTAAGGGAATCGGTGAGAAGAGAAAGCGCGGAGAGAAACGCGACCCAGGATCAACGGATCAGCCGCGGAAGTATCCGTTGGGCGTGAAGGGCGTGGAAGAGACCGTCATCGGGGTGCGCTTGCCGCGCACTTCGGCGAAGAGCTCGGTCCCGACCGCGGCGAACGCGGTCTGCACATAGCCCAGCGCGACCGGCTTGCCGACCGTCGGGCCCAGCGTGCCGCTGGTGACGACGCCGATCTCGACGCCGTTGGCGTCGACCAGCTTGGCGCCTTCGCGCACGGGCATGCGCTCCGAACTGACCAGGCCGACGCGCTTCTTCGCGACGCCTTCGGCCAGCTGCTTGTCGACGATGGCCGCGCCCGGATAGCCGCCGGCACGCGCGCCGCCGGCGCGACGCACCTTCTGGATCGCCCAGGTCAGCGAGGCCTCGACAGGCGTGGCCTTGGTGTCGATGTCATGGCCGTACAGGCACAGGCCGGCTTCCAGACGCAGCGAGTCGCGCGCGCCCAGTCCGATGGGCATCACTTCCGGCTGGGCCAGCAGCTTGCGGGCCAGCTCGACCGCGCGGTCGGCGGGCACCGAGATCTCGTAGCCGTCCTCGCCGGTGTAGCCGGAGCGGGTGACGAAGGTGGGAATGCCGTCCAGGTCGAAGAAGCCGCCGGTCATGAAGACCAGCTTGGCGACGTCGGCATTCAGGCGCGACAGCGCGGTCACCGCCTGCGGACCCTGCAGCGCCAGCAGCGCCTGGTCGGGCATCGGGCGGACCTCGCAGCGGCCCGACAGGTGCTGCTGCATGTGAGCGATGTCCTGGTCGCGGCAACCCGCGTTGACGACGACGAACAGGCCGTCGGTGCGGCGGGCCACCATCAGGTCGTCCATGATGCCGGCCTCGTCGTTCAGGAACAGCGCATAGCGCTGCTTGAACAGCCCCAGGTCCACGATGTCCACGGGGACCAGGGTCTCCAGCGCGGCGGCAGCGTCGTCGCCGACCAGCAGCACCTGACCCATGTGCGAGACGTCGAACAGGCCCGCTTGTGAGCGGGTGTGCTTGTGCTCGGCCATGACGCCGGCGGGGTATTGGACCGGCATGTCGTAGCCGGCGAAGGGCACCATCTTGGCGCCCAGTTCGATGTGCAGCGCGTGCAGCGGCGTCTTGTTGA
This sequence comes from Roseateles sp., assembly GCF_039595295.1. Lineage (GTDB taxonomy): Bacteria > Pseudomonadota > Gammaproteobacteria > Burkholderiales > Burkholderiaceae_C > Roseateles. The sequence goes on from NZ_JBCNLU010000008.1 coordinate 10,149, forward strand.
GCGCGGCTTGCGCGTTGGTGTCAGCGGACATGTCTCACTCCGAGGGCATTCGTCTGGGCAACCCCGGTCAATGGACCTGCCGGCCCCGGGGTTGGGAGATGCCCTCGCTGTCCGCTTTACCTGAGAGATTGGCCGCCGGTGGTTGACCGACAGCTTGCCCCTTCGGTGGACGGGCTCGACCGCAGGTCCGCCCCGTCTCTCTCCAGTGAGGAACGCCCGACATCTCGGACGTCTCGTCAGTCCTTTTGCCTGAGCGTTCGCAGCGTGGGATCACCAGTGCCACTGCGCCTTCGGCGGCCCCCGCGAAGGGGCTCTCTCCTGACTGGCGCGCATTGTAGTCATGGAATGGGAGGCATTGACGCATTCGTGTTGCGGAGGATGGCGCGCGCGTTGGCCGGATCGGGGGCAGACGGCTCGTCGAGGGGCGCGGCTGTGAACCATGGGCTGTCGCCTGCGGACCCACCGCGCTTTCGACAGCGCATCGCGCGAGGAGCCCGCATGAGCATCCACTTCGGACTTTCCCCTTCCTCGATCTCGCCCCACCCGACCCTGGTGCCCGATCGCGTCGACCATGCGGCGCTGAGCGACTATCTGCGGGAATGGGACGCGTGCAGCACGCCGGGGGAGGGCCGGGATCCGTGCGACCGCATCCGGCCGGGCGCCCATGTCCCCGTCATTCAGTGTCTGCGGTCTTCGCAGCGCGCACCGCTGGCCAGACCCGAGGACACGCGCCTGCCGGGGGAAAGGGGGCACGGGCCCCGGATTCGCCAGAACAGTGACGCCTTGCGTCTCGCGGAGATCGAGGCGGTGACGAGTCGCCCTCAGGTCCAGGCCGCGACGGCCGCGTTGCTGGACCGCATGACGATGCCCACTGGTCTGCGAGGCTGGTGGCGCCATCGCTTCGGGCCGAAGGTCGAGTCGGTGGAGACACTGGCTTCCCGACTGGTCGATGCCCTGCGGGCGGCCTGCGAGCAGCGCAAGCGGGCCGGTGAGGTGACGGTGTTCCGTCACATCGAGCAGGCGGTCGATGCCATGGCCGCGAGCTTGGTGAAGCAGGCCGCCGGGGCCACGTCGGCCAAGGGACGGTCGCGCTGGTGCCAGCGGGTGGAAAGCCAGCGGGCCGGCAGCTTTCTCGCGGCGGTGCGTGCGCAGCAGCGGCGGTCGGTCGGCCCGAACTTTTCGCCGAGCCCGGAGGCGCTCTTGGAGTTGGACTCGCCGCTGTCGCGTCTGCTGTCGTGCATCCGGTCCCAGGTGCGCGAGACCTGAGGGGATCTCGGAGTCGGAGTCAGGTGCCCCGAGGTGTCGGATGAGTCGCAGGAGGTGCGGCACAGACGATAGCGGCCCGGCGGGCGGGCTCGCCAGGGAGTTCACCGTGAGCATCGGAAACCGCATCGCGACGCTGCTGTCGTGCTGCACGACGCCGGTCGAGGACCGGAAATCATCGCCAGGGGAGCAGGTGCCGAACGGCACGATCATCGGGATCGACGGTCGCCTGCAGGCGATCGCGGCCAAGTCCGGGGCGATGCGATCCTCGAAGCAGGCCCGAGCAGATCTGGGTGCTCCAATGCGCAGGTTCAAGAACGGCCTGCCCGGCGACTGGGCATTGACCGCCGTGGCCTTGCCGACTCAGGCCGGCGGGCGGGTGCTGAGTCTGGACATGAGCAAAGGAGAGCTGCCGGACTCCGATCCGGTATTGCTGCTGCATCTGGCCGACACGATGCTGAATGACAGAGTCGCGAGCTTGGTTGAACCGGTCGAGCAGGAGCCCGATCCGCTTCAGCCTCCAGCCGGAAGAACGGCGATCGAGCGGCTGCTCGCGGGTCCTCTGAGGGCGCAGATCACCACCGAGCAGGCCCGCTACACCATCAGCAGCCGTCCGCGGCAAGAGCGTCCGGGATCGACGTTCGGTGTCATCGACGTGGCGGTCGAGAGTGATCGTGGCGAATCCTGGCGGACGACCGCGTCCCTGCACGCACTGCCGCTGCGCCGGCCGAGTCTCATGGCGCATCGCGTCAAGGAAGCGATGGCGCTGGGCGCGCGCTACGGCGGTGCCCTGGCGGACAAGAGCATCACGCCCGGCGTGGCGCTGATCCACGAAGGCCGGCACCAGAACCTGGCACCGGCCCTCGCGGCGATCGGGTTGCTGCGAGGCGGCGCTTCAATCGAGCAGACAGTCGAGGGCATCCGCGCCGCCAAGCATGCGGCGCGCCACCGCGTCGCACCACGGCACGCGGGTCCGTTGCCTCCGCCGCCCCCGGTTCCTTCGGCCGAGCGTCCGGTCGCGCGTTCCATCGCTGGTCCTGCCGCCAGATCGGGGCCCGACGGCGTGCGACTGGCGCCTTCGCCTGTGATCCGCTGCCCGGCTGAGCGCCTGAGAGCGAGCTCGGTCAAGAAGGATTCGGGCAGGCGCCTGGAGCCCTCGCCCGTGATTCGGATGCCGATACCGACGCCGACGCTGCCCCCTGAAGGGCATGATGAGTCGAACCAGCGCGCCTTCGATGCGGTGAATCGCGACCTCGGCGTGAAGCAGGCGATGCAAGACTTGGCGGCGCGGATGGCGAGGCCCTCGGGTCTGGCGGGCTGGTACCGGCGGGTCTTTCATGGTGAGAAGCCGGAGCCCATGGATCGGCTCGCGGGAAAGCTTGTCGACGCGGTCGATGAGGTGATCACACCGCGTCGGGGAACGGCGCTCGGCGCGCCGGGTGAGGCGCTGCCGTGGCTGCGGAACGAGGCTGTCCGGCAGGTGCTGGCGCAAGGTTTTAGTGAACTTCCCGCTCCGGAGCAAGAGCGATGGCGGGCCCGCATCGAGCGCCCGAGGGTCGGCGGATGGGCGGCCGCGCGTCGGCGGCAACAGGGCGAGAGGGGGGCCGCCCCTCGACTTGCCGGCCTGCGCGATACCTCGGCGATCGCCGAGGCCTTGTGGCTGCTGAAAACGGTCGCCGCCCGAGCGCCGGCCGGCTCGGGCATGGCGCCGGACCGCCAGCAGGACTGACTGGGCGCCCGCCCGTGCGGTCGATCGTCGCCGGAGCGGGGCGATTGCGCCACAATCGCCCCCCATGCGACTCCTGCTGGTGGAAGACGACCTCATGATCGGCGAGCAGCTGCTCGAGCTGCTGCGCGCCGAAAGTTACGCGGTGGACTGGGTCCGTGACGGCGAAATCGCCGACACGGCGCTGCAGTCCCAGACCTACGACCTGGTGCTGCTCGACCTGGGCCTGCCCAAGCGGGACGGCATGAGCGTGCTGCAGGCGCTGCGGGCTCGCAAACAGGCGGTGCCGGTGCTGATCGCCACGGCGCGCGACGCCTCCGCGCAGCGCGTCGCCGGGCTGGACGCGGGCGCTGACGATTACGTGCTCAAGCCCTTCGACTTCGACGAGCTGCTCGCCCGCATCCGCGCGCTGCTGCGCCGCGCCGCCGGGCGCTCCGAACCGGTCTACGAACACATGGGCGTGAGCATCAATCCCGCCACCCGCGAGGTCACCTCCAACGGCCATCCGGTGACGCTGTCGGCGCGCGAATGGGCCGTGCTGGAGCCGCTGCTGGCACGACCGGGCATGGTGCTCTCGCGTCAGCAGCTCGAGGAAAAGCTCTACGGCTGGAAGGACGAGATCAGCAGCAACGCGGTCGAGGTCTACATCCACGGGCTGCGCAAGAAGCTGGGCGCGGAACTGATCCAGAACGTGCGCGGCGTGGGCTACCGGGTCCCCAAGGAATGAACGACGCCCCGGGCGGCCGGCGCTGGACGCTGCTGCCGCGCTCGCTGCGCTACCGGCTGCTGCTGTTCCTCCTGGGCGCGATGCTGACCAGCGCGCTGATCCAGGGCCTGAGCGCCTACCGCAACGCGCTGATGGAGACCGACGAGATCTTCGACTACCAGATGCAGCAGGTGGCGCTGTCGCTTCGCGCGGGCATGGGCACCGGGCTGCCGCTGACGCTGGGCGAGGAGCAGAGCATCGACCTGATCGTGCAGGTCTGGGGGCTGGACGGCACGCCGCTGTACCGCTCCGCCGGGCCGGACTGGCTGCCGCAGCGCGCGGTGCTGGGCTTCTCCAACGTGGCGCTGCGCGGCAAGCGCTATCGCGTCTTCGCGGTGCAGGGACGCTTCCAGGTCGTGCAGGTGGCGCAGGACATTGCCGTGCGTCAGCGCATGGCCGGTCAACTGGCCTGGCGCACCGTGCTGCCGACGGCGCTGATGCTGCCGCTGCTCGCGCTGGTCGTGTGGTGGGTGGTGAGCCATTCGCTGGCGCCGCTGGAGCGGGTGCGGCAGCAGCTCTCTCGCCGCGTCGCGCAAGACCTGGCCCCGGTCGACGAGGCCGACGTCCCCAGTGAAGTCCAGCCGCTCGTGTCCGAGTTGAACAGCCTGCTGGCGCGCGTCGGTCAGGCCTTCGAGGCGCAACAGCATTTCGTGGCCGATGCGGCGCATGAGCTGCGCTCGCCATTGGCGGCGCTCAAGTTGCAGCTGCAGTCCGTGCGACGCGCGCCTGACGAGACGGCGCGCGCGCAGGCGCTGGAGCGCCTGGGGCAGGGCATCGATCGGGCCTCGCATCTGATCGAGCAGCTGTTGGCGCTGGCCCGCCAGGACAGCGCGAAGACGCCGGCGCCGGCGCAGGCGATCGCGTTGGATCAGCTCTGTCGCGATGCGGTCGTGGACGGCGCCACGTTGGCCCATGCGCGCGGCATCGACCTCGGGCTGGGACGCTGCGACGAGGTCCGGGTCGACGGCCATCCGGAGGCGCTCACCATGCTGCTGCGCAACCTGCTGGACAACGGCATCAAGTACGGCCGCAGCCGCGTGGACCTGAGCCTGGAGCGTTCCGGCGGACAGGCGCTGCTGGTCGTGGAGGACGACGGCCCCGGCATTCCCGACGCGGAGCGCGGGCGGGTCTTCGATCGCTTCTACCGCTCGGAATCGCAGGCGCAGCAGGCGCCGGGCACTGGGCTGGGGCTGGCGCTGGTGCGCAGCATCGCGCAGGACCACGGCGCCACGCTGCGCCTGGGACACAGCACCGCGCTGGGCGGGTTGCGCGTGGAGATGGCGTTGCCGCTCGGTTCCACGCCCGGGCGCGCGCAGTCGCCGTCGCCGAGTCTTTAAGCCGCGGTTAAGCGCTTCATTAAGAGCGGACTAAGGCTCGATCTCCACACTTCAAGCCATCGAGTCTGCGGTGGGCTCCAGGCCCCGGGCAGGCTCTCCTCACAGGAGGTTCAGATGGCTCAAGTGGAAAAGATGATTTCGGTGAAGAAGCTCGTGTGGGCGCTGGCCGCAGCGGGCGTGCTGGGCGCCGGTGGCGGCGCGCTGGCGATGCGCAACGCCAAGCTGACGCAGGCCTCGGACACGCAAGCCGTCGACGCGTCGGCGAACTCCAGCGCGGATGGGGCTCAGGTCGCCGCGCTGAGCGCGCCGGTGACGGGCAGCGCTTCGCCCGCCTCGTTCACGCCGCCGCCCGCCGGCATGCCCGACTTTGCGCAGATCGCTGCGGCGCAGGGCCCTGCGGTGGTCAACATCAGCGTGTCCGGCGTGGTGAAGACGCGCAACTCCCGCGCACCGCAGATCGATCCCGACGATCCCTTCTACGACTTCTTCCGCCGCTTCGGCATGCCGGGCATGCCGGGCGGCCCCGGCGGCGACGGCGACGGTGCCGGCAGCCGCCAGATCCGCGGCCAGGGCTCGGGCTTCATCGTCAGCAACGACGGCATCATCCTGACCAACGCCCACGTCGTGCAGGACGCGCAGGAGGTCGTGGTCAAGCTGACCGACCGCCGCGAGTTCCGCGCCAAGGTCCTGGGCAGCGACAAGTCCACCGACGTCGCCGTGCTCAAGATCGACGCCAAGAACCTGCCGACCGTGCGACTGGGCGCGACCAAGGACCTGCGCGTGGGCGAATGGGTGCTGGCCATCGGCTCGCCCTTCGGCTTCGAGAACAGCGTCAGCGCGGGCGTGATCAGCGCCAAAGGGCGCTCGCTCGGCCCGGATGAGAGCCGCGTCCCCTTCCTGCAGACCGACGTGGCGATCAACCCCGGCAACTCCGGCGGTCCGCTGTTCAACGCGCGCGGCGAGGTGGTGGGCATCAACTCGCAGATCTACAGCGCCTCGGGCGGCTATCAAGGCCTGTCCTTCGCGATCCCGGTCGAGGTGGCCAACAAGGTCCGCGCCCAGATCGAAAAGGGCGGCAAGGTGCAGCACGCCAAGCTCGGCGTGATGGTGCAAGAGGTCAACCAGGGCTTCGCCGACTCCTTCAAGCTGGAGAAACCCGAGGGCGCCCTGGTGGCCAACGTCGAGGACGGCGGCCCGGCAGCCAAGGCGGGTCTGCGCTCGGGCGACGTGATCCTGAGCTTCGGCGGTCAGCGCATCGTGGGCAGCGGCGATCTGCCGGCGCTGGTCGACCAGGCCGGCCCCGGCGACAAGGTGGTCATCGAAGTCTGGCGCGGCGGCAAGCGCGAGACGCTGACCGCGACGCTGGGCGACGCCAACGACAAGGCCGCCAAGGTCGCGAAGAACGAGGATCAGGGCGGCTCGGCGCACGGCAAGCTGGGTCTGGCGCTGCGACCGCTGCAGGCGGAAGAGCGCCGTCAGCTGGGTACCCGCGACGGGCTGCTGATCCAGGAGGTCAGCGACGGCAGCGCGGCGGCCAAGGCCGGCGTGCGTCCGGGCGACGTGCTGCTGGCGATCAACGGCACGCCGGTGCAGTCGGTCGATCAGGTCCGCGGCGCGGTGCAGGGCGCGAGCAAGTCGGTGGCGCTGCTGGTGCAGCGCGGCGGCGACAAGATCTTCGTGCCGGTCAGCATCGGCTGAGGCGTCTTTCAGGTTTTCCGGTCCCCCAATCAACCGCTGCCTGTGGCGGTTGCTCCGTGGGCCCGCGCGTGGTGGCGCGGGCCCTTTTTTTCGCCCTGGCATCATGCGCGCCATGTCGACCGAAGTCCTGCCCGATCCCGTCCCGCCACCGCCGGCCGTTTCCGCCGAGCGTCAGCGCAGCCAGCGTGCGATCGATGCGTTCATCGAGTCGCTCTGGATCGAGGAAGGGTTGTCGCGCAACACGCAGCTGGCGTATCGCCGCGACCTTCAGCTGCTCGCCGACTGGCTGGCGGCGACGCCCAAGCGGGACCTCGATCACGCGAGCGAACTCGATCTGATGGGCTATGCCGCATCGCGGCACGACGGCGGCAAGGCGACTTCGGCGAATCGGCGGCTTTCAGTGTTCAAGCGCTATTTCCGCTGGGCGCTGCGGGAGCGTCGGGTGGAGCGCGATCCCACGCTCAAGCTGATCGCTGCGAAGAAGCCGATGCGCGTGCCCAAGACGCTCTCGCAAGGGCAGGTGGAAATGCTGTTGGAGGCGCCCGATGTCGGTACGCCGAACGGTCTGCGCGACCGCGCGATGCTGGAGCTGATGTACGCCAGCGGGCTGCGGGTGACCGAGCTGGTGACGCTCAAGAGCGTGCATGTCGGCTTGCGCGAGGCGGTGCTGCGCATCACCGGCAAGGGTGACAAGGAGCGGATGGTTCCCTTCGGCGAGGAGGCGCACGCCTGGCTGATGCGCTATCTGGCCGAGGCGCGACCGCTGCTGCTCAGCGGGCGCGGCAGCGACGACCTGTTCATCACCAAGCACGGCAAGGCGATGATCCGAGAGAGCTTCTGGCGCCTGGTCAAGAAGTACGCGCTGATCGCGGGCATCACGGTGCCGATCTCGCCGCACACGCTGCGGCACGCGTTCGCGACCCATCTGCTGAACCATGGCGCGGATCTGCGCGCGGTGCAGTTGTTGCTCGGGCACGCCGATCTGTCGACGACGCAGATCTACACGCACGTGGCCCGGGAGCGGCTCAAGGTGCTGCACGCGGCGCATCACCCGCGCGGCTGATCCAGGCCGGGAACCCGGTCCGCGAGCTCGGACACCAATCACGGTCCCAGCATTCTCCGGCGGCCCCCTGTGGGGCCGTCGTCACTCCCATGTTCGATCGCGTGAATCAGCAAGCCTTCGGTGACACGGTGTGTCATTTCCCTCACGGCCCGGTCGGCCTCGGCGCCGCGGCTTTCTTCCCGCACCCCGGGTCGCCCCTGCACCCCGAAGTGCTGTGCGCCAACCTCATCACCATGGCGGCCGCCGCAGCGGGGAACTGGCTCGCGGGCGTGATCCCCACGGTCTTCAATGCCGTCAGGACCCCGGAGTTCGAGGGCTTTCCCTCCCTGCTGCAGGCGGCGCTGTCGCCGCATTACACGAAGAACGATGCGCCGGAGATGATCGGCTTCGCCAACCTGCTCAACGAGCAGGACGCGACCGATGTATTCATCGGGGGCCAGGAGCGCAGCCACAAGCTGCTCGCGCAGCTCCAGGTGCCGGGGCAGAGCCTGGAATGGTCGGGGCAGTCGCCCGGCGAGCCGCCGGTCACGGTCCGCTTCCAGCGCACTGGTGAGATGACCGACGACGGCAGTTGGGTGATGCGAACCGATCTCTACCATGGTCATGAACTGAAGTCCTCGCGGTCCACGCGTGTGCACACGGTCAGCGACGACGCGCGGCAGCCGGAGGAGTTTCGGGACGACGTTTCGCACGGATTCCAGTCTTGTCTGGGACGGATGGCCCAGGGGGAGGATCCGCGCATCGCGGTGGTGTGCGAGGACGGCGCGACGCTCTCCGGCGCCATGGCGGCAACGATGCAGCAGATGCATCGCGAGTTCCAGCGGTCCACGCACGATGGTGTGCACGCCGTCTCGTCGCCTCAGGCGGATCAGCGATCAAGCCGCGAGTATCAGGAGACTTGCCGCCAGACGCTGGGTCAGGGGTTCGCGAAGGGCATGGAGCCGTTCCTCCATGTCGGTGCTCGACAGCCGAGTCGCCCGCCGGAGGCCATGTTGCGCATGCCGTTCGTTTCGACGCAGAGGGCCACGGCCGCCGTCGTCGAGCTTGACAAGGAGAGCGACGAGGACACGGCTTACGAGAGCGACCTCTCCAGCGATACCGCGAGCATCGCGGGCAGCGATCCTGGCGGCAGCACGTGGTCCTTGAGCGATAGCGTGTTCAATGAGGATCTCCCATCGAATGTGCAAGGACCGAAGGAGTCGACAACCCAGACCCCGGTGAACGCCGAGCCGGAGGCCAGGCGAGACCGCCCAGTCGATCGACGTCCCAGCGTCGAGGTCGGCACACAGACGGAGACAGGCCGTTCGGCCGACGGAGACACTCCGAAAGCGCCGCCTCGGCCCAAACGGGACGAGCGCCGGGCTGGCGCGAGCGACCTCGCTGCGCGTCGGTCCATGACCGACGCTCCCAGTCAGCCGGTTGCGCCGCAGCAGGCTCAGGCGAACGCGCCGCGTCCAGAGGTCGCCGCTGCACCGCCGCCGCCAGCGCCGCCGGTGGCCGTGGCGCGTCCTGACACGCTGAGGCGAACAACGTCGCTTCCGAATCTTCCGGACGTGCCCCTGCACATCCCTGGCCGCTTTGACGCCAAGCCCGAAGGGGGGCTGCCGCGGGCCGCGAGTGCTCCGTCGCTGGGACCGAACAACGCCCGCGCAGAGCGTGAGCGTCGCCAGTTGGAGAACCTTCGCCGCGAGGCGGAGTTGAACCGGACCCTGAGCAAGGCTCGAACCGAGGCTGAATCTCAACGCCAGCTCGATATCGCGATGCAAACGGCGAAGAAGGGTGTGGACCGGCTGATGGAGGGGCTCGGCTTGTCGCCGCGTGCGGGGCTGAACGGCCAGTTGGCCAGAGGTCTGACCTCTGATGCCCGCCTGTTGGAGCTGATCGCCGCCATGGCCCCCTCGATGGAGCGCATGAGAGCCGCGCACCGTCAGATCAACGGCCCCAGTGACAAGGGCGTGCTCAGCAGGGACATCCTGCGACAGCAAGTTGCCGACGCCGTGGCCGGCTTGCCGGCAACCCGGCGCGACGCCTTGGCGCAGATGGTTGCCCGTCCGGACGGAGCCTTCAGCAAGGCGCTGAGCCACGCCGAGGGCTTGGTCGATCTTGGCCGCAGCTTCGACCCAGCGGATCCGGCGGATCGCGAGGAACGCCGGAAGCTGTTGAATGAGGCGAACCTCATCGAGGCGGTTCTGAGCGGCGTGCGCAGGGGACTCGCCCCTGTGCGAGAGACCAAGGTCTGAGGGCCTTCTCCGAAACCCTGATCAATCCACCGGCAACCCCGCCGGCGGCTTGATCTCCTCCAGGCAGATCATCGACCGCACGTCCGCGACCCCGTCCAGCTGCATCAGCCGGTCGGTCAGGAACTTCGACAGCGCCTGCAGGTCGCGGGCGACCACCTTCAACAGGTAGTCGCAGTCGCCCGACACGGTGTGGCATTCCAGGATCTGCGGGAAGTCGCGGATCAGCGACTCGATCTCCCGCACGCGGCCGAAGGCCTGGGCTGTGATGTTCAGGCTGACGTAGGCCGTCACCCCCAGGCCCACCACCATCGGCGCGACGTCGGCCCGGTAGCCGCGTAGCACGCCGCGCTCCTCCAGCGACCGCACCCGGCGAAGGCATTGCGGCGCCGACAGGTGCACCTGGGCCGCCAGATCGACATTCGAGATCCGCCCGTCGCGCTGCAGCGCCTGCAGGATGCGGCGATCGATCGCGTCCAGTGCGACGGCGGCATTCTTCGCGGCGGGAGCGTCCGGGGGGGCAGGCTTGAAGGCGGCATCGTTCATCGGCGCGGATGATCGCAGACAATCCCGCCCCATGGATCACAGCTTTCTTTCCGCCCTCGTCCTGCTGCTGCTGGTGCTGGACCCGCTCGGCAGCCTGCCGATCTTCATCCCCATCATGCGGGCCGTGCCGCGCGAGCGCCGCCTGCGCGTGGCCGCGCGCGAAGTCGGCATCGCCTTCGCGGTGCTGCTGGCCTTCATGTTCCTGGGCGACAGCTTCCTGCGCCTGATGCACCTGTCCGAGCGTTCGCTCGAGGTCGCGGGCGGCGTGATCCTGATCATCATCGCGATCCGCATGATCTTCAGCCACGCGGGCGAGTCCGCCTACGGCGTGGAGACGGGCAAGGAGCCCTTCATCTTCCCGCTGGCCGTGCCGCTCCTGGCCGGCCCGTCGGCGATGGCCACCGTGCTGCTGCTGGCCTCGCGCCAGCCGGACCGCGTCGCCGAATGGGTGGGCGCGCTGTTCACCGCGATGGTGATCTCCTTCCTGGCGCTGACCTTGGCCGACCGCATCCGCAAGCTGCTGGGCGACTCGGTGGTGTCCGCGCTGGAAAAGCTGATGGGTCTGGTGCTGACCGCCATCGCGGTGGAGATGATCCTGTCCGGCCTGAAGCGCTACTTCGTCGGCGGACTCTGACGCTCCGGCGCCCCCGCCGCGCCTGGGGCGCCCAGACCCCGGCGCCATTCCTCGACCGTCATCCCGTACACCGAGCCGTCGAAGTCGTACCAGCGCTCGGTCGCTCGAAAGCGCATGCCCAGCTTCTCCATGACGTGCGACGACGCCTGGTTGTCCGCGTCGCAGAAGGCCACCAGCTGCGGCGCCTTCAGCTCATCGAAGGCGAAGGCCGCCATGCGGATCGCCGCCTCGGACGCATAGCCGCGGCCCCAGCGATCGCGGCGCAGACGCCAGCCCAGTTCATGCGGGTTGGCCTGGTCGCGGCCCAGGTGCTGGACGCAGCCGGCGCCGACGATCTCGCCGGTCTCTATCTCGATGAAGGTCCACCAGCTGTAGCCCCACTCGGCCCAGCGGGCCTGGACCCGGTCGATCATGGCCTGCGTGTCGGCGATCGTGTCGGGCTTGCCGGTGATGTAGCGCATCACCTCGGCGTCGCGGTTCATCTCGAACAAGCCCTGCAGGTGCTCGTCGCTCATCGGCTCGAGGCGGAGCCGCGCGGTGGTCAGGATGGTCATGGGTCGACTGTACGGCGGCTCAGTCGGCGTGACTCCGGTCACCCTGCGCGGCGTCGGGCGTCGGCGCGGCTGCCGGGCGCCGCAGCCCCGACAGGTCGATCTCCTGCGGCAGCGCCGCGCCGTTGAGCAGCCGGATCCTGCACCGGCCGGCCCGCTTGGACTCGAACATGGCCTGATCCGCCTGGCTCATCAGATCCTCCGCCGCCACCGCGTCCAGCGGGTAATGCGCCACGCCGATGCTGCTGCCGACCTGCACCTCGCGCCCGGAGCGCAGCATCACCGGCGCCAGGATCGCGCGCAGCAGACGCTCACAGGCGCCGCGGCTGTCGTCGCGCGAGGGCAGCGGCGTGAGCAGGACGACGAACTCGTCGCCGCCCAGCCGCGCCGCCGTGTCGGAGGCGCGGATCCCGTCCCGGAGCCGTTGGGCGACCGCTTGCAGCACTTCGTCGCCGGCGTCGTGGCCGTGCGTGTCGTTGATCGCCTTGAAGCCGTCCAGGTCCAGGTAGACGACGCCCACCGCCACATCCTGCCGCGCCGCCGCCGCGATCGCCTGTCGCAGCCGGTCGGCCAGCAGCACGCGATTGGGCAGGCCGGTCAGCGCGTCGTGCAAGGCGGCACGCTCGACGCGGGCCTCGTACTCCTTGCTGTGGGTGATGTCGACCATCATCCACAGCGTCGTGTCAGCCTCGCGCTCGCTGGGCAGGGCCACGCCGTTCAGGTCTATCCAGACCAGGGTCCCGTCCTTGCGACGCATCTGCTGCTGGCTGCGGTAATGGTCGCCGCGCGCGAGCAGCGGATAGGCGTTCTGACCCAGCGCGTTGAAGGCCGCCTCGTCGGCATACAGATCCTGCACCGCCAGCCCTTGCATCTCTCCCTCGCCGTAGCCGAACAGCCGCTCCAGCGCGCGGTTGCGCCAGACGATGCGGCGACCGCGTAGTTTGGCGATGCCAAGGATGTCCGCGTCCAGCATGGCCTGCTGATCCAGCGTGAGCCGGCGCAAATCCTCGGTCATCGCGTCGGCGAGCGCCTGCGCGCGGGCGCGGCCGGCTGCCAGCAGATAAGTCGTGGCGGCCAGCAACACCGTCAGCACGAAACCGATCAGGCCTGGCCTCCAGCCCGCGGCGTCGATCACGCGGCGCTCGTAGGCGGAGGACATCGCGGCCTCGATGCGAAAGCCCCGACCGATGATGTCCACGCGATGCTCCAGGGACACCAGCCGGTCCTCGAAACCGGGCACCGCGGCGGGCGAGGTGTCCAGCGGCTGGATGCCGGCGGCGGAGTCCAGCAGCAGATCCTCGGTTCGCGTGTGGTCGTCGACCATCAGCCGGAAGTCGACCGGCGCCTGCGCCAAACCCTCCTTCAGGCCGGCCAGGATCTCCTGCGCCACCAGCGGCGCGTAGAGCAGCCCCAGCAGCCCCTGGCGACGCTGGGCCGGGTCGATCGGATCGGCGCCGTCGCGGAACACCGGAATGAGCAGCAGCATGCCGGGCCCGCGCGCCCGGTCCTGGATCAGCGCGATCGGCGCGGTGAGTTGCGCCTCGCCGGTGCGGATCGCTTGCTCGATCGCCTCGCGGCGCAGACGCTCGGAGCCCAGGTCGTAGCCCCAGGCGGGGTAGTTCTGCGACAACGGCTCCACATGCGCGATGACGAACAGGTCGGGCGCGTCGCCGCGGGTCCGCACCGAAAACTGCGGCGCGCCGTCGGCTCGCTGCGCCGTGATGAACGAATCCAGGCGCTCGCGCGCGACCGGCAGGACGAACCCGAAGCCGCGCACGCCGGGGAATTCGCGCGGGAGGTCGCGTGACTGGACGTAGGCGCGGAAGGCGCGGCGATCGACATGTCCGCCCAAGGACGCAATCGCGCCGCGCGCGCCCTTGAGGCCGTAGACCGGCTGGACGAAGCGCTGGACGATGTCGCGTTCCAGGCGCTCCATCTGGGCTCCCAGTTGCAGGCGGGCTTCGGCAACCACGCGATTGCGATTCCACAACATCGCGCTGAGCGTCAGTACCAGGCCCAGCAGCAGCACCAGTAATGCGCCGATGACGGCGCCCATCGGAGGCCCCGGGGGCGGCGCGGCGGTCGCGGGAGTCGCCAAAGAAGCGGGGGGCGGGGGAGTGGCGGCGCTGAAGCTCACGGGCTGGGCGGTCGGGGCCGCGGGCGCTGAACACGACCGCCGACTGTAGAGCAGCCGCGCGCGATGCGCATCCCATGTCGGTGCGCCCCGCGCGGCCGCCCGGATTCGTTACATCTGACTCGCCACGAGGCGGCGAGCGGGCCTATCCTCCCTCGCTCAAGGGGGCGGCGCGGTGCTTGCTCCTGTGCTGCAATCAATCCTCATCTCCGGCGAAGGCGGGCAGCAGCATGGCTCAAGACTCGGACAGGGGCCCCGGGGCCTGGTGGACAGCGTTGCGGCGGCGTTGGCAAGCCCGTCGGAACAAGCCGGCGCGCAGCGCGCCGGTCGATGAGGCGCAGTTGATGGACGGCCTCAAACGCGAGGCGGCGCGAGCGCAGCGTCACGGCCATGACGGGGTGCTGATCCTGTTGGAACTCGACCCGTGGGTGCGGCTGCAGCAGCAGTACGGGGACGAATGCATCGCCGCCTTGGAGGAGCGCCTGGGGCAGCTCGCCGCTCAGCAACTGCGGGGCGGCGATTGGCTGATGCCGCTGCCGCGCGGCGTCTGGGCCGCCTATCTCCCTTGTACCGATCCCCTCGGCGCGCTCGATGCCGCGGACCGCTTGCGCGCCCGGGTGGCGACGCTCGATTACCGGTGGCAGGGACAGTCCGTGCCCTTGAGCGCCAGCCTGGGCCTGGCGCATTGGCAGGACTGGAAGCGCGAGCCGCAGCAGGGCGCCGACCAGCTGCTGCAGCAGGCGCGCCAAGCGCTGGCGATGGCGCGCGGCGCCGGCTGCAACTGCGTGCGCGCCTATGCCGCGATGCCTTCCGGGCGCAACCGCTACAGCGGCACGCGGCCCGCGTAGCCGGTCATCTCCAGATAGCCCCAGCCCAGCGTCCGGCCGGCCTCGTCGCTGACGCGGGCGACGCCCTCCCAGTACGGGAAGCCGGTGCTGCGGCGGGCGTCGATCTCCTGCGCCTGGAAGGCGGCGTCGATCAGGAACACGCCACGCGGCGAGCGCACGCGCCAGCGGATCGGGTAGCTCGCCAGGCTGACCGGGCTGCGCCAATGGGCCAGCGGCTCGAAGCGCAGCTGCTGCTCGAAGTCGACTTGTCGTCCGTCCGCGCCGCGCCAGCCGCCGCCGGTCCAGACGGGCGGGCCGCCCTCGCTGCGGACCTGGAACAGCGTCAGCGACGAGCCGTCGTTCAGATTCAGGCCGAACCAGTCCCAGCCGGCGTGCGGGCCGCGGTCTGCCTTGTCGGCGGCGGTGGTCGGTGCTGAAGCCGAATTCCAAGCCGAGGAAGCGGACGCGGATGACGGCGCTTGGACCGATGGCGATGCCGGTTGCGCCGCGGGCGCCGGGGTGTCGCGCTCCGCGCCGCGGCCGAGCAGGTCGTTGCTCCACTCGTGGTCGAGCCAGGCGCGGGCCGCAACCTCTCGCGTCCCGCCGTCGCGAAGCGCGAGCCGGCCAGTGCCGATCAACTGCGGCTCGCTCACGTAGCGGCTGGCTTGCTCGGGGCGGGGGCCCTTGCGCGACCAGCCCTCGCGCCCTTGGAGCAGCGGCGGCAAGGGCGCCCGCAGCGAGAGCGAGAGGGCGAAGCCGGCCGACTCGCTGTGCATGACCAGGTCGTAGCGGCTGCGACCGTCGCCCGCATCAGAGCGCCGCAGCTGCCAATCGCCGAGTCGCGTCGCGGTGTCGCCGAGCTCGGCCCGCGCGTTCGCGAAGCCGTGCCGCAGCACGCGCTGGTCGTGCAGCAGACGCTGGCGGCCGAGGTCCGAGATCGCCGCATGCGCCAGCATCAGCTGGCCCGGCGCGAAGGCCGAACTCAGCGGCTGGGCCAGATCGTTGCGCAAGCGGAAGAAGGTCAGCTGAAAACCGTGCGTCGGCGCGCTCGCGGCGTCGGAGGACGGCGAGCGCAGCACGCCGGTGAGGTACCACCACTCGATGCGTGTCTCGGGATGCGCGCCGTGGTCGCGCGGGAAGCGCAGCGGCGCGTCGGAGAGCGCCTGCCCCTGCGAGGTGCCCGGCACCAGGATGAGCCCGAGCCCGCCGAGCCCGCTCGCGGCGTTCAAGCCGCTCAGGCCGCCCCAGGCACCGAGGCCCCTGAGCACATGTCGTCGCGCGATCACCAGTCCTCCCTCACGGCGCGCAGCGCCTCGCCCTGGCCGGAGCGCAGCGCACGGGCGCTGGCCCAGGCCGCGGTGATGCCGGTGGCCGCCAGACTGGCGGCCAGCAGCGCCAGCACCCGCCAGACCGGCACCTGCCAGTCCATGCTCCAGTGGAAGCTCTGCGGATTGAGCCGGAACACCAGCACCGCGCTGATCGCCAGTCCGACGGCGGTGCCCATCAGCGCGCCGGCGACGGCCTGCAGCAGGCTCTCGGCGATGACCAGCCGGCGCAGCATCCCGCGCGTCAGGCCCAGGTGCAGGAGCAGGCCGAACTCGCGACGCCGCGCCAGCAGCTGCGCCGACAGGCTGGCGGCGACGCCGAACAGCCCCAACCCCAGACCCACCGCCTGCAGCCAGTAGGTGATCGCGAAGCTGCGATCGAAGATGTCCAGCGAGAAGCGCCGCAGCTCGCCGGCCGAGGCAATCTCCAGCGCGTCCGGCGAGCCGGTCATCGCGCGCAGCGCGGCCTGGGCCTGGACCGGATCCGCGCCGGGGCGCAGCCACAAGGCGAGTTCGGTGATCGCGGCGTCGCCGCTGAGGCGGCGCCACAGCTCGCGCTCCATGAGGACGGCGGCGGACTGGCGGCTGTAATCGCGCCAGACGGCCTTCACGCCGACCGGGATCTGGCGGCCGTCCAGGCGCAGCATGAAGCGGTCGCCCGGCTTGAGCCGCAGCGCGTCGCCCATCGCCTCGTTGATGTAGACCGGCGGCAGGCCGTCGGGCAGCGCGGCCGGATCGCCCTGCAAGGGGAGGCGGTGATCCAGCGGCCGGGCCAGCAGCGTCGCCGAGCCCGTCATGCCGCGCACCGTGATGCCGATGTTGCGCGAGCGCTGCGGGGAGACGCGTTCCACGCCTGGCAGCGTCGCCGCCGACGCGACCCACGCGGGCGGCATCGGCTGGCCCTGTTGGGCGTTGTCGCGGGCGGTCTGGCGGACGTAGAGATCGGCCGGCAGCATGTCGGTCAGCCACTGGTCCAGCGAGAGCCGGAAGCTCGCCACCATGACCAGCATCGCCACGGCCAGCGCCAGCGCGACCAGGACGCCGGCGATCAGGCGACCGGCCTCGCCGGCTTGATCGCGGGCGCGCTCGACCGCCAGGAGCGGCAGGGCGCGCTTGGCGGCCCAGCCGCGCAGCAGGCCGGTCAGTGTGCGCAGCGCCAGCGGCACGGTCCCCAGCGCGCCGAGCAGCAGCGCCAGCATCGCGGCATAAGCGCCCCAGGCGATGCCCAGCACCGGACGGAACTCGGCAAGGAAGGGCGCCGCGACCAGCAGCACGGGACCCAGCAGTTGCCAGCGGCTGTCGGCGCCGCCGCTGCCCAGACCCTTGAGCACTTGCGCGACCGGCAGCCGGCGCAGCCGGGCCAGCGGCAGCGCCGCCGCGCCCAGGCTGACCAGCGGGCCGAGCGCGAGCAGGCCCAGGATGGAGGCGGTCGAGGTCTGCAGCGTGGGCCGGTTGCCATGCAGTCCGGTGAGTCCGGCGCCGAGGTCGCCGCCCAGCGCGTGCAGGCCGAGCTCGGCCAGTCCCAGCGCGAGCGCCAGGCCCAGCACCGCGCCGGCCACGCCCAGCAGGAAGGCTTCGGAAACCAGCAGACCCAGGCGCTGACGGGCGCTCATGCCGAGCACGCCCAGCAGCGCGAGCTGCGGCAGACGTTGTGCGACCGACAGGCTGTGCACCGCGAAGACCATGAACGCGCCGACGAACAGCGCCATCAGCGACAGCACGCCCAGGTTGAGCCGATAGGCGCGGGTGATGCGGCGGGCCTCGTCGGCCTGCTGACGGGCCTGATCGGCGGGGCTCTGCGCGATCACGCCGGCGGGCCAGGCCAGGGGCGCGGCGCGGCCCGGCGTCAGGCGCAGCAGGATCGCGTCAAGCTGCCCTGGCCGGTTCAGCAGTTGCTGGGCCCAGGCGATGTCCATGATCACCAGCGGCTGATCGCGATCGGGGAAGCGGCCGGCGACAGGCAGGGCGGCGTTGCGCCCCGCGAGGTCGAGCCGGACGGGGGCGACCTCGGCGGCGGGCGTCTGGGCCAAGCCGAGCCGCTGCCACGCCGCATCGCTGATGAACACGGAAGGCTCGCGCAGCGCGCGGATGAAATCGGTCCCATCGGCCCCATTGGCCCCATTGCCCCCGTCGGCGCGCGGCAGCCATTGCGGATGGAAAGCGCCCAGTTGCAGCAGATCCAGCCCGACCAGCCGCACCCGCAGCCACTCGCCGTCCCGGCCCTGCACGCGAACGCTCGCGTCCAGGCGCGGGGCGAGGGCGGCGATGTCGTCGCGCGCGGCGAGCTCCGCATAGAGCGCGTCGCCGATGGACGGCGCGCCGGGCGCGGCGCTCAGCTCCAGGTCGGCCTGGGCGCTGCTCTGGCGCGCGGCGGATTCGAACTGGGCCAGCGCGGACGCGTTGATCCAGTGCACCGCGCCAGCCAAGGCCAAGCCCAGCGCGATCGTCAGCAGCGCGGCCAGTTGCCGGCCCCATTGCAAACGCAGCGAAGGCCAGGAGAGTTGCCACCACCAGCCCCAGGCGCGGCGCAGACCGATCAGCGGTGGGCGGCGCGCTGGTGGCGCTGCGGTCGGCATGTCAGGCCTCGACCAGCCGGCCGCCTTCCAGGCGCAGGCGTCGGTCCGCCATCTCGGCGGCATGGGCGGAATGGGTCACCAGCAGACAGGCGGCCTGCTGCTCGCGCAACTGCTCGCGCAGCAGCCGCATGACCTGGTCGGCGTGCTCGGGGTCGAGGTTGCCGGTCGGTTCGTCGGCCAGCACCAGCACCGGCCGGTGCACCAGCGCGCGGGCGATGGCCACGCGTTGCAGCTGACCGCCGGAGAGCTGGCGCGGCAGGTGGCGCGCATGGGCGCTCAGGCCGACGGCCTCGAGCATCTGCGCGACGCGCCGCGGATCGGGCCGGCCCTGCAGCAGCAGCGGCAAGCCGACGTTGTCCTGGACGTTCAGATGCGGCAGCACGTGGAAGGCCTGGAACACGAAGCCCAGCTGCTCGCGCCGCAGCGCCGCCTGGCCAGTCTCGTCCAGCGCCAGGATGTCGCGACCCTGCAGCACGACCTGACCTCGATCCAGCGGCTCCAGCGCCGCCAGGCCGTTCAACAGCGTGGACTTGCCGCTGCCGGACTCGCCCAGCAGCGCCAGCATTTCGCCGCGATGCAGGTTCAGCGACAGCCGTTCGAACAGCGTGTGCGAGCCGTAGCGTTTGGTCAGGCCGGTAGCGGTGAGGAGTGGGACATCCATCGTCAAGCGAAGGCACGGCAATCGCGCGACCCGAGGTCGACGACTGCCGCGCGGAATGCGGAATCCGGCGATTGTGGCGTCTGCGTTACGGTCTGAAACGTTCCGCTGTCGGATCGCGCTCACCCTGCGCCCATCGACAACTCACTGGCTTTCCTCATTCGACGAAAGAACTGACATGCGCTTGACAGCGAACAGCGACCGCTGGTCGCAACCGGTGGATTGGGTGGCGCCAGAGCGGGAGGCTCAGGTCCCGAACGAGATGGCGAAGGCGGTTGAGGTCGCACACGAGGTGGGCGAGCGCTGGTTGCCGCGGTCAGACCAGCGATCGAGCGCGCCGGCGATCCGGGAGAAGGTCGCCGCGCGCCAGCTGCGCTGGCCGGAGATGGAAGCGGCCGCCCAAGCGCTGATGCTCACGCTGCGCACCCGCGGCGACCAGCCGTCACCCTGGCTCCCCGCGCGACGCGCGCGACTCGCTGAGCGGGACTGCGGTTGGCTGCTGGCGGAGATTGGCGATCTGGCGCAGCAGGTGCGCCGGCAGTTTCGCGAGGCCCATGGCCGCACCGGCGCGCCCTACGACGCCGTCGAGACCCAGTTGATCCGGCAGATCGTTCGCGCCCATGTGGCAGCCGCGCTTGACTGGACGCCTCCGACGCCCAAACAGGTGCAGTCGATGGGGGCGCTCGTCCACCGCGCTCAGGCGGCCATGCCCTGGCTGGACGAGCGCTATTTTCGGGGAATGTCGGCTGAGTTTTGCGACGGAGAGACACTGAAACTGATGATCGAGGTGCTGGGCGAGCTGCTGACCTGAGCCGGAGCGGTGCGCGGCCTCGCACCGCCTTCAGCCGGCCTGGCGGACCGCGCCCATCAGGCGATCGAGCGCATCGGGCGCCTCGGCCGGCACGACGCGGCGCGCCGGCATGCCGCGCAGCCAGGTGATCTGGCGCTTGGCGAGCTGGCGCGTGGCGGCCGTGCCCAGCTCCTGCAGCGCGGCGAGGTCGGGGGCGACCTCGTTCGCGTCGAGCAGCTCCCAAGCCTGCCGGTAACCGACGCAGCGCATCGAGGGCAGTCCCAGGTGCAGATCGCCGCGGGCCCGCAGCCGGCGGACCTCGTCGACGAAGCCCTGTTCCAGCATCAGCGCGAAGCGCTGCGCCAGGCGCTGATGCAACCAGGCGCGCGAGGCGTCCGAAGGTTCCAGTGAGAGCAGCGGCCAGTCCACGCCCTGGCTGCGCTGGCGCTTGTAGAGCGCCGACATCGGTTCGCCGCTCAGCAGGCAGACCTCCAGCGCGCGCTGGATGCGCTGCGAATCCAGCGGCGCGAGGCGGGCCGCCGTCTCCGGATCCAGCGCCGCCAATCGCGCGTGCATCGCCGGCCAGCCCTCGCGGGCGGCTTCGGCGTCGAGCTGCGCGCGCAGCCCGGCATCGGCCTGCGGCAGCTCGGACAGACCGTCGAACAGCGCCTTGAAGTAGAGCATCGTGCCGCCGACCAGCAGCGGCCGCGCGCCGCGCGACTGGATCTCCGGGACCAGCCGGAGCGCGTCGCGCACGAACTGCGCGGCGGAGTAGCTCTCGGTCGGCTCGAGAATGTCGATCAGGTGATGCGGGACGGCGGCCAGCTCCTGGCGCGTGGGCTTGGCGGTGCCGATGTCCATGCCGCGGTAGACCAGCGCGGAGTCGACGCTGATGATCTCCACCGGTTGCTTGCGCGCGATGGCCAGCGCGGCCGCGGTCTTCCCGCAGCCGGTCGGACCCGCGATGCAGAGCGGCCTGAGCGACGCGCCCGTCAAGGCCCTGCCGTTCAAGTGCACGCCGTCCGGGGATGCGCCGCTCAGAAGCGCTCCCACGGCGCCAGATAGCGCCACTGGCCTTGGGGCAGCTGGCCCAGCGGGATGCGGCCGATGCGCACGCGCTTGAGCGCCAGCACCCTGAGGCCGACCTGCTCGCACATGCGGCGGATCTGGCGCTTGCGGCCCTCGCGCAGAACGAAGCGCAATTGGTCCTCGTTCGCCCAGCTGACCTTGGCCGGCTTGAGCTCGACACCGTCGAGCTCCAGGCCGTGGTTCAGCAGCGCGATGGCGCGCGGGTCCAGTTGATGCTGCGGGTGCTGGTCGGGATCGCCGTTCTCGACGGCGACGCGGACCAGATATTCCTTCTCGACATCGGAGTCCTCGCCGATCAGGTGTCGCGCGATGCGGCCGTCCTGCGTCAGCACCAGCAGGCCGGTGGAGTCGATGTCCAGACGTCCGGCCGGGGCCAGGTTGCGCCCATGGCCCGGCGCCCACTGGATCTTGGCCGGATCCTCGCCCCAGTGCGACTCGGGCTTGACGAGCACGGCGGCCGGCTCATAGCCGTCCTCGGCTTGGCCGGAGACGTAGCCGATCGGCTTGTGCAGCAGGATGGTCACGCGCTGGGCCTGCTGTTCGCGGGCGGCGGGATCGACCTCGATCTTGGCGTCGGGGCCGACGCGCTGACCCAGCGTCGCGGGCTGGCCGTCGACGGTGACCCAGCCGGCCTCGATCCATTCATCGGCTTCGCGGCGCGACGCCAGACCCAGTTCGCTCATGCGCTTGGACAGGCGCTCACCGGCATCGGCGTCGGCCAGGCGCTCGGGCGCGGGCTGGCGCGGGCCTTCCGGGCGACGCGGACGATCGGTGCGCTCGGCGCGTTCCTCGCGTTCGGCGCGGGCATGGACCTCGTCGGGACCGCGACGCGGACGGTCGTCGCCGTAGCGCGAGCCGCCACCGAAGCCCCCGCCGGAACCGTAGCGCGAGCCTTGGTCGCGACGCGGGCCGTCGTTGCCGTAACGGCCGCCTTCATGACGGGGACGGTCGCCTTGCGGGCGATCGCCACGCGGGCCCTGGCCGCCGAAGCGGTCGTCGCGGCGAGGGCGGTCGCCTTCATGGCGAGGCCGGTCCTCGAAGCGCGGGCGGTCGTTGAAGGGACGGCGCTCGCCGCCTTCGCGGTCGGGACGGCCAAAGTCGCCGCGATCCTCGCGCGGGCCGCGATCGGGCCGGTCGCCGTAGCCGCCTTCGCGGCGCTGACCGTACCCTTCGCGACGCTCGCCGCCAAAGCCGCCTTCACGGCGCTGGTCGCCGAACCCGCCTTCGCGGCGCTGCTCGCCGTAGCGGTTGCCGCCGCGGTCACCGAAGCCGCCGCCTTCACGGCGCGGGCCGCGGTCATCGCGGTGGGACGGGCCGCTGCGGCGGTCGTCGCGTCCTTGCGGGCCGCGCGCGTCGCGCTGGCCGTGATGGCGCTCGTTGCGGCCTTCCTCGGCACGGCGCTGTTGATACTCCGCCTCGCGCTGGGCACGGTCGGCCTGCGCCTGGGCCAGCGTGGGCCGCGGCTTGTTCACGCCCTGGCCGCGCAGGGGCGCGCGGCGAGACTTCTCGGTGGGCTTGCCGTCCGGGCCGGCCGTTTTGTTCTTGTTGAGTTTGAGCGTGGCCATATCGGTACTGCTTCAGGTGAAAAGGGGTGGGCGGGCTGAGTCCGTGGACTCAGCGGCCGCGCAGGAACAGCGCGTCCAGGTCGCGCAGCGTGAGCTGGCGCCAGGTCGGTCGGCCGTGGTTGCATTGATCGGCGCGCTCGGTGCGTTCCATGTCGCGCAGCAGCGCGTTCATCTCGTCCAGCGTCAATTGACGGTTGGCCCGCACTGCACCGTGACAGGCCATGGTTGCCAGGATCTCGTGCTGGGCGCGCTCGATCGCATGGCTGGCGTCGAACTGCGCCAGCTCCGCCAGCACGCCGCGCGCCAGCTCGACGACGTCGCCGCCGGCCAGCAGGGCGGGGCGCTCGCGCACCGCCAGCACCTTGGCCGACAGCGGCGCGATGTCGAGCCCCAGTCGCTGCAAGGTCTCGGCCTGCGCCTCGGCGGTGGCGATCTCGGCCGGCGTGGCGGCAAAGGTCACCGGAATCAGCAGCGGCTGCGAGTCGATGCGGGTCCCGCCCAGCGCGGTTTTCAGACGCTCGTAGACCACGCGCTCGTGCGCCGCGTGCATGTCGACGATGACCAGACCCTGGGCGTTCTCGGCCAGCACGTAGACGCCCTGGATCTGCGCGATCGCGCGCCCCAGCGGCCACTCGCCGGCCTGGCTCGCGGGAAGCGGACCGGAGGGCGCGGTGCCGAAGGCGGCCAACGCGGACGGCGACACGGTGCCGGGACCGTACGCCGACCTGGCGGCCGCATCGAGGCCGGCTCCAGCGCCGGTCGCGGTCGGCAGGCCGCCCTGGGGGGCGCTGGCGTAGAGAGCCTCGGCCTGCTCCAGTGCCAGCGCCGTCTGCGCGCGGGTCGGAATCGGCGCGCGCCAGCCCTCGGGCCCGGCGAAGCGCGCCGAGGGCGCGTCATAGGGCGCGGGCGGCTGATACGGGGCGGCAGGCTCGCCGGCCATCGGGCGTTCCCAGGCCGGCGTGCCGGTCCAGCGTTCGCGGCCGTTGCCCGAGGGCGCGGCAGCGGAAGCCGACGCATCCTGCGGCGCGGACGGGGCGCCTGGCTGCGAGTCGTCGCTGCGCGACAGCGCCAGCGCGGCCACCACGGCGCGGCGCACCTGCTGATGGATCTCTCGGCCGTCGCGGAAGCGGACCTCGATCTTGGTCGGATGGACGTTGACGTCGACCAGCTCGGGCTGAACGTCGATGAACAGGACGTAGGTCGGCTGGCGGTGGCCGTGCAGGACGTCGTCGAAGGCGGAGCGGATCGCGTGGGCGATCAGCTTGTCGCGCACGTAGCGGCCGTTGACGTAGACGTACTGCATGTCCGCGCGGCTGCGCGCGGCCTCGGGCAGGCCCACGCGGCCGTGCACGCGCAGCGGGCCGACCTCGTGGAAGACCTCGCGGCTCTGGGCGATGAAGTCTTCGTTGAGCACCTCCGCGATGCGCTGAGGCAGGGGCGCCGCGCGCCACTGGTCGACCAGCTTGCCCTCGTGCCAGACGGCGAAGCCGACATCGGGCCGCGCCAGCGCGTGGCGGCGCAGCGCCTCCAGGCAGTGGGCGAGCTCGGTGCCCTCGCTCTTGAGGAACTTGCGCCGCGCGGGCGTGTTGAAGAAGAGCTCGCGCACCTCGACGCTGGTGCCGCGGGCGCGGGCGGCGGGGCTGAGCTCGCCGGTGCGGGCCTCGAGCCGCCAGGCGTGCGCGGCGCCGGTGTGGCGGGAGACGATGGCCAGCTCGGCGACCGAGGACACGGCGGCCAGGGCCTCGCCGCGGAAGCCCATGGTGGCGACGGCCTCCAGGTCGTCCAGCGAGCCGATCTTGCTCGTCGCATGGCGTTTGATCGCGAGCGGCAGTTCGCCGTCGGGGATGCCGTGGCCGTCGTCCTCGACGATCAGGCTGCGGATGCCGCCGGCGATCAGCTTGAGCTGGATCTGCGTGCCGCCGGCGTCCAGCGCGTTGTCGACGAGCTCGCGTACGACGGAGGACGGGCGTTCGACGACCTCGCCGGCGGCGATCTGACTGATCAGTTCATCGGGGAGCTCGCGGATCGCGCGACGGCCGGGGAGCGAGCCGGGCGCCGAAGGTGCGAGCGGCGCCGCGGGGGCGAGGGTGTCGTCCATGGGGCGCGATTGTAGAAGCTGCGGCTCCCGACCCTCCCGTCGTCCCCGTCACTTCGGGGGAGCCGCCCCGCGACAAGCTGATACGAACCGCTTCCGTTTCCTTTCAGATCGATCCAGAGAATTCGGTGGCTTCCAAGCGGAACGGGTCATCTTCAGATGGAAACCGCCCGCCATAATCCGCCGCCATGGATCTCTTGCACTTCCTGATCGATTTCATCCTCCACGTCGACGCCCATCTGGCGGAGTTCGTGGCCGCCTATGGCATGTGGGTCTACGGCCTGCTCTTCCTGATCGTGTTCGTGGAGACCGGTCTGGTGGTGATGCCTTTCCTGCCGGGCGACTCGCTGCTGTTCGTGGTGGGCGCGCTGTGCGGCGCGGGCGTCATGAACCTGCCGCTGGCGATCGCGGTGCTGCTGGTGGCCGCCATCCTCGGCGACCAGTGCAACTACACCATCGGCCGCTACTTCGGCCCCAAGGTGTTCCAGTGGGAGCAGTCGCGCTTCTTCAACAAGCGCGCCTTCGACGCCGCCCATCAGTTCTACGAGAAGCACGGCGGCATCACCATCGTGCTGGCGCGCTTCATGCCCTTCATCCGGACCTTCGCCCCGTTCGTGGCCGGCGTCGCCGAAATGACCCGCAGCCGTTTCACCGCCTACAACGTCGGTGGCGCGGTGCTGTGGGTCGTGGGCCTGACCGTCGCCGGCTTCCTGTTCGGCAACATCCCCTTCGTCCAGACCCATCTGAGCAAGATCATCTGGGCCATGATCATCATCCCCGGCCTGGTCGCGATCTACGGCGGCTGGCGCGCTTCGCGCAAGACCGCCGTCACGACCTGACCCTGTCGGGGGAGAGCCTGTGAACGCCGTGTAAAGCCGCGGCAACCGCTCGGGAAAACCCCGAGCCGGCCCGCGCGCGGCAGGGCCGGGTGAGCTTCGTCACGGGGGTGTCGCGCCGCTATGCTGGTCCGCTTGCTTCCACCCGGACACAAGCACCTATGCAACGCAGCTCCCTGAGCCTGGCCATCACCCTGGCCCTGAGCCTGACCGCCGGCATCGCGGCCGGCCCGACCCTGGCCCAACAGGCCTCGACCACCCCCTCCGCCGCGCCCGCGCCCGCCGTGACCCTGCTGCTGCGCGAGCCAGCCGTGTCCGCCGACCGCCTGGCCTTCGTCTACGGCGGCGACCTGTGGGTGGCCAACCGCGACGGCAGCCAGCCGCGCCGCCTCACCAGCCATGCCGCGGCCGAGTTCGCGCCGCGCTTCTCGCCGGACGGCCGCTGGATCGCCTATTCGGCGAGCTACGACGGCAACACCGATGTCTACGTGATTCCGGCCTCGGGCGGCCAGCCCAAGCGCCTGACCTGGCATCCGATGGCCGATCAGGTCACCGGCTGGAGCCCCGACGGCAAACGCGTGCTGTTCGCCTCGGCGCGCGAGGTGCTGAACGCGCGCAGCAACCAGCTCTACGAGGTCCCCGCCGAGGGAGGCTATGAGCGCAAGGTCATGGAGGCCGTCGCCTACGAGGGCGTCTGGTCGCCGGACGGATCGCGCCTCGCGTATCGGCCCTACGGTCAGGCCTACGCCGGCGTGAGCGGCTGGCGCCAGAGCCGCGGCGGCACCACGCCGCCGATCTGGATCCTCGACCCCAAGGCCAAGACCTGGGAGCAGATCCCGCACGTCAACGCGACCGACAAGAACCCGATCTGGATGGGCGACGAGGTGGTCTTCATCTCGGACCGCAACGACGGCGCGGCCAATCTCTTCGCCTTCAACACCAAGACCAAGGCCTTGCGTCAGCTGACCAAGGAAACCGTCTGGGACGTACGCAGCGCCGACGGCCGTGACGGCCGCGTGGTCTACGAGGCGGGCGGCGTGCTCAAGGAAATCGGTCTGGACGGCGGCGCGCCGCGCGTGCTGAGCATCGCGCTGAGCGAGCCCAGCAACCAGGCCCGCGAGCAGTGGAAGGACGCGTCCAAGACCATCGACAACGCGATGCTGTCGGCCACCGGCAAACGCGTGGTGATCAGCGCCCGCGGCGAGATCTTCACCGTGCCGGTCAAGGACGGCGTGGTGCGCAACCTGACCAACACCTCCGGCGTGCGCGAGAAGGACGGCGTGTGGAGCCCCGACGGCCAGCAAGTGGCCTTCGTCTCCGACGAGCCCGGCATGCGCCATCAGGTCGTGATCCGCGACCAGCTCGGCGATCAGGCCGCCCACAAGCCCACCCGCAAGATCCTGCTGCCCGAGACCGGCTACTACTCGCTGATGGACTGGTCGCCGGACGGCGCCCGTCTGGTGCTGCAGGACAACCATCTGAACCTGTACCAGCTGGCGCTGAGCGGCCCGCAGTCGGGCAAGCTGGTCAAGATCGACACCAGCGAGCGCCGCGGTGACTTCGAGATCGGCTTCTCGCCCGACGGCCGCTACCTGGCCTACAACGTCTTCGGCAAGAATTTCTTCAGCCAGATCCGCGTCATCGATTTCCAGACCGGCGAACGCCACACCGTTACCGACGGCCTGAGCCACGCCATCGCCCCGGTGTTCTCGACCAAGGGCGACGTGCTGTTCTTCGCGGCCTCGATCAACACCGGGCCGGCGCAGGTCGGGCTGGACATGTCGACGCAGGAGCGCTCGGTGCGGCTGGGCCTCTACGCGGCGGTGCTGCGCGCGGACGGCAAGTCGCCGCTCGCGCCCAAGGCCGGCGACGAGGAGTCCAAGGACAAGAAGGACGAGGACAAGGCCGACAAGGCCAAGGACGCGAAGGACGCGGACAAGGACAAGGACAAGGACAAGGACGGCAAGTCGGACAAGGCCGAAGCCAAGGACGGCAAGGACGGCAGGAAGGACGAGGCCAAGGACGTCAAGCCCAAGGTCAAGCCGGTGCGCATCGACTTCGCCGGCCTGCAGGACCGCATCGTCGGCCTGCCGGTGGCGCAGGCGCGCTATGACTCGCTGGGCGTGGCCGACGACGGCGCGCTGTTCTACCTCGAGCGTCGTCAGCCGGGCGTCGCGATCGACGTCGGCAGCCGGGATGACGAGAAGGGCGAGCTGTACCGCTTCGACTTCGAGGAGAAGAAGGCCAAGCTGGTGAAGCCGCAGGTGCAGGGCTATCACATCAGCGCCGACGGCAAGAAGATCCTGCTGAACCTGGGCGGCGGCCGGATGGAGATCTCCGACGCGCGCGAGAAGATCGACACCAAGAGCATCGATCTGGCGGGACTGCGCGTGCGCATCGACCCGCGCGCCGAGTGGAAGCAGATCTTCGATGAGACCTGGTGGATGGAGAAGGAGTACTTCTACGATCCCAAGCTCCATGGGCTGGACTGGAACGGCGTCTACCAGCGCTATGCGCCGCTGGTGGCCGGCGTGCAGCGCCGCGAGGACCTGAACGATCTGCTGGTCGAGATGATCGGCGAGCTGCAGGTCGGCCACAACCGCGTGGGCGGCGGCGACGTGCATCAGGAAGCGCGCGTCCCGGTGGGTCTGCTGGGCGCGAACTTCGCGATCGAGAACGGCCATTACCGCATCAAGCAGATCTTCAAGGGCGACCGCTGGGATCCCAATCTGAAGGCGCCGCTGAACGCGCCGGGCCTGGGCGTCAAGGAAGGTGACTACCTGCTGGCGGTCAACGGGCAGACGGTGGACGCGACGCACAACCTGTACCAGCAGCTTGAGAACACGGTCGGCAAGCAGGTGCAGCTGACGGTGTCGGCCACTGCGAACGGGCAGGGCGCGCGCCAGGTGACGGTCGAGCCGACCGGCACCGAGGGCCGTCTGCGCCAGTGGTGGTGGATCGATCACAACCGGCAGGAAGTGGACCGCCTGAGCGGCGGCAAGATCGCCTACGTCTACATGCCTGACACGGCGGGCCCGGGCTTCCAGCACTTCAACCGGATGTTCTTCGCGCAGGTCGACAAGGCGGGGCTGATCGTCGACGACCGCCGCAACGGCGGCGGCCAGGCGGCGAACTACGTCACCGAGCTGCTGAACCGCGCCTACCTGGGCAGCTGGAAGGACCGCGACGGCCTGATCTACGACACGCCGGCCGGCGCGATCTACGGTCCGAAGGCCATGCTGATCGACCAGGACGCGGGCTCGGGCGGCGACTTCATGCCTTACGCGTTCAAGCGCACGGGCCTGGGTCCGCTGATCGGCAAGCGGACCTGGGGCGGGCTGATCGGCATCTCGGCGAATCCGTCGCTGATCGACGGCGGCTTCCTGGTCGTGCCCTTCTTCCGCTTCTTCACGCCCGAAGGCGAGTGGCACATCGAGAACGAAGGCGTTGCGCCGGACATCGATGTGGACCTCGATCCGGTGGCGGTGAACGCGGGTCGCGACGTGCAGCTGGAAGCGGCGGTCGCGAACGTGATGGAGCGGCTGAAGACCTGGAAGCCGATCCAACGCACGACGGCGCCGGCGATGCCGACGCAGGTCGGCAAGTGAGCCGAGCGAATGCGCTGATCGGCGCGAACTGATCGAACGAAACCGGGGCCCTGTGAACTGCGCCCCGGTTTTTCGTTGGGCGGTGCTTCAGCCCGACAGCTCGCGCGCGGCATCGATCTCTTGAAATGAGCTTGGCTTTCCATTGCCTGACGCCCCTCCCCCCGAAGGCGGAGGCGCCGCGTTAATGGGGGAGAAGCCCCCTCAAGCCGGCTTTGGCTGCCTACCATCGATCGCTCGTCAGACGCCATGTGGTCGCGTCTGAGGATCAATCTGGAGGTCAAGATGGATCAGCGCGTTGAGCCCGCGGCAGCGGAATCCGACAGGGATGCCGACCGGTTATCCGATGAGTCCGAGCGAGCGCCACAGCCCGTGGAGGTCGAACTCGTGGAAGGGATGGCGCTTCCCGACAAGAACGAGCGCATTGAAGTCCTCGTCGACGCGGCCGCCCAGGCGGTCACCGATGACGCGCAGAGCTCGCCCGAGGTGGCGGTCGTTGCCGAACAAGCGCCGCCCGCGTGGGCTTGCGCGCTTCAGCCTGTCGCGCGCGGTCTCGCGAAGACCATCGGACGGCCCTTCGAGATCCGCCGCTACGAGCGGCAAATCCAGCAGTACATGGAGGACATGCTCAGCGCCCGCACCCCCAGCGCGCGGCGGCTGCGCGTCGATCTGATCCTGTGGCTCGCGCAGGCGGAGCGCGGGCCCGATCCGGCTCAGAAGAGCAGGGCGTCCTGAGGGATCGGCGATGCGCTCACAGCGCGCGATGCCGCGACGCCAGCGGCGGGTTCTTCGCGAAGTAGCGCGCGATGCCCGTGGCCAGCGCCTTGACCAGGTCGTCCTGGTAAGCGGGATCGCGCAGCTTGGACTCTTCTTCCGGGTTGGAGATGAAGGCGGTCTCGACCAGGATGGACGGCACGTCCGGCGCCTTCAGCACCGCGAAGCCGGCCTGCTCGACGCTGCCCTTGTGCAGCTTGGCCAGCTTGCCGATCTGCCCCAGCACCTCTCCACCCAGCTTCAGGCTGTCCTTGATCTGTGCCGAGGTGCTCATGTCCAGCATCGCCCGCAGCACGCCCTCGTCCTTGACGACCTTGCTGTTGACGCCGCCGATCACGTCGGCCGCGTTCTCCTTGTCCGCCATCCAGCGCGCGGCGGTGGAGCTCGCCCCGCTGGTGGACAGCGCGAAGACCGAGGCGCCGCGCGCCTTGGGCGTGATGAAGGCGTCCGCGTGGATGGACACGAACAGGTCGGCCTGCACGCGGCGCGCCTTGCGCACCCGCTCGTTCAGCGGGACGAAGAAATCCGCGTCGCGGGTCATCATCACGCGGATGCGGGGATTGGTGTTCAACCGGTCGCGCAGCTTCTTGCCGATGGCCAGGACCACGTCCTTCTCGCGCAAGCCGCTCGGACCGATGGCGCCGGGATCCTCGCCGCCATGCCCCGGATCGATCGCGATCACGATCAGCCGGTCCAGCTTGGTCTGGCTCATTTCCGGCGCGACTTCCTTGAGCGGCGGCGCGGGCGGAGCGGCGGGCGTGACGGGGGGCGTGGTCTGGGCGACCAGCGGTCCGCTCTTGGGCGGCGGCGCGGTCGCGGCGCTGGCGGCGCTCTCCGCCATCGAGGCCGCGGTCTGTGGCCGGTCGATGCGGCCGATCAACTCTCCCAGCGCGTCGTTGACCTCGTGCGCGGCGGCGCGCTCGGCGGCTTCCTTGCCCCGGACCAGATCCAGAAGGGGATCGCGCTCCTGCGTGGGATAAAGATCGAGCACCAGCCGGTTCTTGTAAGCCGCGACCGGCTCGATGGTGAACACCTGCGGCGCCACCGCCTGCTTCAGGTCGAGCACGATGCGCACGACACGCGGTGTGTTCTGGCCGACGCGCACGCTGGCGATGTAGGGGTCGTCCGGCTTCACCTTGCCGATGAGGTCGCGCAGGTTGGGGTTGAGCTCCAAGCCGTCGATGTCGATGACCAGCCGATCCGGGTTGGCCGCCATGAAGCTCTTGGCCGCCAGCGGACGGTCCGACTCCAGCGTGACGCGGGTGTAATCGCTCGCGGGCCAGACCCGCACGGCGACGATGGAGGCGCTGCTCGCGGCCAGCGCGGGCAGGGCCGGCAGCACCGGGAAGCTCAGCGCGACGGCGCCCATGCGGCGCAGCGCCTTGCGGCGTTCGTGGGACGGGGTCTTGGGCGTGCCGGTCATGGGGGCGGGCAGGTTTCCCTTGGCTCGGGTCGAGGTCATCGGGTGGAACGCATGGCTTCAGATCGACAGACGCCGAGCCAGCTCGGCGAGCAGCGACTGGCCGCGGGGGGTATGGGCCTCGGCTCGAACGGCGCGACTGTCGTCGTCGTTGACGTCCAGGTGCAGCTTGAGGTCGGGCGGCGGCAGCATGCCGGCGGCTTTCTCGGGCCACTCGCTGAGCTTGAGCCCCGGCGCGGCGAAGAGGTCGCGGAAGCCGGCGTCTTCCCACTCGCGCGGGTCGCTGAAGCGGTAGAAGTCGAAATGATGCGCCGGCAGACCCTTGAGCGCGGGCGGCTGGTAGTCCTCGACGACGGCGTAGCTGGGGCTCTTGATGCGGCCGGTCACGCCCAGCGCGCGCAGCAGGTGGCGGACCAGGCTGGTCTTGCCGGCGCCCAGGCCGCCGTCGAGCTCGATGCTCACATCCGTGATCTGAGGACAAGCGGCCAGCGCCTGTGCGAACTGCTCGCAGGCTACCTCGTCGGGCCAATGGAACGGGCGAGTTTCTAGAATGCTCAAAACCTATGCAATCCTTGATCGACATGCCCAGGCCCGATGCGACATCCGACGCGTCATCGAGCCCCTCCCGAGACCCCGCCGCGCTGCAGGCGCTGATGGTCGAGGTCCGCGCCTGGGCGCATGAGCTCGGATTCTCACAGATTGGTGTGGCTCACGTCGATCTGAGCGATGCGGAGGCCGGACTTCAAGCCTGGCTGGACGCGGGCTTCCACGGCGAGATGAACTACATGGCGGCGCACGGGCTCAAACGCGCGCGGCCCGCCGAGTTGGTGCCGGGGACGCTCAGCATCCTGACCGCGCGCATGGACTACCTGCCCGAGGCCACCGGCCCCGACTGGCAGGACCGCGAATGGGCCGCGATGCGCGACCCGTCGCGGGCGCAGGTCTCGCTCTATGCGCGGGGGCGGGACTATCACAAGGTCTTGCGCAACCGGCTGCAGCAGCTGGCCGATCGCATCCAGGCGGCGATCGGGCCGATGGGGCATCGGGTGTTCACCGACTCGGCGCCGGTGCTGGAAGTGGAACTGGCGACACGTTCCGGCATCGGCTGGCGCGGCAAGCACACCCTGACGCTGCATCGCGACAGCGGCTCCATGTTCTTCCTGGGCGAGATCTTCCTGGACGTGGCGCTGCCGCTGACCGAGCCGGTGACCGCGCATTGCGGCCAGTGCCGCGCCTGCCTGGACGCCTGCCCGACCGGGGCGATCATCGCCCCCTATCGGCTCGACGCGCGGCGCTGCATCAGCTACCTGACGATCGAACAGGACGGTCCGATCCCGGTCGAGTTTCGCGCGGCCATGGGCAACCGCATCTACGGTTGCGATGATTGCCAGCTCGTCTGTCCATGGAACAAGTTCGCGCGCAAGACCGCGCTGCGGGACTTCGAATGGCGGGAGCCTCTGGGCAACGCGTCGCTGCTGGAACTCTGGGCCTGGGACGAGCCCACCTTCCTTCGCCGCACCGAGGGCTCGGCGATACGTCGGATCGGGCATGCGCGCTGGCGGCGCAACATCGCGGTCGCGATGGGAAATGCGCTCCGGCAAGACCTGGCCCCGGAACTGCGCGCGCGGCTGCGACAGGCGCTCACGGCGGTCCGGCC
This sequence comes from Roseateles sp., assembly GCF_039595295.1. Classification (GTDB taxonomy): domain Bacteria; phylum Pseudomonadota; class Gammaproteobacteria; order Burkholderiales; family Burkholderiaceae_C; genus Roseateles. The sequence goes on from NZ_JBCNLU010000008.1 coordinate 43,321, forward strand.
GGAGGCGTCGGCGCTGCTGGCCGAGCACATCGACTGGGCGCTGGCTATTCCTGAATCGCCTGACGCAGCGCCGCGATGAAGTCCGACACCGCCTTGGGCGAGCGCAAGCCCTGAGGCTGGACCGCGCGCACCTCGACCGGCACCTCCGGCAGCAAGGTGCGCTGAAGCATGTCAGGACCGCGGGCCAGGGCGGTGAAGGAGTCGACGATCGCCGGCCCGAAGCCCTGTTCCGCCATCACCATCGCGATGTGGTGGGTCTGCACGGTGATGCCGGCCTGCGGCGTCAGTCCCAGCCTTGCCCACTGGTCGGCGAGCACGGCACCCAGCGGATCGCGCTCGTCGATGCGGATGAAGGGCTCGCGCAGCACGTCCTGCAGCGCGACGGTGGTGCGCCGGTCGCCACCGGTCTTGCCGCGCGGCGAGACGCACACCAGCCGGCCCGTGGCCACCAACTCGTCGGTGAGGGCAGGGTGGGGCAGGCGGCCGTAAACGATGCCCACGTCGCCCTCCTGCAGCGCCATCGCGCGGGCGATGTCGTTGGAATGCAGCGTGCGCACGGAAATCGGCAGATCGCCATATCGGCGGCGGAAGCGCTTGAGCGCCTCCGGCAGCGCTCGCACGGCCAATGAAGGGACGACGAGGATGCGAAAGCCCTGACCCTCGCCGCTGCCCAGCGCGGTCGCCATGCGTCGCACCGACTCCAGCTGCGACATCAGCGCCTGGACTTCGGGAAAGAGCGCCTGAGCCTCGCGCGTGGGGATCAGCCGTCGGCGCTGCCGCGTGAACAGCGCGTAGCCGAGCTGCAGCTCCGCGAGTTGCAACGCCTGCGTGACCGCCGGCTGGGTGACGTGGAGCAGCTTGGACGCGGCGCTCACCGAGCCCGTCAGCATGACCGCGTGGAAGACCTCGATGTGTTTCAGGCGCACGCCGCGCTCCCGGCCAAGAACATAAGGCCAGCTTATACATTCAGGCGCGCTTCCGATGCACCCGACGACTGAGGTTCAATATCGTCCACGCATTGCCACCTTCGCCCACCGCGAGAAAGGACACGCCATGAAGGCCTTCGTTCCCCGTGCAGTCGTCGCTCTGACCCTCGTCGTCTCTGGTGCCGGATCCGGCATCGCCCTGGCGCAGCCGGGCGGGACGCTTGAGAAGGTCAAGTCCTCCGGCGTCATCACCGTCGCCTACCGGGACTCCTCGATCCCGTTCTCGTATCTGGACGCCGAGGCCAAGCCCACCGGCTTCGGCTGGGAGATCTGCGGAAAGATCGTCGACCAGGTGAAGAAGGCCACCGGCCGCGCCGACCTCAAGGTGCAGACGCAGTCGGTGAGCTCGCAGAACCGCATTCCGCTGCTGGCCAACGGCACCATCGACATCGAATGCGGCTCCACCACCAACAACAGCGAGCGCGCGAAGCAGGTGGATTTCGCGATCAACTACTTCTACACGGGCACGCGGCTGCTGGTGAAGGCGGATTCGGGCATCAAGAGCTTCGCCGACCTGAAGGGGAAGAAGGTGGTGTCGACCACCGGCACGACCAACTTCCAGGTGCTGCGCCGGCTCAACCAGGAGAAGAGCGTCGGCTTCGAGCTGATCAGCGCGAAGGATCACGCGGAGTCCGCCCTGCTGGTGCAGGCCGGCCGCGCGGATGCCTTCGGCATGGACGACATCCTGCTCTACGGCCTGAAGGCGAGCTCGGCCAATCCGGCGGAGCTGGCGGTGGTCGGGGAGGCGCTGCAGGTCGAGCCCTACGCGATCATGCTGCGCAAGGAGGATCCCGCCTTCAAGCAATTGGTGGACGGCGTGCTGACGCAGCTGATCAAGAGCGGCGAGTTCGAGGCGCTCTACAAGAAGTGGTTCCAGTCGCCGATCCCGCCCAAGGGCATCAACCTGAACGCGCCCATGAGCCGCGAGCTGCAGGACAACCTCAAGGCGCTGTCGGACAAGCCGGCGCTGTAAGCCTCCCATGACGCAGACAACTCCGCGCCTGGCGCGCGGCGCGGGCGGAGCCATGCACGCCGCGCCTGGCGTCGTGGGCATCCTCGGCGGCATGGGGCCGCTCGCGACGGTCGACTTCATGCGCAAGATGCTCGCGGCCACGCCGGCGACGGTTGATCAGGAGCACGTCCCGGTCGTGGTGAGCAGCATCCCGCAGGTGCCCGACCGCACGGCGGCCTTCCGAGGCGAGGGCGAGTCCCCGCTGGACGCAATGATCGCCAGCGGACGCCGCCTGATTGCCGCGGGCGCTGGCGTGGTGGTCGTCCCCTGCAACACTGCGCATCTGTGGTTCGACGAGCTGGAGCAAGCCCTGGGACTGCCCATGCTGCATCTGGTCGACGCCGCCATCGCCGAGGCGCTCGAGCGCGTGCCCGACGGCGGCAAGGTCGGACTGCTGGCGACGGACGCGACCTTGGCCTCGGGGCTCTACCTGAATCGGTCCTCGCGCGATGGACGACGCGTGCAGTGGCTGCTGCCGACGGCGGGCGAGATGCTGGAGCTGGTGATGCCCGGCATCGCCGAGGTGAAGGCTTCGCAGCTGGCGTCGGCGGCCGAGCGCTTGACCCGGGCCGCGTGGGCGCTGCGTCAACGCGGCGCGCAGGCGGTTGTGCTGGGGTGCACGGAGATTCCGCTGGTGCTGGACTCGCAGGCGGCGGGGATGCCGGTCGTGGATGCGACGGCGGCGCTGGCGAGGCGGGCGGTGGCGTGGGCCCGTCGCGAGCATCGGTCGGCTAGCTGACCACCGCCTCCAACCACATCGGCAACACGATCATCCCCAGCAGCGTGGACACCGTGACCAGTCCCGCCACGAAGGGCCCATTGCCGCCCATGCGGACCGCGAGGACGTAGGCGCTCGAAGCCGTCGGCAGCGCGGCGAAGGCGATCAGCAGCGCGGCCTGCGGCGGGGGCAGGCCGAGCCAGTGCCCCAGCGCGATCGCCACCAGCGGCAGCATCAGGTGCTTGATCGCGAGCAGCGCCGCCGCGAGCCGCGGCGCATCCTTCAGGGCGCCCAGTCGCAACCCCGCGCCGACCGCCATCAGCCCCAGCGGCAAGGCCGCCAGTCCGATCTTCTGCAGGCTGATCGCGGCGGGCTCGGGCAGGCGCAAGCCCAGCAGGTTGGCCGCCAGGCCCGCCAAGGTCGCCACGATCAGCGGATTGCGCGCGAGCTCGCGCAGATAGCCGTGGCCGCCGTGCCGCGCCAGCGGGTACACCGCCGCGACGTTGGCCAGCGGCACGCACACCGCCACGATCATCGCGATCCAGGCCACGCCCTGTGCGCCGTGCAAGCGCTCCGCCAAGGCCAGTCCGACGAAGGTGTTGAAGCGGAACGCCACCTGCGAGCCCGACGCGTGGTCGCGGGGGGCAACACCTGGCACCCAGCGCAGGGCGTACGCCATCGCCACCCCGGCCAGCAGCACGCCCAAGCCGCCGCCCATCAGGGTCAAGGTGTCGCCCGGGGACAACGTGCTGCGCGAGATCGAGTTGAACAACAGCACAGGAAAAAGCAGGAAGTACACGAGCTTTTCCGCCGCCTCCCAGACCGGCCGGTCCAGCGGCGTGTATCGGCACAGCAGGAATCCCGCCACGATCAGCAGGAAGTCAGGCAGCAACAGCAGCATGCGGGGGGCGGGCAGTCCAGGGGCGCCCGAGTGTGCCAGCCGGATCGCACGCGTCTTGACGAAGTCTCTACGTAGTTCCGCTAGCGCCTCTCGGGGGGCGGGATACTTAAGCTCGCCCGATGGCCGATTCCTCGGCCTCGCATCAACGTCCACCTTTTCAGAGACGAGGAGATCATGAACCGTCGCTCGATCCTTCAACGCGGCCTGGTCCTGGGCACGCTGACCGTCAGCTGCTCGCTCGCCCTGGCCGACGGCTATCCCAACAAGCCGGTCAAGCTGGTGGTGCCCTTCGCGCCCGGCGGCACCACCGACATCGTCGCCCGCGTCGTCGCCCAGCACATCGCGGGTCCGCTCGGTCAGACCATGATCGTGGAGAACAAGGCCGGCGGCGGCGGCATCATCGGTGCCAACGACACGGCCAAGTCCGCGCCCGACGGCTACTCGCTGGGTGTGGCCACCGTGTCCACCACGGCCACCAACCCCGCCATCAATCCGAAGACGCCGTACAACCCGCTGACGGACTTCACACCCATCATCAACCTGGCCGCCACGCCCAACGTGATCGCGGTGCACCCGTCCTTCCCGGCCAAGGATTACAAGGGCTTCATCGCCGAGCTCAAGAAGAGCCCCGGCAAGTACAGCTACTCGACCTCGGGCACCGGCGGCATCGGCCACCTGCAGATGGAGCTCTACAAGAGCCTCACCGGCACGTTCGTCACGCACATCCCGTACCGCGGTGCCGGCCCGGCCCTGAACGACACTGTCGCCGGTCAGGTGCCGATGATCTTCGACAACCTGCCGTCCGCGCTGCCCTTCATCAAGGACGGCCGTCTGATCGCCATCGCGGTCGCCGCGCCGCAGCGTCTGGCCGTGCTTCCCAACGTCCCGACCTTCAAGGAACTGGGTCTGGAGCCGGTCAACCGCATGGCCTATTACGGGATCCTGGGCCCGAAGAACCTGCCCAAGGACGTCGTGGCCAAGATCAACGAGGCCGCCCGCAAGACCATCGAGATGCCCGAGGTGAAGAGCCGCATCGAGCAGACCGGCTCCATTGTCATCGGCAACACGCCGGAGCAGTTCACGGAGCAGATCAAGGCCGAGTACGCGGTCTACAAGAAGGTCGTCGAGCAGCAGAAGCTCAAGCTCGATTGATCCATCGATGAAGATTGCGGTCCGGCGCGCCAGACCGCGACGCTCAAAAAGAGAAGGGGGCACCGTGAGGTGCCCCCTTTGTCGTTCCGGCGTCACCGGGCCCTCGTGAGGCCCGGTGCGCTTTCCGGTCGATCAGCCGCCGAAGATCTTGCCCAGGCCGCCCACCACATTGCCGAGCAGGTTGCCGGCGACATTGCCGATGGTGTTGCCGATGGCCGGAGCGGCTTGGGAGACCGCGCTGCTGGCCGCGCCGCCGATGGCGCTGCCGCCGAGACTGCTGAGCAGGGGGCCGATGATGGGAATCATGTGAGTTCTCCAGAAGGATGGACCGCCGGCTCGTCGCTCCCCGAGATCGCGTGCCGCTGGCGGAGGGGAGAAACACCGGCGATCCGGATGTCGTTCGCGGCACAAGCGGGCTAGTGCTTGTCTGTCGACATCCAGTCGTTCGTAGAAGGTGCGAACAGTTCGTGCTCGACTGGCCTATCGGTGCGGTCCGCTAGCAAATTTCAGATGATGAAAAGAATCTCGCGGCATGCAAAAAATCCGTGTGCTGCGCCGCCGCAAAATTTCTCATCATGGAAGAGCTCATCTCACGATCCGGTTTTTTAATCGCAAGTCGTTGATTTTGAAGGATAAAAAATTCGGTCTTATATAAGACATGAAGCGAAACCAAGGCGCCGTCCGCGCCTAAATTTGACCCCAACGGTTTCGCAATTCCTCAACTTCACCCGACAGGAGATTGACCATGACGACGCTGACCCGCGAGCAGCAGATTGCCGCCCTCGAAAAGGACTGGGCCGAGAACCCCCGCTGGAAGGGCATCCAGCGCGGCTATTCCGCCGCCGACGTGGTGCGGCTGCGCGGCTCGCTGCCGATCGAGCACACGCTGGCCAAGCGCGGCGCCGAGAAGCTGTGGAACCTGGTCAACACCGAGCCGTTCGTGAACTCGCTGGGCGCCCTGACCGGCAACCAGGCGATGCAACAGGTCAAGGCCGGCCTCAAGGCGATCTACCTGTCCGGCTGGCAGGTCGCCGGCGACGCCAACAGCAACGGCGAGATGTATCCCGACCAATCGCTGTACTCGGTGGACTCGGTGCCGAAGGTGGTCAAGAAGATCAACGCCACCTTCAAGCGCGCCGACGAGATCCAGTGGAGCGAGGGCAAGAACGACATCGACTACTTCGCTCCCATCGTGGCGGACGCGGAAGCCGGCTTCGGCGGCGTGCTGAACGCCTTCGAGCTGATGAAGAGCATGATCGACGCCGGCGCGGCGGGCGTGCACTTCGAGGACCAGCTGGCCGCGGCCAAGAAGTGCGGCCACATGGGCGGCAAGGTGCTGGTCCCCACGCGTGAGGCGGTGGCCAAGCTGGTGGCGGCGCGTCTGGCGGCCGACACGATGGGCGTGCCCACCGTGCTGCTGGCCCGTACCGACGCCGAAGCCGGCGATCTGGTGACCTCCGACATCGACGACAACGACAAGCCCTTCTGCACCGGCGAGCGCACCGTCGAGGGCTTCTTCCGTACCCGCAACGGCCTCGATCAAGCCATCAGCCGCGGCCTGGCCTACGCCCCCTACGCCGACATGATCTGGTGCGAGACCGGCAAGCCCGACCTGGCCTTCGCCAAGGCCTTCGCCGAGGCCATCCACGCCAAGTTCCCGGGCAAGCTGCTGGCCTACAACTGCTCGCCCAGCTTCAACTGGAAGAAGAACCTGGACGACGCCACCATCGCCAAGTTCCAGCGCGAACTGGGCGCGATGGGCTACAAGTTCCAGTTCATCACGCTGGCCGGCTTCCACAGCCTGAACTACTCGATGTTCAACCTGGCCTACGGCTATGCGCGCAACAACATGAGCGCCTTCGTCGAGCTGCAGGAAGCCGAATTCGCCGCCGCCGAGAAGGGCTTCACCGCGGTGAAGCATCAGCGCGAGGTGGGCACCGGCTACTTCGACGCGGTCACCACCACGATCGAGGCGCAAGCCTCGACCGCGGCGCTCAAGGGCTCCACCGAGGACGAGCAGTTCTTCGACGCCAAGCACGGCTGATCGCCGCCGGCATCGTGAACGCGGCGGCCTGACCGAGGCCGCCCTCCGACGGCCGTCCGATCGACGGCCGCCCGCACCGGGCGAGTCCCTCCACGGAGGTCCTCGCCCGGTCTTCGCTTCAGGGCCGCTGACGCAGCGCGCGCTCGCGCATCACATGGGCCAGATCGGTGAGCGCATCGCGGCTGTCGGCCCGGCCGAAGAGGTCGGTCGGCGTCAGCGCGCGGACCAGGGCCTCGTTGTGGTGCTGGAGATAGACGGTGCGCGCCGCGTCGTTGCCGTCCAGGAAATCGAAGAACTGCGCGTCGGCCGGCAGGGTCGGCTTGCGGCGCCCCCGCGCATCGAAGAACAGTGCGCGCGTGTCTGGCCGATTGCGATGTGCCAGATCTTGCGCGGTCGCGAACAGCACATCCCGCTGGAAGGACGGCTGGGCGATGATCGCGTCGCTGGCGGGATGCGCCCGCAGTTCCTGCGCCAGACGCTCGTGCAGCACCGCGGTGGAGGCCGCCAGGTTCGGCAAGGGATAACGCTCGTCGCGCAGCGCCCGCAGGCGTTCCACGCCGACGGGCAGCAGATGTGCCGCGCCCTTGCGCCGCTCCGTGCGCTCGACGAGCCGTCGATGCCGCTCCGCCGCGGGATGGGAACTGCGTTCGTCGAGCGCGTCTTCCTTCTTGAGCACCTTCAGCAGGTCGTTCCACAGCCGCGTGCGGACGACTTGCTCCTGATACCCCTCGAAGCCGCCCGCGACTTCCTGCAGCACCGTGTCGAGGGCGTGCTCGCGCAGACGCGGGCCGAGATTGCCCCATCTCATCTGAGACTTGACCGTCTCCGGCGTCTGGTCGCCGAGAAAGTCCGCGCGGTGCTTTTCGTTGACGCCAGCGCCGATGCTCGCGCCGATGGTGAGCAGCGCACCCGGCGCCGCCAAGGCCGCCGCGACCGGCGGACAGGCAAAGTTGGAGATGCTCGCGCCGAGCATCAGGCCCTGGCCCGCGGTCAGCATGGCGTCGAAGACCTGATCCCGCGCGCTGTCGGCCAGGCGGAAAGCGGCGTCGCCCTCGTAGACCTTGAATGCCGTCGGCGAGAGATGCGCGGACAGGCCGCGCGCCGCGTCGTGATCGGCCTTCAGCTGGCGATGTTCGGCGCGGTGGAGCCGGAAGTTGCAGGCGCCGGCCATGCCTTGGGCGAGCTGGGCGCCGATCATGAGACCACCGGTCGCGGATTCCAAGGCCTGTTCAGCCAGCCGTGGCGCGGTGCCGCCGAGTAGCTGTCCCGCCGCCTTCGCGGCGGAGGCGCCGGCCGAGGTCGCCATGCCGCTGGCCATGCCCGGCATGCCGATGCCGCTGAACAGCCAGGCGATGCGCCCGCGCTTGGCTTGGGGCAGACCGACGTTGAGCTTGCAGCTCAGGTGGTGCTGATAGTCGACTTCCGCGAAATAAGTGCCGCGCGCGTTCGCCGCATCGGCACCAGGCGTCTGGGATGCCGCCGCTGCCCGGCGGTGAGCGAAGCGTGCGGCGAGCAGCTCCGCCGCCGCTTGGCTGAACTGCTCGCTCAACATGGCATTGCCGGGGACGCCGCGGATCTTGCTCACCAGGTTGTGCCCTGCGAGAGGAATCGAAAACCATCCCTTCTCCCGATGGTGTTGACGGTTCTCGAAGCGGCGTACGCCGGCGGCATTCAGCCGTTCGAGGCGACGCAGGCGCAACTCCTGGTCCAGCCGGTGGTAGATATCGCCGTACGGGTGGCCAGGATCGCGCGCCGCGTCGGCGGCATCGCATTCGTTGGCGTGTCGCAGCGCCTCGATCAGTTGTCGCTGCTGATCGAGCACCTTCTGCACGCTCTGCGGATAGACCTCTTGATAGCCGGCCTTGGCGGACCGCACCGCCCCATGGGCAGCGATCGCGACCAGCGGAAAGAGCGCGGCGAGCAAGCCGATCTCGATGTACGGCTGATTGGCTTCGGAGAAGCCGGCCGGGATGGCGCCGGCGAGGTCGTCGGGGCCGTCGAGATTACGCAGCCGCGCGACCATGCGCAGCGCCGACAGCAGGCCGCTGCCTGAAAAATCGTCGATGACCTTGGGGCGGGAAGAGAAGAGGCACCGGCCCAATCGGACGGCGACGGGCGCCGAGGGCGTCGCTTGGAGCGGTAGCCCGGCGTCGACGATCTGTGGGGTCGTGCCCGACGATGCGCAGGACGCTCCGGCCTCGGGCTCCGATGGGGGTGGGAAGAGCGCGTGCGCGCTGGCGTTGATGGATGAGTCTCTCATCGGGTCCTTCCTCGATGGGCGAAATGGACCTGGCTTGTCGAGGGACTGTCGAGCTGGCTGGGGGGCGCCCCGGCACGGGACCGGGGCGGGCTTCACGATCAGCGCGTGGATGGGCTGAACGCGTTCAAGATGCTGTTGGCGGACGCGCCCATCATGCCGCCTGAAACAGCCTGCGTGGTGTTGTGAAGGGTACTGGCCGTGCCTGTCAGCCCGGCCTTGTTAAGGCACTTGCATAGCAGGTCGCCTGCGGCGGAGACACCCAGAGAGGTGCAAGCTGTGAGGAGAACCGGAGCAACCATCGCGCGCTCCCGATCAGCCGCCGAAGAGCTTGGAGAGGCCGCCCCCCGCCAGTGCGCCGATCCCGCGGGTGATCCCGCCCAAGAGCCCGCCGACCAGGGGGATCTTCTCGACTGCGTTGGACACGCCGTTGGCGACCCCGGAGACGGCACCGGAGACGGCGCCCAGAGGATTGATGGACATGAGAGCACTCCTTGAGAGGGGCGGTCGTTGACCGCCGGGATGAATGAACGGACCTAGTGTCCCGATCCGTCCGGAGCGCTCATTGGTCGGAGGCCGGTCAGCGCATCCCCTCGGCCGAACTCAGCGCCGCCGCCTCCCGATGCCGCCATTCCTGGATCAGCTCGACCACCGCGTCCGGATCCGCCGGCTTGACCAGGTGCACGTCGAAGCCGGCCTCATGCGCGCGGCGCCGGTCGTCCTGCTGGCCGTAGCCGGTGAGGGCGATCAGCAGGCACTTGTCGCCGCCGGGCAGCGCGCGCAAGCGACGTGCCACCTCGTAGCCGTCCAGGCCCGGCAGGCCGATGTCGAGCAGCACCACCTGCGGCATGCGCTCGGCCACGCGCGTGAGCGCCGAGGGACCGTCCAGCTCCACCAGGGCCTCGAAACCGGCCAGCTCCAGGAACACGGCCATCGAGTCCGCCGCATCGCGGTTGTCGTCGACCACCATCACGCGGCAGTCGTCGGGCAGCGAGGTCCCGCCGCGCAGACTCGGCACCGACCCCGGGGTACCCGGTGTTGTCAGCGTCCCGGCAGCGATCAGCGCGGCCGTCGATCGTGGGGACACGGACGAGGGTAGTGAAACGATGTCGGCGCCTTCGGCGATCGGGAGCGTCACCACGAACTCCGAGCCGTGTCCCGCGCCTTCGCTGCTCGCGCGGACCTCGCCGTGATGCAGCTGCACCAGGCGCTGCACCAGCGTCAAACCGACGCCCAGTCCCCCTTGATTGCGGTCCAGGCTGCGCGGCCCCTGCTCGAAGAGGTCGAACACATGGGGCAGCAACTCGGGCGCGATGCCGCGTCCGTCGTCGCGCACCGACAGCGTGACGCCGCGCGCATCGGCGCGCAGCGTGAGCTCGATGCGGCCGTCCGGGTCGGTGTACTTCGCCGCGTTGTGCAGCAGGTTGGTGACCACCTGGATCAGCCGCGCCGCATCGCCGCGCACCGGCGCCGGATGCGCCGGCAGCGTCAGCCGCAGCTGCTGGCGCTGCGCGTCGATCAGCGACTGCACCGGCTCCAGGCCCTGGCGCACGATGTCGCGCAGGTCCAGCAGTTCGGTCTTGAGCACGATCTTTCCCTGGCTGATGCGGGCGACGTCCAGCAGCTCGTCGACCAGGCGCGTCAGGTGCTTCATCTGGCGATCGGTCACCGCCACCGCCTCGGCCAAGCGGCCGTCGGCTCCGGCGCCTGCCGCGACGCCCGTCACAGACCCGCTGGCCGTGCCCGCCACCGCGCCTGCTGCCGCACCCGATGCCGCGCGCGGCGCGCCCGCCAACGAGCGCATCACCTCGATCGCGTTGCGGATCGGCGCCAGCGGGTTGCGCAGCTCGTGCGAGAGCATCGCCAGGAACTCGTCCTTGCGATGGCTCGCCTGCAGCAGCTCGGCCTCGGCCTGGCGGCGTTCGACGATCTCCGCCTGCAGCGCGCCGTAGAGCCGCGCGTTCTCAAAGGCGATCGCGGCGCGTCCTGCCAGCTCTTCCAGCGTCGGCCAGTCGGTGGGCGGATGCGGATCGGCCAGCAGCAGACCGCCGATGGCGCGCTCGCCCGTCACCAGCGGCAGCACCGAGCCGCTGGCCGTGTCGCGGCGCAGCGGCGCGTGCGCGGCCAGGTCCTCGTCCGCGGCCACCGCCGGCTCCAGCGCGTTGCGCGTGGCGTTGTAGAGCACCTCCGAGAGCATCTGCTCGCGGCCCTCGAAGAACAACGGCGGTTCGTCCGCCGCGGCGGGCGCGTCGCAGCGCAGCACCCGCTCATGGCCGTGGCCGCCGTCGCGCAGCCACAGCAGCGCGCGCGGCGCGAAGCGCGGCACCAGCAGCGCGAGCAGCCGCCGCATCGCAATGTCCGCGTCCAGCGAGTGCGCCAGCTCCTGGCCCGCCTGGGCCAGGAAGATGGAGCGGCGCGTGTTCTCCTCGGCGGCGCGCTGGGCGGCCTCGGCGCGGGCGATGGCGATACGCTCCAGCGCCTGCTGCCGCAGCCGCTGCTGCATGATGAACAGGTCCACGAAGACCCTCACCTTGCTGCGCAGCACATCCGGGATCACCGGCGAGAGGATGTAGTCCACCGCCCCCAGCGAGTAGCCCTGTGCCAGCTGCATCTCGTCGGCGTAGGCGGTCATGAAGATGATGGGCGTGTGCGCCGAGCGCCGGTAGCCGCGGATCAGCCGCGCCGTCTCCAGCCCGTCGATGCCGGGCATGTTCACGTCCATCAGGATCACCGCGAACTGCTGGCGCAGCACCTCGCGCAGCGCCTCGCTGCCCGAACGCGCGATCACCAGATGCTGGCCCAGGTCGGCCAGGATGGTCTCGAAGACCAGCAGCTTCTCGGGCAGGTCGTCGACGATGAGGATGCTGGCCCGCTCGGCCGCGTCGGGCGTGGCGTAGCCGTCGAAGATGGCGCTCAATGGCATAGCCAGCCCCGCAGCACGGTCAGCATGTAGGTCGGGTCCACCGGCTTGGACAGGTAGTCCCAGGCGCCGGCCTCGATGCACTTCTGGCGGTCGCCCTTCATCGCCTTGGCGGTCACCGCGACCATGGGCAGCTCCCGCCCGCGCGGCAGGCGGCGGATCTGCTGCATGGTCTCCAACCCGTCCATCTCCGGCATCATGATGTCCATCAGCACGATGTCGATGGCGGGATCCTCCTGCACCAGCCGGATCGCCTCGCGGCCGTTGTCCGCCGAGACGATCACCATCCCGTGCGAGTCCAGCACCGTGGCCAGCGCGAAGATGTTGCGCATGTCATCGTCGACGATCAGGGCCTTTTTCCCCGCCAGCGGACAGCGCGACTCCTGCGCCCGGCGCAACGCCTGGCGCTCGCGCTCGTCCAGATCGGCCTGCGCGCGATGCAGCGCCAACGCCAGATGCGCGGCCGCCGTCTCGACGTCCGCCGCGACCCGCACCGGCAGGCCGTGCGCATGGCTCCAGCGGGCCGCCTCGGTCGCGTCCTGACCGGCGGGCGAGGGCGTCGCATGCAACGCGACCACCGGCAGTGGCAGCGTCCCGGGGCGGCGCTCCAGCGCGTCCAGCACATCTTGCGGCCCGAAGGGGCTGCGGGCGGCGTCGACCAGCAGCGCGTCCGCGCCGGGCAGCAGCGCGCGGGCGTCCGCCGCCGAGCCCAGCAGCACGGTCTCGAACTCGTGCGCCATCGCCGCGAAGGGCGCGAGCAGCTCCTCCCGCTCCGTCCCGGCCGGCATGGCCACGGCCAGGCGCCGCACCGGACGGTCCAGGTAGAGCTGCAGATCGCGCAGCGCGGCGTCGACGTCGTCCCGCGATTGCAGCGGCTTGGCCAAGAAGCCCAGCGCGCCGGCCTGCAGCGCGCGCTCGCGCGACTCGTCGGTGGAGACCACGCACACCGGCAGGTGACGGGTGTCGGGATCTGATTTGAGCCGGTCCAGCACGCGCCAGCCCTGCATGTCGGGCAGGAAGATGTCCAGCGTGATCAGCGCCGGCCGGAACTCCTGCGCCAAGGTCAGCGCACCGGCGCCGGTGGTCGCCACCAGGCCCTTCATGCCGGCCTGCCGTGCCGATTCCAGCAGCACGCCGGCGAAGGCGAGGTCGTTCTCGACGATGAGCAGCACCCGGTCACCGGAGACGATGTCCGCGCGGTCGTCCTTGGCGACGTTGGCGAAGACGACGCTGTCCGGCGGCGCGTCCAGGTGGGGGCGGTCCGTCTCCAGGGGCAAGGGGGCGGTCGAACCGGCGGCGCCGTTGGCGTCGGCGCGCGGCCGGCGCGACGCGGCCCGTTGCACCGCGGCCTCGGCCAGCGCGGAGGCGCTGATCTTGCCGCGCGCGGAGACGGGCAGGGCGGTTCGCACGGTGTCCGCTCCGGCGCCGGCTCCCTCAGCGGCTTCGCTCGCGCCGGCGCGCGGTCGCGGGTTGCGCGGCGGCGCATAGTGCTGCGGCAGGTAGAGCGTGAAGGTCGAGCCTCGGCCCGGCGCGCTCACGAGGCGGATCTCCCCGCCCAGCAGCCTGGCCAGTTCGCGGCTGATGGCCAGGCCCAGGCCGGTGCCGCCGTACTTGCGCGAGGTCGAGCCGTCGGCCTGCTGGAAGGCCTCGAAGATGATCTGCTGCTTGTCGGCGGAGATGCCGATCCCCGTGTCGGACACCGCGAACGAGATCACCTGGCCCGCGTGGTTCAGGACTTCGTGGTCGGCCGACCAGCCCTCGCTCGCCGCGGCGACGGTGAAGGTCACCTGGCCCTGATGCGTGAACTTGAAGGCGTTGGACAGCAGGTTCTTCATGATCTGCTGCAGACGCTTGACGTCGGTCACCAGCGACTTGGGCAGCGGCTGCTCGACCTCCACCGCGAAGCCGATGTGCTTGGACTCGGCGAAGTGCCGGAAGCTGCGTTCCACCGAGCGCTGCAGCTCGTCCAGACGCAGCTCGCTGACGTCCACCGCCACCGTGCCGGACTCGATCTTGGACAGGTCCAGGATGTCGTTGATCAGCATCAGCAGGTCGTTGCCCGAGGCGTGGATGGTCTTGGAGAACTCGACCTGCTTGCCCGTGAGGTTGCCCTCGGTGTTCTTGCAAAGCTGGTCCGACAGGATCAGCAGCGAGTTCAGCGGCGTGCGCAGCTCGTGCGACATGTTGGCCAGGAACTCCGACTTGTACTTGGAGGTCAGGGCCAGCTGCTCGGCCTTCTCCTCCAGCGCCTGCCGGGCCTGCTCGACCTCGGTGTTCTTGCGCTCCACTTCCTGGTTCTGGTGGGCCAGCAGGCGCGCCTTCTCTTGCAGCTCCTGGTTGGTCTGCTGCAGCTCCTGCTGGCGGCGCTGGAGCTCTTCCGCGAGCGACTGCGACTGGATCAGCAAGTCCTCGGTCCGGGTGCTGGCCTCGATGGTGTTGATCACGATGCCGATGGATTCGGTCAGCTGCTCCAGGAAGGCCAGGTGGGTGGAGCTGAAGCGCTCGATGGAGGCCAGCTCCACGACGCCGCGCACGCGGCCCTCGAAGATCACCGGCAGCACCAGCACCTCCAGCGCCGCCGCCTCGGCCAGACCTGAAGCGACGCGGAAGGACTCGCCCGGCACGTTGGCCAGCAGGATCTTTTCCTGGTCCAGCGCACATTGGCCCACCAGTCCCTGACCCAGCGACAGCTCCTTGCCATGCGTGGCCAGCCCGCCCGAGGCATAGCTGGCGATCAGCTTCAGGCGCGGCATCTCGCCGCGCATGCTCAGCACGTAGAACTCGGCCTGCTGCACGCCGACCACCGGCGCGAGCTCGCTCAGGATCAGCTGGCCGACGGTGACCAGGTCCTTCTGGCCCTGCAGCATGCGGCTGAACTTGGCCAGGTTGGTCTTGAGCCAGTCCTGCTCGGTGTTCTTCTGCGTCGTGTCCTTGAGGTTGCGGATCATCTCGTTGATGGTGTCCTTCAGCGACGCCACCTCGCCCTGCGTGTCCACCGTGATGGAGCGCGTCAGGTCGCCTTGCGTCACCGCGGTCGCCACCTCCGCGATCGCGCGCACCTGCGTGGTCAGGTTGGCGGCCAGCTCGTTGACGTTCTCCGTCAGGCCCTTCCAGGTGCCCGACGCGCCCGGCACCTTGGCCTGGCCGCCGAGCTTGCCCTCCACGCCCACTTCGCGCGCCACCGTGGTCACCTGGTCCGCGAACAACGCCAGCGTGTCCGTCATCGAGTTGATGGTGTCGGCCAGCGCGGCGATCTCGCCCTTGGCCTCCACCGTCAATTTCTGCGCCAGGTCGCCGTCGGCCACCGCGGTCACCACCTTGGCGATGCCGCGCACCTGGCCGGTCAGGTTGCCGGCCATGAAGTTGACGTTGTCGGTCAGGTCCTTCCAGGTGCCGGACACGCCTCGCACCGTGGCCTGTCCGCCCAGCCGGCCCTCGGTGCCGACCTCGCGCGCCACTCGGGTCACCTCCGACGCGAAGGAGGAGAGCTGGTCCACCATGGTGTTGATGGTGGTCTTGAGCTCCAGGATCTCGCCGAGCACGTCCACCGTGATCTTCTTGGACAGGTCGCCCGCGGCCACCGCCTTGGTCACGTCGGCGATGTTGCGCACCTGCGAGGTCAGGTTGGAGGCCATCGAGTTGACCGAGTCCGTCAGATCCTTCCAGGTTCCCGCCACGCCCTGCACATCGGCCTGGCCGCCGAGCTTGCCCTCCGTGCCGACCTCTCGCGCCACGCGGGTCACTTCCGCGGCGAAGGAGCGCAGCTGATCCACCATCGTGTTGATGGTGTTCTTGAGCTCCAGGATCTCGCCCTTGACATCGACGGTGATCTTCTTGGACAGGTCGCCCGCGGCCACGGCGGTGGTCACCTCCGCGATGTTGCGGACCTGCGAGGTCAGGTTGCCCGCCATGAAGTTCACCGACTCGGTCAGGTCCTTCCAGGTGCCGGCCACGCCCTGCACGTCGGCCTGGCCGCCAAGCTTGCCCTCGGTACCGACCTCGCGCGCCACCCGGGTCACTTCCGCGGCGAAGGAGCGCAGCTGGTCCACCATCGTGTTGACGGTGTTCTTGAGCTCCAGGATCTCGCCCTTGACGTCGACGGTGATCTTCTTGGACAGGTCGCCCGCGGCCACCGCCTTGGTCACGTCGGCGATGTTGCGCACTTGCGAAGTCAGGTTGCCGGCCATGGAGTTGACCGAGTCGGTCAGGTCCTTCCACGTCCCCGACACGCCCTCCACGCGCGCCTGCCCGCCCAGCGAGCCTTCGGTGCCGACCTCGCGCGCCACCCGGGTCACCTCGGACGCGAAGGAGCGCAACTGGTCCACCATGGTGTTGATGGTGTTCTTCAGGGTCAGGAACTCGCCCTTGACGTCGACGTCGATCTTCTTGGACAGATCGCCCTGCGCGACCGCGGTGGTCACATCGGCGATGTTGCGGACCTGGTCGGTCAGGTTGCCGGCCATGGAGTTGACCGAGTCCGTGAGGTCCTTCCAGGTTCCCGCCACGCCCTTGACCTCGGCCTGACCGCCGAGCTTGCCCTCGGTACCGACCTCGCGCGCGACCCGGGTCACCTCGGCGGAGAAATCGCCCAGCTGCTCGACCATGCGGTTGATGGTCTTGGCGGTGTGCAGGAACTCGCCCTGCAGCGGCCGGCTGTCGACCTCCAGCGCCATGGACTTGGTCAGGTCGCCCTCGGCCACCGCGCCGATGACGCGGGCCGCTTCGCTGGTGGGATGGACCAGGTCGTCGATCAGCGCGTTGATGCAGTCGATCTGCTGGCCCCAGAAACCGCGCATCTCGGGCAACGCGGCGCGTTGGCGCAGTCGACCTTCCTTGCCCACGACCTGGCGCAGCCGCGCGAGCTCGGCGGCCATCGAGGCGTTCTGTTCGACCACGTCGTTGAAGGCGTCGGCGAGCTTGCCCGCCACCCCCGTCCAGTGAAACGGGAGCCTGACCTCAGGGTCCCCGCGACGCAGCGCATGCAGCGCCAGCAGCATGGCATTGAGGTGCTCGGCCGGTACGACGGCCACCCCTTCCTCGAGGACGTTCATGACTTTCTCCCGCCGTTCGGCGACGGCTGTCCGACGTTCAGCGAACGCTGAACCGAGCGACTTTAGCCCCCGGGCCGCGTCGGCGGTCCCTGGGTTTAGGAGGCCCCGCGTGGGCACGCAGCTTGCCGAACGAGATTGCCCGACGGACGGCCCCGGCCGCCCGTGCGGAGCCGTACCCTGGGAGAAAGTTTCAGATGCCAGATTCCTCGCCGCACGGGCCGCAAGCGCTGCGCGTGCTCGTGATCGACGACGACCCGGAAGGCGCGCGCAGCCTGAGCGAGCTGTTCCGGTGCTACGGCTGTGCGACCGCCGTGGCCTACAGCGGCCGTGTGGGGCTGCGCCTGGCCAAGCTGTTCAAGCCCGAGCTGGTGTTCGTCGACTTCGAGATGCCCGACATGAACGGGTTGGAAGTCGTGTCCGAGGCCAAGCTGATCGACGCCGAGGAGAACCGCCACGTGATGTACGTGTGCCTCACCGGCGGCGGCCCGGCCATCACGGACGAGAACGCCGGCGAGGCGGGATTCAATCGCCTGCTCTACAAGCCGCTCAAGGTCACCGACCTGTTGGCGGTATTGCTGGCGGCAAGACCGGGCAATTTCGTGGCGGGAAGTACCGCGCCGGCCATCCGCCCCGCGCGTCCTGCGTACACGGATCGCACGCCTCGACATTGAGCGCGGCGCCGCGAGGCGCAAAGCCCTGCGGACACCACCCTTCTCGTATCAAGCGGTGAGCGGCCTCGGCGTTCCGCGGTCCGCTCGCGTCCTCACATCGACTCGTCCAGCATCTTCCGGTAGTCGCTGGGCGAAGCCTCGCGCGGGTTGGTCTTGTGGCAGTGGTCGTGCAGGGCGCGCTCGATGATCTGGTCGTACAGGTCGACGGTGACGCCCATCTCGCGCAGCCCCGAGGGCAGGCCCAGGCGGGCGTTCAGCCCCTTGACGGCGCCGGCGAGCTCGTCCGGCGGCGTGCCCTCCTGCAGGTTCATCGCGTGGCCCATGCGGGCGATCTTGTCGTCGCGGCGCATGGACTCGTGCCCGCCGTTGAAGCGGATCACCGCAGGCAGGAACACCGCGTTCAGCGTGCCGTGGTGCAACCGCGGCATGAGTCCGCCCAGCGCGTGGCTGAGCGAATGCACACAGCCCAGGCCCTTCTGGAAGGCGAGCGCGCCCATGGTGCTGGCGGCCATCATGTCCAGGCGGGCGTCGACGTCGTGCGGATGCGTCACGGCACGCTCGATGCGGGACCAGCCGCGACGCAGACCCTCCAGCGCGATGCCGTCGGCCGGCGGGTTGAACGCGGAGGACATGAAGGTTTCCAGGCAGTGCGCGATCGCGTCCATCCCGGTGGCCGCGGTCAGGCCGGCGGGCAGCTTGAAGGTGAGTTCGGGATCGCAGACGGCGGACTTGGGCATGAGCTCCCAGTTGTGGAACCCCAGCTTGCGCCCGTCGTCCACGATGATGATCGCGCCGCGCGCGACCTCGGAGCCGGTGCCCGAGGTCGTCGGCACCGCGATCAGCGGCGCCACCTTGGACGTGATGTTCCCCGCGCCGCCCAGGATGGTGGCGAAACCGGTCAACGGGCCCTCATGCGTCGCGGCGATGGCCACGCCCTTGGCCAAGTCGATGCTGGAGCCGCCGCCGATGGCAATCAGGCCGTCGCAGCCGTGGCGGCGGTAGAGCTCGGCGGCCTCGCGGACGGCGGCTTCGGTCGGGTTGGGCGGGGTGCCATCGTAGACAGGGGCGCTCGAAGGATCGATGGGCGAGGCGGTCCAGTCCTCGATCACCAGGTCCAGGACGCCCGCGGCGCGTACGCCCTTGTCGGTGACGATCAGCGGCTTGCGGATGCCGATGCGGGCACATTCCGCGCCGATCACGCGGCGTGCGCCGGCTTCCAGATGGATGTGGGTCAGGTACTGGATCAGGGCCATGTCGAGTCCTTGGACGGGCGTGGTGTGGAGTCTGGGAAAATCCTGCCGTTGCGGCTTGGCGGATGCCCGAGCCTACGTCCTGGAGTTCCCGTTGAGTAGCACCTTGTTGACACCGCGGATGGCCGCGGTGCTGGAGCGCATCCACCGCGCCAACCGGCCCAAATACCAAAGCCTCTCGCCCCGTCAGGCACGCATCGCCTACCTGATGGGCGCCGAGATCCTGGACCTGCCGCGCGCGCCCCTGGCGCGTGTCGAGAATCTGGCAATCCCGGGACCCGCGGGCGAGATCGCGGTCCGCCTTTACGCCCCGGTGACGCGCGAGGCGGGTGTCGCCCAGGACGCCCGCGGCCTGCCCGTGCTGCTGTACTTCCATGGCGGCGGATTCGTCATCGGCAATCTGGAGACCCACGACAGCCTGTGCCGCCAGCTCGCGCTGCGCAGCGGCGCGGCGGTGATGGCCGTGGACTATCGTCTCGCGCCCGAGCACCCGTTCCCCGCCGCGGTCGACGACTGCTGGGCGGCGCTCGAATGGCTGGTCCACGCCGCGCCGGAACTGGGGCTGGATCCGCGCCGCATCGCGGTCGGCGGCGACAGCGCCGGCGGCACGCTGGCGGCGGTGAGCGCGCTGCATGCGCGCGACGTCCAGGACACGCTGGGCGTTTCGCTGGCGCTGCAGCTGCTGATCACGCCGGGGGCGACGGCGCATGCGGACACCGATTCGCATCGCCGTTTCGCCGAAGGCCATCTGCTCGAGGCGGACACGATCGCGTGGTTCTTCAACCAGTACATCCCGGACGAGCGCCGCGACGACTGGCGATTCGCGCCGCTGGAGGCCGAGGACCATGAGGGACTCGCGCCGGCCTGCCTGATCCTGGCCGAGGCCGATCCGCTGATCGACGAGGGCATCGCCTATGCCGACCTGCTGCGCGCGCAGGGCAACGAGGTGCAGCTCGAGCTGTACCGCGGCGTGACACACGACTTCATCAAGATGGGCCGTAGCATTCCGGAGGCCGAGCAGGCGCTGGATGCCTGCGCCGCCGCGCTGCGGCAAGCCTTCGACCGGGATCCGCAATGAGCCAAGACCGCACCGCGCCGACGCGCGCCAGCTTCCGCTTCCTCGACCGCCTGCGCGTGCGCTGGGCCGAGGTCGACGCGCAGCAGATCGTCTTCAACGGGCATTACCTGACCTATTTCGACACGGCGGTGGGCGGCTACTGGCGCGCGCTGGCGTTGCCCTACGCGCCGACGATGGCGGCGCTGGAGGGCGACCTGTTCGTACGCAAGTCGACGGTGGAATACCTGGGCTCGGCGCATTACGACGATTTGCTGGACGTGGGCGTGCGGACGGAGCGCGTGGGCACCAGCTCGATGACCGTGACCTGCGCGGTGTTCCGCGGCGACGATTGCCTGGTGCATGGCGAGCTGGTCTATGTCTTCGCCGATCCGGTGGCGCGCGTGGCCAAGCCGGTGCCGCAGCAGTTGCGGGAGCTGCTGCTCGGTTTCGAGCGCGGCGAGGTGATGACCGAGGCCCGGGTGGGTGCCTGGGCCACGGTCGGCGAGGACGCGCATCGCATCCGCCAGGCGGTGTTCGTCGAGGAGCAGAAGATTCCCGCCGAGATGGAATGGGATGCCGCGGACGAGAGCTGCACGCATGCGGTGGCTTACAACCGTCTCGGCCGACCCTTGGCGACGGGGCGGTTGCTGGAGCACGTGCCAGGTGTTGCCAAGATCGGCCGCATGGCGGTGCTGTCGCCGATGCGGGGCAGCCGGGTCGGACGGCAGGTGCTGGACGCGCTGATGCAGGCCGGCCGCGAGCAGGGCTACCGCGAGGTGCTGCTGCATGCGCAGCTCAGCGCTGAAGGCTTCTACACCCGGGCCGGATTCCAGCGCCGCGGTCCGGTGTTCGAGGAAGCCGGCATCGCGCATGTGGAGATGGTGCGGAGTTTGTGAGCGAACCCGTCTGGCCTGAATCCCGGGAGGGCATCGCAGGCCAGGGCGTCATCGTTTGAACAGACCGACGCGTTGACCTGGGCCGCGGCTCACCGCCCGCCGCTCATCGGGCGGTGGCGCCGCTCACCGTCCCGACCCGGCCGAGCCAGGCTTGCGCCGGCCCGGCCAGCCAGGCGCGGGCCGCGTCGGACTGCTTCAGATGAAGATCGAGGAAGGCCACGCTGACCTGCTGCGCGGCGATCAGGCCCAGCTGCTGTTGGTGCAGGCGCCGGTAGTCCGGCACGGCCGGGACCGGCGCCAGCCGCGTCGGCCCTTCCTGGCCGCGAGCGCCGCGTCCGCCGCCACCGCGGCGGCCCTGCGACTGGCCGTCGCCCGCCTCCGCGCGGCGGCGCGCGTTGGCCTCGGCTTCGGTCTCCGGGCGGGGATCGTTGCCGGCGAAAGCCGCGTGAGGCACCTCGGGGACGCTGAGCAGCCAGCGCCGGTCCGCCGGCATCGCCTGGAAGGGCGCCTCGCGCCAGCGCACGTCCTTGACCATGTTGAGCAGATCGCCGTCATCGGGGCCGGTCAGGCTCAGTACCGGCACCGCGAGGGCGCGGTAGCGCTCCGGGTCCGGCGTGCTCATCACCTGCGGGCTGATCACGATGGCCGCGCGCGCTTGCAGCGTTTTCAGCGCGAGCACGCTGCCGTCCGCTTGCCGCTCGCCCGCCAGGGCCAGCGCCGACTGGGCGCCGAGCTCATAGCCCGCGACCACCGCGCGCGACCAATCCAGCGCGCGCCACGGCGCCTCGCCCTGACGGCCCAGGCGCTGCGCCTCGGCGAGCAGGACGTCCAGCCGCGCGAGACGCTTGCGCATCTCCGCCTCGGCGTAATGGCGGCGACCGAGCTCGTTGAACTCCGCAGCGCGGGCCAGGTCCGAGGACCAGGCGGCTGCGTCCTCCTCCAGCGGCTGCACCGTCAGTACCGCGTAGCCGGCGGCCGCCCAGGCCCGGCGCCAGCGCAGGCCGGCGGTCTCCGCTTCGCCCAGGCCCGGCAGGTAGAGCACCACCGGTCGCGGCGTTCCGCCCAGTCCGCCCGCGCTTGTGACGCTCAGGCGCACGTCCTCGCCGCGCAGGCGCCAGTTGATGGCCTGGATCTCGACAGCCGCGATCGACGGCGCGTAGCCGCTGGCGGCGAAGTCGCGTTGCTGCCGCTGTTCTTCCAGACGTGCTTTCGGCGGACTGGAACAGGCGCTCAGCATCAGCGTCAGACCCAGCGCGAGCCCGCCCAGCAGGGATGCACGCGGCTTGGCGGCGACTGGCGCGGTCGCCGTGCCCGGCCCGCGCGGGCGTCGGTCAGCCGGAGGGGAGGCGGAGCATGCGGAACGGACGGACGCGCGATCGATCATGGGCGGCGACGCTAAGCGTGCGATGTAAAGGCCGGATGAAGCGATGCCGGGCGCGCGGGCCCGGCATCTCGGTCAGGGGCGATGAGTTCGCGTCATCGCCGACGGGGCGCGCTCAATGCGCGGAGCCCATCAACGGCGCGATGTCCTCGGGCAGGGGCGCGTTGAAGCGCTGCAGCACATGCCGGCTCATGCCCTTGGCGAGTTCCTCCTCGCCGTAGAACACCGTCCCCAGTTGCTCCTTGCGCAGCAGCTCGGACTCGTCCTCGCCATGGGTGCGCAGCACGATCTCGATGCCCGGGTTCAGCTGACGGGCCGTCTCGGCCATCTGCCGCGCCCGCATCGAGTCGGGCGTCGCCACGACCAGCATCGCCGCGTTGGCGATGTGCGCCTGCACCAGCACCATCGGATCGGCCGCGTCGCCGCTCACCGCCGCGATGCCGCGCTTGCGCAGCGCCTCGACGGTCTCTCGGCTCTGCTCGGCGACGACGAAGGGGATCTGCCGCTCCTGCAGCGCGTCCGCGATCCGGCGACCCACTCGGCCGAAGCCCACCAACACCACCTGACCCTCCAGATACTGGCGGTCGGTCGTCTGCGGAAGCTCGGCATAGGGGTCGTCGCGGGCCTCGAGCTTGCGCGCGAAGGACGAGCGCGCCAGCACCCAGCTGCGCAGCGGCTTGACCATCGCGAACATCACCGGGTTCAGCGCGATCGAGATCAGCGCCGCCGCCAGCACCAGATTCATGCCCGCCTTGGGCAGCAGACCGAGTTGCAGGCCCAGTCCGGCCAGGATGAAGCTGAACTCCCCGATCTGCGCCAGGCTGGCCGACACCGTCATCGCCGTGTTCAGCGGATAACGGAAGGCGATCACCAGCAGCGTCGCCGCCAGCGCCTTGCCGATCATGACGATGGCCACCACGCCCAGCAGATGCAGCGGCTGCTCCACCAGCGTCATCGGGTCGAAGAGCATGCCCACCGACACGAAGAACAGCACCGAGAACGAGTCCCGCAGCGGGAGCGACTCCTGCGCGGCGCGGTGGCTGTACTCGGACTCGCGCATCACCATGCCGGCGAAGAAGGCGCCCAGCGCGAAGGACACGTGGAAGAGCTCGGCCGCGCCGTAGGCGATGCCGATCGCCACCGCGATGACCATCAGCGTGAACAGCTCGCGCGAGCCCGTGCGCGCCACCTGCCACAGCAGCCAAGGGAGCACCCGGCGGCCGACCACCAGCATCAGCACGACGAACGCGGCCATCTGGGCCAGGGTCTCGGCGATGGTGCGCCACAGCGGGGCGCTGGAACTCGCGTCGACGGCGGCGCCGCTGAGCACGGGTGCCAGCGGGGGCAGCAGCACCAGGATCAGCACGGTGGCCAGATCCTCGACCACCAGCCAGCCCACCGCGATGCGGCCGTTCACCGACTCCAGCGTGCCGCGCGCCTCCAGCGCCTTGAGCAGCACCACGGTGCTGGCGCAGGACAGCGACAGACCGAAGACCAGCGCCGCGCCGGTCGTCCAGCCCCACCACATCGCCAGGCCCATGCCCAGCAGCGTGGCCGCGCCCATCTGCACGATGGCGCCGGGTAGCGCGATGCGCTTGACCGCCATCAGGTCGCCCAGCGAAAAATGCAGGCCCACGCCGAACATCAGCAGCATCACGCCGATCTCGGACAGCTGGGCGGCGATGCCCACGTCGGCGACGAAGCCCGGCGTGGCCGGGCCGATGACGATGCCGGCGACCAGGTAGCCGACCAGGGCCGGCAGCTTCACGCGTTCCGCGATGAAGCCGAAGATCAACGCCAGGCCGAAGCCCGCGGCCAGCGTCGAAATGAGGGAGACGTTGTGTTCCATCAACGCGCCTCCCCGAGACCGGCGACGGCGGTGAAGGCCTCCCGGTGGCGGGGACCCTGGGCGAAGTCCCTCAGGGCGGCGGCGATGGTCTGCTCCGTGGCGACCGCGTCGGGCAGCCCGGGGCCGTAGATTTCCATCCAGGTGCTGAACACCGGATCGTGGTCCTGGCGCTGCAGCAGCCGCACCGGACGGCCCTCACGGGCTTGTTCGAAGGCGGCCTGGGCGGCGGCCAGCTGGTCCGCGTGGACCTTGTAATAGACGTAGAGCTCGATCGGCGCGGCGGTGTCAATGGCCGCGGCGGTCGAGCGGTCGACAGGATGGACGGTGCGCGTGGGCGGCGAGGAAGTCATTCAGGGGCTCCAATGAGATAGGGAAGGGAACGGGGGCTCAGCAGCGGTCCTTGCGGGCTGCCCAGGTGGAGCGATCCGGATTCCAGCGCGGCCAGTTTCACCTCGGCCAGCAGCAGCGGGCGACCTTCCTGGCGACCGAAACCGGCCACCATGCCGGCCGGCTGCTCGGGGTCCTCGCTGTGGAAGATCTCCTGACCGGGCCGTGCGTCGGCATCGACGCCGTCGAGCGAGAACAGATGCGTGCGTCGCTTGACCGTGCCGCGGTACTGGCTGCGGGCAACGATCTCCTGGCCCGGATAGCAGCCCTTTTGGAAGTTCACGCCCCCGATCAGTTCGAAGTTGATCATCTGTGGGACGAACTGCTCCACGGTGCCTTCGCGGATCCAGGTCAGGCCGGCGGTCACGTCCAGCCCCTGCCATTCCTCCGGATCGATCAGGGGCAACGCGGGCGCCTGAGCGCCGGCCGGTTGCAGCAGCAGGAAGCGCGGCGTGACGCCGTCGTCCGGCAGGCGCGTGGCGAAGGCCTGGGCGCCGTCGGCCAGGGCCAGCCGGCCCACCGACCAGACCTCGGCCGGGGCGGCCTCGCCCAGCCACTCGCGCGCCGGCACGCCGGACAGGCCCCAGACGGCCCAGGCGGCGCTGTCGTCGCTCAGCTTGGTCTTGGCGCGCAGCACGAACATGGACAAGCGCTTGACCGTCGCGGGCAGCACCTCGGCCGGCAGCGCGAGCAGCACGGACTGGTCGTCGGGCTTGATCGCCAGCATGCTCGCCAGCAGCCGGCCCTTGGCCGAGCAGAAGCCCGCCAGTCGGGCCTGCTTCGTCGTCTGCAGGGCCAGGTCTTGCGTCAGCTGGCCGTGCAGGAACTTCGCCGATTCCTCGCCCTGGGCGCGAATCACGCCCCAGTCGGCCAACCGGACGGCGCCCAGGGCGGAACCCGGGACGGCGGGAGATGCATGGTGGAGGTCTTCGATCATGGGGCCGATTATCATCAGCCCCCGCATTACTTGAGAGGCGTCGGGTCTTGGTACGCGCGAAGAAAAGATCAAAGAACGGGTCGCGCCGGCAGGGCGGCCGGATCGGACGCTGGCTGCTGTCGGCCCTGGTGGCCGTGACCGTGCTGGCCGCCGGCGCCGTGGGCGCGGGCTGGTGGTGGCTGCAGCAGCCGCTGATGCTGGCCAAGCCCAGCGTGGAACTCTCGATCGAGCCCGGCACCGCGCCCCTGCAGGTCGCGCAGGCCTGGGTCGCCGCGGGCGTGCAGACCGATCCGCGCTTCCTGTACGAATGGTTCCGCTGGTCGGGCCAGTCCAAGAAGATCCGCGCGGGCAGCTACGAGGTCCATGCCGGCATCTCGCCGCGCGAACTGCTGGACAAGATGGTCAAGGGCGAACAGACCCTGGAGCAGCTGCGCATCATCGAGGGCTGGAACTTCCGCCAGCTGCGCGCCGCGATCGCGGCGGCGCCGGCGCTCAAGCAGACCCTGGCCGCGATGAGCGACGAGCAGGTCATGGCGGCGCTGGGCGCGCCGGGTCAGGCGCCCGAGGGCCGCTTCTTCCCCGACACCTATGCCTACAGCCGCGGCGTGAGCGACCTGACCGTGCTGCGCCGCGCCCATGCGCTGATGCAGAAGCGGCTGGACAGCGCCTGGGCCGGGCGCGCCGACGGGCTGCCGCTCAGGAACGCGGACGAGGCGCTGATCCTGGCTTCCATCGTCGAGAAGGAAACCGGCGCCGCGGCGGATCGCGGGCTGGTGGCGGCGGTGTTCGTGAACCGGCTCAAGGTCGGCATGCCGCTGCAGACCGACCCGACGGTGATCTACGGCCTGGGCACCGATTTCGACGGGAATCTGCGCAAGGTCCATCTGCTGACGGACACGCCGTTCAACACCTACACCCGCGGCGGGCTGCCGCCGACGCCGATCGCGATGCCGGGGCTGGCCGCGCTGCAGGCGGCGCTGCATCCGACGCCGTCCAAGGCGCTGTATTTCGTGTCGCGCGGCGACGGCACCAGCCAGTTCAGCGACGACCTGGCCGCGCATAATCGCGCGGTCAACAAATACCAGCGCGGCCGCTGAGCGTCCGCGCTGCGTCTTTTTCAGAGAGCTTCCACGCGTGAGCGGCAGATTCATCACCTTCGAGGGCATCGACGGGGCCGGCAAGTCCACCCACATCGAGCGCGTCGCGCAGCACCTGCGCCGCGGCGGCGCGGCGCTCGTGCAGACGCGCGAACCCGGCGGCACGCCGCTGGCGGAATCGCTGCGCGAGCTCTTCCTGCGCCGCGACATGGACGGCCTGACCGAGGCGCTGCTGGTCTTCGCCGCGCGCCGCGACCATGTGCAACGCGTGATCGCGCCGGCGCTGGCGCTGGGCCAGACGGTGCTGTGCGACCGTTTCGCCGACGCCAGCTTCGCCTACCAGGGCGGTGGGCGCGGCATGGACTGGTCGGTGTTGCAGACGCTGGAGCAATGGGTGCTGGACGGCCGGCAGCCCGACCTGACCTTCTGGTTCGACGTCGATCCGGCGGTGGCCGCGCAGCGACGCGCCCAGGCGCGTGACGCGGACCGGCTGGAGCAGCTGGACCTGGACTTCTTCGACCGTGTGCGCCAGGCCTACCGCCGCCGCGCGGAATCGGCGCCGTCGCGCTTCGTGCGCATTGACGCGAGCGACTCCATCGAGGGTGTCGGCGCGCAGGTGATCGCGGCGCTGGAGCAGCGGGGATGGTGAGCGAATCCGCGATCAGCGGCGGCGCCGACACCGACATCGCGCTGGCCGACGGCGGCGCGCTGCCGCTGCCCTGGCTGGCGACCCCTTTGCACCAGGCGCTGACGCAGGGCCGCAGCCATGCGCTGCTGCTGCAGGGGCCGGCCGGCGTCGGCCAGTTCGACCTGGCGCTGCTGCTGGCGCAGGCCTGGCTTTGCGAAGGGCGGACTTCGACTGATCAACCCGGCTGCGGCCGCTGCGCGAGCTGCCATCTGCTGCGTTCGCGCTCGCATCCGGACTTCCAGGTGCTGCTGCCCGAGGCGCTGCGCGAGCCGCTGGGCTTCGGCGCGATGGAGGGCGAGGAGGGCACGGCCAAGGCCAGCAAAGCCAAGCCCAGCCGCGAGATCAAAATCGACGCGGTGCGCCAGATGCTGTCCTTCGCGCAGGTCAGCGCGGCGCGCGGCAAGGCCAAGGTCGTGGTCGTCTATCCGGCCGAGGCGCTGAACACCATCGCCGCCAATGCGTTGCTCAAGACGCTGGAGGAGCCTGCGGGCCTGCTGCGATTCGTGCTCGCCAGCGCCGCCCCGCAGCAGCTGCTGCCGACCATCCGCAGCCGCTGTCAGCCGCTGCAGATGGCGCTCCCGTCGCGCGAACAGGCCCTGGCCTGGCTGGGCGGGCGTGGCGTCGACCAGCCGGAAGTGCTGCTCGCGGCTGTCGGCGGCCGTCCGCAGGAGGCGCTGCAGTGGAGCGAGGAGGGCATCGCCGCCAAGACCTGGCTGGAGCTGCCGCGCCGCATTGCCCGTGGCGAGGCGGTGGCGCTGACCGATTGGCCGGTGCCGCGCGCGATCGGCGCCATGCAGCGCCTGGTTCACGACCTGATGCGCATCGCCCACGGCGCGGCGCCGGCGTACTTCCCGCGCGATGCACTGCCCAAGCTCCCGGCGGTGCGCGCGGCGCTGGAGCGCTGGGCCAAGGTGCTGCAGGACGCGGCTCGTCATGCGGACCATCCGCTCAACGCGGGCCTGCTGATGGAGTCCCTGGTGGCGCAGGGCCAGCAGGCGATGCGCCCGGCCCGCTGATCGCGGCGCCGGTCGCCCGAGTAGACTCGACCACCGTTCGACCCACCCATCCTCTCCCAACCCCATGACCCCGACGACGCCCGCTCCCGCCTCCGCTCCCGTGCCGGCCCCGGCCGGCGGCGCCCGGCCCAGCGTGATCCAGCTGGTGTTCAAGGAGAAGGGCGCGCTCTACGCCGCCTACATCCCGATCTTCTCGGAGGGCGGGGTGTTCGTCCCGACCAACCGGGATTACAAGCTCGGCGAGGACATCTACCTGCTGATGACCCTGCCCGAGGATCCCAACCGCTATCCCGTCGCCGGCAAGGTCGCGTGGCTGACGCCGGCCAACGCCTCGGGCGGCCGCACCCAGGGCGTGGGTGTGCGCTTCCCCGGCGACGAGAAGACCCGGCTCATCAAGCTCAAGATCGAGGAGCTGCTGGGCACGGCGATCTCCTCGGCCAAGCCGACGCAGACGATCTGAGCGCGCCGGACTTTTCCGGCCGAGTTGTCCCGATGTACATCGATTCCCACTGCCATCTGAGCTTCCCCGAGCTCAAGTCCCAACTCCCCGACCTGCTCGCCGCGATGGACGCGGCGCAAGTGCGCCAGGCCGTCTGCATTTGCACGACGATGGAGGAGTTCCCCGAGGTCCGCGAACTGGCCGACGCGCATGCGCAGCTGTTCGCGACGGTCGGCGTGCACCCGGACAGCGACGAGGTCCATGAGCCCAGCGTCGACGAGCTGGTCGCCGGCGCGGCGCATGCCAAGGTCGTGGCCATCGGGGAGACGGGGCTGGACTATTACCGCCTCAACGGCCGCACCATCGAGGAGATGGCGTGGCAGCGCGAGCGCTTCCGCAACCACATCCGCGCGGCGCGACGCACCGGCAAGCCGCTGGTGATCCACACCCGCTCGGCGGCCGAGGACACGCTGCGCCTGATGCGCGAGGAGCAGGCCGGCGAGCCCGGCGGCGTCGTGCATTGCTTCACCGAGACCATGGACGTGGCGCGGGCCTCGCTGGATCTGGGGTTTCATATTTCGTTCTCGGGCATCGTGACCTTCAAGAACGCGGCCGACCTGCGCGAGGTGGCCAAGATGGTCCCCGCCGATCGCCTCCTCATCGAGACCGACAGCCCGTATCTGGCGCCCGTGCCCTTCCGCGGCAAGTTGAACCAGCCGGCTTACGTGCCGCATGTGGCGAAGCTCATCGCCGAGGTGCGGGGTGTGCCGGTCGAGGTCCTGGCCGAGCAATGCACCGTGAACACGCGGCGGCTGTTCAAGCTGCCCGAGACCGTCTGAGAAGGGAGTGGCGATGGCGCGGATGGCGATGACCCCGGCGTCGAAGCGGGCGACCTTGGCAGTCGCCATGGCGCTGGCCTGGGCGACGACCATCTCGGCCTCGGCGCAGAGCGGCCCGGGCCCGGCAGGGCCGGGCGGGGCGGCGTCCTCGTCGGCCACCGCCTCCGCGGCGTCGCTTGAACTGCACGTCGCGGCGCGCAACGACCATGCGGGCGTCGTCATGTCGCTGCTGCTGGCCGGCGTCGATCCCAATGTCCGCGACGCCCAGCGCAACACGGCGCTGCATGTGGCGGTGCGGGAGGACTCCGGAAAAGCCGTCGAGGCGCTGCTCAAGAGCCCCGGCGTCGACGTCAATGCGATCAACCAGGCAGGCGAGACGCCGCTGATGTTGGCCGCGATCCGAGGGCAGTTGGACCTGGTGAAGCAGCTGGTCCAGCGCGGCGCGCTGGTCAACGACGCCGGTTGGTCGGCGCTGCATTACGCCGCGGCGGGCCCCAACGAACACGTCGTGCGCTTCCTGCTGGGGCGCGGCGCCGACATCGACGCCCGCTCGCCCAACGGGACGACGCCGCTGATGATGGCCGCCGGCTATGGCGGGCTCAGCGGAGCGGACATCCTGATCGAGGCTGGCGCCGACGCGTCCCTGCGCAACGACCACCAGATGACGGCGGCCGACTTCGCCCGCCGCGCCGGGCAGGACGAGCTGGCCGCGCGGCTGGACAAGCTCGCGAAGCAAGCCCCCAAGGGCGCCGCGCCGGCCAAATCGGGCCGCTGAACCCGCCGCTGAACCCGCCGCTGAACCCGCCGATTGACCGAGCAGTCGGCCGGCTGAGCCGGCGCCCCCGCTCGCTCATACGCTCCGCCTGCGCCGCACAGCGACGCAGTCTCCGCAAATCGCTCGGAGGGCACCGGCTCATCCGGCCTCCGGCACGATTCGCTGCCTTTCGGCCTTTCGGCCTTTCGGCCTTTCGCGGCGGATGGCGGGTGGCGCTGTGCGGCGCCTGCTGGCAACTCCCTAGGAATCCGTCTGACACGCGGTTTGTCCGGACGCCGACTGTTGCGGCCCCGGTCCGGTCTCTACAGTTCATCCCATGCCGGCACACCTCGCCGGACCCCTCGTGGCCCTGGACTTCCTCTGGAGACCGACATGCTGACCTCGACCCAAGACTTCGCCGCCAACCCCTTCGCGATGCTGCTGGACCCGGAGCGCGTCGCTCATGAGGTCGCCTGCTCCGAGCGCCTGGCGCGTCTGCGCAGCCGCGTCTACCGCCCGCTGGACAAGCCGCTGATCGCGCATCGCGGCGCCGGCGATCAGGCCAGCTTCGACGAGATGATCGACGCCGCCGAGCTCAGCGAGGAAGACCTGCTCCCGCTGGACGACGAGCCGGCGATCACCGACGGCGCCATCGGCGTCTGACATCTCCTGGTCGATCGGGCGAATCGGGCCGCTGACCGTCGCGTTTGTCGGCGGCGTCTGACTCCCGCTTCCGCCGACCGACTACACCCGGCGCATGTCCGCCTCCTTAGCATGGCTTCCACAAGGTCCCGAAAGACCGTCCGACGCTGAGCCGAACAGGAGAACCCCATGCGCCGAAGCCCCTTCCAACTCCATCCGGCCGCCGTGGCGCGGTCCTCGCAGACCCGGCGCTGGCTTCGCGCCGTCGCGCTGCCGATGTTGGCGGCGGGCGTGCTGGTGACCCTGAACGGTTGCGGCACGATGGACGGCAGCGGCGCTCGCGGTACGAACGGCTCGTCGACCTCCGCGTCGGCGCCGAACGCCTGGCCCCGCCACCTGGAATTAAAGCGCGAGGCGATCACCCGGGCCAGCACGGGCACCGGCGTGGTGGTGACGCGTACCGCCGACAACCAGCTCAAGCTCAACCTGCCCGCCGACATCGGCTTTGATGCCGGTCGCTCCGATCTGAAACCGGCCATCCGACCAGTGTTGGACGAACTGGCGCGGGGTTTGGACGGCGACGTCCGGATCACCGTGGTCGGTCACACCGACAGCAGCGCGCCGGCGGAGTTCAATGATCAGCTCTCGCTGGACCGCGCCGAAGCGATCCGGGAGTACCTCGTGCATCACGGCGTCCAACGCGGACGCCTGCTCGTCGAAGGCCGCGGCGCCCGGCAACCGGTGGTCAGCAATGCCACCGAAGCCGGAAGAGCCGCCAATCGTCGGATGGAAATCTTCCTGTCCCAACCCGCGTCCTAAGCTTTATCAGCCCGGGAGTGAGTCATGAACGCTTTCTTCTCCCATCCCTCAGCTGGCCGCCCCGCCCAGGCGGGTTTGCCCCTCCCTGCGGTGCCGGCGCTTTGCGCTACCTTGATGGCCGCGCTCATGCCTTTGTGCGCGACGGCCGGTCCGGCGTCCGAGCCGGCGACGCCGACTTCGCTCGACGACCGGGTGGAACTCAGCGGTCGGAGTCTGGCCGATCGGGCCCGTGGTCAGCAGCGCGATGAACAGCGCGCCAATGCGCGCTTCACGGTGACGCGCAGCAGCGCCGAGCCGCTGGCCACGGCCAACCAGAGCGCCGCTGCCGCGGGCTGGTATGGACGGTCCGGCCAGGCGACGCAGACCATGATGTGGGCTCGTCCTTGGAGCCGCAGCAATCTGCGTGTCGGCGTCGGCGTCGAGCAGCGCGCGGCCATGCCGGGTGGCGGGCTCTATGCGACGCCGTATCAGAACCTGCACCCCGGCGCCGCAGGCGATTCGGGTGTCCTGATCGGTCTGGCCATGCCGACAGGCGCGCGTTCCCACGCTTTCGTGCAGACCTCGCTCCTCGACGCCTCTCGCCCCCAGCTTGACGACCTCCGGGTGCCGGGCTTGAGCAATCGCGACGGCCGCCAGGTGCGGGTGGGCATGGTCTTCAACTCGCGCAAGCCCTACGCGGATCTGCGCAAGGGCTTCCGGATGGAGCTGAGCGGGCAGTCCTCGCTGACCTTCAAGCCGGGCGGCGGGAAGGTGGCCATGTCCTTCCAGAAGACCTGGTGAGCTGAGCGGTCTCACCGTCGACCAGTCGAAGCCGGCCGCCGCGCCGGCTTTCTTGCGTCTGGCATTCAGTGGCGCGGCCGGGGAATCAGCGGGAGAAGCAGCGCGGCACCGTGAGGGTGCTCGAGCGCATGGAGGTGCCGCAACGAAAAACGGCGCCTGCTGGAGGCGCCGTTCAAAGAGATGTCGACAGGGGGATCCGGGCTGTTGTTCGAGTTGGACCCGGATCCGCCGGTTCAACGATGGGGTGGCGACCGAAGCACTGGATCGGTCGCCACCTCCCGCCGGGGATGAAAGGGAGACCTCAGCTCAGCGCTGGCTGTAGCGAGCCTTGGCCGAGTTCATGCACACGTCCTTGGCGTCGCCGGACAGCGTGTTGCACTTCTCGGAAGCCAGCTTGTAATCGGCCTTGACACGCGCTTCCTCGGCGTCATCGACCGCCGCTGCCACCTTCTTGTTCATCTTGTGCTCGGCCTTGGCCTTCTCGTAGGCCGTCTTGGCCTCGCGGGTGCACAGGTCCTTGGCCTCGCCGCTGCGGTCGTCGCAGCGTTCCTTGGCCACGTCATAGCGCGCTTCATAGCGAGCCTCGATCAGCTTGCTCTCGTCCTTGGCCTTGCCGGTGTAGTTGTATTCGAGCTGCGCCAGGGCGACGTTCTCGCGGCCCTTGGCTTCCTTGACGCAGATGTCCTTGGCATTGCCGGACAGCTTGTCGCAGGCATCCTTGTCGGCCGAGTAGGTCTTCTTGATGTCGTCCTTGGCACCGTCGTAAACCGCCTTGGAGAAGTTCTCGGCGTGGGCGAGGCCGGCGCACAGGCCCAGCGTGGCGACGATCAGAGAGGTGGTGAGCGACTTGGTCATGGAAATCCTTTCTTTCTCTTTTCGGGGGAGGCGACCCTGCCGTCCGGCAGGGTCAAAGCGGGGTCACTTTCTGAGCAGGCTCATCACGAAGGTCGCGACGGCCATGATCACGAACACGAAGAACAGGATCTTCGCGATGCTGGCGGCACCAGCGGCGATGCCACCGAAGCCGAACAGCGCGGCGATCAGGGCGATGACGAAAAAGACGACGGCGTAATGCAGCATCTCGGTCTCCTGCGCGGCGACGTGCCGCGATGGAATTGACTGTAGGGACGGACGAGGCCCGCGCTGGCAGTCCCTGGCCGCGACAGCGCGTCGGAGCGCGAAACGATGCGATGTAGGAGGGCGCCTACCGCGCCAGCGGCTGACCAAAAGGAAACCGCCCGGCGGCTTGTGGCCGGCGGGCGGTGAGGCAGCAACGGCGATCGTGTCGCCGTCAGTTCAAGCGGGGTGGCTCACGCTGGGCTTACCAGCCGTAATAGGACTTCTCGTTGAAGCAGGTGGCGCTCTGCACGTCCTCCGGGGAGGCGCTGGTGACCTTCGCATCCCAGATGTTGGTGGCCGCGGTCACGCGGGTGGCGTTCAGGCCGGAGATCTTCTCGTTGAAGTAGATCGCGTAGGCGTTGTAATAGCTGGCGCGCTGGGGCGGGCCGTTGTGCCACAAGGCCGCGCCGTTGCATTCCAGACCGCCGTTGACGATGTTGATGATGCTGCCGATGCGGAAGGCCATCACCGACTCGTCGCTCGTGTCGCCGGCTGCCACCGGGCCGGTGCCCAGACCTTTGATTTTCGAGCCCGCGCGCAGCTGAGGAAGACCCGGGTCGGTGCCGTCCTTCGAGATGTTGTAGACATCCCCGTACAGCACGTCATGCGACGAGGGCTTCTGACCCTGCGGCGTCATCCAGAACCACACGCCCGACAGGATGGACAGCGCGCCGTTGGAGGCGACGAGATCCGGGCGCTTGAGCAGCGTGTCGCGCTCGGTGATGACGTCGCGCATCATGCCGCTGTCGTACAGCCAGCGCGAGAAGGCGCCGTAGTTGTAGTTCCAGGACAGCTGGATCACGCCGCGGCCGTGGTACGAGCGGCCCCGCACCGGCGGGAAGTCCGTCGAGCCCGAGTCGACATAACCGATCGCGGCGCTGCTGCCGTCCGCGTTGCTCGAGTAGCCGACCTCCTCGACCCAGTACAGCCCGCCCTTCCAGACCTTGGTCGTCTCGCCCGAGCGGTCGGTGTAGTCGCGGATCCACGGGGCGGGGGCGCCGGACCACGAGCCCGAGGTCTCGCGCGAGGACTTGGCCCAGAACACCAGGAACTCCTGGGCCTGCTGCTTGACCGTGCCCTCGTTCAGGAACTGCTTCAGGCCGTTGGCCTTGGCCCAGCCGTTGTACTCCAGCACCGCGCGGCGGAAGGCCGCCAGGGTGAAGGTGTCGGTGGAGCCGTCCGGATTGGCGAAGGGCGCGGTGTTGCGGGTGCCGCCGTCGGTCGCGTACTTGCCGGAACGCAGCGGGAACAGCCAGTCCCAATCCGCATCGGTCACTTGTCGCAGGAACGAGTAGCCCTCGGCCGGCAGGGTGCTGCCGGCGGCGTTCACGGGCGCCTTCACCGGCGAAGCGGGCGCGACACCGGTGATCACTGGCGGTACCACCGGCGTGCCCACCGGCACGGTGGGAATCCTGTCCGCCGGGGAGGGCGGCAGCTTGTCGATGGCGACCGGGTTCTGGCTGGGTTGCGTGGGGACGGGCGTGTCGGGCGTGGACGGGGTGGTGGGGCGCTCGGCCGGCGTCTGCGTGCCGGTCGGGCAGGTGGCCAGCGCTTCCCACGGGGTCTGCCAGTCGTGCTCGACCTGCTGGGTCGGATCGTAGCCCTGAGTCCAGTACTTGGCCTTGAAGCAGCGGACCGCGCCGTTGACATTCACCGACACGACGGAGCCGCCCGTGTAGGCGGTTGCGGCATACCAGGGCGGGGTGATCTCGACGGTGGCGTTGCCGCCGGCGTCGATGATCTTGGCCGCGCCGACCATCTTCCAGGGGCCGTCATTGCTGGTGAAGCTGGGGCGGTCACCCTGCGTCCACCAGGCGCTGACGAAGGTGGCTTCCTTGACCTGGCCGCCGACCGTCGCACGGTAGGTGACGTAGCGACCCATGGTGGAGTAGGCCGTGCTCATCTCCCAGGGTTTGGCGTTGGCGACGGTGTCGCCGACGTTGGACCAGACCGGCGCGGTCAGCAGCATCGCGGATGCCGCGCCCGCCAGCGCCATGCCGACGATGAAGCGCACGGCGCGGTGCATGCGGCTTTCCTTGAACAGCGGTTCACTGGCCATGGAGCACCTCGCCGACCCGGTTGTAGTTCTGCAGGGCTTCCTGATAGGAGCCGGCGCCGCTGGCCGCGTAGACCGACTGGCGCGCCACCGGGATGGTCGGGGCGGTGCGGGCGGGGGAGGGGACGTCCGCCTGCGGCGGGCTGGACGAGGAGCCACCGCCGCCGCAGGCGGTCAGCAGCAGCGCGCCGGCCAGGGCCGGGGCGGCAAAGAAGAAGGCCGACAAGGCCGGCCATCGGGTGTCACGGGAGGAGCTGTGCATGCGCAGGTTCCAAAGAAGCGCTCTCTGAGCGGAAGCCGCGATCTTCGAAACCCGTTGTCATTTCGCCCATCGCACGAACTGCTGCTTGGCGAAGGGGAACCGGCACAAATCAACCAGTCGTGCCCACCTTCTCTGTGTGATCAGGCTAGACCCGCCTTGTCCAGCCCGTACATGCGGTCGTAGGTGCCGGGCACGCCGCGCGTGGCGACGTTGAGGCGATTCCAGGCGTTGATGGTGGCGACCAGATAGGTCAGGTCCGACAGGGCGCGATCGTCGAAGTGCTCGCGCACGCGCTGGTACAGCGCATCGGACACGCCGTCCTCCGGGATGCGTGTCAGCGCCTCGGTCCAGGCCAGCGCGGCGCGCTCGCGCTCGGAGAAAAGCGGCGACTCGCGCCAGATCGCGACGTGATGCAGCCGCAGCGGACGCTCGCCGCCGATGGTGGCCTGCTTGACGTGCATGTCCAGACAGAAGGCGCAGCCGTTGAGCTGCGAGGCGCGGATCTCGACCAGGCACTGCAGCCCGTGCTCGATGCTGCTGTCGCGGTTGGAGGCGGACAGATCGGCCATGGCTTTGAACTGGGCGCCGGAAAGCTGGTCGTGCTTGAAACGAAGGGTCATGAGAGGCTCCGAGAAGGGTTGCGGGAACAAACACAAGACGACTCAGCCTCCGCGCTTGTGACATCGCCAGCCGCCCAGCGGCGAGCGCTCGCGCGGCCCGCGGCCGGCGCCCGTCGGTAAACTGACCCGCGCCCGCCCAAGAAGGCCTTGAACAGACCCTCACGCCGTGACCCCGCCCAGCACTTCCTCGCCGTCCCCGTCCTCCGACAAGCCCAGCATCTTTCGACATCAAGGGGTCGCGGCCTTCCTGATCGCGCGGCTCGCGGCCGTGATCGCTCAGCAGGTGCAGGCGGTGGTGGTGGCCTGGCAGGTCTACGACCTCACGCGCGAGCCGCTGGCCCTGGCCTACGTCGGCCTGGCGCAGTTCATTCCGATGTTGCTCCTGCTGCTGCCGGCGGGCGATCTGATCGACCGCTTCAGCCGCAAGCCCATCCTGGCCGCGAGCTGGGCCGTCAGCGCGGCCTGCAGCCTAGCGCTGTGGTGGCTGTCGGGACACGGCAGCGCGGGCGTGACGGGGATCTATGCAGTGCTGGTGGTGTTCGGATGCTCGCGGGCCTTCTCCGGCCCGGCGCTGCAGAGCCTGCTGCCTCAGATCGTCCCGCGTGAGCAGCTCGCCCAGGCCATCGCCGCCAACAGCATGCTGCTGCGCATCGCCAGCATCGGTGGCCCCTTCCTGGGCGGCCTGCTGTACGGCTTCGGCGGCGCGGGGCTCACCTTCCTGGTCTGCCTGGGCTGCTTCACCGTCGGTACCGCGCTGCTGGTGGCGCGCGTGCCGGTGCGCTTCGCACCGCCGCTGAATCCGGCGGCCGGAAGTATCTGGCAGCGCTTCGGCGCGGGCATCCATTTCATCCGCACCCGCCCCATCATCCTGGGCACGATCTCGCTGGATCTGTTCGCGGTGCTGCTGGGGGGCGTGGTCGCGCTGCTGCCGATCTATGCGCACGAGGTGCTGCATGCCGGGCCCGAGGGCCTGGGCGCGCTGCGCAGCGCGATGGCGGTGGGCGAGGTCGCGGCCGGCTTCTATCTGAGCCTGCGCCCGTTCAACCGGCGCGTGGGCCGGACGATGTTCGCGGCGGTCGCCGTGTTCGGGCTGGCGAATCTGGTCTTCTCGCTGTCGACGACCTTCTGGTTGTCCTTTGCGGCGCTCACCGTGGCCGGCGCGGCCGACATGGTCAGCGTCTACATCCGCGGCGCGCTGGTGCAGTTCTCGACGCCTGACGAGATGCGCGGCCGCGTGAACGCGGTGAACATGCTTTTCATCGGCTCGTCCAACGAGCTCGGCGAGTTCCGCGCCGGCAGCGCCGCCGCGGCGCTGGGCGCGGTGCCCGCGGCCGTGACCGGCGCGCTGTGCACGCTGGGCGTCGTCGCGGGTTGGGCCGCGCTGTTCAAGCCCTTGCGGACCGTGGACCGCTTCGAGGAAGCGACGCCGGCCGTCACGCGCTGATCGCCGTCCTCCCGCAAAAAAGCCGCGCCTCCCCGAGGGTGAAGCGCGGCAACAGGGAGGATCCGGTCTTGTCTCGTCCGATCTGGTCTTAGCTGAGCCAGCGGTCGTCGGCACTCTTCTGCCAAGTGTCGAGCTGCTTGTCGGCCTCATCCTTGGCGATGCCGTAGCGCTCCTGGATCTTGCCGGAGAGCTGATCGCGTTTGCCGGCGATCACGTCCACGTCGTCGTCGGTCAGCTTGCCCCATTGCTCGCGGACCTTGCCCTTGAGCTGCGTCCAATTGCCTTCGATGCGGTCCCAGTTCATGGCGAACTCCTTTCACGCGTCCAACGCGGTTGGGTGTTGATCAATGGCTTCAGTCTATGGAGCCGATCTCGGTCCGCAGGTCGGACGAGCGAGCCAATCCTTGTAGGACGCGGACCCATTCCCAATTCCCAATTCCCATTCCCCAAACCCTTCGCGCCGATGAAGAAAAAGCCGCGGCCGTCAGGACGGCGCACGGCTCGAAAGCTCGCAAGAGCAGGGGAGGAAGCAGAGAAGGAAGCAGAGGAGGAAAGCGGAAGGAGAAGCGGGAAAGCCCGGAGTTAAGAAGCGCGGGGGGCCCGCGTGAATCAATGCGTCATGCGAATCGCCGGCGGGAGGTAATCCTTGCCGACCATGGCCCGCGCGAACAGGTAGTTGTTGCGAGCGCGGGGGGGCAGGCTGTCGAGGTCGACATGTCCCTCCTGGTCGCACGGGAAGGACATGCCTCGGCCGGCGTCGAAGAGCGATTCGAAACGGATCTCGAAGCAGGTCGCTTGGCTTTGCTCGGTGGAAATGTGGAGGAGGCTCATGGTGGTTCTCCTGGTGAGTTCCTTTGCATTGACTATCGGCGGCGGTGGGGCCGGTTCCCATAGGCGCAACTCGGTGCGCCGTGTCGGCGCCGGGTGTCGCTCCGTGTCCGTGGACGTCCTACAGCTTGTGGGTTCAACGGAAGGCCTGATGTCGCGTTGACGCCGCGCTCACGCGCGCGGGGAGCTTTCCAGGACTTCACACAACGCTGCCGACGGTCTCGTCGCGCCACTGTGGGACTGCGCCTACAGTCGCTCGCGGCGGGCGCCGCTACGCCGGGAAACGGGCCGCGGCGAGGATGCCCTCATCGCAACCCCGACCGGGTACTCCCATGAACGACGTGCTGCTGTTGACGACCCTCGCGACCTGCTGCGCGGCCGCCTTGATGGTGAGGATGTGGCAATGGCTGGACGACCAGCGC
The DNA here is from genome assembly GCF_039595295.1 of Roseateles sp. Lineage (GTDB taxonomy): Bacteria > Pseudomonadota > Gammaproteobacteria > Burkholderiales > Burkholderiaceae_C > Roseateles. Next base: position 82,615 of record NZ_JBCNLU010000008.1, read on the forward strand.
AGCCCGACCCCGGACGACCGCCAGGAGGACCTGCCATGAGCGCCCGACCCCCACTTCCCCCGACCCATCCCGCCGACGACTCTGCCGTCGTTCCGGAGCAGGAGCGCCTCGCGGTCGACGAGCATCCGTTGAGCCAGTCGGCTTTCGTCTGCGGCGAGGTGACCTACCGGTCCGGCGACGGTCCGTTGATCGAGATTCGCCAGGGTCCGGTGCATGTCGAGGTCAACGAGCACGATGTGACGCTGGGATGGGAGGAAGACGACGCCCGCCTGAGCGCGGTGATTCCGCGCAGCGAATATGCGCGCTTCATCGCCACGGGCGCGATCAAGCCGGTCGTGTCGCATCGCCCTGAAGAACAGAAGGATGCCACGGGCGACAGCCACTGATCCGCAGATTCGTCCCTCGCTGAAACAAGAAGCCGCCCTCGAGGCGGCTTTCTCATGTCGGCTGGAGTTCCTGGAGCCCCGCGCGGGGCTCCGGCTCCGTCGATCACGCCGCGATCACAGCCACGCGACGCCGTAGTAGTCGTAGACCTTGCGGCCATATTCGTCGGTGTACTCGGGGCGATCGGTCTGCGCGTAACGCGGGGCCTTTTCCAGCTGGTCCTCGCGCAAGGGCACGACGTAGCCGTCCAGGCTGGTGTCGTACTTGAGCATGTTCCAGGGGATGGGATAGCGGTCGGTGCCGATGCCCATAAAGCCGCCGAATTCGAGCGCGGCGTAGCGCACGAGACCCGAGCGCTTGTCGATGACCAGGTTGTCGATGGAGCCCAGCTTGTCGCCGTTGCCGTTGTAGACCTTGGTGCCCTCGACGCGGTCCGAGGAAATGGTGGTGCTTGCCATGGAAGTCTCCGGAAGGGTTGGGATAGGCTTGACGAGGCAAGTCGCGTGCCGCGCCCTTCGCCATCGCCGCGGGACTTTCCCTTGCCTCGGCACGCATATCGCCACTCCTGAGACCCGTCCCCGCATGATCAAACTGCCAGCCCCCGTTCAGGAAGCCGTCGAGATCGTCAGCGAGGCCGCGCAAGGCTGGAGCGACGACAACGCGCCCAGCATGGGCGCCGCGCTGGCCTACTACACGCTGTTCTCGATCGCGCCGCTGCTGCTGATCGTGATCGCGGTGGCGGGGCTGGTCTTCGGCGAGCAGGCCGCGCGCGGCGAGGTGATGGAGCAGCTCTCCGGCCTGGTGGGCCTGGAAGGCGCGAAGGCCGTCGAGGACCTGATCAAGCGCGTCAACCGGCCCGACGAGGGCGGCTGGGCGGCGGTCATCGGCACGGTGGTGCTGCTGATCGGCGCGACCTCGGTCTTCGCCGAACTGCAGAACTCGCTGAACCGCATCTGGAAGGCGCCGACCGTGCGATCCGGCCCGTTCTGGCACAGCCTGCTGACGCTCGCGCGCAAGCGGCTGCTGTCGCTGGGACTGATCCTCGGATTGGGCTTCCTGTCGATGGTGTCGATGGTCGCGAGCGCCGCGCTGGCCGCGGCCAGCAAGTGGTGGACGGGCTGGCTGGGCGAGGATTTCGTGCTGCTGGCGCAGATCCTCAACGGCACGCTGGCCTATGCGCTGATCACGGTGATGTTCGCCGTCATCTACAAGTGGGTGCCCGACGTCCCCGTGCGCTGGCGCGACGTGTGGGTGGGCGCGCTGATCACCTCGGCGCTGTTCAGCCTGGGCAAGTCGCTGATCGGGCTCTACATCGGCCGCAGCGGCGTGAGCTCGGCCTACGGCGCGGCGGCCTCGCTGGTGGTCATGATGCTGTGGGTCTACTACTCGACCCAGGTCTTCCTGATGGGTGCCGAGCTGAGCTGGGCCTTCGCCAAGCGCCACAGCCTGCGGGAGCAGGCGGCGCAGACCGCCGAGCACGCGTTGCGCGGCAGCTGAGCGCCATGCCGATGGCGGCGCTGATCTCGGCGCTGATCTCAGCGCTGATCTCGGAGGTATGGCGCTTGCCGACTCGCAGCTGAGCCCGACGGCTTGATCGACGCTCGCGCAGTGCGGCGGCGGCGGTGCGGCGGACTCTCAACACCCATACGGTACCGAAGGAGTCGACATGAATCAGCATGGTCAGCGCGGACGTCGTGAGTCGCAACGCGACGAGTCGCAATGGGAGCCGGGCGGCAGCGAACGCGGATACGGTCCGTCGTCGGGCAGCTATCGCTCGCAGGATCGGTGGCGCGAAGGCGGCCACGAGGGATCAAGCTATCAGGGATCGAGCTTCCAGGCCGATCGCGACGAGTACGGCGGCCAATTCGGCGGCCACTACGGCGCCGATTCGCGCGAGTCGCAGATCGGGGACTACGGCAGCGGCTACGGCAGCAGCTACCAAGGATCGCGCCAGGAGCAAGGGCCGTCACACCAGCAGGGCCAGCGCACGGGGCAGTCGTATCAGGGGGGGCAGGTCAGCCAGGGCGGCTATGGCGGCAGTCAGCGCGGCGCCTACGGCGGCGGCCGGGACTACCGCGACGAGTACCGCCAGGACTATCGCGGCCGAGGTGATCTTCAAAGCCAAGGCGGCTATCGCAGTGGCGCACAGGGCGCGGATTGGAACGAGCGCTATCGCGGCACGAGCACCGGTTACGGCGGCTACGGCGGCTACGGCGGCGGTGCCGAGTACCGCGACCAAGGTCCTCGCCACGAGGGCTGGCGCGAGGATTCCGGTCGCTTCGATCAGGGCGACTATGGCCCGAGTTCGGGCGGCACCGGCGGCCATGGTCACGCGCAGCAGGCGCATCACGATCCCGACTATCACCAGTGGCGTGCCGAGCAGATGCGCAACCTGGATGAGGATTACCGCAGCTGGCGGCAGGACCGCTATCAGAAGTTCTCGGAGGACTTCAACAAGTGGCGGTCCGAGCGTAGTCAGGCTTCGTCCCGCACGCCGGGCGCCCTGGGCGGCGCGCATGGCCAGACCTCGATCGGCACCGGCAGCGGAACCAGCAGCGGCAGCAGCGCGGCCAGCGGTGGCAGCGGTGGCAGCAGCGCGGCCGGCTCCACCGGATCGCTGGGCGGCGAGACCGGTGTGGGCACCGGGTCGTCGACCGGCGGCGGTGCCACGAGCGGCAGCACTTCCGGAAAGTCGAAGTAATCCCACCGCCCGGGCGGGGCGGTGCGTGCGCGTTTTGGCTCAGGCAGGCGCCCTCCGGCATGGCGCTTGCCTCTGAAATCGGATGATCGCCACCTCGCTTGACACCTTGCGCCGCCAGCCCGACCCCACGGGGTCGGGTCTTGACGTCGTTGCGGGCGAGGCCGTTCCGGTCGACGAGGTGCAGGAGCGCCATCGCCGCTGGTGCAACGTGCGCCGCGTGTTGCTGGTGCGGCTGGACGGCGTGGCCGGCGTGCTGGCCTCGACCGCCGCATTCGCGGCCTTGCACGAGACCATGCCTTGGGCGCAGTTGAGCCTGCTCGCGGCGCCGGAAGTGCTGGCGATGCGCCCCCATCTGGAGGGCATCGACGACCTGATGAGCTTCAACGCCCCCTGGACCGCGGACGGCGCGTCGGCGCTGGCCGCCGAGCCGCCGACCATGCGCGGCGATGCCGAGATGCATCTGGTGCGCAAGCTCCGCCGCAGCCATTTCGATGCCGCCATCGTATTCGGCGGCGCTTTGTCGAGTGCCTTGCCGGCGGCCTTGCTGTGCCGGATGGCGGGCATCCCGCTGGTGCTCGCCCATGAGCGGGAACCGGCGCACGGTCTGCTCACCGATGCGCGCGCCGATTCGCTTGCCGCGCACGACGACACCCGGCGCCAGTTGGAGCTGGTCGCCCACATCGGCATGCGGACCGACGATGAACGGCCGCGTTTCCGGATGCAGGCGAAGGACGGACAGATGGCGCGACAGGCGCTGAACGAGGCGGGACTGCGTCTGGGGCAGCGCTACGTGCTGGTCTGTCCGGGCGGGGGCGGCGAGCGTGGCTGTCCGCCGGCGGCATTCGCCGCGGCCGCGGACGTGCTGCTGGACTCCTGGGCCGACGACACGGTCGCGGTGTTCTGCGCCCGGCCGGGCGAGGAGGGCACGCTCATCGCCGCCCGCGCCGCCATGCAGGCGCGCGTTCATGTGTTGCCGGTGGTGCCGGGATTGGGTGAGCTGGCGGCTCTGACCGCCGGCGCGCGTGTTCTGGTGGCGGCGGACGAACTCGCGCTCACGCTGGCCGCGGCGGCCGGCATCCCGGCCGTGCTCCCGGGCGAGGCGCTGCGGCGCGAGCGCGTCGTCGTGCCGTCCTGAGCCGAGGCGGCGCGACCCGTGCGCCGTCCTCCGACATCGCTACCGCCGCCCATTCCCAGAACCGCGGCGCCCCTTCCGCGACCTACACGCTCTTGGCCGCCCCACCGGGAGGTCTTGGTTTCGGAAGAGGACAGACATGCCATTAAACACGTACAACACGTACGGGGCGGCGCCCACTCGCGCCGCAACCCTTGACCCCGACAGTTTTGGCGCCGATCTAAGGAACCACCGAGCGCAGCAAGCCCAGGCGCCTGAGCCGCATCCGCAAGCGGCTCCAGACGGCGCGGATTCACCCCAGGGCGATCCGGCGATGTCTTCCGCGCACTGGTATGCACGCTGCGGGCACGACGCGGCCCGATTCCGGCGCGCTTGGTCGCGGGAGGCGCCGGTCGGGCCCCCACCGTCTTCGACCTGGCAACTCCCTACTCTGACACCTCAAGCACTCGGCGCCACCGTGGGAAACCTTGCGCAACAGGCGGGTCTTTCCCAGCGGAATCTGCTGGCCGGGGCGGCGATCCTCGGGATCGCCATGCTGGCGCGCGGCGGGCTGTCCGAACTCGCGAATGTCGGGTGCTTCATGGGGAGCCAGCTGGGCGCCTCGCTGGCGGACGCCTTGTCAGGAGGACTGTGGAGCGACGTGTACCGCCCCGTTTCCTTCGGCTCGTGCGCGTTCCCGTACGTCGGGCCCTTCGCTCGGGGAATGACCGCTGCGCCGGACCTCTGCGCAAGCTGGATGTCCGGTCCGTGGTCGGGCCCCGTGAACACGCCACACTGGGGTGCGGGATTCGGCTTCGGGCAGCCCGGCGGGTGGGGCGGCGGGTGGGGCGGTTTCAACGGCTGGGCGCCCTGGTAGGTCCGCGAAGCCCTTGCGGCCAGCCGGGCATGTCCCGGAAACCGGTGCGAAATCGTCACCGGACGTAGCACCGGGCATGGTGCTTGCCCTCCTCGCGGACCAACACGATAGGAGGAACCCCATGTACCTGCGCAAGCTCGCCTGGGCTATGCCGCTGGTCCTGGCCGCCGTCTCGGCCCGCGCCGAGACCGCCGGCAGCTTTCTCGAGGGCGCCAAGCTCGCCTCGCTGACCCGCCCGGATACCGCGGCTGCCGCGCAAAGCCCCATGCCTGCTCAGGCCGCGGGCGCCCATGGTGGCGCCGCGGCCCGCTCCGCGGGCACCCCGTCGACCTCGTCCGGGGTGGCAGCCGAGGACACTGCCGACGACACATCCGCGTCGCGGTCCACGTTCGAGATCCGGAATTTCCTGACCCTGGTGGTTGCCCTGGCCCTGGTCGGCTGGATTCAGCGCCGGCGTCGCGATGCGTGATGCGAACGCCCCTGCGGGCGTGCTGCACCGGAATATTTTTCAAATCGATTCGCGCCCGGGGCTGGCAAGCCGCCGGGTTGCTGCAAGAATGGCCCGCGCCCCACAAACAAGGATGTACCGGTGACCCATGCGTTGATCGTCGATGACGATGTCGATTCCGTCGCGACTCTGCAAGAACTGATCGCGAGCGAGAAATTCACCGTCTCGGTGGCCCACACGCTGCGCGACGCGCGCCGGCATATCGCGCTCCAACAGCCCGACGTCGTGCTGCTGGACCTGCAACTGCCCGACGGCAACGGCATGGAGCTGTTCCAGGATCAGCAGCTGGTGGCCAACTCGGAGGTTGTGCTGATCACCGGCCATGCCAGTCTGGACACCTCGATCCAGGCGCTGCGCCTGGGTGCCGCGGACTACCTGGTCAAGCCGATCAACATCAAGCAGCTGCAGGGCGTGCTGTCGCGCGTGATGAAGCCCGCTGCGCTGCAGGCCGAGGTCGCGGATCTCAACGCCAACCTCGCGCACAGCGGCCACTTCGGCCTGCTGTGGGGCCGCACGCCGCCGATGCAGCGCATCTACGACCAGATCTCGCGCGTGGCGGGGACCAGCGTGTCCGTGTTCATCAACGGCGAGAGCGGCACCGGCAAGGAGCTGGTCGCGCAGACCGTGCACGACCTGAGCCGCCGTCGCAAGAAGCCCTTCCTGGCGGTGAACTGCGGCGCGATCTCCCCGAACCTGATCGAGAGCGAGATCTTCGGCCACGAGAAGGGCGCCTTCACCGGCGCGGACAAGCAGCACGAGGGCTTCTTCGAACGCGCCAGCGGGGGCACGCTCTTCCTGGACGAACTGACCGAGATGCCGCTGGAGCTGCAGGTCAAGCTGCTGCGCGTGCTGGAGACCGGTCGCTTCATGCGGGTGGGTTCGACCACGACGCTGGATGCGGACGTGCGGGTGATCGCGGCGTCCAACCGGCCGCTGTTGCAAGCGGTGGCGGCCGGCAAGCTGCGCGAGGACTTGCTGTACCGGCTCAACGTGTTCCCGATCGAGATGCCGCCGCTGCGTGAGCGGCTCGACGACGTGCCGCTGCTGGCGGACCACTTCCTGCGCGGCATCGGCGCGAAGGAAGGCAAGAGCAAGCGCTTCACGGCGAAGGCCTTGGCGCAGCTGCAGACCTATCACTGGCCGGGCAACGTGCGCGAGCTGCGCAACGCGGTGCAGCGCGCCTACGTGATGGCCGCGGCCGACGTCGTCGACGAGCAGTGGCTGCCGCGCGGCGAAGTCGATCCGGCCGCGACCGCAACCGTGGCCGTCGCGCCGATGGCGACCGCGGCCCCGACGTCGACGAACCTGAACGTCGCGCCGACGCCTGCGCCCGCGGTGCCGACGCAGGCGGAGTCCTCGGGCCCGTCGGTGACGATGCCGCTGGGCAGCTCGATGGCGCAGGTGGAGAAGGCCTTCATCCTGGCCACGTTGCAGCATTACAAGCACCACAAGGAACAGACCGCCGCGGTGCTGGGCATCAGCCTCAAGACCCTCTACAACCGCCTCAAGGAGTACGCGGCGGAGGACGCCGCGGCTGCCGACAAGGCCGAGCAGTGATGCGCCGACGCGCTGATGCGCCGACACGCTGATGCGCTAACGCGCTGATGCGCCGACGCGCCGACGCGCCGACGCGCTGATGCGCTGATGCGCTGATGCGCTGATGCGCTGATGCCGCAGCCTGCTCCCTCGCCCGCTTGCGGGAGAGGGCGGGGGAGAGGGTCCCCTGCGGGCCTCGGTGCCTCACCCCTCTGGCACGCCCCCTGCCAGTTGCTGCGCAGGAGGTGCCACATGTCCCTGCGTTGGGTCTCTGACTGCGAACCTGGCCTGCGCCGCAAGCGTGCCGCCAAGGGCTTCCGATACGTCGATGCCGACGGCCGCCCGATCCGCGACCCGGCGACGCTCCAGCGCATCCGCGCCCTGGCGATCCCACCCGCCTACGTCGACGTCTGGATCTGCCCCCGCGACGACGGCCACATCCAGGCTACGGCCCGAGACGCCCGCGGCCGCAAGCAATACCGCTACCACGCCGACTGGATGGCGCTGCGCGGTGAAAACAAGTTCGGCCTGCTGCTCGACTTCGGCCGGCGCCTGCCGGCCCTGCGCCGCGCCGTGCAACGCCGGCTCCGCGAGGGCGGCCTCGATCGCGAGCGCGTGGTGGCGGCCCTGGTGCGACTGCTCGATCGCACCTGGATGCGCATCGGGCACCGCGAGTACGCCCGCAACAACGGCTCCTACGGCTTGAGCTCCCTCCTGAGCCGGCATGTGAAAGTCCGCGGCGACGCACTGCTGCTGCGCTTCACCGGCAAGAGCGGCGTGAAGCACGAGCTGGCGGTCCGTGACGAGCGCGTCGCCGCTCTGGTGCGCCGCTGCCGCGACCTCCCGGGCCAGGAGCTTTTCGGCTACGAGGACGAGGCCGGCGAGGCCCATCGCATCGACGCCTCCGACGTCAACGACTGGCTGGCGCAAACCGGCGGCCCGAGCTGCAGCGCCAAGGTCTTCCGCACCTGGCACGCGAGCGTGCATGCGCTGGATCTGCTGCTGGGTCACGCGCGGGCAGGGACCGCACCGGTCGACGCCGGCAAGGAGACGCTCAAGGCGGTGTCGGGGCGGCTGGGCAACACGGTGGCCGTGTGCCGCAAGGCCTATGTGCATCCGGCGGTGCTGGAATGGGCGCAGTCCGACCGGCTGGCCTCGCTGCCGGATCAGCGCTGGATCGCGGCGCCGCCGGCGCTCACCGGCCTGAGCCTGGCCGAACGCCGGTTGATGGGGCTGCTGAAGACGCAACCCCGGGTTGACATTGCTACGCCCGCGCCGGCGCCCCGGCCAGCGCAGGCGGGGGCAGCGGGTCGCCCGTCAGCCCCACGGGCGCGTCCGCCACATCCGACGCGTCCGGCCTCAGCGGCGCCGACGCCTCCGACAGCGCGCAAGCCGCCGCGTGCGCGGCCAGCAGCTGATCGGTCAGCGACGGCCAGTCGCTGAACACCGCATCTGGCTCGCGCATCGGCGTGCGCCGCCATTGCGTCTCGGCTCCCGTGTCCAGCAGCCAGCCCGCCGCGCCGGCGCGGTGGCCGGCCTCGACGTCGTCCAGCGTGTCGCCGACCATCCAGGATCTGGCCAGATCCAGTCGATGCGCCCGTGCCGTGCGCAACAGCATGCCCGGCGCCGGCTTGCGGCACAGGCAGGCTGGCCGGCCCTGAGCGTCGGGGGCATGCGGACACACGGCCACGTCGTCGACGATCACATCGAATTCATCGCGCAGCCGTTTGACCAGCGCGGTCTGCAGTTGAGCGAACTGGACGCGAGTGAAAGCGCCGCGTGCCAGGCCGCTCTCGTTGGTCACCAGCACCAGTGCCAGTCCAGCCTGCCGCAAGCGGGCCAGCGACTCGCCGGCACCGGGGGCGAAGCGCAGATGCGCCGGATCGGCGGCGGCGGCGGGTGGGGCGTCGGGATGTGGCGGCAGGACCAGCGTGCCGTCCTTGTCGACGAAGAGCGCCGGTCGCAGCGGCGCATGCAGCGCGGCCTCGCGTCGATCGCGGGCCAGACCGAGATCGGCGATCGAGATGGTCCCCAGCGGGGCGTCCAGCCAGCCGCTCATGGGTAGCCTCTGAGACGGCCTCCCCGCCGCGCACGGCCCGCGTTCATCGCATCCAGCCCGCGCCGGCCTGCCCCGCCTGATGCGAGGCCGCCGAGAGACCGTGACGTGAACGGGCGGCCATGCCCGACTTGTCGTCGCGGCGTGCGCCGCCATGCGCCGGATCGATCGTCGCGCCGCCGAGCTCTCCGGTAGGCAGCAGGTGCGGCCTGGGTGGCAGCAGTTGAGCGAGTCGGTCCAGCGTGCGGCGCACATCCAGCGGCTTGGCCCACAGTTCCATGAAGCCGGCCGCCAGCGCGTCGAAGTCCGAATCGGCGGTCACCGCGATGGCGGGCACCTGCGACCAGCCGCTGCGCATGCGCAGCAGCTTCAACAGATCGGAGCCATGGCAATCGGGGAGGTTCAGGTCCACCAGCAGCAGCGCCGGTTGCAGCTTGGCGCTCATGCGCCAGGCGGGCATGCCGGCCTCGGCGACATGCAGGCGCAGGTCGCGGCGTTGCTCGAACATCGCCTCCATCACGATCACATTGAGGGGGCTGTCTTCGATGTACAGCACCGAGGTGAGACCGTCGTTCATCGATTCGCTCCTTCCCTGTTCATTTCAGTTCGTCGCGAAAGAGGGCAAACGCCGTGCCCAGCTGACCCCCATGCCTTGGGGGCATTCGGATACCGCGGTGTTACCGGCGAATGGCTGCCGCGTCAACGTGGGCGACATCTTGACCCGCCGCCGCGAAGGGCGATCCCGAGGGTCGTTCGTCGATATCGGCGCGGCACAGCAGGGCATGAGGGGTGCCCGGCCAAAAGAGGGGACAGGCATGAGGCTTGCCTTCGAGCGGGTATTCCTCTGAAGGAGCGACCATGGCCACCCGACTCCGTTCCGATGCCCCGAGTCCCGAGGACCGCCCCGACGATGCCGCCGCGGATCCGGTGCTGGGCGGCAAGCGGTCGACCAGTTTCGGCGTCTACAAGCCGGTCGATCACCTGGTGATCAGTTTTCCGGCTTCGCCCGAAGCGGGACAGGCTGCCGCCGCGATCGCCGCCGCAGGGGTGGATCCGTCCGACATCCACACCCTGGACGACCAGGACATGCTCGCGCAGGTGGAGCACGATCTGGCCCAGGCCAGTCCGCTGGCGGCGATCGGACAGGAGATCAATCTGCTGCGCAGCCATGGCGAGCTGGCGCGACGCGGCTATCACTTCCTGGTGGTGAAGGCGCGCGACGACAACCAGGCCCGCGAGATCGCCGAGATCGCGCGTCGCAATCACGCCGAGCGGGCTCAGTACTACGGCCACTTCATCATCGAGGAGATGCTGGAGCCCGAGGGCGGCCGGCCACAGGTGGCCGAATCGCCGCAGCGCGGGCTGGACGCCCATCCCAAGCCGCCGCTCCCGCGCTGAGCCGGCGCCGCGACCAGGGTACGCGGCTTGCCATTCACGGAGTCACCACTTTGCATCCGCCTACGGGCGACACGAAAGGATTTCCGCCATGAGCACTACGCCCAACAACGAGAAGAGCGACAAGGCCGTCCCGTTCACGACGGCCGAGGAAGCCGCCAAGACCACGGCGGCTGGCGCAGCGTCGGTCGCCAACGGCACCGGCCCGTCGAGCACTGCCGCCGTGGACCTGGTCAACCGCGTCGCCGACAAGGCACACGCGACCATCGACCGTCTGGCGACGACCGCCGCGCCGGCCGCGCAGCAATTGCAGAAAAGCCTGGAGGACACGAACGATCTGCTGCATCAGCGTGCCGACCGCTTGCGCGCCACCGGCAACGAGTGGTGCGACGGGCTGCGCTCCAACGTGCGCGAGCATCCGCTGATGGCGATCGGCACCGCGCTGGCGGTGGGCATGCTGATCGCGCGCCTGACGCGCTGAGCCCGGCGTGTCCATGAGCGACAGCGCCGTTCCGCCGTCTTCGTCCGCCATTCCAGGACCCCCAGGCTCTCCCGGCTCTCCCGGCTCCGGGGACTCTTCCTCACCGTCAGGGACTCCGCCACGCGCATCGGGCAGCCCTGGGGCGGCCGGTGGCGCGCGGGCCGGGTCCGAGGCTGACGTCGGCTGGCTGGGCGACCTTCAAGGGATCGCCCGTTCCGCGCGCGGCATGGTGTCCGGCCGGCTGTCGCTGCTGGCGTTGGAGTTGCGACGCGCCCAGCACGGGCTGGTCAGCCTGGTCATCCTGGGCGTGGTCGCCGCGATCGCCGGCGCCACGGCCTGGATCGCGCTTTGGGCCCTGATCGCCGCGCTGGCGGTGCACCTGCTGGGGCTGAGTTGGCCCTGGGCCTTCGCCGGCGTGCTGGCATTCAACCTGCTGGTGCTGCTGTGGGTCGTCGCGGCGATGAAAGCGCTGACGCCGCTGCTGTCGCTGCCGGCCTCGCGACGCCAGTTCCATTGGCTGTTCCACGATCCCAATGATCCGACGGATGCGGCCGACCCTTTCGATCCCTACGATCCGGCCGCCTCGACGGATCCTCGCCCGGAGCTCCGCGACCATGGCCGCCACCCCACCTCGCCCTGATCCGCGCCGGATCCCCGACGTCTCCGACCGCGCCCTGGCGCAGCGGCCGGAAACCATGGACGACCTGGCGCTGCGCATCGAGATGGCCGAGCTTCGCGTCGTGCGGCGGGATCTGGAGTTCCGGCTTCACGTCGACTCGCTTCGGCAGCGCGGCAAGGCCGTGCTGGTGCCCAGCCGATGGCTTTTGCCGGCGCTGGGCACTGGCGCGAGCTGGCTGTTCTGGCGGGTGGTGCGGCGTCGGCCCAAGGGGCGAGGGCGCGAGCAGGCGGAGCGGCATGGCGCCGATCGGCACGGGCATCGCGCCGGACGCGAGCGTCACGCCGCCGGGGGACTGCACGCGCATGGCGACGATGCGGGATCGCAGCGGGACACCGCGAGTGCCGCGCACGGTGCGGCCGCGGGTCATCTTCAGCTGCTGACGATGTTGTGGGGGCTGTTGCCCTTGAGCCTGCGCGGGCGTGTGCATCCCGAGATCGCGCAGATGCTGCTGGGCGTCATTGCGGGCTACCTGCAGGGGCGCAAGGAACAGCGCGCCGAATCCCGCGCTTCGGAGGGGAGCGCGCCGGAGCGGTGATCCGGCGCGGTGGCCGCCGCGCGCCTCGGGCGCCGGCGGCCTTGACCGATCACGCCTCGGCGTTGCGCGCCTGGTCGCGCAGCAGCTTGATCTGGTCGTGGTTGCGCAGCGCGCCGGCGAGCTGGCGCTGCACCACCTCCAGCACGCCGCTCGGCAGGTCCTTCTGCGCCGCCTTGCGGTAGCGGGCCACGGCGGCGTCCTCGCCGCGCTCGCATTCCTCGAGCATCGCCTTGTCGCTGTAGCCGGTCAGCGTGCCCTTGACGGCGACCCAGCCCCGGTGCATCGCGCCGGTGGTCGAGCCCTCGTCCTCCGGCGTGCCGCCGTGCTGCCGCACCAGCTGCTGCAATTCCGCGCTGGCTTGACGGCAGTCGGCGGCGCGCTGCGCGAAGACCTCGCGCAGGCTGGCGCTCTTGACGTGCTCGGCACAGCTGAGGAAGCCGTATTCGCCGTCCTTGCTGGTCTCGATCAGGGTGTTGAGCTCGTTGATCACGTCCTTGCTGTCCATGGTCGTCCTTTCGGGGGGAGTGGAGATGCTTGGGTTCAGCAATGGCCGTACCTGCCGAATGGACGCCCTCGACCCCTCGTGACTTTCGTTCATTGCCCCCGATCCCCGTGAAAGGGACGATGCGCACCTGGCGGCGATCCACGCCGCGACCGCGGTGAGGCGATTCGATGTCACGACCAGAAGGCAATTCCCGTCCGGCCAAGCCGGGCCCCGGACCGGCGGCGTCCGGCGACGACCCCACGCTGGATCCTGACGCGACCCGCATCGTCCCCGCGCCGCTGGCCTCCGGCGCCGCGCCGCTGGAGCGCATGCCCCCGATCACCGCCGCCAATCGCGCCGTGCCGCCGGCCCCGCCCGCGGGCACCGGCAGCAGTCCCGCGCCCGGCAGCAGTCCCGCGCCCGGCAGCAGTCCCGCGCCCGGCAGCGTCTTCGTCCACGACGACGGCCCCGAGACCGTGCAACAGGAACGGGACATCAGCTTCATCGACCCGACCTTCCCGGACACCTTCTCCATCCGCTCCGGCCGCAAACCCGCCGACATTCCCGTCGACAACGACCACACCGTGATCGCGCCGGCCAGCCTGCTGATGCCGCGCGATGCGAGCGCCGCTCCACCCCTCACCGGCTCGACGCCGACCGCTCCGGCCGTGCCGACGCCCGCCGCCCCGTTCGACGCGGACGGCAACGAGACCGTCATCGTGCCCGCTGCCAAGCTGCTGGCCGCGGCGCAGCAGTCCGCGACCAAGCCCGCCGCCGCTTCCGAAGCGCGCCCGACTTCAGCCTCGCCCGAGCCGGCCAACCCCGCCGACTCCGAATTTCAGGCCTCCGAGTTCGCCGAGACCGTGCTCGATCCCGACGCCGTGGCGGCGGTGGCCGCGCTGCGCGCCCAAGCCGAGCCGGAGCCCGCGCGCCGTCCCTCCACCGGCACGCTGCCCGGCGGCTCGCTCGCCGCGAGCCGTCCCGTCAGCGCCGACGCGCCGATGCGTCAGGTCGGCCGCTACCAGATCCTGGACCGCATCGGCCGAGGCGGCATGGCCAGCGTGTTCAAGGCGCACGATCCCGGCATCGGCCGCGATGTCGCCATCAAGTTCCTGCACGCCTCGCTGTGCGAGGACGAGGAGTACCGCTCCCGCTTCCTGCGCGAGGCGCGCGCCTCGGGCGGCCTGTCTCACCCCAACATCGTCACCGTGCACGACGTGGGCGAGATCGACGGCCGGCCCTACATGGCGATGGAACTGCTGGACGGGGAGCCGCTGGCCGACATCCTCGAGCCCGGCCAGCCACTGCCGATCCGCGACACCGTGGTGATGGCCATCCAGCTCGCGCGGGCGCTGGACTACGCGCACAAGCGCGGCATCGTCCACCGCGACATCAAGCCGGGCAACATCGCCCGCGTGCGCGGCACGCTGGACATCAAGGTGATGGACTTCGGCATCGCGCACATGGAGTCGACGAAAGGGGAGCAGCGCACCCGCGTCGGCGACGTGCTGGGCACGCCGCAATACATGTCGCCCGAGCAGATGAACGGCGAGAAGATCGACGGCCGCGCCGATCTGTTCTCCGCGGGCATCGTCATGTACCAGATGCTCACCGGCCAGCGGCCCTTCAGCGGCGACAGCGTGGTGAGCCTGGCGCTGAAGATCGCGAAGGAGGACCCGACTCCGCTGAACAAGCTGCGGCCGGGCATTCCGGCCTCGCTGCGGCGCGTGGTCGACCGCTGTCTGGCCAAGGCGCCGGAGCACCGCTTCCAGACCGGCACCGAGCTGGCCGAGGCGCTGATCAAGGTGCTCAACGAGATCGACGAGGAGGCGCGGGTCAAGGGCGGTCCCAAGCTGATTCCGCTGCGGGTGAAGTGGGCCGCGATGATGGCCGGCATCGTCGCCGTGGTGATGGCGGTGACGGGATCGCTGATCGTGCAGCGCCAGAACGAGGCGTTGATGCAGCAGGTGGCCGACTACGGCTCCGCGCTGGCCCGCTTCATCGCGGCGCAGAACGCGACGGCGGCGTTGGGCGAGGACTGGGTGTCGGTCGACGTGTCGCTGCAGGAGATCATGAAGACGCGAGACTTCTCCAGCGTCACCGTGATCGACCGGGCGGGCGTGGTCGCCGCGTCCAGCCAGACCGACGCGGTCGGCAAGCCCTACACGGCGCCGAGCGCCGAGGCGCTGGGGGAGCAGGGCGGCATCAAGCGCACCCGTTATCACGTCGGCGAGTCGGCGGTGCTGGGCTTCGAGACGCCCATCACCTTCCAGGACAAGCAGGTCGGCCGCGTCGCGCTGGGCTTGCCGGAGCGGCCGCTGGAGAGCGTGGCAAGGCTGTCGCGCACGCTGATGGCGGTGCTGGCGGTGGTGACCGTGCTGGCGGTGGCGATCGCGATGTTCTTCGTCGCCAACTGGTTCTCGCGCCCGATCAAGCTGGTGGTGGAGGCGCTGGACGAGATCGGCCGCGGCCGCGTCGACTTCCGCATCCGCGAGCAGCGCAAGGATGAATTCGGGCTGCTCTATGCCGCCTTCGATCGGATGGCTCAGGCGTTGCAGGACCGGCAGGCGCTGGCGGCCTCGGCGGCCAAGGCCGAGGCGCCGGTGACCGTCGGTCCGGCGCCGGCCGCCGAGGTCGATGCAGCCGTCGCGGCGGGGGCGGCGGATGACACCTCGCCGCCCGCGCGCCCCAATGACGCGGAGGTCAAGCCGACGTGATGTCTCGTAAAGGATTTCTGTTTATGACTGGGTTGAATGCCGCTTGCCTTGACCCCGGAAGACCCTCTCCCCAACCCTCTCCCGCAAGCGGGCGAGGGGGCCGGGAGGCCGGGTGGCTCAGCATCGGAAGACCCTCTCCCCAACCCTCTCCCGCAAGCGGGCGAGGGAGTCGGGAGGCTCGTGGTCTTCCCATGGGCGCGGTGCCGTCTTACTCCCTCTCCCGCCGTGCGGGAGAGGGCGGGGGAGAGGGTCTTCCGCGCGCCGCCACCGCCCTCGCCCTCTGCGCCGCGCTCATCCTGACCGGCTGCGTCACTCCCACCACGCCCCCCACGCCGCCGGTCGTGTCGCCGACGGCCACCGCCCCCGCCACGACCGCCACCGGCGAAGTCATCGCCAAGAGCGACCGCCTGATCCTCTACGTCCCCGTCCCCGGCGAATCCCTGCGCGGCATCGCCGGCCGGCTGCTCGGCAGCGAGGACCGCGACTGGCAGATCGCGCAGGCCAACGGCGGCTCGACCAAGGCGGAGCCCGGCCAGCCGCTGATCGTCCCGCTCAAGCCCCTGAACCCGCTGGGCGTGCACGCCACGAGCTACCAGACCGTCCCCATCCTCTGCTACCACCGCCTGGGCACGACCGGCGGCAAGATGGCCGTCTCCCCGGCCAACTTCGCGGCGCAGATGGAATGGCTGGTCCGCAACGACTACCGCGTCCTGCGCCTGGCCCAGCTGGCCGGCTTTCTCGAAGGCAAGGAGCCGCTCCCGCCCCGCTCGGTCGTGGTCACCTTCGACGACGGCTACGAGTCCGTCTACCGCCACGCCTTCCCGGTCCTGCGCAAGCTGGGCCTGCCGGCGACCCTGTTCGTCTACACCGATTTCGTCGGCGCGGGCGACGCGGTCAGTTGGTCGCAGCTGGCGGAGATGCAGGCCTCGGGGCTGATGGACGTCCAGTCCCATTCCAAGTCGCACCGCAACCTGATCGAGCGCAGCCCCGGCGAGAACGACGCCCGCTACCTGCGCAACCTGGACCAGGAGACCGCCGGCCCGCGCGATCTGATCGAGCAGAAGCTGGCCGGCCAGCAGGTGCGCCAGTACGCCTATCCCTACGGCGACGCCAACGAGCAGGTGCTGGAGGCGCTGACGCGCCAGAAGTACACGCTGGCGGTGACCGTCAACCCTGGCGGCAACGCCTTCTTCGCGCAGCCGCTGATGCTGCGCCGGACCATGATCTTCGGCGACCACGACATCGAGGCCTTCAAGGCCCGGCTGCAGACCAGCCGACCCATCGGGAAGACGCCATGAGGGCGGCGCTGGTCGTGCTCGGGGCGGCGGCCTTGCTGGCTGCTTGCGCGGGAGGGACGGGGGCGATGCGGGGACCTGACGGTTCGGTCGTCGGTGCTGGCTCGGCGTCGCCGTTCGAGGTGGCGCAGATGCAGCGCGCGCAGGAGCAGGTGAAGGAAGGGCAGTTGGCCGAGGCCGCCTGGACCTGGGAAGCGCTGACCGTGCTGCGGCCGGAGAACGCGAACTATCGCGAGAGCTTGGCGGCGACGCGGCAGCTGATCGACAGCGGCGTGGCGGAGCGGACGGAGAAGGCCAAGGCGGCGCACAAGCGCGGCGACCTGGAGGGCGCGACCTCGGGCTACTTGTCCGTGCTGGCGCTGCAGCCCGACAACGAGGCAGCCGCCGAGGCGCTGCGCGGCATCGAGAAGGATCGCAATCGCAAGAGCTATCTGGGGACGCCGTCGCGGGTCACGCTAAGAAGGGCGGCGACGCCCGCGCCGAAGGCTCCCCCCAAGGGTGCGGTCGCGCAACCGGCGCCGGATCGCAATGAGCTGGAGCACATCGCGATGCTGGCCGCGCAGGGGGAGGTGGATGAGCCGATCCGGTTGTTGGAGAAGCGGGCGCCGCAGGATCGGAACGATCCGTCGGCGAAGCGGCTGCTGGCGGATCTGTATGTGAGAAAGGCGGAGAAGCTGTCGGCGACGGACAGACCTGCGGCGATCGGGTGGCTGCAGAAGTGCTTGCGGGTGGACCCGAAGCATGCGCGGGCGACGGCCTTGATGCGGCAGTGGATCGACGACACCGCCGCAAGGACCGCCGCGCCGGCGCCGGCGGCGACCGCCGGGAACAAGGCGGACAAGAAGTGAGCGCGAAAGTGTCCGCGGCGGACGGTTACACCACCGACTGGGCGGGCCGCTGGCCTGACTTGGCCCCGCGCTCAAGGAACTCTGTCGGACCCACGTGGCGGTCAAACCTATATTCCTCCATGCATCGAATCTCCGGCAGCCGCCAAGCCTCGATGCCGATGCGCTCGATCTCCGAAAGATCGATGCCTTGTTCGTGCGCCACTTGCGCCACGGTCTTGCTGCCCAATCTGACGTCGTCACCTGTGGGGCCCGCCATGGCGTGGCGCATGAGCGCCAACCGATACGTCGTGGATTGAATGCCATGACGTTGCGCCACGTCGGCCACGCGCTTGCCCGCGTCCGCGTCTTCGGCGGCCACTCCCTTGCAAGCGCAGCGCTCGAGCTCCAGGCGACTCTCATCGCTGTCGATGCCATGTCGCTGCGCGATCACGTCAACGTGCTCTCCGTGGGCGGCAGCTTCCCCGGCGACTCCATCGACAGCAGCCTGCTCTAGGCATCCTCGAGACGCGTCGAGCAGGTCGCCTCCTTCGAAGAATTGATCCACAGCCGTGTCGATGGGTTTGCCCTCATAGACAGCGCGACACGCTTGTACCAAGCGTGATGCGTAGAGCGAGGGATCCGGCAGGTTGCGGTAAAGGGTCAGCGAAGTGGATGGAAGCGGCAGGCGGACGTCAGAGAGTCCATAGCGTTTTTCGAGCACGTCTGTGTCTTCGCCCGCGTCGATCTCTGCCTGAATGGGCCCGAGGCTGAAAGCGAGCCGCGTCAATCTGTCGGTGTCCCTGTTGAAGCAATTCGCGATGACATCGACCGGCTTTCCGTCAATGACGGCGTTCTCAGGTGAGCCGAAACGCGCCAGGATTTTCAACTGATCGAGCAGTGGTCCTTGCAACCCGAAGGGGCCTTCGAGGATCGCCTCCGCCGCCTGCTTGCGTTCCGCCTCGCGCAGCCGATTCAGACGTGCGCACAGCGCTTCAAGCGGCTGCTTCCGGTCGTCGGGGTGAAGACCTCGGATCGTCGGCAGGAGACTCAGGAAGGCCTGCAGTCCCGACCGCCATGAGAACCGCTCAATGTCCTGTGAGAGTGTCCTTTTCATCAGCTCGATCTTCTGTCGTTCAGAGGCGACGGCGTTGCCCATGCGCTTGTTGACGCATGCCAGGGCCCGCAACGATCCCAGGGGCAAGTGCTGGGCTATCTCGTTCAGCATTTCGTTCGGCAGATCGTTCAATCCGCAGACTTGGCTGGCCGCCGTCTCGCCGGAAGGCGGCGCTTCGTCATCGATGGCGTATGGGGACGTGAGTTCGGGTCGTGTGGCGTAGAGGGGCGTCGGCATGATGACTTTCATCGAGGTCCTGTGCCTTTGCGACAGCCGAACGACAGTCATCCAGGCACGGGGGCGCTTGGTATTTCGGGATGAATGGAGGTTCAAGGCCTGCAAGAACACCCGCGCGACCCTGACGACGCCGCTACCATCCCGCGCCCGGCGCGCATGGCGCTCATTCCACACAGGGACCGTATGACCTTACCCCCGGCGCGCAATTTCGGCATCGACTGCCTGCGCGGCGTCGCCATCCTGCTGGTGGTCATCCACCACCTGGCGCTGCCTTTCCGCCTTCCGTTGCGCCCCAGCCTGATCGGCCCCTGGGTCCCCAAGCGCCTGATCGACTTCGTCAGCTTCAACGGCTACGAAGCGGTTTTCATGTTCTTCGTGATCTCCGGCTTCCTGATCACGACGCGCATCCTCGAGCGCGACGGCGAGCTGCGTCGCGTCGGCCTTCGCCGCTTCTACCGTGCCCGCGCGACGCGCATCCTGCCGCTGCTGCTCGTGGTGCTGACCGCGCTGAGCGTGCTGGCACTGCTCGGCGTGCCAGGTTTTGCACCCGGCGATAAGCAGAGCCTGCCTGGGCTGGTCGGCTCCGCGCTGAGCTTCACCTTCAATTGGTACGAAGGCCAGACCGGCTGGGCGCCGCCGGCCTGGGACGTGCTGTGGTCGCTGTCCATCGAGGAGGTCTTCTATCTCGTCTTCCCGCTGCTGTGCCTGGTCCTGCCCCGTCGTCTGCTGATCGTGGGACTGGCGGTGCTGGCGTTGAGCCTGATGCCGCTGCGCTCGCTGGTGCCGGTCAGCAACGAGGTCTGGTGGGAGAAGGCCTACCTGCCCGGCATGTCCGCGATCGCCTGGGGAGTGCTGGCCGCGATCGCGGCGCGGCGCTGGCAGCCGGGCGCGCGGGACGCGCGGGCGCTGGCGATCTTCGGCGGCTTCTGCGTGCTGCTGGTGCTGGGCTGGGGCGAGCTGGTGCACCGGCATCTCTTCAAGTCGGGCATGTACGGGCTGTGCGCGGGCACCGGACTGATGCTGATCGCCTTCCGGGCGCATCCGCCGCGCATGACGCGCGGGCTGCAATGGCTGGCTCGCATGGGGCGGCTGAGCTATGAGCTCTATCTGACCCACATGTTCGTCGTGCTGGCGACGGTGGCGAGCTATCGCGCGCTGCTGGGAAAGACGCAGGATTGGACCTTCGTCGTGTACCTGCCGGCGGTGGCCTTGTGCGTGCTGCTGGCGGTGGGGGTGGAGCGGGGGATGGCGAAGACCCTCTCCCCAGCCCTCTCCCGCAAGCGGGCGAGGGGGACCGTACTGCAACGGGACTGAGTTACTTCAACGCATCTGCCTTCGCCTTCAGCGTCACGGCCTTCTGCCGTTCCAGCTTGGCCAGCTCGTTGTTCGGGTCGAGCTGAAGCACCGTGTCCCAGCCCTTGATCGCGCCCGCCAGATCCTGCTTGGCGAAGGCGGTCCGCGCCTTCAGCGTCGCCGCGGCGATCTGCTTCTTGCGCACGGCCTCGATCTTGGCGCTCGCGCCCGGCTGATCGGCAGCCTCGGCACGCTGGTACTCCTCCAGCGCCTTGTCGAAGCGGCCCGCGCGCTCATGCGCCTCGCCCGCGCGCAAGGCCTTCTCGCCGGGCGTGGGCTCCGGCGGGGGCGGCGGCGCGGTCACCACGGGCGTCGCCGGTGCCGCGGGCGCGGTGGTCGCGGGCGTCACCGTGGCGGGCGTCGCAGGGGCGGCGGCCGGCGTCTTGTCGTTGCGGCCGCCCTTGGTCGGCGGCGGATACAGCGGACCCGCCGGCGGCTTGCCCGGGATGCGCAGCACTTGGCCGCCCGAGACCTGCTTGGGCACGCGGATGTCGTTGTAGCGGGCCAGGATGTAGAACGAATAGATGTCGCCCATGAAACGGCCGGCGATGCGCGACAGCGTGTCGTTGGACTGCACCGTGTAGGCGAAGGACTCGCGTCCCAGCAGCGCCACCGGATCGGCCGTGATCTGCTTCATCAGGTTCTGCGCCAGCTTGTTGTTCCGGTCCAGCGTCAAGGCGCGCTGCAGTTCGGCGCGGGCCTGGTCTTCCTGCCCGACCTCCAGCAGGTCGACGGATTGCATCGCGGCCTTCTGCGCGAGCGCCTGCTCGGCGGGCGTGGCGGGGGGCGGTTCCGGCGGCGGCGGAGGTGGCGTTTCCGGCGCGGAGGCGGCGGGGGCGGGCGGCTCCGGCGCCGGTTGCTTGGGCGGGTTCACGCAGGCGCTCAGCGCCAGGCTCAGTGCCAAGGTGGTCCCCATCGCCCAGACGCGCCCGCGTGTGACGGCGCTTGCCGCCATCGCGACGGCGGTCGGGGAGGGCGGCAGCGCGGCGTCGGAGGCGCGGAGCGCTGCGGTCGTGATCGGCTGGTGCATCGATGGGTGCTTCGGCAAAGGCATGGGCATGGCGGGGCACGCTTCGGAATTCGAGCGGAATGAAGTATGGGACAGGGATTTCCCCGCAGCAGGTGACTTTCGTTCATTGATGGCCCGACCCCGAGACGCAACCATCCCATGCCACTCCCGAGGTCCAAAGGCAGCATCATGACCCTCACCCTGCGCGCGGTGTCGCTCAACGACCTGCCTCTGTCGCAGCCCATCACCGCGCGCTTCGACGCGGCCGGCGGCACCATTGGCCGCGCGGACCACAACACCCTGGCGCTGCCCGACCCGGAACGCCACATCTCCCGCCAGCAGGCCGAGATCCGCGCCGATGCCGGCGGCTTCGTCATCCGCAACGTCGGCAGCGCCAACCCGATCACCGTGGCCGGGCAGTCCGTTCAGCAGGGGCAGGCCGTCGCGCTGCACCATCGCGACGAAGTCCGCATCGGCGGCTATCTGCTCGAGGTCCAGAACGAGGCCGAGGACGCGGACGCCGCCAGCACCGTCATCCGCCGCGCGCCCGAGCCCGCCCGGGACTTCCCTCAGGACTTCACGCGCGGGGCCGGAACGACGACGGTGCCGGCCGCGATGCCGTCGATCTCCGCCGCGTTGGCGCCGCCGCCGGCCGCGCTGTCCAGCGGCAATCCCTTCGCCGACCTGCTCGGCGGGCCGTCCTCGTCGGTCGATCCGCTGGCTGCCTTCAACACGCCGATGACGCCGACACCGCCGCCCGCGCAGGCCGCGACCGTCGTTGCGGCGCCCGCCGGCCCCGCGCTGCTGCCGGACGACTTCGATCCCTTCGCGCCGCCGACGCCTCGTGCCGCGCCCGCGCCGCAGCCGGCGTTCCCGGAGGCGGCAAGGTCGGCCTCGTCCATCGACTCGGACTTCGATCCCTTCGGCGGTTTCGAGGCGCCGCGGCCGTCCCAGCCCCCGGCGCAGCCCGCGCGCGACGACCTCGGCTTCGGCGGCGCCTTCGGCGACCTGGTGCCGGGCGACGCCAACCGCTCGCTCGACGATCTCTTCGGCCTGCCGCCCGGCGGCGCGGATCCGCTCGCGGGCTTCATGGCCGGCGCGCCGGCAGCCGGAGGACAGGATCTGCACGGGGCCGTGTCGACCGATCCGCTGGCGCTCTTCGGCGCCGCGGCCACGGGCCCGTCGCCTTCGCATACCGAGCCGATGACGCCCGCGCTGCCGGACCACACGCCGGCGCTGCAATCGTCCTTCCGGCCGCCGGAGGTGCGGCCGACGCCTCGGCCGATGCCGCCTTTGCAAGCGCCGACCGCGCCGCCCGTGGCGCAGATTCCGCACGAACTGCCGTCGATCGCCGCCGCGATCCTGCCGCCCGCACCGGCTCACGCTCCGCCTGAAGTGCCGCCGCCTTCCATGCCAGCGCCTGCCGCGCGAGCCGTTCCGTCGCCAAGCGCCGCCCGCCAAGCGACCGGCCCTGCGACCAGTTCTGCGACCAGTTCTGCAAGTGGCGCGACCGGAGCCGTCGGCGCCGACACCGCCGCGCTCTGGAGTGCCTTCTGCGAGGGTGCCGGCGTGCGGATGGCCGCGCCGCCACAGGGCCTCAATCCCGATCTGATGCGGGTCATCGGTCAGCTGCTGCGCTCCACCGTCGAGGGCACCTTGCAGATGATGGCCGTGCGCGCCGCCACCAAGCACGAGCTGCGCGCCCAGGTCACCGTGATCCGATCGCGGGACAACAACCCGCTGAAGTTCTCGCCCGACGCGCAGTCGGCGCTGGAGCAGCTGCTGCAACCGCCGGTGCGCGGTTTCTTGCCCGGCCCGGCCGCGATGCAGGACGCCATGCGCGATCTGGTCGGCCACACCATCGGCACCATGGCCGGCACGCGTGCCGCGCTGGAGGGCGTGCTGACGCGCTTCCAGCCCTCGGCGCTGGAGGCCAAGCTGACCAGCCGATCGGTGCTGGACAGCGTGCTGGCGATGAACCGCAAGGCCAAGCTCTGGGAGCTCTATCTGCAGCACTTCGACGCGATCCGCGACGAGGCGCAGGAGGACTTCCACACGCTGTTCGGCAAGGCCTTCCTCGAAGCGTACGAAGACCAGCTCGAGCGATTGATCCAGCATCAGGCCGAGCAGGCCGGGGCCGGCGCGATCGGGGCCGGCGGTCCGGCAGATCAGAGCGGCCAGCCGACGCCGCGCAATTCCCATCAGAGCGCGGCCTGAAGCCGCCCCTCCGTCCATCACGTCCACCACCATGCTCAAGATCCGGGTCGCCGCCTGCAGCGAACAAGGCGCGCGCGCCAACAACGAGGATGCCGTCGTCGCCCATGAGAACGGGCCCGGCTGGTATGCCGTGCTTGCCGACGGCGCGGGCGGCCATCGCAACGGCGCCGAGGCGGCGCGTCGCGCCGTCCATCGCTTGCAGAACAGCCTGGGCGACGCCACTTTGCCCTGGCGGCCGGAGCTGCTGACGGGCGCGGTGCTCGCGGCGCATGACGATGTGCGCAGCGGCGTGCAGGGCTCGGGGCGGGAGCGGATGCACACGACGGTGGTGGCCTTGTGCGTCGACGCGCAGCGCAACTTCGCGCTGTGGACGCACGTGGGGGACTCGCGGCTGTATCGGATTCGCGAAGGGCGGATCGACACGATCACGCAGGATGACAGCGTCGTGCAGATGCTGATCGACGCCGGGTTGCTGACGCCGGAGCAGGCGGAGGACCATCCGCACAAGAACCATTTGGTGGCCGCGCTGGGGATCGAGGATGAACTTCACCCGCACACGACGGATCCGCAGCCGTTGCGGGATGGGGATGTGTTCCTGCTGTGCAGCGACGGGTGGTGGGGCAGCGCGGGTGACGCGGTGATCCACGACACGCTGGCGGCGGCGGGGTCGCCGGACGAGTGGCTGACGGTGATGCGCGCGGCGATCGAGGAGCGGGGGCTGCCGGATCAGGACAACTTCAGCGCGATCGCGGTGTGGGTCGGGCAGCCGGTGGTGAGCGTGAAGGCGGATGAGCCGACGGATGAGGCGGGGGAAGCGACGGAAGCGTCGGTGGTGGATTCGGGGGCGGTGCCGTTGGATGAAGAGGCGGTGGAGGCGGGCGTGGAGGATGAGAACGAGACGACGCGCCGCATGCCGCTTTGAGCCCCTCGCCCACGAAGTGGGAGAGGGGTTGGGGTGAGGGCCGTGGCACACCAGAGCCCCAATCCCTTCGAACGACGCTCGCTGTCGGCGCCGGCCCTCACCCCAACCCCTCTCCCGCAAGCGGGCGAGGGGCAGTCCGGCTCAGCCCCTCCGCCCCAACATCCCCGCGAACTCCTGCCCCGACGGCAGCCCCGGCCCCCATCTGAGGTGCACCTGCCCCCCCGGTTCCGGATTCGCCGACCACACCGTGCACCCCGCCATCCTCTCCATCAACTCCCCCGCCGCCAACATCGGCACCGCGGAAGTCAACAACCCCGCCGGCGCCGTATAGCTCTCCCACGGCCCCCCCTGCGGCACCGGCAGCGTCCCCGCATGACTCGCCGGCCAATGCGGCGCCGACACGAGCGCCTGCTCCAGCGCCTCCACCGTCGCGGCATCCTCCAGCGTCCTCACCGCCGCCTTCGCCAGCACCGCATACCACCGGTCCAGATGATCCAGCCCCGCCCGATCGATCGGCGGTTGCGCGCGCGGCTGCGCGATGACCAGCGGGAAGTAGCGTCCCACCTTGTCGCAGCTGGGCATCAAGACCCCGAACCACCACTTCATGTCCACCACCCCCGGCGCCCAGGCAAACCTCAGCACCGGCGCCGTCAGATAGACATCCAGCCACCTCGGCCCCAGCGCCCCCGGCAGTTCCTGCATCACCCCCGACAGCCACGCATCGCAGTGCCGCACCCAATGCGCCGGCAGCCGCCGCTGCGCGAAGTCGCCCAGCACGGGCAGCTTGCCGTACCAGCCGGGGGCGGCGTCGGCGTGAAGACTCGAGGCGTCGGGCAGGGCGCTCATCGGGGGACTCTCCTGGCGGTGATCACAGCCCGCTCGGGCAGCGGAACTCGTTGAGTTCCGACAGCCGGAAGGGATTGCGCACGCTGCTGGCGGTGACCTCGAAGACCGCCTTGCGGCCCTCGATCTCGAAGGTGACCTTGAAGCGCTCGGGCGCCGCGGTCTTGTCGATCTTGACCCGGTCGAAGAGCCGGAACAGCGCCCACGGCCCGTCGTTGACCAAGCCCGAGCTGCCGCTCGCGCTGGCCGGGCTCAGCTGCACCCGCACCTGCGAGCTGCCGCGCGGCCCCGGCCATTGCACCGAGGTCGGAATCTGCGGCCCATGGCTGTAGCGCACGATCTGCCCGTCCACGTCCAGGATGAACTGCTGGATGGTCGTGTCCATCTCCACCGGCTTGAAGTCCAGCCGCAGCGAGGGCGTGTTGCTGCCAGGGAAGAAGGTCTCCTTGATCGCCTGCGCGCGCTGGAACTGCGGCAGCGAACCGCTGTCCAGGCCGAGCGGCGTCCCCTCCACCGCGCGGAACTTCCATGGCCGCGTCGTCGTGTCCACATACGGCGCGAGCTTGGACTGGAAGAGCTGATCGATCTTGCCGCCCGGCCCGAACAGCATCGCGAAGTCCGCCTGCGTCGCATCGCGCGAGGAGTTCCGATCCAGCGGATAGCGCCCGGCCACCGCCTGGTTGCAGAACTCGCCCACCTGCGATCGGACCTCCATGCCCAGGTTCTGGCGCATCGCGCCCTGCGACACCCGCGCGCTGCTGGTGCCCAAGTCGTCGAGCATGGTGCGCAGCGGCTCGGGGCTCATCGCCGCGGCGGCCTTCAGGCGCGTGGGCACCGGCGAGGGCGGCGGCGCACTGCCGCCCTTGAGCGCCGAATCCGCCGCCGTCAGCATGATGTTGGCCTCGGCGATCAGGCCCACCGTGTCGTCCAGCGGCGCCTTGCCGCCGCCCGCCGGTGCGGTGACCATGCTGCGCAGACCGGCGAAGCGGTCGTCGACGATGCTCTCGATGCGCGGCGCGTTGGGGTCAGGCTGTGCCCCGGGCTGCCCCGGCTTGCCGGAGAACATCCCGGCGACCCGCTCCCGCGTCTGCTGCACCAGATCGGCGGCGCGGCGCTCGGCGTTCTCCATCGCGTTGCCCGGCTGGGTCAGCGTGGTCTCGCGCGAGGCGGCGCGCAGGAAGGGCCCCAGCGGGCTGTCCGGCGCCGACAGCAGGCGCGAGCGCTCCACCGATTGCGGCACCGTCGCCATCGGCAGCAGCTTCAGGCTGTTGAGGAAGGACTCCCAGGCCGAGGCGTAATCGTTCAGATAAAGCCGGCGCACGTCGTCCACCAGCGGCGCGTTGGCGCGCACCATCGCGGCCGGGGTCTTGGGCGCGGCGGCCACGCCCAGCACCCAGGGCTCCTCGGCGGCCAGCTCGTCGGTGACCTGGCCGACGCGGGGCTGGAACCCGCGCAGATAGGCGTCGCGGGTGAAGAAGCCCGGCACGCCCTGCGTCAGCGGCGCGCCGTTGCTCCGCGTGAACAGCAGCGGCGCGTTGTGCCCGCCCGCCCGCACCGCGGTGAAGTCGGGGTACTCGGCGCCCAGTCCCTGCGCGCGCAGCCGGTTGTAGATGCGCTGCGGCAAGGGCTGCGTGGCCAGCTGCGTCCGCACCGCGCTCAGCAGCGAGGCGTCCTCCGGCAGCGGCGAGGCGATGCCGCCTTGCGCCAGCAGCGCGTCCAGATGCGCGCCCAGCTGCGCCCGCTGATCGGGCGTGAGCTCACGCCGCGTGGTCTCCCAGTCGTTCTCGATGTGCTGCTTGAGCGAGGCCGCGTCGAAATGCTGCGGGTCGTGCAGCATCACGTAGGCCTTGAGCGCCTCGTACAAGGTCACCGGCGTGGCCGCGCCCTGGCGCAGCTGTTCCTCGATGCGCAGCACCAGCCGCGGCAGCACCGCGTCGCCCAGCATGCGCTGATACGAGGCCCGCGCCGCGCTGTCCAGCTTCTTGCCCTGGAACAGCCCCATGCGCATCGTCCACGGCACGTCCTGGTCGACGGCGGCCAAGGCGCGCGTGGCCTCCAGCGCCGGCAGGATGGGCAGCAGATCGGCGCTGGCGCGATTCGGCGTGGACTGCAGCAGCTCACGCACCTTGTCCGCGCGGGCGGAGACCTCCTCCAGATACGCGCGGTTCTTGAAGTAGCTCACCGTCCAGCCGGTCAGCAGGCCGATGCCCGCCAGCCCGACCAGCGCGTAACCCGTCAGCGCCAGCGCGTTGCGGCGCCGCTCCCAGGCGCGGTTGGTGCCGCCCAGGCCGGCCTCGGCGAAGACGACCTCGCCCAGCAACCGGTTCAGGAAGTAGCTGCGGCCGCTGGCCTGGTTGGGCGCCAGCACCGCGTGCTCCAGCTGATAGCCCCGCGCCACCGAACCCAGCACCCGGTCGATGGGCGTGCCCTCCTGCGTGCCGCTGACGAAGTAGACGCCGCGCAGCGGCGGCTGCGCCTCGTAGGGGGAGGGCGCGAAGACGCCCTCGGCGAATTCGGCCAGCAGCGCCTTCAGGCTCGCGAACTGCGCCGGGAAGCCGTAGATGCGCGCGCGGCGCTGCGGGTCGCGCTCGGCTTGCAGCCGATCAATGAGGCCGTCCTGCAGGCGCTGTTCGAGCGCGTCGAACTCGGCGCTGAAGCCGGCCAGCGGGGCCGCGCCGTTGCGCGGGAAGGTGAAGCCCCAGGGCGCGGCGCGCTGGTCCTTGTCCAGGGTCGCGAAGTAGTCCATGAAGCCGGACAGCAGGTCCGCCTTGGTCACCAGCAGATAGAGCGGGAAGCGGATGTCCAGGTCCTTCTGCAGCTCCTGCACCCGCGCGCGCACGGTGGCGGCGTGCTGCGCGCGCTCGGCCGGGCTGCGCGCCAGCAGGTCGGTCACCGACACCGTCACCAGCGCGCCGTTGATGGGCTGACGCGGACGCGAGCGCTTGAGCATCTGCAGAAAGCCGCTCCAGGTCGCCTTGTCGTTGTCGGGATCGCTGTCCTGCGTGGTGAAGCGGCCGGCGGTGTCGATGAGCACGGCGCGATCGGTGAACCACCAGTCGCAGTGACGCGTGCCGCCCACGCCGCGGATGGCGTGATCGCCCATCTGCTCGGCCAGCGGGAAGTTCAGGCCGCTGTGGCGCAGCGCGGTAGTCTTGCCCGAGCCCGGCGCGCCGATGATCAGGTACCAGGGCAGCTCGTAGAGATAGCGGCCGC
The DNA here is from genome assembly GCF_039595295.1 of Roseateles sp. GTDB lineage: Bacteria > Pseudomonadota > Gammaproteobacteria > Burkholderiales > Burkholderiaceae_C > Roseateles. Next base: position 111,109 of record NZ_JBCNLU010000008.1, read on the forward strand.
CGAAGCGCGAGCGCAGCCGCGCGCCCAGGCCGGACGAGCCCTCCGCGCCGAAGCGCGAGCGCTGCAGCAGCTGCAGCGCCTGCCGGAAGCGCTCGCGCACGGCCAGCATGTCGGGGCTGTCGCGCTCCGGTCCGCCGGCGTCGCCGGGCTGTTGCAGCAGCTGATTCACGACTGCGGTGTTGCCGCGCTTGGCGCGCCAGCGGCTCCAGGCGATCAAGGCGATCACCAGCGCCCACAGCACGAGGATCGTGATCCAGCGCGAGCCGCTGGTCTCCAGCGGACGCGCCTCGCCGATCGCCACCAGCGGGCCGATGATCCAGATCACCAGCGACACCGCCAGCAGCAGCACCGCCAGCAGCACCCAGCGGTTGAAGATCCATCCCAGGACGCGTTTCATCGCGAGGCTCCGCGAGCCGGCGCCTCGGGGGCGCGGCCGTTGATCATCAGACTGATTTCCACGCGCCGGTTCAGCGCGCGATTGGCCGGCGTGTCGTTGGGCGCGACCGGCTCGGCATCGGCGCGGCCCTCGGCCCGGATGCGCTCGGCGGCGACGCGATGCGCCACCAGCAGCTCCCGCACCGTGTGGGCGCGCTCTTCCGACAAGTGCCAGTTGGACGGGAAGCGGGCGGTGCGGATGGGCGTGTTGTCGCTGTGGCCGGTCACTAGCACCGTGCCCTGCACCTGTGCCAACGCGTCGGCGATGCGCGTCATCAGCGCGTCGCGCTCGGGGACGATGGTCGCGCTGGCCGGCGCGAACAGTCCGTCGCCGCGTATCGTGACCACGCTGCGGTCTACCTCGTCGCGCACCGCCACCAGTCCGGCCTTGATGTCCGATTGCAGGAATTGCGCGAGCCGCGGCTTGGCGGGCGGCGGCGGCGGCGCCACCACCGGCGGCGACAGCCGCAGCGACTGGATCTGGCCGAAGACCGGATCGGAGCGCTCCGCCAGCGACAGCGTCAGCGTCAGGTACGCGCCGACGAGGATCAGCGTGGTCAGCGCGGCGATCGCGGCCAGCGGCAGCCAGCCGATGTGGCGGCGCTGGGTGGTGGCCTCGACCTGCCAGTGCTGGGCCAGCGCGGCGGGATAGTCGCCCCGCTGCTGTTTGAGGATTTGCGCGAGTCGGTCGCGGACCGCCTCCAGTTGCGCAGGGCCGTTGTCGATCACGCGATAGCGGCCGACGAAGCCCAGCGTCAACGCGGCGTAGATCAGCTCCAGCAGATCGCGGTTGGCATCGGGCTTCTCGGCCAGTCGGGCCATGAGCTGGAAGACCTTCTCGCCGCCCCAGGTCTCGTTGTGGAACATGGACAGCAGGCTGTGTCGCGCCCAGACGCCCGAGCCGCCCCAGGGGGTGTCGGCGGCGGCCTCGTCGATCATGGTGCAGAGCACGTAGCGGGTCGCCATCACGCGCTCGGGCGGAATGCCGGCGGCGGCGGCGCGGGTGGCGAAGTCGCGGATGCCCTGCGCCAGGTTGTTGCGCAGCGCGGCCACGTCGTCGACGCGCCGTGTCGCGCGCAGTTGCGGGACCAGCAGCAGCAGCGGGTTGGCCAGCGACAGCAGCGGGTTCAGGCCGGGCGCGGGCGCGCCGGCATCCGGCGCGGCGGGGGCGTCGGCCGGTGCGCTGCCGCGCGGGGCCTGGGCGCCGCCGGGACGGGGCTTGATGAAGGTGCGCTGATCGTCGAAGCCTGCGAACGGATCGTTGAGCGCGGAGGGGTCCATGCCGGCTCCCGAGGGTTACTGTCGTGAATCGTTGAGCCGCCGCGGCGGCGCGGAGCCGGGCCGTCGGCTACTGCCGGATGGCCCACAGCTCCAGTTCCAGGCCGGGGAAGTCGCCCGCGACATGCAGCGCCAGGCTGCCGTTGCGTTCCAGCTGCTTCCACAGCTCGCCGCCGCGGTCCAGCTCGAAGTAATGGAAGCCGGCGTGGAAGGGCAGTTGACGCGGCGCGACGGGCAGGGCGCGCAGCCCGATGCCGGGCAGCTGCAGGTTGACCAGGTCGCGGATGCGGTCCACCGGGCCCAGCTTGGATTGCGTGGGGAAGCGCTGGCGCAGCTGCTCGGCGGCGACCTGCGCATTGACCGCGATGACGAAGCTGGCGGTGCGCAGCAGATCGGCGTCGGGGACCACGGCGGTGCGCACGCCGTGGGTACGCTCGGTCAAGTCGATTTGCAGCGCGTTGCGCTCAAGGACCACCGACAGCATGCGGCGCAACTCTTCCAGCAGCGGCGCGAAGGAGCCGCGCAGGTCGTCGTGGCGGTAGAGCGGGTACTCGGTCGCCAGGCGCGTGTCGCTGACGAAGGTCGCCATGTCGCCCGCCAGCTGGAGGCAGTCGCGGTGCAGCAGCTCCGGATGCGCGTGCGGCGAGGCGGCGTGCTGGCGGAACAGCGGATCGGCGCGGTTGAGCGCCTGCAGCATCAGGAAGTCGGCCAGCTCGGACACGCCGTTGCCCAACTGCCCCATGCGCGAGGCCAACAGCTGCGCGCGCTGGCGCAGCAGGCCGTGCAGCAGCGAGGCCATCGCCGACAGCTGGCCGCTGGCGTCGATGCGCAGCTGCGGCGGGATGTAGCTGCGGTCCAGCACCAGCTGCTGATCGGCGCGGCGCTCGGCCACGCGGGCCACGCCCAGCGCGGCGTAGGCGTCATTGAGCTCGCGGGCCGGCAGCAGGCGCAGCGTCAGCGCGCCGGTCTGGACGGGCTCGGGCTCGTCGCCGGCGCTGGTCTGATCGCGCAGGTCCTGGTCGACGACGTGATAGCGGTGCAGCTCGGTCGCGTCGTGGCCGTTGAAGGCGACCTGGTCGGTGCCGGGGCGGGCCATGGGCACGGCCAGCACGATGAGGTCGCCCTTGAGGTCGGCCGGCACGTCCAACGGCGCGAGCGCGGCATCGGCCTGCGGGATCTGGAAGGGCGTGCCGTCGGGCAGCACGCCGCTGGCGCGCACGACGCCCAGGCGGCCGACGCTGAGCAGCGCCTCGTCCAGCACCAGCTCGGTGAAGCCCCAGCCATGGGGAGCCAGCGCGCGGGCGCGGCTGTCGACCAGGTGCTCGAGGTAGCGGGTTTCCTGCTGGAAATGGTGGGGCAGCAGGAACATGCCCTGCGTCCAGACGACTTTGCTGTGCCAGCTCACGGCTTGACCGTCGCCGCTGCGCTCACCGCCAGTTCGCCGGCGGTGATGACCACATCCTGCTGCTTGCCCGGCTGCACCGGCACCACGGCGCGCCAGCGCGCGTGTTCCAGGTCGCGGTAGGCGCCGAAGACGGCGATGAAGCGGGTGTCGGGCGAGAGCGTCTTCTTGCTGATCCTGCGGGACTCGCCGGGTTGCAGCGTCATCTCCTCTCGGGCGACCAGCTCGGTGCCGAGCTCGGTCTGGTCGCGCTGATACAGGCTGATGAAGTCGGCGGCGTTGAAGGCGTTGGTCGACTTGAGCTCATACACCCGCACCAGCAGCGGCGAGGGCCGCTGCGTGACGCTGGGGTTGAGCTGCGCCGAGGCGGTGATGCTCCCGTTCACCACGGTGGGCTTGGGCGAGCTGGAGAACATCGACGAGACCGACGACATGCCCGAGCAGCCGCCCAGCGCCAGGGCGGCGAGCGTGGCGCAGACCGCGATGGCGGCCCTCGTGGTTCCGTGGATGGCGTGGCGCGGCTTCATCTGGCAATCCCTTGTAGACGGGGAAAGGATAGCCAGGGGGGGCGGCGCGGGATGGTGACTTAGGTAATCGGGGGCGGCAGCGAGGAGAGGCGGTGAGGATCAGGCCGAGCGAAGGCGGAAGCGGCTCACCAGCAGCGACAGGTTCTGGGCCTGGCCGTTGAGGCTTTCGGCGGCGGCGGCGCTTTCCTCGACCAGGGCGGCGTTCTGCTGGGTGACCTGGTCCAGGTGGGTGACGGCGGAGCCGACCTGCTGGATGCCGCCGTTCTGCTCCTGCGTGGCGGCGGAGATCTCACGGATCAGCGCGTCCACATGGCCGACCTGCTCGACCACGCGGCGCATGACCTCGCCGGCGTTCTGCGCCTGGTGGGCGCCGGTGTCCACGCGCTGGGTGCTGGTCTCGATCAGCGCCTTGATCTCCTTGGCCGCGCCGGCCGAGCGCTGCGCCAAGGCGCGGACCTCGGACGCCACGACCGCGAAGCCGCGGCCTTGCTCGCCCGCCCGGGCCGCCTCGACCGCGGCGTTCAAGGCCAGGATGTTGGTCTGGAAGGCGATGCCGTCGATGGTGCCGATGATGTCCGCGATCTTGCGGGAGGCCTCGCTGATGCCCTGCATGGTGTCGACCAGCGCGCCCACCGCCTGACCGCCTTCACCCGCGGCGCTCGACGCCTCGGCGGCGACACGGCTGGCCTGCGTCGCGGAGGCGGCGTTCTGTGCCACCGAGCTGGTCAGCTCCTCCATCGACGCGGCGGTCTGCTGCAGGCTGCTGGCCTGGCTCTCCGTGCGTTGGCTCAGGTCGGCATTGCCTTGCGCGATCTCCTGGGAGCCGGTGGCGATGCTCTCGCTGCTGTCGCGCACCTGGCCGACCAGACTGCCCAGTTGCTCGACCATGCGCGACATGGCGCGCAGCAGGTCGGCGGGCTCGTCGCGCTCGGCGGCCTGGATGCGCAGCGTCAGGTTGCCGCCGGCGACTTCCTCGCTGGCCTTGACCGCCTCGGCGATCGGGGTCGTGATCGAACGCGTCACTTGCCAAGCGAGCGAGATGCCGATGGCCAGGGCGATCGCCACGACGATCATGTTGATGCGCAGACCACGGCCATAGGACGCGGCGGCGTCGCGGGCGGCCTGATCGCCGCCTTCGCGGTTGAAGGCGACGTCCTTGTCGATGGCGTCGGACAGCTCGGTGAAGATCTTGGACGTGGCGCCGGCGGCGAGCTTGCGGGCCGCCTCGTGCTGGGCCTCGCCGCCCGCGGCCACGCGGGTCAGCGCCACGTCGGCGTCCAGATAGCGCTTCCAGGTGTCGCGGATGCCGTCGTACAGGCCCTTCTCCTTGTCGCCGGTGATGGTGGGCTCGTACTCCTTGGCGGCCTTGTCGAAGTCGCGCAACGAGGTGTCCCGCTCGCGCATCGAGTTGGCGCGCGCGGCGTCGTCCAGCTCGATGACCGCGCGCAGCGAGAAGCGTCGGGCCCGGTTGGCCGCGTCCTGCATCTCGCCCAGCTTGGTGACGCTGGGCAGCCAGTTGCTGTTCAGGTCCTGGACGTTGTCGTTGATGCGTGCCATCTGCAGCGCGCCGAACCAGGCGATGAAGCAGAGCAGGGCAAGGACGGCGGCGAAGGCCAGGGCGAGGCGCTTGCCGATGCGGAAGTTGCGAAGGAGGACCATGTTGCCTCTTCTGATGGTGAAAGGAGGTGGGAGCAGCATGCGCGCTGTGACCTTCAGAAACCTGTCCTCAGGACGAAGCGGGTTGCCGCCGGTACCGGTGCTGCGCAATGCATCACGGGAGAATGCGCCGAGCCGGCCCAAAAGGCCAGAGCCGCGCGTCGGATGAAGGCGGATCGAGGTCGACAGGTTCGCCGGCACTCCGGGAGTTAACCCCGGATGACAACGTTGTCAGACTCGCATATGCTGCCGCGCAAAGAGGAGACAGACTGATGAGTGCAGATCTTTCCCGGCCCGCCGGGAATGGCGCCGGGGCGAGCGTGGCCGCCGCGCGGGCCGACGACGCGCCGGACACGGCTGAGCCGCAGGGCGCGGCGGATCGCCGCCATCCGCTGGCCTGGGTGCCGTCGCTGTACCTGGCCATGGGCCTGCCGAACGTGCTGATCGGCGCGGTCGCCGCCATCCTCTACAAGAACCTGGGCGTGTCCAACGAGGACATCGCGCTCTACACCTCGCAGATGTATCTGCCGTGGGTGCTCAAGCCCTTGTGGTCGCCGCTGCTGGAGCCCTACAAGACGAAGCGCTGGTGGGTCATCACGATGCAGTTCCTGATGATGGCCTCGCTGGGCGCGGTGGCCTTCGTGCTGCCCCTGGACGGCTTCTTCCGGGCCTCGCTGGCCTTCTTCTGGATCACCGGTTTCGCCTCGGCGACGCAGGACATCGTGGCCGACGGCGTCTACATGACCACCATGTCGCCGCGCGAGCAGGCCCGCTATGCGGGGCTGCAGGGCATGTGCTGGAACCTGGGCGCGGTGGTGGCGTCGGGGCTGCTGGTGTCGCTCACCGGATGGATGCATGCGTCGCTGCACTGGGACTGGGTGCATTGCTGGATGGCGGTGATGCTGGGCGCGGCCGGGATGATGGGCGCCTTCGGCCTGTGGCATCTGCGGGTGCTGCCGACGGGCGCGCCGGCCGCGGTGCATGGGCAGGACCTGCGCAGCGCGCTGGTCTCGCTGCGCGAGTCCTGGATCACGCTGTTCCAAAAGCCCTCGGTCTGGATGATGCTGGCGGTGATCTTCTTCTACCGCTTCGGCGAGGGCTTCATCGAGAAGTTCGGGCCGCTGTTCCTGCTCGATCCGCGCAGCGCGGGCGGGCTGGGACTGGACAACGCGGCGCTGGGACACATCTACGGGAGCGCCGGGACGGTGGCCTTCATCGCGGGCGCGTTCCTCGGCGGATTCATCGCCGCGAAGATGACGCTCAAGCGCTCCTTCCTGCTGCTGGCGATTGCGCTCAATCTGCCGCACCTGACCTATTACTACCTCAGCCACGCGATGCCCACGGACCTGTGGCTGATCGGCGCGGTGGTGGCGATCGAGAAGTTCGGCTTCGGCATGGGCTCGATCGGCCACATGCTGTACATGATGCAGCAGCTGGCGCCGGGGCCCTTCAAGATGACGCATTACGCGATGGCCACCGGCGTGATGGCGCTGACCAAGTGGGCCACCGGCAGTGTCAGCGGCTGGGTCTACGCGGCCGTCGGCCAGCATTACGCGAGCTTCTTCGGCCTGGTGCTGCTGTTCTCGATCCCGCCCATCGTGCTGGCGTGGCTGGCGCCGTTTCCGGTGAACACGAAGCGAGATTTCGAGTCTGCGAGCGCCGGCGCGCATTGACGTGCGGCTCCAAGTGCCGCGTCGAACCTGCCCGGCACTTCGTGTCTTCCTGACGCCGGTTGCTGCCAGCTTCGGCACTAGTGTTCCGGGCATCGCGCGGCGATGTCCCGGACGGGTGCTTGGTCGGCGCGCTCGATCCGCCGTGGGTCGACCTGGAGAAGCAAGCGATGAGAGTTCTTGATGCAGAAGAAGTGCGTGGTGTGAGCGGCGGATGGGGGTGCAATGACTTCCGGGGCTTTATCAATTACATCCCCCCAGTGGGCCGGGGCTCCTGGGATGAAAGGGAGAATACGCGCCGAATCAATTGCGGCATCAGCGGCGCGAGGCTCAAGGAGCCGTCGCTGGCCGGATACGTCGGACTGGGTAATGTGGTGTGGAAGCTATGACGGGGACCTCGCCCCCTTCAGATGAACGCCGATCACGGGCTGGGTCTCTTCCGCGCCGAGGCGCTTCGCAGGGGCAATGAGCCGCACGGCGCCATCGTGCTGGCGAGACCCGCCTCGTGGGCGTTGCTGAGCACGCTGGCCGCTGCGATCGTGATCGCGCTCCTGGCGTTCTTCCTTTTCGCCTCGGCGAGTTCCACGGTCCGTGCGGCCGGCGTGCTGACGCCGTCGACCGGCGTGATCCGGCTGAGCGCCCCCATCGGCGGCGTGGTCGTCGCGTCGCAGGTGAGCGAGGGCCAGGTCGTGCGCGCCGGGGAGGCGCTCTTCCTGCTGCGCGAGGAACGCATCGACGCACAAGGACGTTCGGTCGATGCCGCCGTGGCGGCCTCGATCCGGAGACGGCGCGACAGCCTGGTCGAGGAGGCCCGACATCGACAGGGACAGACCCGGCAGCGCCTGGACGCGCTGCGTGGTCGACGCGACGCGCTGAGTCAGGAGCGCGAGCGCGTGGCGGCGGACCTTGCGCTGTATCGACGACGTGTGGAGATCGAGCTGGGCGCGTTGGATCGGGCTCGACAGCTCCAGTCCCACGGCATGAGCACGATCGCTGCCGTGCAGGATCGCGAGGCGGCCTGGGTGGACGCGCGCCAGCGCCTTTCGCAGCAGGAGCGCGCCGTCTCCGCGGCCGCGCGTGAACACGACGTCGCCGCGAACGAACTGCGCGAAGGCGAGCAGCAGCGGCGCCGTGACGACGAGGCGTTCAAGCGCTCGCTCGCCGCGGCGGACCAGGAAATGAGCGAGCACCAGGGACGCCGGGAGACGCTGATCCGCGCGCCGGTCGAGGGGCGCGTGTCGGCGCTGCAAGCGTCAGCGGGGCAGCATGTCCCAGCCGGAGCGGCGCTGGCCTCGCTGTGGCCCGAAGGCGCCGCGCTCGAAGCCGAGTTCATGGCGCCGTCGCGCGCGGCGGGCCGGCTGAGAGCGGGCATGCCGGTCCGGCTTCAGCTGGACGCCTTCCCGCATCAGATCCATGGGGCGATGCAGGGCCAGGTCCGATCGGTGGACCTGATCGCTTCCGGCCAGTCGCCCGCCTTCCGGGTGCGCGTCGCGTTGCCGAGCCAATCCTTCGACGCGCGAGGCGAGATGCACGCGCTGCGCCCCGGAATGACGCTGGAGGCCGTGATTCCCTTGGAGCGACGGCGTCTGTATCAATGGGTGGTCGAGCCGCTGAAGCGTCTGTCCGGCGTCTGATGACGGCCCACTCCCGGAGATGCATCGACCGACTGAATCCCGCGCGCTCTGCCTGTCCTTCCGGCCCCGACGCCGCGTTCCTGAACTTCGACAGGACGAGGTCGCCGAATGCGGCGCGGTTTGCGTCGCGATGATCGCGGGCTACTGGGGCCGCCGCATCGACCTGCCGGCGATGCGGCGGCGCTTCTCGATCTCGGTGCACGGCGCCACGCTCGCCGGCCTGATCGAGATGGCTGCCGCGCTGCGCCTGCGCGCTCGGCCCTTGCGGCTGGAACTCGACGAGCTGGACCAGCTGACGCTGCCCTGCGTCCTGCATTGGGACATGAACCACTTCGTCGTGCTCGAGCGCGTGGATCGCCGCGGCGTGGTCATCGTCGATCCGGCGGCCGGCCGATGCCGCGTGCCGATGTCCGAGGTGTCGAGCCGGTTCACCGGCGTGGCGCTGGAGCTTGCGCCGGAGGACGGCGTCGAGGCCGACGTTGGATCGGACCTTGAATCGGACCGTGAATCATCGGCCGATCCGACGGCCGACGGTTGCGGCCACGTCCAGGGCGACAGCCGACCTTGGCGCTGGCGCGCGTTGCTGGGGCGCATCGTCGGTCTGAAGCGCTCGTTGGCGCAGGTGCTGGTGATCGGGATCGCGCTTCAGCTGCTGGCGCTGATCGCGCCGTTCCACCTGCAATGGCTGACCGACCACGCGCTGGCGACCGGCGATCGCGATCTGATCCTGGTGCTCGGGCTGGGCTTCCTGCTGCTCGCCGTGATCCGGGTGTCCTTGAGCGCCGTGCGCGCCTGGATGACGACGGTGCTGTCGACCAGTCTGGCCTTCCAATGGCAAGGGCGCGCCTTCGGCCACCTGATGCGGCTGCCCTTGGTCTGGTTCGAGAAGCGCCACCTGGGCGACATCGTGTCGCGTTTCGGCGCCATCGAGACCCTTCAACGCACGCTGACGACGCAGTTCGTCGAGGGCGTGGTCGACGGCCTGCTGGTGCTGGTCACGCTGGCCGTGATGCTGCTGTACAGCGGCCGGCTGACGATCATCGTGCTGGCGGCGGTCACGCTGTACGCGGCCTTGCGCTGGGCGATCTTCCACGGCCTGCGCAGTGCGACCGCCGAGACCATTCGCCGCGGCGCGCTGCAGCAGACGCACTTCCTGGAGTCGGTGCGCGGCGCACAGGCCGTACGGCTGTTCGGGCGAGGCGAGATGCGCCGCGTCGGCTGGATGAATCTGCTGGCCGACGAGTCCAATGCCGAGCTCCGCGTCGCGCGCTGGTCCGTCGGCTACGGCGCGGCCCGGCAGCTGATCTTCGGCGTCGAGCGGGTCGTCGTGATCTGGCTCGCGGCGCTGGCCGTGGTGGACGGCGACTTGACGGTGGGCATGCTGCTGGCGTTCCTGGCCTACAAGGACCAGTTCAGCGACCGGATGTCCGCGTTGGTCGACAAGCTCTTCGAGCTGCGCATGTTGAGGCTTCACGGTGAGCGCTTGGCCGACATCCTCATGACGCCGACCGAGGAAGGGGCGTGCGCCGCCGGCTCTGACGCCTCCGCGGCCTCGCCGGAGACGCCATCGATCACGTTGCGCGGCGTCGCTTTCCGCCATGGCGACGGCGAGCCCGAGGTGCTGGTCGACGTGGATCTGCACATCGCGCCGGGCGAGTGCGTGGCCATCACCGGCCCGTCCGGCTGCGGCAAGACGACGCTGGTGAAGGTGCTGCTGGGGCTGCTCGCGCCCACACGCGGGGAGCTGCTCGTCGACGGCAAGCCCGTCAGGCACATGGGATTGGCGGCCTATCGGCAGCTGGTGGGCACGGTGATGCAGGACGATCTGCTCTTCGCCGGCAGCATCGAGGAGAACATCAGCTTTTTCGATCCCGCGCCGGACCTGGCGCATGTGCTGGACTGCGCGCGGACGGCGGCGCTGCATGACGAGGTGACCGCCCTGCCGATGGGCTATCGGACCTTGATCGGCGACATCGGCAGCGGCCTGTCGGGCGGACAACGTCAGCGGCTGCTGCTGGCCAGAGCGCTCTACAAGCGGCCGCGCCTCCTGGTGTTGGACGAGGCGTCCAGCCACCTGGATCTGGCCAACGAACGCGCAATCAACGCGGGTGTCGCCCGGCTGCGGGCGACGCGCATTCTTGTCGCGCATCGGCCCGAGACCCTCGCGATGGCGGATCGCGTGATCACGATGGAGCGCGGACGCATCGTGGCCGACACGCGGAGATGATCCTCCGCGTGCATGGGCGCGACGGCGACCTCTCAGGCCTTGCGCCCGATCACGTTCAGCGGAATCTTAAGATAGCTGACGCCGTCGTCCTCCGGCGGCGGCAGCTGCCCGGCGCGGATGTTGACCTGGATGGCGGGCAGGATCAGCACCGGCACATCGAGCGTCGCATCGCGACGGGTGCGCAGGGCAACGAAGGCCGCCTCGTCCACGCCGTCGTGGACGTGAATGTTGCGGGCGCGCTGCTCGGCCACGGTCGTTTCCCAGGCGGCCTCGCGGCCGGCGGGCGGATAGTCGTGGCACATGAACAAGCGCGTCTCGGGCGGCATGTCCAGCAGGCGCCGGATCGAGCGGTACAGCGTGGCCGCGTCGCCGCCGGGGAAGTCGCAGCGCGCGGTGCCGACGTCGGGCATGAACAGCGTGTCGCCGACGAAGACCGCGTCGTCGATGACGTAGGCGATGTCGGCCGGCGTGTGACCGGGTACCCGCAGCGCCCGCATCTCCAGTCCGCCGATGTTGAAGACCTCGTCGTCCTTGAACAGGTGGTCGAACTGCCGCCCGTCGGGCAGGAAGCCGCGCTCCAGGTTGTAAAGCTTGCGGAAGACGGTCTGCACCTGCGTGATGTGCTCGCCGATGGCGATGCGCCCGCCGACACGCTCCTTCAGCCAGTGCGCGGAGGACAGGTGGTCCGCATGGGCGTGGGTTTCCAGGATCCACTGCACCTGCAGGTCGTGCGCCGCCAGATGCGCGAGCAAGCGCTCCGCCTGGGTCGTCGAGGTGCGGCCGGACTTCATGTCGAAGTCCAGCACCGGATCGATGATCGCGGCCTGCCGCGCGGCGAGGTCCGCCACGACGTAGGCGATGGTGCCGGTGACCCTGTCGAAGAAGGACGCGATGTCCGCGCGGGCGGCGGCAGCGGTGGGGGCGTTCATGGTGGGTGTCGCCGGCGCGGAAGGCGCCCGGGCGGAGCTCTTGAGGGGCGATCAATGTATCGCCCTTCAAGGGGCTCGCGATCCCGGCCGGCCCCGGTTTTGACGATGCGCGCGTCGAGCGCCGCTCCATCGCCGCCTTATCGCCGCCGCCGCGTCGTGTCCACCCGCGACACCGCCATGTCGCATTGCAGGGGCTGACGCAGTTCCTGCGCGGCGCCGCCGAACAGGAAAACCAGCGCGAACAGCAGTCGGCGGACGGTCACAGCAGCTCCAGGCTCACCTCGATGTTGCCGCGGCTCATCTTGGAGTAGGGGCAGGTCTCGTGAGCGCGCTGGATCAGCGCATGGCCGGTGTCGCGCGGCAGGCCGGGCAGGGCGATCTTCAGCGTCGCGGCCAGGAAGTAGCCGTCCGCGTCCGAGCGCCGCAGGCTGACCTCGGCGTCGACATGCGTGTCGGCGGGCAGCTTCACGCCGGTGGCCTGCGCCGCCAGACCCATCGCGCCCATGAAGCAGGCCGACCAGCCCACCGCGAAGAGCTGCTCCGGATTCGTGCCCGGACGGCTGGAGCCGGGCGGGCTCAGCAGCACGTCGAGCTGGCCGTCGCCGGACTGGCCGCGGCCGTCACGGCCGCCGGTGGTGCGGGTCTGCGCGGTGTACAGGTTTTGGATCGAGTTCGAGGACATGGGTTGGCTCCAGTGAGGCAGCGCCAATCGCTGCATGGGCTGTATTTCATGCCGCCGATGTATCGCCGATGTTTGACCCCGACCGCCGTTTTGAAGCGCGGCGTGTCGGGGCGGGGCAGAGACACAGTGGCATACAAAGCCAGGCCGAAGGTCGTCCGGGCCGGCGGGTGGGACCACCGGCGGGCAAGGCGCAGGCGTTCAGGGGAGAACCACGCCGACCGGGCGCTGAAGGTTTCGCTTCCGTAACCCGCGCGTTACCGGCGTGAAAGCGGCGCTGGAAAGCGCGCGATTCGCGCCCGGACGCCAGACGAATTAAGCAATCGCTAATTCGGGAAGCGCACTTTACGCACCAGGGCACCCCGTTGTTTGACGTGATCGTCCCGACTGGCCCCGCCGCCCACCCCGACGCGAATCGCGCGTCGTCGTCGCGGGACCCGCCGAGTCGAAGGAGATTCCAGATGAGCAAGTCCACCCCCATCCTCGCCATGGTGGCCGCCTTCGCGGCGGCGTCGGCCCAGGCGTCCACCGATCCCGATGAACTGGCGCGCCGGGCGGAGCGCCGCGTGGCGGTCAATGAGCAGTTGCGCGCCGTGCAGGTCGAGCTCTACTGCGACCATCAGGACAGCGCGATCCACCTGATCCGCGACGCGCGCCGGCAGCTGCTGGCCCACCGCGACGCCGACAGCGTCCAGGACGTGCGTCAGCTCGACAAGGCCAGCTGGCAGGTCCGGCACGGCGACACGGTCGCCGCGATCGCCACGCTGGAGGCGACACGCCGCGAGGCGTGAGGGCGACGGTCGGCGAGGAACGCGGGCCCGGGTGCCCAGGCCCGACTCGCCGGCTCCGACGCTTGAAGAACGGCCCCGCTTGGCGGGGCCGACATCGTTCCGGAGGTGCGAGTCGCTTGCGACCCGACCTCACATCAAACAGCAATCCACCGGCTGCAGGGGCGGCGGCACGTCCTTGTCGCCCAGGGACTGCAGCATGTCGATCTCCAGCGTGCGGCAGATCGCGTCCAGCGGCAGGTCGTTGGGGCGCAGGCCGAAGGGCTCCTCGATCTCGTCGCCGACGGCATCCAGACCGAAGAAGGTGTAGGCCACGATGGCCACGACCACCGGCGTGAGCGCGCCCATCGAATCCACCAGCCCGAAGGGCAGGAGGAAACAGTACAGGTGCGCCGTGCGGTGAAGCAACAGCGTGTAGGGGAAGGGCAGCGGCGAGCTCTTGATGCGCTCGCAGGCCGCCGCCGCGGCGGTCAGACCGGACAGCGTCGCGTCGATGTTGGACGTGAGCATCGAATCCACGCGTCCCTGCGCTCGGCAGGCTTGCAGGTCGCGGCCCATGCGCAGCATCAGCGCGTTGGGCTGGTTGGCGGCGGAGGCCACAGCGGTCGCCTCGTCGGCGTCGATCCAGCGCGCGACATCGCCCGCGTCGTCCGTCGTGCCGCGCAGCTGATGCTTGAGCGCATGCGCGAAGGCCGCCATGCGGCGCACCATGCGACGGCGTTCGTCGTCGACAGGAATCTGGAGCTTGTCCGTCGCCGGGCGGCCATCGGCCGTGGCGGGCGCGTCGATCAAGGTCAGCACCTGGCGGGCGAGGTTTCGACCGCGCAGCAGGAGGTCGCCCCAGAGCTTGCGCGCCTCCCAGTAGCGGTCGTAGCAGGCGTTGTTGCGGAAGCCCAGGAAGATCGCCAGCGGCAGGCCGATCAGCGAGAAGGGCAGCGCCGACACCATCAGCTTGTAGTCGAACAGACGCCCATGGCTGAGCGTGACCAAGACGGCCAGCGCGACGTTGGCGGCCAGCGTCCATTTGATCTGGCCGAGGATGGATCCTCGCATCGCGAAGAAGAGGCGGATGCCCGAGGGGCGGTCGCGGACGATCATGGCGGCTGGCTGTGGGGCGCGGACCCGGGAGCTTAGCCGAGTCGCCCCCGCCAGGCGTCAATTGGCCGCCGTCGCCGTGCGGGTCGCGGAACGGCCGGCCGGCCCGTGAGGGGAGGCTCTGGCGTGCGACGGCCCTCACCCCAACCCCTCTCCCGCGAAGCGGGAGAGGGGCTCTCCCAGGCCCTCTCGCGGAGCGGGAAAGGGGTCCGTGGCGCTGTCAGGCTTCGGTGGGGAGGCCCATGGCGCGGCGCAGACCGTCCAGGATCTGCGCCGGTGAGGCCGGCTTGCGCAACACGATGAACGAGGACTCCGCCGTCAGCGCCGCGCTGTAGCCGCTGATCAGCACGATCGGCAAGCCCGGCCGGCGCTTGCGCAACTCGCGCGCCAAGGCCTGGCCGTCCATCGAGCCCGGCATCACCACGTCCGACAGCACCACGTCCACCGCCGCGCCGGCACCGAACTTCAGCAGCGCCTCGTCCGCGTCCCGCGCGCTCAAGACCTGGCACGAGAAACTGCGCAGCAGACTGGCCGTGACGCGCGCCAGATCCTCGTTGTCCTCCACCAGCAGCACCCGCACCCCCGACAGACTGCCCGCCATCGCGGCGACGCCGCTGCCTTCCGACCCCGTTGACGCGCGCGGCGCCGGTGCGCTGGTCTGCGAGGGCAGCAGCAGCGTCACCGTCGTGCCCGCGCCCGGCTGGCTCGCGATCTTGGCCGTGCCGCCCGCCTGTACGCAGAAGCCCAGCACCTGGCTGAGCCCCAGACCCGTGCCCTTGCCGACCGCCTTGGTCGTGAAGAAGGGCTCGAAGACGCGCGCCAGCACGTCCTCCGCAATCCCCGGGCCGCGGTCGGTGAAGCTGATGGCGACGTACTCGCCCGGCGCCAGGTCGTCGATGTCCCAGGACTCGGCCCGGCGCGCGTCGATCGTGATCTCGCCCATGCCGTTGGTTGCGTCGCGCGCGTTCAACGCGATGTTGATCAGCGACAGCTCCAGCTCCGACGGATCCACGCGGACGTTCGGGAGCTCCGGCGCCACCGTCATCGTCAGCTGCATGCGCTTGCCCAGCACCGTCATCAGCAGCTCCTTGGCCTCGCCCAAGGTGGAGCGCAGGTCCACCAGCTGCGGATGCACCGGCTGACGGCCCGCCACCCGCAGCAGGTGCTGGGTCATGCGGCTGCCCACCTCGACCGAGCGGATGATCGCGCCCAGCGGCATTTGCAGCGATTCGGCCGCGGGGCTGCGCTGGATCAGGTGCGCGCTGTTGCTGATCACGCCCAGCAGGTTGTTGAAGTCATGCGCGACGCCGCCGGTGAGCCGCCCCAGCGCCGCCGTGCGCTGCGAGCGCGAACTGAGCTGTTCCGCGTCCCGGGTGCGCTCGACGGCTTCGTTGACGCGCTCCTCGAGCTCCGCGCGGCCTTGCCGGATCGCGGTGCTCGCGTCTTCCAGCGCCAGCGCGACCTCGTCGCACTCGGCCATGCCTGTGGGCGGCGCGTGGACCGGCTCGCCCGAGCGCAGCTTGGTCGCGATCGCGTGCAGCGCATGGATGGGCTCGGAGATGCGGCGGCTGATCCAGACCGCGCCGATCAAGCCGGTCAGCACCAGCAGCAAGGCGCCCGCCGCGATCGGCTGCAGCGTCGCGCCGCGGCTCCCGAGCAGCGTCTGGCGCGGCACCGCGGTGATCACCGTCCAGCCCTGCGGCGACTTGCTGAAGTAGCCCGTCACCGGCTTGCCGTCGAAGCTGATGGACTCGAAGACCGCCTCCTCATGCGTGCGCATCAGCCGCTGCAGATCCTCGGTGGCTGGTCGGCCGGCGTGGCTGGTGCCACCCGGATGCCGCGCGATCACCGTCCCGCGGCTGTCCATGATGGTCGCGGTCCACTCGGGCGGCAGGCCTTGCGCATCGATGATCTGCTGCAGCTCCTGCGGCAGCACCGTCACCGACATGTTCAGCCAGACATGGCCGCCGCGCTCGATGGGCTGGACGATGGCGGCGCGCAACTGGCCGGTGGCCGGGTCGGGCGTCAGGGGGCTGACCACGGGCTGCTCCAGCAGCGGCAGGCCTTCCTTGGCGACGGGCGGGCCGGCGGGCGAGGGCAGCAGGCCGGGTGGGGTCGCGAGCGCGGGCGCGGGCGCGGGCGCGGATCTGTTCGGACCGACAGCCGCGGAGGCGGCTGCGTTGATGGTGGCGCCGGTGCCCGTGTTCGGGCTGGCATTGGTGCTGGCATTCGTGCCAGCGGCTGCCCTTTCGGCGGTGCCCTCGGCGGACCGGCCCGAGGCCAACCGGGTGCTGAACAGCGTGCGGTCGGGGGCGTTCAGCTCGACCCAGCCGGACAGGCCCAGCATCGCGCGGCGCGATTGCAGCTCCAGCATCGCCAGGTCATCGGCGGGGATCTGCGGCGCGCTGTCCAGGATCTGCGACAGCGACAACACCCGCGCGATGCCGGCGCGGCGCGCCAGCTCCTTGTCCACCACCATGGACAGCGCCCGCGTGTTGTCGCGCATGTGGCGCACCAGGGCGTCCTTCTCATCCGCCCAGGTCTGCCAGCTGACCCACAGCGCGGCGATCACGCCGGGCAGCATGACGGCCAGGACCAGGAGAAGCAGACGGGAGCGGATCGGCAGGGACATGGGCGCGTCGGAAGTACGGACGCGCCAGCGGGGCCAGGCGGCTCCCGCGTCGCGTCGAGGCGGCAGATTATGGGTGGTGGTGACGTTCAAGGACGTTCCTCAAGGTCCAGGGCCTTCCCTTGGGGCCTTTGCGCGCCGCTCGTCGGGCTGCTCGGGACGGCGCTTCCCCGCAGCAGGGTCGCCAGTGGCGGGCAGGGGCGGTCGCTGCCGCGCAGATACAGGGCCACCGGCCGCATGCGACGGTTGCGCTGGCTGACGCTGCGCAGGCAGATCAGCAGCGGCACCGCCAGCACCGCGCCGGTCACGCCCCACAACCAGCCCCAGAACATCACCGACAGCAGCACCGACAACGGATTCATCGACAGCCGCTTGCCCACCACCTGCGGCGTCACGAAGTTCGCTTCCACGCCGTGGATGCAGAGGTAGGCCGCGACCGGCGCCAGCAACGCGCCCACGCCGCCGTCGCCCAGCGACGAGGCGGTCGAGGCCGCCAGCAGCAGCCCCGCCATGATCAGCGGCCCCAGGTAGGGGATGAAGTTCAGCAGCATCGCCAGCCCGCCCCACAAGCCCGGGTTGGGTAGCTCCAGCAGCCACATCGCGCCGGCCACCACCGCGCCGACCACCATATTGATCGCGGTCAGCGACACCATGTAGCGCGAGATGTCCCGCTGCGCCGCGCGCAGACCGCTCAGCACCGCGCAGCGCAATCGCGCCCGATGCGGCAGCAGCTCGATGCAGCGCGACAGCACCCAGTGCTCGGAGGCCAGCAGGAAGTAGAGCAGGATGGTCGTCGCCGCGGCGGAGACCATCAGCTTCACGCCACCGCCCACCAGCTGCGCGGTCAGCGCGACGCCCTCGCTGGTCAGGCGCTCGCGCAGCGGATCGGCGGGCGGCGGTGTCGCGGCGCGAGCGGCGCGGCGCTCCGTCGGCGGGCCGAAGCCGGGAATCGACGCCCGCCAGCGGTCCACGCGATTGAGCCCTTGCGACAGCGCCTGCGGCGCGCGCTCCCACCACTGGGCGGCCGGCTCGGCCAGCAGCGCCGCGCCGAGCACGGCGCAGCCCACCACGGTGGTGACCAGCATGGCGGCGCTGACCGCCTCGGGCATGCCGTGGTGCCGCATGGTCCGCACCGCCGGCGCCAGCACGAAGGTCAGGATCAGCGCGACCAGCACCGGCAGCACGATGGCACTGGCTTCCTTGAGCAGGAAGATCAGCGCGATCAACAGCAGGCCGCGCGTCGCCCAGCGGCGCATCGAAGACGGGGGCGGGACGGCGTCGCGCAAGATGTAAGGAAGGCAAGAGCGGGGGGATTGAGCCCCACGAAGCAAGCGTCGGGCCAGCCCCTGCCGGGCGAGTGGGTACGCGGAGTTACTCGCGTGAGGCCATCCGCCCGGCCCGATCGGGCCATGCCTCCTGGCAAAAAGTGCCGAAAAGCTTGCCGCGACGGACGGTCCGTCCGGGGGCTGCAGACAGATCGAAGCGGCCTCGCGGCATCCGATGACTTTCGTCGACGGAATGACCGGATCCCCGGCAGGCCCCATGCCTGTTGGATTTGCGGCGATCGGCCGGGACGCCGGATGACGCGGCGTCCGCGATGTGAAACCGGCGCTGGGCGTCGGCATGGGTCTTGCGTTGGCAGGTCATCGCGCCGGTTCGCCGGCACGGCCTACCGGCGACCCAGGGCAGGCGGCAGGCGCCGGTGCTGTCCCCGTTGCGGGCCGTTTCAATCGACCTCGAATCAGGAGTTTCACAGTGGGAGCCATGGAACTAC
The DNA here is from genome assembly GCF_039595295.1 of Roseateles sp. Classification (GTDB taxonomy): domain Bacteria; phylum Pseudomonadota; class Gammaproteobacteria; order Burkholderiales; family Burkholderiaceae_C; genus Roseateles. The sequence goes on from NZ_JBCNLU010000008.1 coordinate 129,832, forward strand.
GGCATGAGCACAGGCAGTCGCAGACGCTGTCGCCCCGCCTCCAGCACGCCGTGCGGCTGCTGCAGATGTCCTCGCTGGACTTTTCGACGATGGTCACCGACATGCTGGGGCGCAACCCCTTCCTGGAAGTGACCGAAGCCTCGGAGGAGGGGACGCCGCTGGATTCGTCCGACGTCGCGATGGCGCCGGCGCCGGTGATGTCCGACGCCCCCGAGTCCCTGCCCGACGATCGCGAGATCTGGCGCGCGGAGAGCTCCGGCTCCATCCGGCGCGCCGATGACGGCGAGCTCAGCGCGCTGGAGATGACCGCCGCGCAGACCTGCCTGCGCGAGCACCTGCGCAGCCAGCTCAACGTGCTGCGGCTGTCGCCGCGCGACCTGCTGCTGGCCACCATCGTGGCCGAGTCGGTCGACGACGACGGCTATCTGCGCAGCTCGCTGGAAGAGCTCGCGGCGGTCGCGCAGATGCAGCCGCCGGTGCCGCTCGAGGAAATGCAGATCGCGCTCAAGCGCGTGCAGGCGCTGGATCCGCTGGGCGTGGGCGCGCGCAGCGTGGCCGAGTGCCTGCTGCTGCAGCTGCCCAAGATCGAAGACCCACGCAGCCGCAGTCTGGCCGAACGCATCATCACGCAGCATCTGAATCTGCTGGCATCGCGCGACGTGCCGGCGCTGGCGCAGCTGCTGGATGTGAGCGTGGCGGAGGCCGAGGCCGTGTGCCTGAAGCTGCGTCGCCTGGATCCGCGTCCGGGCTGGCGCTACGAGACCACGCAGGCCGCCTACATCGTGCCGGATGTGCTGACCACGAAGGTCCGCGGCCAATGGCGCGTGCAGCTGAATCCCGCGGTGATTCCCAAGGTGCGGATGAACCAGGTCTATGCGGAGCTGTTCCAGCGCCATCGCCAGCAGGGGCATGCCGAGATGGCCAACCATCTGCAGGAAGCGCGCTGGACCATGCGCAACATCGAGCAGCGTTTCTCGACCATCCTGGACGTGGCCAACGCGATCGTGAAGCGTCAGCGCCACTTCCTGGAGTTCGGCGCGATGGCGATGAAGCCGTTGGGGCTCAAGGAGATCGCCGATGAATGCGGCATCCACGAGTCCACCGTTTCGCGCGTGACCAACAACAAGTACCTGGCGACGCCCACCGGCGTCTATGAGCTGAAGTACTTCTTCTCGCGCGCGATCGTGAGCAGCAACGGCAGCGCGTGCTCGGGCACGGCGATCCGCGGGCTGATCAAGGACATCATCGAGGCCGAGCGCCCCGAGACCCCGCTGTCCGACGCGGAGATCACGCGTCAGCTCGCGCGCCAGGGCCTGGTGGTCGCGCGGCGCACGGTCACCAAGTACCGGCAGATGCTGCGCATCGATGCGGTGGACAGAAGGCGGCAGCACAGCTGAGACGCGGCACTGATTGTCGAGTCGAGATGGCGACCAGGACAGGGCCTTCGGGCCCTGTTCGCATGTGGAGAACGGAACCCGACACGAGCCTCCTGAACTGAAGCTGCCTTCGCGGCGCCCGATGTTCGGGCGCGCATTGTTCAAGGAGCTGCGATGCCATCGGTGAGCCTGTCGACGGGAGGTTTTTTGTACGGCCCGGATCCGGATACGGATCACGGATTTGACGCACGACTCGCACCGCGCCCTGTGGCGGATCTTGGGCGGAGGCACAGGCTCGATCTTTCGGGCCACGATAAGGTCGATCCTGGCAAGTTGCTGGAGCCGGTCGAGACGCTGATCGGCGAAGCCGACATGTGGTGCTCGCGCCTCAAGCCCCTGGCGCAGGCCTCATCTCTTCGCGACGACATGAAGCGTGCCTCCAAGATCTGGCGCGGATGGTCGCGGCAGCTGGAACGATATGCCGAGACACACAAGGCATACCCGGTGTCCGGCACCATCACCCACCTGTTGGGCGAGGACTTCCGGCGCTTCGGCGCGCTGGTGGACGCCAGCCGTGCCGCCGTCGCACGCAGCGCATCCTCAACGACTTCCCTGGCGTCGAGGCCGTACGAGTCGGGGGGGTACGAGTCGGCGCAGGCCGAGATGGAGCGGAGGTCGACCGATCAGTTCTTGACGGCGAAGAGTTTTCTGAGTCGGACCCAAATCGCGGGCCCGCCAGCGCGTAGCCCGTTCAGCTTGCCGAGCGCTTCGGGGCCGCACCACGATCCGGAGCGTCCTTTCCCTCGTTCTTGACGAACTCACGGCGCCGTTCGGCATCCAGGCCGGGCGTCGCTCGCAGATCGGTGTCGACCTGGCCGCGCTTCAGATCCTCGTGAGCCTGTCCCATGACCTCGCGCTGCTGCTCGCCAGCCGCGCCGGTGCCCATGCCACCCGTTGAATCACCGCCGATCGACTGATCCCGCTCATGCGGGAGCTGCGCGTCGCTGTCCGAACCCGTCGGTGTGGTCTTGCCCAGGTCTTCGCCGGGCGCCACGGGAGGTTTGTCGAGTAGACGGCGGGGCGTCGACGCGTCGGGTCTCTTGTCGATCTTCGGTGGGCTCATGGCGTTCTCCGATGGCTGCGGTCTTTCAAGATCAGGCAATCCGGCGACCCGCGACATGCGCTCTGCTCTTGGATCCGTTTCGCTCACTAAAGCGGCCTTGTTCGGCCAAAAGGAATTCCATGCCCCTCGCCCAGCTCGCCAGCGATGGCACCCTGCGTTTCGCCCATCTTCAGGCGCTTGATGACGCCTTCGAGGCGCCAAATTCTGTGCCGACCGCCTCCTCACCACGGGATCCGCACGCCGTGCTCGAAGCCCGACTGGCCCTGCGGGATGCGCATGTGTCGGCGCTCTGCGTGTTGGAGAAGCTGCCCGCGACGCAACGGGCCTTGCTTCAGCGGCGGCTCGAGAGCGTCGACGACTGGCATCGCAAGGCCTGCCACGCGCTGGGTCTTTCTCCCGCCGGATCCAACACGCCGATCCGGTTCGACCGGACCCACCGGGCTCCGGACCAATGCGAACGCGCGGCACGATGCATCGACATCGGTTTGGGCGTGGCAGCGCGACTGGAGGCGTTGGCCAGGGAGATGGACGGCCCAAAGGCTAGCTTTGCGATCATGGCGCTCAACCTGTATGAGGCGGAGGTCGGGAGAACGCTTATGACCGTCGACAAGGCGCTGAATGAAGGCGTGCCGGGGCTGGTGGATGAGCTGTTTGATCTGCTTGCCCACCTGGACCAGTGTGATCTTCCGGTGCTGATGTACAACGCGCCAGGACAAGGCACCGGCTATCTCGATGCGCTCGGCAGGTTTCGTGCCGCGGTCGAGGTGAAGCGAGCGCGGTTTGCGTCCGCCCGCGTTTCAGGCCAGGAACAGCGGACCGCCGAGGCGGCGCCCGCGGACAGAAACGCCCATCGAGCTGCGACCTGGACACGACCGGCCATCGCCGACCAAGGTCCCGGCATGAAAGCGACCGAATGGGCGAGCTCGGATTCCGACAACGAATCCGACGCCGAGGACGGCGTGCTCAGGGAGCGCGGCCACTCCCGCGCCTGATCCCTTCCGCAAGAGGGGGCGTGCGCCCCCGGTGAGTCCCCCATCGGGGAGCCGCCGGAACGGCGCTTGCCGGCCCGGCGGCATGAACGACTGGCATTCCAAGTTCGCGGCCCTGGACGGCGATTTGATGGTCTGGGGTCAGCTCTTGCTGGGCGCGGCCGTCATCGTCGCCGGCGCCTTGCTGCTGCACGCGATCCTGCGTCCGATCGCGTTGCGGCTCACCCGCTTCTCGGTGCTGCTCACCGCCGTCGTGCAGCGCTGCCAGGGGCCGACGCGTTGGGCCTTGCCCATCGTCGGTCTGCTGATCGCGGCGCAAGGCGTGCCCGACGATGTCGCCGGCATCGACGGCGTGCAGCATCTGCTGGGCGTGCTCGCGCTGGTGGCGCTTGCCGCCGTGGGCATGGGGGCCATCACCGGCGTGGCCAACGGCGTGGCGCTGATGCATCCGGCGGACGTCGAGGACAACCTCGCCGCTCGCCGCATCCAGACCCAGACCAAGGTGCTGGCGCGCATCGCCAAGGGCGCGGTCATGCTCACCGCGCTGGCCTTCATCCTCATGACCTTCCCCCGGGCCCGTCAGGTCGGCGCGAGCCTGCTGGCCTCGGCGGGCATCGCCGGCCTGGTCTTCGGTCTGGCGGCGCGGTCGGTCTTCGGCAACCTGCTGGCCGGTCTGCAGATCGCCATGGCGCAGCCGATCCGGCTCGACGACGTGCTCATCATCCAGGGCGAATGGGGCCGGGTGGAGGAGATCACTTCCACCTACGTCGTGCTCAAGATCTGGGACGAGCGCCGTCTGGTGATCCCGCTGCAGTGGTTCATCGAGAATCCCTTCCAGAACTGGACGCGCACCAGCTCCAGCATCCTGGGGACGGTGATGCTGTGGGTGGACTTCACGCTGCCCGTGCAGGAGCTGCGCGACAAGGCCACGACCATGTGCAAGGGCTCGGCGCACTGGGACGGTCGCGTCTGCGGCGTGCAGGTCGTGGAGACGACCGAGCGCACCATGCAGATCCGGGTGCTGGTCAGCGCGAAGGATTCGGGCAAGGCCTTCGACCTGCGCTGCGAGCTGCGTGAGGGCCTGATCGCCTGGCTGCAGAAGACGCATCCGCAGTCGCTTCCGCGCGTGCGGGCGCTGGTCGAGGATGCACCGGCTCCGGCGGCGCCGGTGGTCAAGCCCTCGCTGCCGCCGTCGCCGGCGCCATAGTCTCCCGCCATGAACGGGAGGCGCAGGGGCGCGACTGACGGCCCCTTCTTGCTTCCGGATCAATCATGTGGCAACCCTTCCTCTCCTCCGTCGCCAGCCGTCCGCTCCCCGCAGCCGATTCCGATCACGGTCCATTGACGGTCCGGCAGCTTGAGCAGGACATCGAGGAGAGGAAAAAGGCGCTCGATGCTCTGGACCAGGTGGCAAGCTCTCGGGCGAACTCGGCCGAAGGAATGATCGCCGCCTCGCGGCGTCAACGGGGGCTGCGTTGGCTGGAACTGGCCGATGCGCAGTTCCAGCGCCGACCGACGGGGGCCTCGTGCGACGCCAACCTCGCGATCAATGTCGCGTATGGCCTGAACAACGTGGACCTGAGCGTGTCGGCAGCGGAGGCCCTGCTGCGCTGTCACGACGCCGCCTCGCACAAGCTTGTGAGCTCGGCCGATGACCTCGTCAAGCGCCACCTCTCCGACGACGATCCCTTGCGAACCGTGCAGGCGCTGCAGATCGCCGTCGGGTTTGACCGGGACATCGTCTCGGGCGTGAACCTGGGGAACGCCGTCGTCAGCCTGAAGGCGGCGCTGTCGATACTGGAGACCAGAGATCGACCTCGAGCTGCTCTGAACGTCCAGCCCTCGGCGGGACCAAGCGAGGCCCGGATGCCACAGCCCGCCCGGCGTCCGGCGACCTTGCGCTGGCTTGGCGCTCGGGCTCAGACCCAGGCCGTCACCGAATCCGAGTCCGACCGGATCGCGAGACTGTGCGACTCCGTGAGGCCGCATGTCGAGCGGGCGATGCCGGTGCGCGATCAGGTCGCGGCTGGGGCGCAGCGTCGGAGTCAGGAGGATGCGCAGGCGCTGTCCACCCTGATCACAGGCGGGAAGGCGGGCGCCAAGGACGCGCTGGTCGACCTGCTCGTCGCCAGACTGCCGCGCGGATGCGTGCAGCTGCTGAAAGAGCAGTGCTGGGGCCACGAGATGGGCGACGAGCTCGCTGCGCTCTCGACGGCGCAAGTCACTGCGGTGGCGTGCTCGATCAGCGTGGCGCTTTCTCGCAGCGGGCATCCGCAGGGCTGTCTGCCGCTCTCCCTGCTCAGGAGCCTGGTGCTGTGCGCGGCGGACAAGGCCTGCGGCAAGGATTGGCATCCGCTGCGCGGAGCGCTGAGCGCCGAAAAGGCCGTTGCCGCCCTGGCTGCGGCACGAAAGGCGGAGGGCGGCGAATCGGCGGCCCGAGGCGAGCTCATCGAGCAGGCGTTCAAGGGCCGCATGACGCCGGAGGATTGCTTGTGCATCGCGATCGCCGTGTATCTCTTCAGCGATACGCCCATCGCCCGCTACCTGGCCTCGTGTTGCGAGCAGCTGCTGGGGCCACGGGTCAAGCGGGCGGAACCTGGAAGCGTCAGCCTGCCGCCTCCAACATGAGCCGCAGCACCTCATCGATCTCCGCCTGCTCCTGCAGGTAGTAGCGCGCATGGCTGTGATCCAGCCGCGGCCCGACCCGCACCGTGATCCACTCGTGGCCGACCTGTTCGAAGGCGGGCTCGTCGTTGGTGTCGTCGCCGACGAAGAAGCCGGCGTCGGTCCCGTAGCGGGACGCCAGTCGCAGCAGCGCATCGCCCTTGTGCGGCGCTCCGGAGACCAACACGTTGACCACGCGCTTGCCGGTCTCGGCCTCGATGCCGGGCGGCATCTCGCGCATCAAGACCGCGATCGCCTCGCGCGCGATCGCCGGATTGGGCGCGAGCCGGTAATGGATCGCGATCGACGCGCCCTTGTCCTCGATGGTCGCGCCGGCCTCGTTGAGCAGGGGCTCCAGCCGCCGCGCCGCTTCGCGAAAGGGCGCGAGCGTCGTCACCACGCGCGGATCGGGGCCGTCGAACTCGTCCTCCGCGCCGTGATTGCCGACGATGTGCGTGGGCTTGAAGCCCAGCCGATGCCGCACGTCCAGCACCTGGCGGCCGCTGACCACGGCCACGGGCACGCGCGCCGCCAGCGTCTCCAGCAGCCGGGACGTCGACGCGGCGATGCGCGCCTCGTCCGGATGCATGACGATGGGCGCCAGCGTGCCGTCGAAGTCGAAGCCCAGCAGCGGGCGGCGCTTCATGAGACGGGCCAACGCCTCGCGGCCCTCGGGGTCCAGCAGATAGCGGGTCGGCATCATGGCAGCAGCGCCTCCTCGCCGGACTCGCGCGAGCGGCGTTGCACGCGGCGCGTGATGCGTTCGCGCAGCCGCCATTGGCCCGCGTCGGTGAGCATGCGTCCGGCCCAGCGATAGACGTTGAACTCGCGCACCGTCATGCGCAGGCTGGCCATGCGCTCGCGCTGCTCCTGCGGCGGCATGGTGGCCGCGCGGTGCAGCGCGTCGGTCGTCTCCTCGACGTGGTACGGATTGATGACCAGCGCCTCCGGCAGCTCGCGCGCGGCGCCGGCGAAGCGGCTCAGGATGAGCACGCCCTGGTCGTCGTCGCGCGCCGCGATGAACTCCTTGCACACCAGGTTCATGCCGTCATGCAGGCTGGTCACGACGCACATGTCGGCGGCGCGATAAAGCTCCATCAACGCCGCGTGGTCGTGGTGCTCGGCCAGCAGCAGGACCGGTTTGTAGTCCGCCATGCCGAAACGCAGATTGATGCGATCGGTGACGCGGTGGATGCGGTCCTGGAACTCGCGGTACTCCTCCAGCGCGCTGCGCGTCGGCGCCGCGACCTGGACCAGGACGAAGCGGCCCTGCCATGGCGGGTACTTCTCGAGCAGGCGCTCCACCGCGTGCAGCCGCTCCAGGATGCCCTTGGTGTAGTCGAAGCGGTCCACGCCCACCGCCAGCATGGTGTCGGGCGCCAGGTGCAGACGCTCGAAGACGGCTGCTCGCGCGTCGGCGGGCGAGGCCCAGCCGGCGCGCTCTTCCTCCGTCGGCCAGGCGATGGAGATGGGATAGCTCTGCACCAGCGTCGGCTCGCCCTGATAGCTGATGGTGGCGTGCTCGTGCTCGATGCGGGCTTCGAGGTAGCGGTCCACCGTCTCGGTGAAGTTCTTGCAGTGGAAGCGCGTGTGGAAGCCCAGGATGGTGCTGCCCAGCATGCCTTGCAGCAGCTCGCGCCGCCACGGGCAAATGCCGAAGGACTCCGGGTTGGGCCAGGGGATGTGCCAGAAGGTGATGATGGTCGCCTTGGGCAGCTTCTCGCGCACCATCGCGGGCAGCAGGGCAAAGTGATAGTCCTGCACCAGCACCACCGGATCGTCGCCACGGGCTTCCGCCACGACGGCATCGGCGAAGCGCTGATTCACCGCGCGGTACTGGGCCCAGTCCGATTCGCGGAAGACCGGCCGCACATGCGCGACGTGACACAGCGGCCACAGGCCCTCGTTGGCGAAGCCCTGGTAATAGCCTTGCTCTTCTTCTTCCGACAGCCAGATGCGGCGCAGCACGTAGTCCTTGCTGTCGGGCGGAACGGCGACGCGGTCGTTGGCGTCGACCACGTCGTGATCCCCGCTGCCGCTGCCGTGCGCGATCCAGGTGCCCGAGCACGCGCGCATCACCGGCTCCACCGCGGTCACCAGGCCGCTGGCGGGCCGGCTGACGGTGACGCCGTTGGGGCCCTTGTGGTGGATGTAGGGCTCGCGGTTGGAAACGACGATCACCTGATCCCCGCGCAGCTGCGTGCGCAGCAGGCCGCGCAGCCGCTCGGGATCCCAGGGCGTGAGCGGGCCATGCTCGCGATAGAGGTTGTCCTCCAGCTCGCGGATGTGCTGGCGGATCTCGACCTCCAGCGGTTGGAGTTCCGGCGGCGGGCCGTGCTCGGTGGTGGCGGGGCCGCCGGAGCCGCTCGTGTTGAGCAGCGGCCGCACCAAGCCCTCGCCGCGCAGGATGGCGCGCATGCCGTTCACCCAGCCGCGCCAGCTCAGCTGCGCCACGATCATCGTGATGCCGGCGATGGCCAGTCCCAGCACGGTGATGAAGATGATCATGTAGCGCCGCGTGTCCAGGCTGCGCCGATCGGGCAGGCTCAGGTCATGCAGCAGCACCAGGCGGTCGGAGTCGGCCTGCTGCGGATTCACCGGGAACACGCCCACATGGACCGCACCGCTGGACAGGTCCAGCCGCGGGTCCTTGAGACGGGCGGTGCGCTCGGCCTCCGCGCAGCCCAGCGAGTCGGGGAAGCCTTTGGTGCTGAGCACCTGCGTGCCGTCGGCCGTGCACATCGCGATGCCCACGAGGCGCTCGTCGAGCACGCCGCGTTCGAGCAGGTTGCGCAGGCGCTCGCGCTTGGCGCCCGGCTCGATGTCGGTGATGGCGACGGAGAGCGTCTTGGCGACCATCTCGCCGCGGGTGCTGAGGTCGCGCGAGAACCAGCGCAACGTCATCCGGTCGAGCAGCGGCAGCGCCAGCAGTGCCGCGACGGTCAGCGTGATCAGCAGCGGGACGAGGAAGCGGATCTGGAGGTGCAGCGATTTCATTCGTCACACCCGTCGTACGCGTCGCGATCATCGGCATCGTCCCGTGCATCGCTGCCGCGCAGCGCGACGATGCCGCCCAGCGCGAGCCCGGCCGCGAAGCCGCCGTAGATCATCAGCAGGCTGAGGGCCGAGGGGGGGCGTGTGCCGGCCGCGGTGGCGCGGTGGTCGGCGGTGGGCGTGAGCAGGCTGGGCGAGACGACGCGATCGAGGCCGACCGCGACGGCCGTGATGAGCAGCGCGTCGCCGCAGGCGTTGGCGCGGGTTGGTCGGCGGCGTATCGCGCGCACCCGGTCATAGAGCGCGCCCCAGAGCACGGCGGTGGCGGTGTGCAGCACGACGTCGCCGGCGGAGGACTTGAGCGGCGGGCGGCCCACCCGGTATTCGGCGCGACCGACCAGATGCGCCAGATCGGATCGGCTGCCTCTGAGCAGCGCCAGGCCTGAGAACACGCTGGCGAGCACGCCGCCCGCGCATGCCCGGCGCAGCGCCGGCAGCAGCAGAGGATTCAGCAAGAGCGACTCCTGTCACAGAGAGAAACAACCCTCCGAGGATGGCAATCGCCGTGCCGGGTGGCGTCCCACGTGCTTGCTGCCCGCCCCGGTGGCCAAGCGCGACGCCGGGCTTGCGGGGGCGGTGTCGCGATGGCGTGGCAGCGCTGACTACTGCACGGCGGTGGGCGGAGGCATGTATGGTGGTTCCCGCACGGGGACGGGGTTCTCGCCGGGGATGGGCGGGTCGATCACATCGGGCGGATCGGTGTCCGGCTCCGGTGTGGGGCCATGCGGAGGCGGCGGCACGTAGGGCACCTCGTTGGGATGCGGCGGGGAGGGCGGCACCGTGTGGGCGTGCAGCGGTGTCAGAAGGTGGTGCATGGGGAATTCCTTCGCGGGAGCTTGGCCTCCATTGCAAGCGGCGCGCCCGATCGCTGCGGCAAGGCGTGCAGCAGCAGGGATCCTTCATTGGGCCCACGCGACTGCCGCCCCCGTGATCGCCCACAGGCTGACGGGCAGGGCACCTCGTTTGCCGCCTCGACCGCAAGGAGGCACCGTTCATGAACGAACTGGCACACGCCGCGTCCCCCGGATCCCCAGCGCCATTCGCAGGTGCCTTTTCCTCGGCACCCGCGCCGTCACCGTCGCCCAAACGCTCCGACCGCCCGTCGGAACCACCGGCCCGGCCTCCCGAGCCCGGACCGGATCAGGCCCCGCACGAGCATCCCGACGACCCCGGCGTGCATCCCGACGGCCCGCGCCGCTATCACGACGATCACGCCACACCCGCGCGCATGAGCGCCGGCGAAGGAGTGCCCGCATGAATCACGCGTTCGCGCAGGGAAGCGTTCGCGCGGATCTGAACGCGCGCGACGAGGTGGTGGCCTTGCTGGTGGACGACCACCAGCGCGCCCGGCACGCCTTCCACCAGTTCGACCGCCTGTGGGCCCGTCGCGACTTCGAGGCTTGCGAAGCCCTGGTGCGGCGCACCTGCGCGCTGCTGTCGCTGCATGCGACGCTGGAGGAAGAGCTCTTCTATCCGGCGGTGCGTCGCTACCTGGAGGTCGGCACCGTGGAGCGACGCCTGGTCAACGAGGCCGAGGTGGAGCACCTGGTGACGCGCATCCTGATGTCGCAGCTCAGGCGGATGCGCGCCGACGACAACCAGTTCGCGCCGCTGATGGGCGTGCTGGGCCGCTACGTCGAGCATCACGCCAAGGACGTGGAGCAGGGCATCCTGCCGCGCCTGACCTCGGAAACCTCGGTGGACTGGCGCACGCTCTCCAGCGACCTGCGCCGCCGGCGCGCGGAACTGGAGCGCCAGTGGCAGGACGATCTGCGAGTCGAGGCGAGGGAAGGGGCGCGGCAGGAGGATGCGTGAGCTCAGGCCGACGTCGGATCTGATTCGGCGCTTTGCTCTCGAGCCGCCGCGCGCTGCGCCCGGCGGGCGAGCGACGCGACCAGCGGATGGCTCAGGAAATGGCTGGTCAGCCGCTGCTTCTGCTGGGGCGTGAGGGTGGAACCTTCGATCATTGCCGGCCATTGCTGATAAGCAGCCTTGACGCAACGTGAGATGGCTTGCTCCGCAGGCTTGACCGCGATCCGCAGGCGAGCGCAGAAGGCCTGCAGCAGTGCGGGTGAGATCGACTGCTTGGTCGACGCCCTGCCGGCTTGCTCCGCGATGGCGCGACGTGGGAGGTACTCGGGCGGCAGGATGAGCAACGCATGCCCTTGGATGCGATGGAACACCGCATAGGCGACCAGGTCGTAGGCCGGCGACAAGGTCGGCGTCACGTCGTCGAGGTAGCGCACGCCGATGTTCTTGAGATGCATGTCGGCGTTCCCGACCATCTCGTTGACCACGAGGCGGCGAAGCAGTTCATGCACGGCCGCTTCGCCCATCGTGGGCTCGGCGAGCAGCACGGCGGCGACGTCCAGATAGGTCAGCGCTGTCGCGCCCTCCGGTGAAGGGCCGCCGTACTTGTCCTCCGGCATGCGCCCGAGGATCTGGGCGAAGTCCTCGACGTGGATGCGCCCCTGCGGCGAGCGGTCGAAGCGCGTGACCGCGAGGAAGTGGGTGAGGCCGTCGGCATCGCCCAGGTCGTAGCCATGGTCCAGGCCGAGCCGGGAGAGCGGCGCGAGCGCCGCGTCACAGGTGTCGACGCCGGCCGCACGCGCCAGGCGCAGGGTCAGGTCTTCCACTTCCGGTAACAAGGGCTGGCCCACGACGGGCAGTTTGGCGATGACATGGGTGTCCTGGTCCTTGGTCCTTCCGACGTAGCGATCGCCGTCGCGAATCACGCCCAGCTTGGGCTGCACGCCCGACAGCGACACGCCCTCGTCCAGCGGATCGGCGGTGACCGACATCTCCAGCGCGTCCTGCCCCTGCGTGACGTAGCGTGCAAGCTCGTCGCGCGACAGCTCGACCGGCAACGCGTAGACCTTGCCCGGAAGGTCTTTGCCGCAGGCGGCCAGCATCTCGAAGTGGTCGTCCGGCGCGCAATGTCGAAGGGCAGCGACGTGATCGCGGAACACGCCTTCCGGCAGCAGGTTCTGGAAGAACGGCGGCAGGAGCCAGCCGTTCTTCGAGGACGCGCGTCCGTTGAAGCTGGTCGACAGGATGTCGCGCCAGATCGCCGCTTGCTGCTGGGGCGTTCCGGCGCGAAGCGACAGCGAGAGGGTGGGCATGCGATCACCGGGTCGCGCCGCCAGATCCTCGTCGGCGACGAATCGGTGGGTGATGGACGTGCCGGGCAAGGCGTACTGGAACAGCACGCCCAGCCGCAGGGCGCCCAGATGAATGGCCAGAGCCTTGACGTTCATCGGCGGGCCTTTCGAGCGGGAGGTTCAGCCCGCGAAGTCGTCAGGCCGTCGGGATCCGTTCCAGGTGGGGTGTGCAGCGCCTCCAGGGCTTCGGTGACGACGGATCGCACGGGGGGGCCCAACGCCTCTCCCGCGGCCATCGCCGGCGCCGCTCCCTTGGGCACGAGCAGCAACTCCAGGCCCAACCGGTCCGCCAAGGCCATCAGGGTGGAAATCCGAAAGTCCTCTTCGCCGCTGAAGACATGCGTGAGCGTGCGCCTGGAGATGCCGGCGGCATCGGCAAGACGGGCTTGCGTGATGCCGTTGCGCTGGGCCGCGGCGCGCAGAAGGGTGGCGATATCGGACAGCGTGAGCATGGCAATAAAGTGCGCTTTGATTGAGGAAGGGTACTTTATTGCTGATCTCGTTACAAGAGAAGGCGCAATAAAGTGCGCCATCTATTTAAATACGCATTTTATTGCGCCAGCTCTCTGGATGCGGTCACAAGGTATCCGCATTGCCTGAACCCCTTGCACCACTTCAAAAGGAATGCCATGACCTCCCGATACGGAAAGAAGGCCCAGGACGAAGTCGCCAAGGCCGTTCATGAAGAGAAACGCGGCGAGCTCAAGAGCGGCTCCAGCGGCAAGACCGTGACCAGCCACAAACAGGCGGTCGCGATCGGGCTGTCCAAGGCGCGCAAGGCCGGCGGCAAAGTTCCCGCCAAGCGCGCCCATCATTGAGCGCCAAGCCCCGGGCCTGCCAGCAGGCCGGGGGCTTGGTCAGCGCGAGGCCGGCGCGCTCGGCGCCTCGGCGGCGCGCGGATAGGCCGCCGTCGGGCCTTGCGCCGCCGTGGCGGTGACCCGCCAGATCACGTTGCCGACGTCGTCCGCCACCAGCAGCGCACCGGCGCGATCCAGCGCGACGCCCACCGGCCGGCCCATGGCCTCGCCCTTGGCGTTGAGGAACCCGGTCAGCACATCGATCGGCATGCCGCTGGGCTTGGCGCCGACGAAGGGCACGAAGATCACCTTGTAGCCTGCCGGCACCTTGCGATTCCAGGATCCGTGCTGACCCACGAACATGCCGTGCGCGAGCTCCTGCGTCAGCTTGTTGCCGTCCGCCGAGGCCAGCCCCAGCGACGCCGTGTGCGCGCCCAGCGCATAGTCCGGCACCAACGCCTTGTCCACCAGCTCCTGCCGCGGCGGCGTCACCCGGTCGTCGACATGACGCCCGTACCAGCTGTACGGCCAGCCGTAGAAGCCGCCGTCCTGGACCGAGGTGATGTAGTCGGGCACCAGGTCGTCGCCGAGTTCGTCGCGCTCGTTGACCGCGACCCACAGCGCCTTGCTGGTGGGCTCCCAGGCCAGACCGACCGGATTGCGCAGGCCCGAGGCCAGCACCCGCGTCGCGCCGCTCTTGACGTCGATCTCCAGCACCGAGGCGCGGTGCTGCTCGTTCTCCATGCCGTTCTCGGCGACGTTGCTGTTGGAGCCCACGCCCGCGTAAAGCTTCGCGCCGTCGGCGCTGGCGATGAGGCTCTTGGTCCAGTGGTGGTTGATGGAGCCCGCCGGCAGATCGGCCAGCTTGGTCGGCGGACCGGCCAGCCGTGTCTGGCCGTCCGCGTAGGGGAATCGCATCACCGCGTCGGTGTTGGCGACGTAGAAGCTCTGGCCCACCAGTGCCATGCCGAAGGGCGAGTTCAAGCCCTCGGCGAAGACGAAGCGCTGGTCGGCCACGCCGTCGCCGTTGGTGTCGCGCAGCAGGGTGATGCGGTTGGCGCTCTTGGCGGTCGCGCCGGCCTTCTTCTGGAACTGCTTGGTGATCCAGGCCTTGGGGCCTTTGCCGTCATCGGGGCGGACCGGAGCGTTCGTCTCGGCGACCAGGACGTCCCCGTTGGGCAGCACGTAGACCCAGCGAGGGTGGTCGAGCTTGTCCGCGAAGCGCGTGACTGCCAAGCCGGTCGCCGGCTGCGGCTGGACGCCGGCCGGCCAGCCCACCGCCTTGGCGACGTTGATCGTGGGCAAGAGGCGCTTGGCGGGCTCGGGCAGCGTGGGATTGGGGCCGTAGCCCGGCGGCGTGGCGGGCTGGGCTTCCAGCGCGAGCGCCGTCCCGTAGCCGATCAGCCCCATGAGCGCCATGGCCGCGACGGCGATCACCGACAGCGTGATCGGCGCGAGGGCGCGGGGTTCCGGGCGGACGTGGCGAGCAGGGGCGGAGGATCGGGCGGCGGGCAGGTGCATGAAGGGCTCCGGCATCGGATGCCGCACGGACGCGGCGATTCGATCGCATCAGCAAGCGGGGTGCCCGGCGCTGGCCTCGCTGCTCTCGGCCCCCCGCTGCGCTCAGCACGCCGCGCGGTCAAGGTGCCTTCTTCAAGGTCCCTGCCGCGTAGTACTCCCGCGCATGCGCGATCCGGTGCTCGTGGAGAGGGTCCTTCACGCCCAGCAGCCGGGCGACGCCGGCGCAGCAGCGATCGACCATGCGCAGCGCGGCCGGGCGAGCGGCGGGCCGCCGGATCTGGAGGCCTTGCAGCGAGGCCTCCGACTCAAGGCGATGCTGGCGCAGCGGATGTCTGAACAGCAGTCGCTGGGTCAGGGTCGTGGCGGGGGTGGAGCGCCGCACCCGTTCACGCCGGTCTCGCGGCAACTCGTCCTTGACGGGCAAGGGTTCAGCCGTCGCCGTCGCGTCGGTGGCCTGGCGCGCGGGGGAAGCCGGGGGAGACGCCGTTGCGAGGGGCGGCGACGATGGCGGCAAGGAAGCCGGCGGGGAAGGCGGTGTCCATGCCTCCAGCTGCTCCGCGGCGTCGGCGAGCAGCATCGGAACGGGAGGAAGAGCAGGCGGCGTGCACCCGGGGTGTTGTCGTACGAACTCGTCCCGTTCGGCAATGGCCTCCAGAAGCACCGTCTGCAAGGCCTGCAGGCGCGCAAGCAGCTTCTCCGCGGTATGGACCGGAAGCATCGGGGAGTCCTGGATGCCTCCCTCGCGCCCGCCGATCTTGCACAGACGAGCGGCGTCGAGGTTGATGCGGCTGTGGGCATTCACCAGCGATGTCCGCAGCGGCGCCAGGCTCACCTTGGCGAGGCGCGTTTCCAGATCCTGCGTCCAAGGGCGATGCAGGACGGCCAGCGGCGTCGGATCGGCAGGATCGGATCGGTCGATCGCCAAGGGCGAGACGCCCGAGAGCGCCTCCACGGCGCGCAGTCGCGGCTCCCGGGTCCGCTCGGGCATCGCGCAGGGGGACATGCGGATCCGACCCTCGTCGTCGACGCGAAAGTCGCTCCAGTCCCCGCGCGAGGGCCCGACCAGCCACTGGGCCAACAGCGCGAGCTGCGCTTCCTGCGCCGGCATCGCGCGGCCTTCGGGGACACGCGGCAGGTCCACGGCGTCAATCAGCACGCCGGGGACGCCGTCCAGCATCGCCAGCGTGGCGACGGGCAGACGCAGGTCGATGCCGACCTCGTCCAGCAACTCGCGATGCAGGACGGAGGCCAGCACCGCATGCTGAGGCCCCTCCCGATCCGGACCCGACGCGCGCCGCGTGGGCAGGGGCAGGAAGCGGTAGACCGCGTGCCCGTCGGCGTCGCGCACCGTGCGCGCGCTGGTGCCGTCCAGGGGGCGGTTGACATCCTGGAAGGCACTGCACAGACCGGCCGCATGCGACTGCCTTCCCGCGCTGCGCTTCTGCAGTTCGGGATGGAAGCGATGCGGTTGCGCGTCGATGCCCAGTTGACGGCAGGCGCGGTCTTGCTGAACAGCACGGTCCAGATCGTCCTTGATCGCCTTTGCCAACACCAGCTTGGCAGCGCGGACCTTGGGCTTCGCCGAATTCACCGCCTTCGCACTGGCCTTTGCGGAAGCCGTCTCCGACGCCTTCCGGATGTAGGTCTGCGCCAGCTGAAGCACCCCGCGCGCGGCCGCCTCGTCGAAGGGTCGCCCGTGACTCCTCAGGGTGAACGCATCATGCGCATGCTTGAGCTCGCGGAAGCTGCCGGACGCGGGCGGCCCCAGCCGCGCGGCGGAGGCCAGGCGCTGCGCCTCCTTGGTCGCCTTGTGCAGCACTCCGCAGAATCGCTGCTTGAGCGCGGCTCGCCTCGTGGTCTCGGTGACGAAGGTGCGCTGCTCCTGCGTCAGCGTCAGCGGCGCGACCTCGCCGCCGGACGAGCAAGCGGCGCCGGCGGCGTGCGGTGCGCTCGACGAGGCGGGCGCGCAGGAGCGGGACTGGAGCGCATGGATGGGCATGGGTGACAACTCCCGCCTCATCCCGCCGGTCCCCACGGACCGGTGCGGCGAGGCTGACGGCATGGGTGTCGGTGTCTGCGGTGGGGTTCACGCGCGCGGGACGGCACGCGTTTTCCGAAGGCATCCCGCTTGCTCCTTCCGCGGCCGGTTCGCGTAGGGTCGCGGGCCGATCCGAGATCAGGAAGAGGGTGAAAGATCGATGACACAAGGATTGACGCCGCGCGCCGCGGCGATGCTGTGGCTCGTGGCGGGCGCGGCGAACGCCTCGGCACAGGACGCGCAGGAAGTGCCCGCGGCGCGCGAGGTGCTCCCGACGGTGCTCGTCTCCGGCGCGGTGTCGGAGCGACGCTTGTCCGACGCACCCTATGCCGCCAGCGTCGTCGACGCGGACACGCTGCGCGGCGCGGGGCCGATGATCAATCTGTCCGAGGCCTTGGCTCGCGTGCCGGGCCTCACCGCCAACAACCGCCAGAACTACGCGCAAGACCTGCAGCTGTCCTCGCGCGGCTTCGGCGCACGCGCACCGTTCGGCGTTCGCGGCTTGCGCCTGTACACCGACGGCATCCCCGCCTCGATGCCCGACGGCCAAGGTCAGGTCGCCCACTTCGACCTGGCGTCCGCGAGCCGCGTCGAGGTGCTGCGCGGGCCGTTCTCCGCGCTGTACGGCAACAGCTCGGGCGGCGTCATCGCCGTCGTCGGCGCGCCGGTGCGCGAGCGCTTCGCCGGCCTCGATCTGGACGCGGGCTCCGCCGGCCTGCGGCAGCTGCGCGTGAGCGCCGGCGCGCCGCTCGGCCAGGGCTGGGAGACGCGGCTGGGGGTCTCTCACCTGGAGACCGACGGCTTGCGGCCGCAAAGCGCGGCCCGGCGCACGCTGGGAGAGGGACGGCTCGCGTGGACCGGTGCGCGGGACCGCGTGCTGGTGCTGCTCAACGGCATCGATCAGCGCGCGCAGGATCCGCTCGGTCTGACCGCCGCTCAATTGGACGCCGACCCCGACCAGACCACGCCGCAGGCGCTGCAGTTCGACACCCGCAAGAACGTCCGGCAGACGCAGCTGGGCGGCCGCTGGGCGCATCGCTTCGACGAGGACGGCGTGCTCTCCGAGAGCCGCCTCACCGCCTATGCGGGCCGGCGAGCGGTGACGCAGTGGCAGGCGATCGCGGTGGGCGCCCAGACGCCGGCCGGCAGCGGCGGCGGTGTCGTCGACTTCAACCGGCGCTACGACGGTCTGGACGGCCGGCTGATCTGGCGGGTGGGCGGCGGAACCCTGGCCACCGGCCTGAATCTGGAACGCCAACGCGACGACCGGCAAGGCTTTGAGAACTTCGTCGGCGCCGGTGCGTCGCAGCGGCTGGGCGTGACCGGCGCGCTGCGGCGCGACGAGGACAACGACGCCGTCACCCGCGAGGCCTATGCGCAGCTGGAGATGCCCTTGTCGCCGACGCTCAATGCCAGCGCGGGCCTGCGGGCGGGGCGCGTCGCGCTGTCGGCGCGGGATCGCTTCCTGAGCAATGGCGACGACTCGGGCGCGCTGCGCTTCAGCTATGCCAATCCGGCGCTGGGGCTGGGGTGGAAAGCGGCACCCTCGCTGCTGCTACATGTGGCGGTGGGACGGGGATTCGAATCGCCGACGCTCAATGAGCTGGCGTATCGCGCGGATGGGCAGGGCGGGTTCAACACCGATCTGCGACCGCAGAAGAGCACCCAACTGGAGCTCGGCGCGAAGTGGCGCGGGGACGGGCTGGCGCTGGACGCCAGCGCTTTTCACGTCGCCACGCGCGACGAGATCGGCGTGCTGTCCAACAGCGGCGGTCGCGCCAGCTACCAGAACGTGGGCCGGACGCGGCGGCAAGGCGTCGAGTTGAGCGGCAGCTGGGAGCCGGCGTCGCGATGGCGGACGCAGCTGAGCGTGTCGACGCTCCATGCGCGTTACCGCGACGGGTTCCTGACCTGCAGCGGCACGCCGTGTCCGGTGGCGACGGTCCCGGTGGCCGCAGGCCGTCGGATCGCGGGCACGAACGGCGGCAGCGCCTATGCGGAGCTGGCGTGGCGTCCGTTCGAGCTCGCTTCCCGAGGCGAACTGGCCGTCGAGTGGCGCGGTGTGCGTCGCACCGCGGTCAACGATGCCAACAGCGAGTCGGCGGCGGGCTACGGGTTGCTGAACCTGCGCGCGCGCCGCGGCGCGACGCTGGGCGCGCTCCGATGGGAGCTCATCGCGCGTCTGGACAACGTCGCCGATCGGCGCTACGCGGGCAGCGTCATCGTCAACGACGGCAACGGCCGCTTCTACGAGCCGGCGCCGGGGCGGTCGGTGTGGGTGGGGATCTCGCTGCGGCAGTAGGCGCGCGCGTGGAGCGCGATGGTCTGCAAGGTCTGGAGCCGCTGTCGAGCCGCGCTCATCCGCCGGACGTCGCGCTCGTCCAGCTCGCTCAGCGTCGCCTCAAGGTGGGTGCGGTAGCGCGTGGTGTCGGCAAGCAGCGCGAGACCGGTCTCCTGCGCCTGCTTGAGGACATCGATCCGATCCAAGGTCAGGGCCCGTTCCAGGAGGTCCTTCATGACAGGATCGGACGATCGCCTGAAGGGCACGAATCCGCGCGAGCGCGAGCGCGAGCCGGCTTTGGCGAGTTCCTGGCTCAGCAGGTCGATGCGCATCGAGCGGTCTGGATCTGCGGCCGGCACGGCCCCCGCCGGGTCGAGGCAGGTCGCGCCGTCCTCCGAATGGGCTTGCACGACCCGAGCGGCATAGGCGGCTTGCCACTGCGACCGGTGGGCTTCAGGCCAGCATTCGATCTCGGCCGGCAGGAGGAGGCCGTCTCGCGCCGCGACCCGTCGCCGATGGTCAAGCGCCGTCTGGGCCGCCCAGCCCTGAAGCATCTTCGCGTCCGCCGCGCGCATGGCGTCCTTGCGCGCGAGTCGCTCGGCGGCCGCGGCCCGTTGTGAAGGCCGGCCGCTGGCGGGCGCCGCGGCCATCTCCGGCAAGGCCTGCGCATAGCGGTCGGCCAACTGGCGCATTGAAAGGAGACCGCCGTCGCGCAGCAGTCGCTGCACCAGCCGCAGCGAGGCCATCGCCCTGGCGATGGCGGCGTCGTCCGGCGGGTCTGTCGATGCCCCCGCCGGCAGGAGTCTGGCCCATTCACGGGTCTGCACGCCCAGGGCCCGACTGGCGGCGCGCAAGCTCGTCTCCAGCGCGGCGACATCGATCTCCGCGAAGAGCAAGCTCAGGCACTGATCAAGCGGGAGGTCGCCGAGGTCGTCCCACCCTCCGCTGGGAAGAAAGGCCAGCGCATCCGGACGCCGCTTGTCGCGCAGGGCTTGCTGCATGTCGTCCTCGCTGGGGAAGGCGCAACCGAAGTCGATCGGATGGCAGCGTCGCTCGTGATCGCGTCCGACGATGACATTGCCCCACTTGATGTCCAGGTCGCCCAAGGCAAGCTTGGCGAGCATGGCCCGCTGGCGTTGCACGACGTCGATCACGCGAATGCGTCGGTCCGCGTATTGCGCTTCACGACGCAGGCTGTCCTCGCCGATCCGATTGAAGGCCAGGTCGGAGTACCAGCGCTCGAAATCGAGGCACTCGCCCGTCAATCCCTGGATGAGCACGCCGGGACGACCTTGCAGGATCACCGGCACGGCCAGCGGAATGCCGAAATCCAGGCCTGTCTGGCGCCGGATCTCATCGGCGGCGCGACTGGCGAGGGCCTCGCGCAGCACGGGCATGGGCTTGGCTCCGGTGCCCTCGACCGCCGCCATCATCGGCTTGAAGAGATAGCACAGACGCCCTGATCGGTCGCAAAGCTGCAGCGCGCCCGTCGTGCCGCCGGGCCCCGGCTTCCACCCGAACTCGGCGACGAGCGCGGCGGCCTCCGCCACCATGCGCTCTGTTTCCGCGGCCCGCCCGTTGGCGTCGTCATGCCCGACCTCGGGTCCGCGGCCCCGTCGCGGAATGTCGATGGGATCGCTGCTGGAGGGCGACGTGCTTGTCTCGTCGGGGTCGACAAGCGACCAGCCCGGCAGGTCGGGGCAGTCGCGGAGTCCTGGCGAATGGGGCATCACTGGCGAGGCTCCTGGTTCGAGTCCATCGAGGAAGGACGGTCGACGATCCCGGCGGTGCTGGACGGGGGCGACTCGTCGCTGTCGGTGAGGTCGTCGATGGTCATCTGGTAGAGATCAGGAGGGACCCGCTGGTTCAGCATCCCCCGGTAGGGCCCGAGCGGGTCGTCGTCCTCCAGGTCGGATGACGATGACGATGGCGATGACGATGACGATGGCGATGGCGATCCAGGCTGCGGATGAGGCCGTGACTGCGATGCGGGCGGCACGACATGGACTCGGGCAGGCCGGCCCGCCTGGAAGTCTTCGGCCAGGTCCGCGAGCGTACGGTCCGCGTCGGCCGCGACCTCGGCCTTGAGACGTTCCAGGCGATTCGCCACCCGCCGCAGTTGCTCGTCGGACAGCACCGACTGTGGATGCGACGAATCCAGTGCTGCAGGCAAAGGGCCGGCCCGCATCGTCAGGACGTCGACGATACGATCGCGCTCCTGCCGCAACCGGCCGTGCAGTGCATCGACATCGAGCGTCCGCAGCCATCCAGCCAGCGCGGGCTGCAGACGGCTGACCAGCATGGATGGCGGGATGGTCGCGCTGGAGGCGTTCAACGGATGGCCGTCAGAGGTCCACACCGGCGCGATGAGCTTGAGAACGCCCGCGATCTGACGCGCCAACGGCGATGGCTGCTCGCGCGGATCGCGGTGAATCAGGAGCAGCCCATGGCCGAGGTCGGGAAAGCACACCGGCAAGCAGGCCGGGCGGTCGGGCGCATGCGTTCCTTCGCGCAGGATCTGCGCCAGGGCCTCGCGCAGCAGCATCCTGGAGGCGGCGGGCGCCAAGTCTTGCGACAGCGGCGACGGGTCGAGCGCCAGCGGCCGGAAGTCGTAGCGCTTGATCTGGAGATCGTCCTTGATGGCGGGGAGATTCTCCTTGCCGAAGAACTCCAGGCAATACATGGCATGCGCCTTGTAGGCATTGACCAGGCTGACGCCGGATGAGCACCGACGCGCGTCCTGGAGGTTGCGGTCGAGGTGCTCGCGCACCCGCGCAAGCGCCGCCGCTCGAAGCTTACGGGCCTTGTCGAGGTAGTCGTTGCTCCGTGCGGCGCCTGGCCGTCGGAGGTAGTCCGTCCCCAGTTCAATCACCTTGCGCGCGGCCGCTCGAAAGTCGCTGCCGCCATCTCGGTCCGCTTGCGAAGACGGGCGGGATGGGCGCTCCGGCGTCAGGTCCGCCAGCGCGATGGATGCCTCGCAGAGCGCATGAAAGTCGGGATCGACCGGCTTGCGGTGAAAGCCGCGCGACCGCCTGACCGAGGCCTGCCATTCACGCGCCTTGAGCAAGGCATCAGAGGCCGTCCATGCGTCGGCATCGATCATCTCGCGGGAGTCCGTCCGGGCATGGCCCGAATCCGCGTCGGAGAGCTCATCGAACGACGACTCGTCGGGCAGCGAGGCGAGGGGGGCATCAGGGACGGGGCGCATGGTCGGCCTCCTTTCGGGTCAATTGATCGAGATCGAGCAGCGTCCGCTTGAGCGTTGCCGCCAGCGACAGCTCGAGGAAGCCGTTGCGGTCCATCAGCTCGACGAGGTCATCGGGGGGCAGCAGGTCGGCGGATCGGGCGAGCAGCTCGCGCAAGGCGGCGCTCGGATCGTCGCGAGTGGACGCGTCGGCGGCCAGCCGGGCCAGCGCGTCGCCGAAGCGGCGCAGATCGCGCTTGAGGTCGCGGATGGCGAGCTCCAGCGCATGGTCGATCGCGCGGGCTTCGGGCTGCGCGACGCAGGTCTGGCGCACCCGCGCTGCGAGCTCGTCGAGCAGGCCGCTCAGGTGGCGCGTGGTCTCGGACCAGCGGAGTCGGGCGAGGACCAGGGTGGTGGCGGGGCCGGAGCGCTGCGGCTTCATGCGCGGACCTCCGAGGCGGACGTGCCGCCGACGATCGCCTCATGAAGGCGAAGGAACGCGCGGCGCTGAGCCAATTCGTCGTCCGACGCAATCTCACTGTCGGCAAGCCGGTAGGCTTCCCGTGCCTGATCACTGGACAGCTGGAGCAGCAATTCCGGTCGCGTCAGGCGATGGAGGAAGGCGTCAATGTTGGGGCTTTCCACCGAGGCGGCGCAGGCCTTGACCTCGGCGGCGCACAGCAGCAGGCGCTCCCGCTGGCGATCGTCCAGCGCGCAGCGCGTCAACTCTTCCTTCGTGAGCTCGCTCTCCAGCAAACGGCGAATGCGTGCGGTGGTGTCCCTGTCGGTCTGGACGGCAGCCTGGAGAGCGCCGAGATTGATGTCGGCGAGGGCGGCGACCAGGCGGGGACCCATGACGGCTCGCGATTGGGGGGCACGCGCGCCAATAGGGTCCAAGAGTTGGCCGAAGAGCCCATGACTCAAGGCGGCGCCGTCGAAGTCGTCTGGCAGCGCGCCAGCGTGATCCAGCAGCCAAACCTGTTCTTCGTTGTCAATCAGGGCGTCCTTCAGATCGCCTCCGAGCTGCCCCAGACACAGTCGCAGCAGTGCCGCTTGCTCGAAGGCGAGGAGGTTCAACGGCTTCCGCGACGCTGCATGCAATCGCCGCGCTGCCCGGCCGCTGCCGGGATCGATGTCGTCCAGATGCAGATGAAAGCCCGCCGGGGCACGAGTGAGCAGACCGAGTTGGGCGTCGTCGCTGCCATCTCCGTCGCCTGTCGCCAAGTCTTCAAGCCGTTGGGGGCCCCAGCGGCCGCGCAGGGTGACCAGATCGGTCTCGCAAGCCTGCACTGCCGGCAACGCGGAGGCCAGTTCACGACACACGCGGGAGACCGTGAGGGCTCGCGGCACCTCGCGGATCACCGCTTCAACGGCCCGTGTGCGGTCGGCTCCCTCGGGGACGTTCAGCAGGGGCTTGAATGCGTAGGCGACGTTACCGCCCGCGTCGAGGATGAAATCCCGACCGAGCTCCTCGCTGCCGTGATGCACGCCGAAAGACTCGGCCAAGCACTCCGCATGCTGCCGCATGGCCAGCAATCGATCCATGTGATCGGAGCTCTTGAAACCGACCTCGAGCTGGCGCTCGAAATACTCCTGCAGGCTCCATCGGGCGGCGACCCGCGTTTCCTGGATCAGTTCTCGTTGGGCAGGATCGCTCTCGGCCCTTGCAAGGAACGCGTCGCACTTGGCGATCAGCAACTTGGCCGCGTGGCGGAAGACGCCGTCATGGGTGAGACGCAGGGTGAGCGCGAGCCTGCAGAGCTCGTCGAACCGCTCGTCGGGACGCCGCAGGCTTGCCTGACGCAGCGTTGCGGCGTCGATCCATTGGCGGAAGAGCTGAGCGCTTTCACAGCCCGGTTCGCTCGGCGCGCTCTTCGGCGGCGGCTCAGGGATCGATCGATTCAGGACGTCATCGATGAATCGGGCTTGCTTGGCCGGTAGGGACGGACTGGTGGCGACGCCATGAACCAGCTCCCAATCATCTTCCAGTGTGGTCGACTCGGCGTAGCCGCGGATGGGGGCGGAGATCTCGCGAATCTTCGGCATGAGGGGTGGCCTCGAAGCCGCGTTGCGGTCGACGCCTGTTGGTTGCACAGGCGACATTTGTCACGCGATAGCCCTCGCGGGGTTTGTCGACCGCATTGACATTCATCATTGGCCGAATCGGTGCTTCCAGATATTCGAGCGAACCCGCGTCGGCGTTCGGCGAATGCTCACCGCACATCGCCGATGTGCGAACGCTCAGCCCGCCGCGACCTGCTCCACCAGCCGCATCAGCACCTGCGGCCGCAGCGGCTTGGCCAGATGCGCGTCGAAGCCCGCCTGCAGCGCCTGCTGCCGGTCGATGTCGCGCGAGAACGCGGTCAGCGCGATCGCCGGCAGATGCTCGCCGGGCGCTTCCAGCGCGCGGATGTCGCGGATCAGCTCGTAGCCGTCGCGGCCCGGCATGCCGATGTCGCTGACCAGCAGATCGAAGGCGTTGCCCGCCAGTGCCAGCAAGGCCTCATCGGCGCTGGTCACCGCGGTGACCTGAACGCCGCGCTCGCCCAGGATGAGCTTGAGCATCGCGCAGGCGTCCGCGTCGTCGTCCACCACCAGCACCCGCAGCCCACCCAGCGCGACCGGCGCGGCCGCCTCGTCGCTCAGCGCGCCATAGACGCTGATGCCGCCGTTGCCCGTGTCCGCGTCGGTCACCGCCGGCGCCGCATCCGCCCCCGGCAGCCAGAAGCTGATCACCGTGCCGCGGCCGGGGCCGTCGCTGCGCACCTCGACCTGGCCGCCGTGCGCCTCGACCAGGCTCTTGACGATGGCCAATCCCAGCCCCAATCCGCCGTGCTGGCGGTTGCTGGCGGCGTCGCTCTGGGTGAAGCGATCGAAGACATGGGGGAGGAACTCGGGGGAGATGCCCTGGCCCTCGTCGCGCACCTCGACGGCCACGCCGCCGTCATGCGCCTGCATGTGCAGCGTGATCGTGCTGCCGCGCGGCGAGAACTTGGCCGCGTTGCCCACCAGGTTCCAGATCACCTGCTGCAGCCGGCCGCCGTCGGCCAGCAGCAGGACGTCCTCGTCATGCAGGTCCAGCACCAGCCGATGACCGCTGTCGCCCAGCGTGTGCTGCAGCGCCGCGACCGCCGACCGCGCCACCACGCCGGCCTGCACGGGCTCGCGCGTCAGCGGCAGCTTGCCCACGTTGAGCCGCGACATGTCCAGGATGTCCCCGATCATCCGCGCCTGGATGGAGACGTTGCGGTCGATCGCGGTCAGGCCCTTGTGGAGCAGCTCCGGCGGGCTGTGCCGCTGCAGCACATGGGTCCAGCCCATGATCGCGTTGAGCGGCGTGCGCAGCTCATGGGAGAGCACCGCGATCAGGTCGTCCTTCATGCGCGACAGACGCTCCGCCTCGCCGCGGGCGCTGCGCTCGCGGTCGAGCAGCTCCTGCCGCTGCCGAGCGATGGCCAGCCGCTGCGAGACGTCCACCGCCGTGGCCATGCACAGACCCGGCTCGATCGGCGGTGAGGCCGTCCATTCGACCTGCACCGGCTCGCTCTTGTTCGTGCTGTCGGAGGCGTCCACCGGCGGCTGCAGCGAGAACTGTGCCCGCAATCCGTCATGGCCCAGCGCGCCGATGAAGGCGAGGGCGTCGGCGTGCTCGGCGGGCGGGACGAAGTCGAGCAGCGGCCGGCCCAGCACGTCGGACTCGGCGCGGCCCAGCAGCGCCAGCATCGCCGGATTGGCCTCCAGCACCGCGGCGTCGCTGGCGCGCAGCAGGCAGATGCCGCCCGGCGCCAGCGCATAGACGGCGCGGTACTTGGCCTCGCTCCGGCGCATCGCGTCCTCGGCCGCGCGGGTGCGCACCAGCGCCTGGATCGTGGACACCAGCACCGCGGGTTCGACCGGATGCGTCAGATAGGCGTCGGCGCCGGCGTCCAGGCCGCGCACCTTGTCCTCGTCGGTGAGGTAGGCGGCGGTCAGATGGATGACGGGCAGCCGGAAAGTGCTGGGTCGCGCGCGCAGGCGGCGGCACAGCTCGAAGCCGTCGATGTCGGGCAGGTGGATGTCCAGGACGACGGCGGAGAGATCGTCGTCCGCGACCTCCAGCGCCTCCGCGCCGGTGCTTGCTTCCAGCGTCGGGAAGCCGGCCGCGTTGAGCAGGCGCACCGTCGTGTAGCGGCCCACCGGGTCGTCGTTGACCACCAGCAGCCGGTGCCGCGAGCGGTCGATCAGGCGCGCCGCGCGCGGCATGGTTCCCGTCGGCGGCGGATTCAGCCGGCCGCCGCCCCTGCGGGCCTCGCTCATGGCTCGGCTCCCGGCGCGGCGCCGGTCAGGCGCTCGCCCGCCGCGTCGGCGGTGCCGTCGGCGCGCGCGTCGGGCAGCCGCAGCGGCAGCGTCACCGAGAACACCGAGCCCACGCCCGGCTCGCTCGTCAGCCCGACGCGGCCGCCCAGCAACTCCGCCAGACGCTTGCTCAGCGACAGGCCAAGCCCGGTGCCGCGCAGCCGCTTCTGGATGGGCGAGCCGATCTGGGTGAAGTCCTGGAAGATGGCGGCGTGGAACTCGGCCGAGATGCCGATGCCGGTGTCGGCGACGGCGAAGGTCACCTCGTCCACGCCAGACGCCGAGCGGGCGGTGGTCGCGCTGACGCGCACCTCGCCGCGCGCGGTGAACTTCAGCGCGTTGGAGATGAAGTTGCGCAGGATCTGCGACAGCTTGCCGTCGTCGGTGAAGAGCTGACCGATGCCTTGCGGCTCCTCGAAGATCAGCTGCACCTCGGGATTCACCAGCACCGGCTTGAACATGCCGCGCAGCGCGGCGAAGAGGTCGACCAGCTCGAACCAGGCCGGCGACACGTCGATGCGGCCGGCCTCGACCTTGGCCAGGTCCAGCAGGTCGTTGACCATGTCCGCGAACTCTTCCGAGGTCCGGCGGATGAAGGTGATCTGCTTCTCCTGCTCCTCGGTCAGCGGGCCGTCCACGCGGTCCAGCAGCAGCCGCGTCAGGCTGCGGATGGAGGCGATCGGCGTGCGGAACTCGTGGCTCATGTAGGCCAGGAAACGGCTCTTGAGCTCGGTGGCCTGGCGCAACTGCTGGGCCTGCGTGTCGAGCTCGGCATACAGCGCGAGCACGCCGCGATTGGTCTCGTCGAGCTCTTCCTGCATCGTCGCGATCTGCGCGCGCGCATCGTCCAGCGCCGCGCGCAGGGCGGACGGGCTTTCCGTCTCGGAGGCGCCGCCCACGATGGCGGCGGATGGGTCGCTCATGGTTCTCCCTCGATGGCTGGCTGGCCGGTCCCCGCCGCGATGGCACGCGCCGTGCCCGCGGACGTCGCCGGGGCGGCGCGACGCACGACCACGACGCAGGCGTCGTCGCGCCCGCGCAGCTGATCTCGCAGCACCCAGGCGGCGATCACCGCGGGCGCGGCCTGGATCAGGCCGGGCGTGTCCTCCAGCGTCCAGCGGCTGACGATGCCGTCGGAATGCAGGACCAGCACCGCATGGGGCGGCCAATCGTAGACCACATCCTGCAAGCGCCGTACCTGCAGACCGAGCGTGCCGTGCTGCGACAGCAGCGTCCGATCCGCCACGCCCGAGATCAGCCGGCCGACGATGTTGCCCGCGCCGGCGAAGCGCAGCGACGACGCACCTTCCTCCAGCGCGACGGCGGCCGCCGCGGCGCCGCGGGTGGCGCGCATGCGCTCATGCGCATCGTCCAGGAACGCGGCGGGCGAGGCGAGCGCGCGGTCCGAGGCCGCGCTCAGCAACTGCGCGAAACGGTCGGACGCTTGCGCCGCGGCCGCGCCATGGCCCAGTCCGTCGGCGAGGCCGACGAGCCAGCGCGTGTCCTCGCGGCGCAGGGCCCAGCCGTCTCCGCAAATGGTTTCACCGGGGGCGGCGAGCGCAACCGCACCGATGTCGAAGGCGGTGCGATCGGGCGCCGGCGGTCCGCCCGCGGGCCAGGGCGACCCGGGGATGCGACCGCGCGGCGAGAAGCTCGCCACCAGCACCGAACCGCGTCCGTCGGCGGAAAAGGCGTCGAAGCGATCGGCCATGCGCTTGACCGCGCCCAGGCCGGTGCCCGAAGAACCGCCGGTGCTGTAACCGTCCTGCAGGCAGCGCGACAGATCCATGCCGCCGCCCTGGTCGAGCGAGATCACGCGTAGCCAGGCACCGTCGAGCGTTCGCTCCACGCCGAGCAGCAAGGCGCACTGGCGGCCGGGGCCGACGTGGCGGACAAGGTTGGTGCCGAGCTCGGTCACCGCCAGCGCCACGCGGCCGGCCGCTTCTTCATGGAAGCCGAGTTCGGCCGTCAGCGCCTGGGCGGCGCGTCGGACCTCGCCGACCTGGCTGACGTCGTCGACGGGAAAACGTTGATCGGGGCGCACGTCACTTCCAGCGAGTGATGGTGACGCGCGTGCCTCGGCCCGGGGCCGATTCGATCTCGAAATCGTTGACCAGGCGTTTGCTGCCCGACAGGCCCATGCCCAGGCCGCCGCCCGAGGTCCAGCCGTCCTTCATCGCCAGGTCCATGTCGGGAATGCCGGGGCCCTCGTCCACGAAGGCCAGGCGCAGACCCGCACGCACGCCTTGCTGCACGATCGACCATTCCATCGCGCCCCCGCCGCCGTAGACCAGCGTGTTGCGCGAGAGCTCGCTGGCGGCGGTGATCATCTTGGTCTGGTCGACGAGGGAGAACTTGAGCTCCTGGGTCAGCTTGCGCACCAGCTGGCGCGCCAGCACGATGTCGGGCTCGCTGCGCACGGGCAGCGCTCCGGTGGCGTCAGGATTCGTCGGCGTCAAGGTCGGCCTCCTGCGGGTCGGCGGACTGGTCCTCGTCCTGGGCTTGGGCCAGCAAGGCCATGCCGCGCTCGACATTGAGCGCGGTGCGTACGCCTTGCAGCGACAGCCCCAGTTCCACCAGCGTGATGGCGACGGCAGGCTGCATGCCCACGACCACCGAGGTCGCGCCCAACACCTTGGCGATGCTGGAGATGCCGGCCAGCATGCGGCCGATGAAGGAGTCGACGATCTCCAGCGCGGAGATGTCGATCAGCACGCCGGACGCGCCGGTGTCCTGGATCTTGTTGGCCAGGTCGTCCTGCAACTGCAGCGCCGTCTGGTCCTGCAGGTCGACCTGGATGGTCACCAGCAGGATCCCGCCCATGCGCAGGATGGGGATGCGGGTGGTCATGCCTGGGCCTTGCCCTTGCTGACGACGAAACCGGCGCGCTTGAGCGCCAGGGACAGTGCGTCGGCCAGGGTGGCCTTGGTTGTGATGCCTTCCAGGTCGATGCCCAGATGCACGATGGTCTGCGCGATCTGCGGACGGATGCCGCTGATGATGCAGTCCGCGCCCATCAGCCGGATCGCGGTCACCGTCTTGAGCAGATGCTGCGCCACCAGCGTGTCCACGGTGGGCACGCCGGTGATGTCGATGATGGCCAGCTCCGAACCGGTCTCGACGATGCGCTGCAGCAGCGCTTCCATCACCAGCTGCGTACGGCCGCTGTCCAGCGTGCCGATCATGGGCACGGCCAGCACGCCGTCCCAGAGCTTGACCACCGGCGTGGACAGCTCCAGCAGTTCCTGCTGCTGGCGCACGATGACGTCCTCGCGACTGCGCTGATAGGTCGTGACGGTGAACTGGGCCATCTTGTCGATCAGCGACGAGATCTCCCAGATCGCGTCCGCCAGGGCCGCCGGCTGGTCGGCGAAGCGGCGCTGCAGGCCGGCGAAGAGCGGCTTTTTCAGCGCCAGCACGAAGCGGCTGGTGTCGGCCGCCGTCGAGCCCTGCGCCGCGCGGGACGTGGACAGGCGGCTCAGCACCTCGCGCACGCCGGACCAGGCCGCGTCCTCGAAGTTGTCGGTGTTGCCCGTGGCGCGCACGCCGGCCAGGATGCCGTCCAGCAGCACGCCGGTCTCGCGGGCCTCGCTGTCGAGGTCGCGGCCGCCGCCGCCGGCCACCAGTTCTGCCTGCCATTCGGCCAGGACCTGATCGCGATGGGTGGACAGGAGGTCACCGACTGCGGCGCTGTTCTGTTTCATGGAGGTCCTCGTGGGCGCTCGACGGCGCCTTGGCGATGAAAGGATCGACGCTGCCGCCATTGGCGCGCCGGCCCGAGGGCAGGGCGGCGCATCGTACCTCCAGGGGGACACCCCGGCCGGATTCGCGGGGCGAGGATCGGGGGAGGGTTTGTCCCGAGATGGTGTGGGCATGCCGGTTGCCCAATCGCTGCCAGCGGAACGCTTTGCCGCAGCGCCGGTCTTCACGGCGCCATCACAAGACAAGGCGAGATGACAGATCGAGACCGATCGTTGGAGGAATGAAGTGGCGGATCAGATCAGCGTGCTGGTGGTGGATGACAAGCCGCAGAACCTGCTCGCGATGAAAGCCTTGCTGGCCGATTCGGGGCTGCAGGTGATCACGGCGGAATCGGGCCCCGAGGCCCTGGAAATGTTGCTGGTGCATGACGTGATGCTGGCGCTGCTGGATGTGCAGATGCCCGGCATGGACGGCTTCACCCTGGCCGAGCTGATGCGTGGCGCCGAGCGGACGCGACATGTCCCCATCATCTTCCTCACCGCCGGCTCCCAGGAGGCTCAGCGCAGCTTCAAGGGCTACGAGGCTGGCGCGGTGGACTTCATCTACAAGCCGGTCGACGCGCATGTGCTGCGCAGCAAGGTCGCCGTCTTCGCCGACCTGCATCGGCAGCGACTGCTGCTGGCCGAGCGCATCGTGGAGCAGGATCGCCTGGCCCGCGTCAACGCGCTGATGCTGGGCGCGCTGAGTCACGACATCCGCAGCCCGCTGTCGGTCATGATGCTCAACGCCGAGCTGCTGATCCGTCAGACCGACTCCCCGTCGCTGCAGAAAGCCGGCGCCCGCATCAAGTCGGCGGCCTCGCTGCTGGGGCGGCAGGTGGACCACCTGGGCAGCCTGGCGCGCCGACCGTGTGAACTCTTGCAGCTGCAGCCGGTGCAGGCCGATCTGGCGACCCTGGCCGCGCAGCGCCTGGACGTCGAGAGCAATCAGGCGGTGCTTTGGAGCCCGCCCGCGTTCGACCGCGTC
This sequence comes from Roseateles sp., assembly GCF_039595295.1. GTDB lineage: Bacteria > Pseudomonadota > Gammaproteobacteria > Burkholderiales > Burkholderiaceae_C > Roseateles. Next base: position 161,083 of record NZ_JBCNLU010000008.1, read on the forward strand.
GGCGACACGGCCGGTGAATTCGACGTCGAGCTGATGGCGCAAGCCCTGGACCAGCTGCTGATGCAGGCCGCGACGCATGCGGGCGACGGTTCGCTGCGCATCCAGGTCGACGGCGGCGCGCATCGCTCGCTGATGCTGCGCATCAGCTTCGACGCGGTGCTGGAGCCCGAGGCGGCCATCCATCTGTTCGGCGGCCAGGAACCGGTGTCGGGCATGTCCTCGGCGCAGGTCGGTCCGGGCTTGCAGGAGCCCGAGCGGGTGGCGCGCGCGCATGGCGGCTCGCTGATCGGCGTGTCGCGGGCGCGGCAGGGCACGATGTTCGAGCTGCTCTTGCCGCGTCTGCAATCGGAGCGCTGAGATGCCGCGGTGCAGCAGGGTCGGGCCCTTCGGTGGCGCGGCTTCCCGTCCTACAGCGACCGCCAGCGGGGCCCGACAGACCCGTGGCCGGCGCTCGCCCACCATGGTGGCATCACAACCACCACGATGGGGACTGCCATGAGCGCGACGACCAAGATCAGCTTCAAGTCCATGGGCGCCAGGAGCGGCGTTGCCTTGCGCGGCGCGGTCGCGCTGGGCGCGGCCCTGCTGTGCGGGCAGGCGATGGCCGACATCACCTTCTTCGAGCGCGAGAACTTCCGCGGCCGCTCGGTCGGCGCGGACGCGCAGGTCTCGCGCATGCGGGATGTGGGCTTCGATGACCGCGCCTCGTCGGTCGAGGTCACCGGCCAGCGCTGGGAAGTCTGCGAGGACCCCGGCTACGGCGGCCGCTGCCGCGTGCTGCGTCCGGGCAGCTATCCCTCGCTGCAATCGATGGGTTTGAACGACCGCATCAGCTCGGCCCGCATCGTCGGCGAGCGCGTGGACGTCCGTGATGACCGCTACGGGCCCGAGCCGCAGCCCAGCTATTACCGCCGCGGCGACGAGTCGCTCTACCAGGCCCGCGTGACCTCGGTGCACGCGGTCATGGGCCAGCAGCAGCAGCGTTGCTGGATCGAGCAGAAGGAAGTCCGCGACCGGCCCAACGTCGGCGGCGCCGTCATCGGCGGCGTGCTGGGCGGCATCCTGGGTCACCAATTCGGCGGCGGCACCGGCCAGGCGGTGACCACCGCCGCGGGCGCCGTCGGCGGCGCGGTGATCGGCAGCAACGTCAATCGCAACGACACGCGCAGCGTGCAGCGCTGCGGCGCCGCGCCCGACAACGGCAGGCCTGAATATTGGGACGTGCGCTACGAGTTCCGCGGTCAGGAGCATGCGGTGCAGCTGACCCAGCCGCCGGGCGCCTCCATCACCGTCAACTCGCGCGGCGAGCCGCGCATCTGAGGACCGCACAACCCATATTGGAGACCCTGGGAGCCCTGTGAGCGGAGCGGGATCGGCGAGCTAGCATGCGGCGCGCTGTCCGGCGCCGATCCCCGGACGACCCGCTTCCGCTCATGACCACCACGACCTCCCAGACCCCCTCCAACGTCGATCTCGTGGCCGACGTCGCGCGGCGGCGCCATGAATGGCTGCCGCTGCCGACCCTGCTCGGCTTCCTCCTGGCCGTGATCACCATCCTGATCACGGCCGGGTTCTCGTATCGCTCGCAGCAGGCGCAGTCGGACACGGCGGAGGCGATGGCGCGCTCGCTCGCGGTGCAGGAGCAGATCCAGACCCTGGGCTCGGCGATGAAGGACGCCGAGACCGGACAGCGCGGCTACCTGATCACCGGGCTGGACAGCTATCTGCTGCCCTTCAACACGGCCCAGGCGACCATCCCCGCGGCCGCCGAGCGGCTGCGCGCGAGCTTCCAGAACTACCGCTCGCAGCTGCAGCGGCTGGAGACCGCGGAGCAGCTGTTCAAGGCCAAGCTCGCCGAGATGGACGAGACCATCAAGATGCGCCGCAACGGCGACGGGGTGGGCGCGGTCGCCACGGTGCAGGGCGATCGCGGCCGCATCCTGATGGAACGCATCCGCACGCTGCTGGGCGAGATGGAGCGCGAGGAGCGCGACCGCGCCGCCGAGCGCCGCGCCACTTGGGACGCGGCCGTGCAGCAGACGGTGTGGGTGATGTGGGGCGGCTCGCTGCTGCTGCTGGTGCTGACCGCGGCGGCGGCGGTGCTGGCCTCGCGCGGCTATCGCGCCCAGAAGACCGAGGAGTGGCTCAAGGCCAGCCAGGCCGGCCTGGGCAATGCCTTGCAGGGCGACCCGCATGTGGAGCGGCTGGCCGAGATCGCCGTCGGCTTCCTGGCCCGCACGATGGACGCGCAGGTGGGCGCCTTCTACGTCGCGCAAGAGGATGGGACCTTCCAGCGCGTGGGCGGCTATGCGCTGCCCGGCGACGGCGATGCGCCGCCCTCGCTGCGGGGCGGCGACACCCTGCTCGGCCAAGCCGCGCGCGACCGCCGGCCGCTGCACGTGCGCGACCTGCCGGCCGACTATCTGCCGATCGCCTCGACGCTGGGCCGCACCCAATCGACCGAGTTGCTGATCGCGCCCGCCGGCATCGACGGCGGTGTGCAGTGCGTGCTGGAGCTGGGCTTCCGTCGTCATGTGGGCGAGGTCGAGCGCGAGCTGCTGGCCCGCGTCGCTGAGCCCATCGCCATGGCGCTGCGCGCGGCCAAGGACCGCAGCCGGCTGGAATCGCTGCTCGAGGAGAGCCGCCGCCAGTCCGAGGAACTGCAGATGCAGCAGGAAGAGCTGCGCGCCAGCAACGAGGAGCTGGAAGAGCAGGGCAACGCGCTGCGCGACTCGCAGCTGCGGCTGGAGAACCAGCAGACCGAGCTGGAGCAGACCAACGCGCAGCTCGAGGAGCAGACCCGACAGCTGGAGCTGCAACGCGCGGACCTGGCGCAGGCGCAGGACCTGCTCACCGAGCGGGCCGATGCGCTGGAGCGCTCCAACCAGTACAAGAGCGAGTTCCTGGCCAACATGAGTCACGAGCTGCGCACGCCGCTGAACTCGACGCTGATCCTGGCCAAGCTGCTGTCGGACAACAAGGACGGCAACCTGACGCCGGAGCAGGTGCGCTTCGCGCAGACCATCAGCTCGGCCGGCAACGACCTGCTGGCGCTGATCAACGACATCCTGGACCTGGCCAAGATCGAGGCCGGCAAGGTCGATGTGCAGATCGAGCGGGTGCCGCTGCCGCGCCTGCTGCAGCAGCTCACGCAGACCTTCGCGCCGATGGCGGCGCAACGCAATCTGGCCTTCGGCCTGCAGCTGGCGCCCGATGCGCCGGACTGGATCGACACCGACGAGACCCGCATCGGTCAGATCCTCAAGAACCTGCTGTCCAACGCGCTCAAGTTCACCGAGAAGGGCTCGGTCCGCATGGACGTGCAGGGCACGGCCGACGGCCGGCTGGTGTTCTCGGTGCGCGACACCGGCATCGGCATCGCGCCCCAGCAGCAGGCGCTGATCTTCGAGGCCTTCCGCCAGGCCGACGGCAGCACCCACCGCAAGTACGGCGGGACCGGGCTGGGGCTGTCGATCTCGCGCGACCTGGCGCGGCTGCTGGGCGGCGACATCCATCTGGCGAGCACGCCGGGGCAGGGCTCGACCTTCAGCCTGGTGCTGCCGCAGAGCTATGTCCCGCCCGCCGAGGACGATCTGCCGCGTCCGCTGTCGCCGGCGCAGGCGCCGTCTCCTTCGGGCCCGAGCTCGACCGCGCCGGGCGCGTTGCTGGGCTTGCCGCCGGTGCCCGCGCCCATGCTGCCGCCCGCGTTGCCGACCCATGAGCTCGTCGGTGCGGACGCGAACGTCGAGGCGAACGCCGATGCGGCGGCGGAGGCGGTCGCCTCGCTGCTGTTCGAGCCCGCGCCGGCCACGCCCGACGCGCGGCTGCCGCAGCTGGACGACGACCGCCTGGCCTGGGTGCCGGGCGAGCGCGCGATCCTGATCGTCGAGGACGATCAGCGCTTCGCGCTCATCCTGCGCGACCTGATCCGCGAGATGGGCTTCCTCTGCCTGATGGCCCACACGGCCGAGAACGGCCTGTCGGTGGCGCAGCGCTACGCGCCCAGCGCCATCCTGCTGGACATGAACCTGCCCGACCACTCGGGCCTGGGCGTGCTGGACCGGCTCAAGCGCGAGCCGCTGACCCGCCACATTCCCGTGCACGTGATCTCGGTGGCGGACTACACGCACGAGGCGATGGAGCGCGGTGCGGTCGGCTATGCGCTCAAGCCGGTCAAGCGCGACGAGCTGGAGATCGCGCTGCAGCGGCTGGAAGCCAAGTTCTCGCAGCGCATGCGCACGGTGCTGGTGGTGGAGGACGACGCGCGCCAGCTCGACAGCATCCGCCATCTGCTGGTGGCCGACGAGGTCCGCATCCACGGCGTGGCCACCGCGGCCGAGGCGCTGCAGGCGCTGCGCCAATCGACCTTCGACTGCATGGTCATGGACCTGAACCTGCCCGACATGAGCGGCTATGAGCTGCTCGACGCGATGGCGGAGCAGGACGACGTGGCTTTCCCGCCGGTGATCGTCTACACGGGGCACACGCTGTCCGCGCAGCAGGAGCAGCAGCTGAGGCGCTATTCGCGCTCGATCATCATCAAGGGCGCGCGCTCGCCGGAGCGGCTGCTGGACGAGGTCACGCTCTTCCTGCATCAGGTCGAATCGCAGCTGCCGCCCGAGCGTCAGCGCATGCTCAAGGAGGTGCGCGCGCGGGACAACATGCTGGAGGGCCGTCGCGTGCTGGTCGTCGAGGACGACGTGCGCAACATCTTCGCGCTGTCGGCGGTGCTGGAGCCCAAGGGGGTGAAGGTCGACATCGCGCGCAACGGTCGCGAGGCGCTGGAGCGTCTGGATGCGCCGCAGCAGGGCCCGAACGCCAAGCCGGCGGTGGACCTGGTGCTGATGGACATCATGATGCCGGAGATGGACGGCTACACCGCGATGCGCGAGATCCGCGCGCGGCCCGATTTCAAGCGGCTTCCCATCATCGCGCTGACCGCCAAGGCGATGAAGGACGACCAGGAGAAGTGCATGGCCGCGGGCGCCAACGACTACATCGCCAAGCCGCTGGACATCGAGAAGCTGCTGTCGCTGGTCCGCGTCTGGATGCCGCGCTGAGCGCGTCGCCGGATCGGAACGAGGACATCAACGAGGACATCGACGAGGAAGTCGACAAGGGACCCGGATGGCAGCGCAAGAGATCGACATCGAGGTCGGCCTGATCCTGGAGGCCATCTACCAGCGCTATCACTACGACTTCCGCGACTACGCCGCCAGCTCGCTGCGGCGGCGGCTGAAGTCGACGATGCAGCGCTTCGCGTGCGAGACGCTGTCGCAGCTGCAGGGTCGGCTGCTGCGTGAGCCTGACGTGATTCGCGCGGTGCTGGCCGACCTCACGGTGCAGGTCAGCGAGATGTTCCGCGACCCGGAGTACTTCCTCGCGCTGCGCGAGCAGGTGGTGCCGGTGCTGCGCACCTATCCCTCGCTGAAGCTGTGGGTGGCGGGCTGCAGCAGCGGCGAGGAGGCGTACTCGCTGGCCATCCTCATGAAAGAAGAAGGGCTGCTGGAACGCACGCTGATCTACGCGACCGACATCAACCAGGAGGCGCTGGCGCAGGCGCAGGCGGGGGTCTACCGCATCGACCTGGTACCGGGCTTCAGCGAGAACTACCGGCTCGCCGGCGGCAAGGGCTCGCTGTCGGACCATTACACGGCGGCTTACGACCACGTGCTGCTGGACAAGTCGCTCAAGGACCGCATCGTCTTCAGCGATCACAGCCTGTCCACCGACAGCGTGTTCGCCGAGGTCCAGCTGGTGTCCTGCCGCAACGTGCTGATCTACTTCAATCGCGCGCTGCAGGACCGGGCGTTCGGGCTGTTCAGCGATGCGTTGTGCCGCGGCGGCTTCCTCGGCCTGGGCGCGCGGGAGACGATCCGTTTCTCCTCGCACGTCGACGACTTCGTCGAGATCGCACCGCGGGAACGCGTGTATCGGAAGCGATCCGCAGCGGGGCCGGGCGGCGCCGACTAGCCGCGCGACGGGCGGGCGCCGTGCTTGCCGAAACTCGGCATCGCGATCGCATTAGCGATCGTCCTTGCACAGGAGCACGACATGGCCACCAGTCCCATCCTCGGCGGTACCTCCGCCCCCGTTCACCCCAAGGGTACCGACGCCGATGCGCTCGGGCCGAGCGACAGCTCGGACAGCGGCAGCGACATCCAGCATGAGCGCCGCATGGCCACCAGCCCCGACGATCCCGATGAGTTCGGCGCCGTCCCGGTTGACGGCGGCAGCGACAGCGACCGCTTCGGCACCGGCGAGCGCGCTTCCGCCACGCCCGGTCGCGATCGTGAGGCGGCGGACATCTCGCCGGACCGGGTCAGCAGCTCGCCCGATGTCGACGACATCGACGCGGCCATCGATGTGGATGAGCTGGCCAGCGGCGACGATCCGTCGCTCGGCATCGACGCGGAACATGCCGACGAGGGCGAGAACGATGATGACGGCGAGGAGAACGACGGGCGCGCCGCGTCCGATCGGGCCGATGAGGCCGATGGGGCCGATCGACAGCAGTGACGGGAGAGAAGCCGCCGGCAGCGCGATACGCCGCGCCGCCGGCGCCGCTCAGCCGCGACCGGTGCGGGCCGGCGCGGCGAGTCCGTCGGGGTTTCGCGTCGCAAGGCAGAGGAGGTGGCGCGGCGCCGCGATACCGACGGGCATCGCACGGCCAGTGGCAAGGGCTGTTCCCGCCGAGCGCATCCTCGGCCATGATCACGCGCCCTCACGTGCCACCGATGAACGCTCACGCCCGCGTCTCCGTCCCTGTCCGCGCCGCCGGTCCGATGTCGACATCGCCTCGGTCGGCGCGGCGTGAGCGCGGTCTGCGCACGGCGCTGGCCGGTCTCTTGTCCCGCCCCCTGAGGTCGGCGCTGTCGCTGTCCCTGGCCGCGTTGTTGCTGCCTTCCTCGAGCTGGGCCGACTGCGCCCGCCCCATCCGCGTGCCGGTGGCGGACATCGGCGCCGCCGTGGCGGTGAAGGATGGCGAGGTCGGCGGCATCTTCCCCGAGCTGCTGCGCGCGGAGGCCCGCCGCGACGGCTGCGCGATCGTGTTCAGCGCCGTGCCGCGGGCGCGCCAGGAGATGCTCTTCGAGGCCGGCCAGGCCGATGTGCTGATCCCGGCGCGGCGCTCGACCCAGCGTGATCGCCATGGCCGCTTCGTGCCCATGATGCAGAGCCGCGCCGCGCTGGTGTGGATAGGCGCCGACCGGCCGCGCTTCGTCGATCTGGCGGAGCTGGCCGCCGACAGCACGCTGCGGGTGGGCGTCGTACGCGGCTACGACTACGACGAGCCCTACCAGTCCGCCGTGCGCGCGCTGGAAAAACAGGGACGCCTGGTGCGCGCCAGCGATCCGGTGTCGCTGGCCCGCATGCTCAACGAGGGCGTGGCGGACGTGGCGGTGATCACGCCGACGGCGGTCACCGGCGCGCTGCGGCGGGACCCGCGCTGGCGTCATTTGGCCGAGCGCGTGCATTACGAAATCGACGAGGCCTTGCCCTGGGGCGACAGCGGCGCCTACGTGTCGAATTCGACGGCGCTCGGCGCGGCCGACCGCGCGCGCATCGCGTCGTGGCTGGAGCGGCTCGCGCGGAGCGGCGCCACCTGGCGCGAGTTCCAGCGGCAGTATCCGGAAGAGCGGCTCACGGACACGGTGCGGCCGAAGCCCTGAGAGCGTGGCGCCGAAGGCGCCTGCAGCGCGCTCAGAGCGCGCCGATCAACGAGATCGAGGCCACCGCGCCCAGGGCGATGGCGATCAGCCACGCGCGGATCGGCGCGGGCTCCTCGCGGGGGCGGCGCTGCTGATGGCGATGCGCCAGCAGGCACGCGACAGCGCCCGCGCCCGCCAGCAGGAAGACCAGCGCGAAACCCAGTCCCTCCACGCTGCGTCCGTGATGGATCGCCAGCGCCAAGACGACCTGACCCAGCATCAGACCGGCAACGCCGGAAATCACGGTGGACGAGAGCGCGGCCGAGGCAGCGGTGCGGGTGGGCTTGTGCATGGGGAGGGCGGTACGGCGGGAGACAGGACGTGATTGTTCCGTCGCGCACGTCCGGGCAGCGCATCGAAAAGCGCCGCGGCAGCGCAGTAGTTCGCGACCTCGCGATATGGTTTTGCATTGGCCGCGGCGGGGCGGACGTCGCGTACGCGCGTCACGCGAATACCCCGTGAACGCGGGGGTGTCACGGGCACGGCGTCCCCTGTCCGTCGCACCTTCCGGGTACATCAGGGAAAGGCCCGATTTTTATGTGAGGGGCCGAACAGACGCCCTCCGGGCAGGGTGGTGAACTGCGTCGTCCGCAATCGTGCGGACGTGTTCTTTCGGAGCAACCACCATGACCCTGCCTTTGCTCTCCCTGAAGTCCTCGGCCGTCCAGCGCACCCTGCTGGGACTGGCCCTGGTCGCCGCGAGCGCCAGCGCTTCCGCGCTGCCCGCGTTCACCTGGGATCCCCAGGCCGCCGGCATCAACGGAGCCGCGTTCACCGCGGACAACCTGCTGGTGTCCAACTACTCGACGGTCACCTTCACCGGCTCGACCTTCACGCAGACCGGCTATCTGTCGATCAGCGCGGCGCAACTCGGCGGCCTGACCTTGCCGTCCAACGGCCTGAACTCGGATTACGGCTTCTACATCCAGTTCACCGGCACCGGTAATCTGACGACGGCCGGCGACCCGGGCACGACGCCGACGCTGGGCACGCTGACCTCGCTGACCTACACCCTGTACGGTTACAACGGCACGGCGTCCTTCGGCTTCACCGGCAACACGCCGACCGAAACCGCCAACGGCGAAGTGGCGCTGGCCACCGGCACGCTGAAGGTGGGCACGGTGTCGACCACGCCCCTGGGCGACGGCACCTTCAGCCCGGGCGCGCAGGCCAAGCTGTCGCTGACCTGGCTGAACCCCAACTTCCAGACCTCGACGCCGGCCTATGACATTGCGCTGACGTCGTTCTCCAACACGCCGTCGCAGGTCGAGCTGATCGCCAACGGCTTCCGCATCCGTCAGGGCGGTGGCTCGATCAACTTCGCCGCCTCGGCCGTGCCGGAGCCGTCGACCTACGCGATGCTGATCAGCGGTCTGGCCGCGATCGGTTTCGTGGCGCGTCGTCGCCGTTCGGAGAAGTGATGCGGAGCGGGTCGGACGCCGCGCGCGTCCGGCTCGCTTCCAGCGGCGGATCGTCCGTCGCATTCGCGCTGCGGGGCGCGGGTGCCAAGGACGTGAGGCCGCCATCGACCTCGCTGTGAAGAGGCGTCGATGCGTCTGAGGACGCGACGAGCGACGAGGACGCCAAGCGGATGGTCGGATGACCGGAGGATCGCCGAGCGGATCGCCGAGCGGATCGGCGAGGTGTCCGGCGTCAGATCCGGCGACGGATCTCAGGCCTGCACGGCGACGGGCGCGAAGGTGGCAGAGGTGGCCGCGTTCACGCCGTCCGGGTCCTGAGGCAACAGCCGCTGGAAGTCCAGCTTGAGCAGCGCGTAGCAGTCGCAGGCCCGGGCCTCGAGGCCCGGGCGATCCAGCACCGCGATATGACCGCGGGAGTAGCGGATCAGCCCGGCGCCTTGCAGGCGCTGGGCGCTTTCGGTGACCCCTTCACGGCGCACGCCGAGCAGGCTCGAGATGAGTTCCTGCGTCACCGACAACTCGTTGTGCCCATGCTGACGGTCCAGGCAGGACAGCAGCCAGCGGCAGAGCTGACGTTCCAGCGAGTGATGCCGATTGCACAAGGCCGTGTGCGCCGTCTGCGTCAGCAGTGAATGCACGTAGCGCAGCAGCATGGGCGCGCCGCGCGAGAACTCCTCGCGCACCAGTCCGACGCGCACGCGGTACGCCAGACCGGCACGCTGCACCACCGCGCGGCACGCGGCGGATTCGCCGCCCATCGCCGCGGCCAGTCCGACCGCGCCTTCCGACCCGATCATCGCCACCTGCGCCGAGGCGCCGGAACGCGTGGTGTGGATCAGCGACACGATGGCGGTGATGGGAAAGTACACGTGCGTGGCGGGACTGCCCGCCTCGAAGAGCACGCGTCCCTTGAGCAGCTCGACGGTCTCCAGCTGCGATGACCAGCGCGCCTGATCCTCCGGTGGCATCTGCACCAGCAGGGCGTTCACGCGCGGCTCGCGCGGCGCGGTGGAAGTTGTTGCGGCAAGGGACAGGGACATCGACAGCTCCAGGAACCCGACAGCGGTTCCAGCGGGAGAGATGGCAAGCACCGTGCCCGTACCGCGTATCCATCGGTTTCATTCGTGCCTGTCGGTATGCGCAATCTTCAGTGGACAAGGGCCTTCCGCAGGCTTAGGCCGCCTCGGCCGCGCGGTCCTCCAACACGTAACCGACGCCACGCACCGTGTGCAGCAGTCGAACGTCGAACGGCGCGTCGATCTTGGCGCGCAGCCGCCGCACGGCCACCTCGACCACATTGGTCCCGCCGTCGAAGTTCATGTCCCAGACCTGCTCAGCCAATTCGGTGCGGGACAAGACCTGACCCTGGCGTCGCAGCAGCAGCGTGAGCAGGCTGAATTCCTTGGCGGTCAGCTCGACCCGGCAACCCGCGCGCGAGGCCTTGCGGCGCAGCAGGTCCAGCTCCAGATCGGCGAGCTTGAGCAGCGTGGCCTCCGCCGCCGGCGTCGTGGCGGCGCGACGCAGCAGGGCCTGCACACGGGCGACCAGCTCGGAGAAGGCGAAGGGCTTGGACAGGACGTCGTCGGCGCCGGTCTGCAGCACGCGCACGCGGTCCTCGACGGCGTCGCTGGCGGTGATCATGACCACCGGCAGCGCATGCGTGTGGTCCTGCTGGCGCAGCGCCGCGACCACGGCCAGACCGTCGATGCCGGGCAGCGTGCCGTCCAGCAGCACCAGGTCATAGCGGCCCTCCGAGGCCTGATGCAGGCCGTCCACACCGTCCGAGGCGACATCGACGACGAAGCCCTCCTGCGTCAAGCCCTGGCGCAGGTAGTCGGCCAGCCGCGATTCGTCCTCGATCACCAGAAGCTTCATGCGAGTGTTTTCCCCGGGCAAGTCCGGTGCGGCGGCTCACGAGCGCGACGCCGGGATTCCCTAGAATCGCCCGATCATGCGCCACCGGACCTCTTTCACGCTGCCGCGCACCGGGTCCGTCAACGGCAAGTTGCGCGCCATGGTGTGGCTGATCGTGCTGCCGACGCTGCTGCTGTCGGTGATCGCCGGCGTGGCGGTCTTTCTCGCCGAGCGTCGCGCCGCGATCTCGGCCGCCACCGAAACCGCCGAGGCGCTGAGCCTGGTCGCCGATCGCGAGATGGCCGTGCGCACCGCGTTGCTGCAGGCGTTGAGCGTGTCGCCCAGCCTGGCCGAGGGCCGGCTGGAGCAGTTTCACGGCGAGGCCCTGCGACTGGTCGGCGGTACCGGCAACACCATCGCCCTGATCGACGAGCGCGGCCATCAGCTGATCAACACCCGCATCCCCTGGGGCCGACAACTGCCGGACTCGCGCGGCTTCGTCGGCGGCATCGATCCGAAGCGCCGGCTGATCGTTTCGAACCTGTACCTCGGCCCGGTGGACCGCATGCCCAGCTTCGCGGTGCGGGTGCCGGTGACGGTGATGGGCCGGCCCATGTACCTGGGCTACGGCAGCCCGGTGGGCGCGATGCAGCAGATCTTCCGCCAGCAGCCGCTGCCCGAGGGCTGGCTGGGCGTGGTGCTGGACCGCGAGGGCACGGTCATCGCGCGGACCAAGGATCCGGAGAAGCGCGTGGGCCAGCGCGCCAGCGCCCACATGCTGCGCGCGATGAAGGCCGCCGATCGCGGCGTGGTGGACGCGCGCACGCTGGACGGCGTGCCGGTGTTCACCGTGTTCAGCCGGGCGCCCGATTCGGGCTGGGTGGTGCTGATCGGGCTCAGCCAGGAGGAACTCGCCAAGGGCGCCTGGACCGCCTTCGCGATGACGCTGTGCCTGTCGCTGCTGTTCATCGTGCTGGCGCTGCTGCTGGCGCGGCGCATGAGCCAGTCCATCGAGATGCCGCTGCGCCGCCTGCGCAAGGACGCGATCCGCATGGGCCGGGGCGGCACGGTGGAGGAGACCCCCGCCGGCATCGAGGAGATCGACGTCGTGCAGCGCGCGCTGGCCACCGCCAGCCGCGAGCGCGCCGGCAACGAGCTGCGTCTGCGCGAGGAGGTGGAGGCGGCGGTCGCCCAGACGCGCGACGCCCAGCAGGCGGCGCTGCGCAGCCAGAAGCTCGAGGCCCTGGGCCGCCTGACCGGCGGCATCGCGCACGACTTCAACAACCTGCTGCAGACGATGACGACGGGCTTGCAGCTGGCGCGGCGGCTCAGCCAGGATCCGCGCGGCGACGCGGCGCTGGACGCCTGCCAGCGCGCGACCGGCAAGGCGGCGCAGCTGACGCGTCAGCTGCTGGCCTTCGGCCGTCAGCAGGTCGGGCATGAGACGGTCATCGATCTGCGTCGTCAGTTGCCGGAGCTGATGGCGCTGGTGGAAGGGGCGGTCGGCAGCGCGGTGGAGGTCGAGCTGATCGTCGACGACGCGCTGTGGCCGGTGCGGACCGATCCGGTGCAACTGGAGCTCGCGGTGTTGAACCTGGCGCTGAACGCGCGCGATGCGATGCACGGACGGGGCCGGCTCATCGTGTCGGCGCACAACCGCGTGTTCGGCACGGACGACGTGGCGCTGCCGGCGCCCGAACTCGCCGCCGGCGAGTACGTCGCCGTCGCCGTGCGCGACAGCGGCGACGGCATGACGCAGGAACAGATGGAACGCGCCTTCGAGCCCTTCTTCACGACCAAGCCGGTGGGGCAGGGCACGGGGCTGGGACTGGCGCAGGTCTACGCGCTGGCCAAGTCGGCGGGCGGCACGGCGGCCATCGTCAGCAAGATCGGGTTGGGGACCGAGGTGACGCTGTGGCTGCCACGCTCGCTGGGGCGCGCGCAGGACGCCAACCCGGAGGTCTCGACGGGCGTCGCGCCGACGCCGGGCCGGCACACCGGGCTGGTGCTGCTGGTGGAGGACGAGCCCTCGGTGCGCGAGCTCACGGCGCAGGCGCTCGAGGATCGCGGCTACCGCGTGCAGACCGCGCCGACGGCGGACCATGCGCTGGATCTGCTGCGCAGCGGGCTGGCCGCGGACGTGGTGCTGTCGGACATCGTGATGCCGGGCATCCGCAGCGGCGTCGACCTGGTGCGCACGCTGCGGGTGCTCAAGCCGACGCTGCCGGTGGTGCTGGCCAGCGGCCATCCGGTGCGCATCGAGGAGGCGCCCGACGTGCCGCTGGTGGCCAAGCCCTACGACGTGGACGCGCTCGCCGACGTGCTGGCCGAGGCGATGAATCCGGCGCGGGCGCCCGCGGCCGATTGACCGCCGCTCAATACGGCGCTCAGGCTGGCCTCAAGCCAACGGCGGCAGCCCCTTGAGCAGCTTGTCCAGCGTCACCGGATAGTCGCGGACCCGCACGCCGGTGGCGTTGTGGATGGCGTTGGCCACGGCCGCCGCGACGCCGCAGATGCCCAGCTCACCCACGCCCTTGGCCTTCATCGGCGAGGACACCGGGTCGGTCTCGTCCAGGAACACGACCTCCTGATGCGGGATGTCGGCGTGCACCGGCACCTCGTAACCCGCCAGGTCATGGTTGACGAAGAAGCCGCGGCGCTCGTCCACATGCAGCGCCTCCATCAGCGCGGCGCCCACGCCCATGGTCATGGCGCCGATCACCTGGCTGCGCGCGGACTTGGGATTGAGGATGCGCCCGGCCGCGCAGACCGCCAGCATGCGGCGCACGCGGACCTCGCCGGTGAAGGCGTCCACCGCGACTTCGCAGAAGTGGCCGCCGAAAGTGGACTGCTGGTACTTCTTCCCCAGGTCCCCGTACTCCATCTTGTCCTCGGCCACCAGGCCCGCCTGACCGGCCGCCTCGGCCAGCGTCAGCCGCTTGCCGCCGCCACGGATCTCGCCGTCGACGAAGACGGCGTCCTGGTCGAAGCCGTGCTTCTGCGCGATCAGCTCGCGCAAGGCCATGCAGGCCGCATAGACGCCCGCCGTCGAGCTGTTGCCGCCCCATTGCCCGCCCGAGCCCGCCGACACCGGCAGCGCCGAGTCGCCCAGCCGGACCACGACTTGATCCAGCCGCACGCCCATCATCTCGGCCGCCGTCTGCGCCAGGATGGTGTAGCTGCCGGTGCCGATGTCGGTCATGTCGGTCTCGACGGTGACCATGCCGCGGCGGTCCAGGCGCACGCGGGCCGCGGACTTCATCACCAGGTTGTTCCGGAAGGCCGCCGCCACGCCCAGACCGATCAGCCAGCGGCCTTCGCGCCGCTGCGCGGGCGCGGTGCGCCGGCTCCAGCCGAAGCGCTCCGCGCCCAGGCGCAGGCATTCGCTCAGGCGGCGTTGGGAGAACGGGCGCTCGGGCTTCTCGGGATCGACCTGCGTGTCGTTGACGATGCGCAGCTGGATCGGATCCATGCCCAGTCGCTCGGCCATCTCGTCGATGGCGATCTCCAGCGCCATCAGGCCGGGCGCCTCGCCGGGCGCGCGCATCGCGTTGCCCTCGGGCAGATCCAGCACCGCCAGCTTCATCGCGGTGAGGCGATTCGCGCCGGCATACAGCAGCCGCGTCTGCGCGACGGCGGTCTCCGGACTGCCGCCGGGCAAGTCCCCGGACCAGCTCTCATGCGCGATCGCGGTGAGCCGCCCGTCGCGCTCGGCGCCCAGCCGGATGCGTTGCACGGTCGCGGGCCGGTGCGTGGTGTTGTTGGCCATCAGCGGCCGCTGCAGCGCGACCTTGACCGCGCGCCCGCTGGCTTTGGCACCCAGCGCCGCCATCAGCACGTCGGCGCGCAGGAAGAGCTTGCCGCCGAAGCCGCCGCCGACGAAGGGCGAGATCAGCCGGACCTTGTCGCGTCCGATGCCCAGCGTGCGCGCCAGATCGCCGCGCCCCCAGTCGATCATCTGGTTGGAGGTCCACACGGTGAGCCGGTCGCCTTCCCAGACCGCCAGCGTCGCGTGCGGCTCCATCATCGCGTGCGACTGGTCGGGCGTCGTGTAGCGCTGGTCCAGCGTCACCGGCGCCTGGGCGAAGGCGGCCTCGAAGTCGCCCACGCGCGATTCGGGCGGCGTGCCGCCGGGGCCGTCGTCGGCCTTGGGCGGCTTGGCCGACGCCATGGCCTTGGACAGGCTGAATGCGCCGGTGTCGGGCGCGTACTCGGCACGGATCAGCGCCGCGCCGGCGCGGGCCTGCTCGAAGCTCTCGGCGACGACGACCGCGATGGCCTGGTGGTAATGCTGGATCTCGGGCCCGCCCAGCAGCCGGGCCGTGTTCATCTTGCCCTTGCCGAGCTTGCCGGCGTTCTCCGCGGTGACGACGGCCAGCACGCCAGGGGCGCGCTCGGCGTCTTTCACGTCCAGCCGCGTGAGCTTGCCCTTGGCGATGCCGGCGCCGACGACGACCCCGTAGGCCGGGTCCTTGGCGACGTCGTGCCGCTCGTAGGCATAGGGCGCCGTGCCGGTGGTCTTGAGCGGGCCGTCGATGCGATCGGTCGGCTTGCCGACGATGCGCAGCTGATCGATGGGATTGGTGGTGGCGGGGGTGTCGAACTTCATGAGGCGCTCCCGGTCGTTCCCGCTGGAGGCGTGGCCCGGGCCTGCGCGAGGACCGCGGCCACGGTGCGCTCGACCAGATCGAGCTTGAAGGCGTTGTCCGGCGTCGGCCGAGCGCCGGCGAGCAGCGCCTGAGCCGCTGCCGAGGCGCCCTGACGCAGCCGCTGATCGGCGTCGTCCACGCGCCAGGGCTTGGGCGCGATGCCGCCGACCGCGACGCGTCCGGCGCCGTCGCGCTGGACGATGGCCGCCACCGACACCAGCGCGAAGGCGTAGGACGAGCGATCGCGGACCTTGTGATACAGCTGCGTGCCGCCGATCGGCCGCGGCAGCGTGACCGCGGTGATGAGCTCGCCGGGTTGCAGCACGGTTTCGACCTGCGGCGTGTCGGCGGGCAGCCGGTGGAAGTCGGCGATGGGAATGCGGCGCGCCTGGCCGTCGGGCCGGACGGTCTCGACGGTCGCGTCCAGTGCCCGCATCGCGACGGCCATGTCGCTGGGGTGGGTCGCGATGCAGGCCTCGCTGCCGCCGATCACCGCGAGCTGCCGGGCCATGCCGCCGCTCAGCGCGCCGCAGCCGCTGCCGGGACGGCGCTTGTTGCAGGGCTGGTCGGTGTCATAGAAGTAGGGGCAGCGGGTGCGCTGAAGCAGGTTGCCGGCGGTCGTCGCGCGGTTGCGCAACTGCCCCGAGGCGCCCGCCAGCAGCGCGCGCGACAGCACGCCGTAATCGCGCCGCACGCGGGCGTCGGCGGCCAGATCGGTGTTGCGCACCAGCGCGCCGATGCGCAGCCCGCCGTCGGTGGCCGGCTCGATGCGGTCGAGGCCCAGACCGTTGACGTCGATCAGGTGGGTGGGCGTCTCGATCTGCAGCTTCATGAGGTCGAGCAGATTCGTGCCGCCGGCGATGAAGCGCGCGCCGGGGCGCTGCGCGGCGGCCGCCGCCGCGGCTTGCGGCGACTGGGGGCGCTCGAGGGTGAAGGGCTTCATGCGGACCTCCGCTCGCCGGCGCTCGGCAGGGGCAGGCCGGCCACGTCGGCCAGCGCGTCCATGATGTTGGAATAGGCCCCGCAGCGGCACAGGTTGCCGCTCATGCGTTCGCGCAGCTCCTCGACGGACAGCAGCGGACGGACTTTGAGGTCGGGGGTGACGTGGCTGGGGATGCCGGCCTTGAGCTCCTCCAGCACCGCCGCCGCCGAGCAGATCTGGCCCGGCGTGCAGTAGCCGCATTGATAGCCGTCATGGCGCACGAAGGCGCTCTGCAGCGGATGCATCTTCTCCGGCGTGCCCAGGCCCTCGATGGTGGTGATGCGGCTGCCCTCGTGCATCGCCGCCAGCGTCAGACACGAGTTGACCCGGCGTCCGTCGAGGTGAATGGTGCAGGCGCCGCATTGACCGTGGTCGCAGCCCTTCTTGGTGCCGGTGAGCTGCAAGTGCTCCCGCAACATGTCCAGCAGGGAGGTCCGGTTGTCCAGCACCAGCGTGTGGGTCTGGCCGTTCACGCTGAGCGTCACGCGGGTGGTGGCCACGAGGTTCTCCTGAGGCGGCGGGGCATGGGCGGACTGTGCGGCGCCCTGCGCTGCGGCGTCCAGCGGCGCGCCGGTCGCCGCGACGGCGGAGGCGCCCGCGCCGGCGATCAGCAGGCCGCGGCGGGAAATCGGACAGAAGGGGCCGGAGGGCGGGGCGGCGCCCGCTGAAGGCGGCGACGCGGGCGCGCGCGCGGGCTGAAGATCCGTGTCGAGGTCCATGCTGGGGCACTCCTGGCAGGCCGGTGTCGGCGAACCCGCAGGGCGGCAAGCTCTGTGCCCGTGCGGCGTTCAGCGCTTGCGCGGGGGCGGCAAGCGGCTGCTGTCCTCGCCGTCGAGCGTGGCGCCCGGGTCTTCCTCGCCGGCGACCGACTCGTCGAAGGAATGATCGGGCACCGGCGGCGGACCCGGGTCGTGCGGACGGGGCGCCGTGTCCTGCGACTTGCCCTGAGACTTGTCGGGCGTGTCCGGGCCACCCGCCGAGCCGCCGCGTCGATCGGACGACAACGCGCTCCCGACGCCCCCGTCGCCCCCATCTCGGCGGTCGGGGTCGTATGAATCGGAAGCGGAGGAGGGGGAGGAGGAATTCGTGGCGGTCATGGCGGCGCTCGACAGGCTGCTGGCCGAGACGAACCGGTGCTTGCCGGCGCGCTTGGCGTGGTACATCGCCGAGTCGGCCAAACGCATCAGCGATTCGGCTTGCCGGCCATGGTGCGGGGCAAACGCGATGCCGATGCTGGCGCCGATGCTGACCTCGGTGCCGTCGGTCAGCCGGATCGGCTCGCGCAGCGTCGCCAGCATGCGCCGGAGCACCGGAGCCGCCTCGCCCTCGCCGCGCAGCGAGGTCAGCAGCACGGCGAACTCGTCACCCCCCAGCCTCGCCACCAGATCGTGCGCCCGCACGCCCGCCAGCAACCGCTGCGCGGTCACCCGCAGCACCACGTCGCCGGCCTCGTGGCCATGCTGGTCGTTGACGTCCTTGAAACCGTCCAGGTCCACGTAGCAGACCGCGACCAGCCCCAGGCGCTCATCCAGCAGCGCGAGCGCGCCGGCCAGCCGTTCGGTGAAGCGCACCCGGTTGGGCAGCCCCGTCAGCGCGTCGTGCACCGCCAGATGCTGGGCGGTGGCCTCGCTCTCCTTGATCGCGGTGATGTCGATGACCATCCACAGCGACTCCCGCGCCGACACCGACGCGCCGCTCAGGTCGATCCAGACGGGCGTGCCGTCCTTGCGGCGCATGCGCAGCTGCGTCCGGTAGCGCTGGCCCGACTCGATCGCCGGATAGGCGGCGGAGCCGACCTGCTCATACGAGCCCATGTCCATGTAGAGCCGCTGCGTGGATTGCCCCATCAGCTCGCCCGGCGCGTAGCCGAAGACCGACTCCAGCGCCCGGTTCTTCCACACGATGCTGCGGTCACGCAGCCGCATCATGCCGACCATGTCGTTGTCCAGCATGAGGTTCTGCTCCAGCGCCAGACGCGAGAGGTCCTCGCCGGAGCGGCGCTCGCGGCGCTGCTGCAGGAACAGCAGCACCGAGCAGCCGACGGTGGTCAGGATGACCAGCGCTGCCAGCGCGCTCTGCTGCAGCACCTCGCCGCGCCAGGCGGCCAGGAAGTCGCCGGTGCTGGCGCCGGTGAACACGGTCAGCGGATAGCCGCGCACCTGGCGGTAGCAGGTGATGCGCTCGATGTTGTCCAACCGGGTCTTGGTCAGATACCAACCCTGGCGCGGGTCGGCCGCCATCTGACGCTTCAGGTCCTCGGACACGATGATGTCGCCGATGCCGCGGATCGAATGCGGCTCCGCCGCCGAGTAGCGCGCGATCAGCCGCTGGCTGCGGGTGCGCAGCGAGATCGCACCCTCGGTGCCGATGGTCAGGCCCTTGAAGCTCTCGATGAAGTGCTCGCTGGACAGCGAGGTGTAGACGATGCCGGCGAAGTCGCCTGCGTCGGTCTCCAGCCGCCGCGCCACCACGATGCCCCACCGCCGCAGCACGCGGCCGAACAGGGGCTCGGAGATGACCAGCGTGTCGGACTCGCGGGCGCGCTGGAAGTAGTCGCGGTCACCGACGTTGAGCGTCCCTTCCTCGGCCGCCAGCCCGTACAAGACCTGACCCCGGGCATCGGTGATGCGGATCGCGTCGACCTGCGGCAGCAGGCTGCGCTGATCCGAGATCGCGCGTTCCATGGCCTTGCGAAGGTCCGTGCCCCCCGCGGCCGCGCGGCGGTGCTGCAGCGCCAGCGTGGCCAGCGCGTTGTCCACCTGCTTGAGCTCCGCGCCGATTTCGATGCTCAGGCTGCTGGCCAGGTTCTCGGTGGTCTCGCGGGCGCGGACCTTGTCCGACTCGCCGCTGGCGCTCAGCGCCAGCACCGTCGCCGTGACGATGGCGGCGGCCACGACAAGGTTGCCCGCCACCAGCCAGAGCAGGAGACGGGACAGCGGGCGGGCGGGGCGGTTGTGGACGCGTTCCATCGGGACTGAGGGCGAAGCGGCCATCCTAACCGCGACGCCACGGCGCGGCGAGCCGGGTCTTGCCCCGAAGGGAACGTCTGAATCACCCCGAGATCAGGCTCGCGGTGGGGCCGCATGGGGCTGTCGGCGTCGGTGCCGGATCAGGCCTTGGAGGCCGCCACGTCCAGGCAGTAGGCGATGAGCTCGTCGAGCTCGCTGGACTTGTCGAAGACGCGGTCGGCGCCCAGTTCCTGGCAACGACGGCGCATGTCGACGGTGGCGTAGTTGCTCAGCACGACCAGCTTGGCCTCGGGCTGCATCAGCCGGGCCTTGGGCAGCAGCGACAGGCCGGTGCCGCGCTTGAGGAAGATGTCGATGATGACCAGGTCGCAGGGGACGGCCTCGTCATGCAGCCAGCGCATGGCGCCGGCCTCGTCCTCCGCCTGGCCGACCACTTCCAGCGCCAGCATTTCCTGCAGCGTGGCGACCAGGTTCTCGCGGATCAGCGCGCTGTCCTCGACGAGGAAGCAACTCAGCGGTGCGCAAGCGTTGGCGGTGGAAGTGTCGGGCGAGGACATGGGCGCCGATTATCACGATCCGGCGGGTCGCTTCGTCACAGGCGCCAGACGGGCGTTGCATTCCGACAGCGCCGCCCGACTTTCGTCATCCGGGTCCTCGCCCAGATCGATCAGCGGCACGATCGCGGCCAGCGGCGTCACGGCCAGGCCCAGCACCGCCGCCGGCACCAGGCGCTTGAGCAGCGGCCCCTTCTCCAGACTGATGCGCGGATCGCCCAGCGTGCCGTCGATGTGCAGCGGCGTGCGCAGCGACAGCGGCGTCTTGTCCTTGGGCTCCACGCGGGCCTTGAGCGCCAGCCGCTCGGTCGCCAGCGACATGCCGCCCTCCATCAGCACCAGGGAATCGGTCGTGTCCACGACGAAAGGCTTGGGCGTCACTTCCCCGTCCTTGACCCGCAGGTCGGCGACGCCGCAGCTGACCTTCAGGCCTTCGTCGCCGCGCACCAGCATGCCCAGGCCCTGGGCGATGTCCAGACCGGCCGCCTCGACCAGCAGGTGCGACACCGTCCCCTCGGTCCAGTACAGCACCATGCGGCCGTCGGCGGTGGCCAGCAGCTCGGCGGTGGAGCGTCCGGTCCCGTCCAGCGCGATGCGCCCGCCCATCACGCCGCTGACATAAGGAGGCTGGCTGTCCTTGCGCTGCAGCTTCAGCCATTGCTCCAGGCGCACGCCGCTGACGCGCAGCCGCACGACCCACTTGGCGCGCGGCTCGCGGCCGTCCAGCTGGACCAGACCGGCGAACTGGCCGCGGGCGACGCGGGCGTCGATGTCCTGGATGCGCAGCACGCCGTCCTGCAGCACGATGCGGGCGTTGAGCGGCTCGGCGGCCTGCAGCAGTGCGGTGCCCGATTCGAAGCGCGCCAGCTTGACGTCGACATCGGCATTCATCGCGCGCAGCGAGGGCAGGTCGAATTGCTTGTCCGGCAGCACGCGGCCAGCTTTGGCGTTGACCTTGGGGCTGCCTTCCGCGCCGGTCGTGGCGCCGGCCTTGCCGGTGGTCTTCGCCCTGGCGTTGGCGTTGGTTCGGGTGCTGGTGTCGACGCTCCGGACGGCCTTGCGGGCCGCTGCATCGGCGGGCACGCCGACCGCCGGTCCCAGGTCTGCCAGCCACAGCACGCTGCCGCGCAACTGCCCGGTGAGCTTGGGCAGGGCGTTGGGCGACTTGTCGAAGACGAAATCGCCGCTCAGCTGGCTGCGGCCGATGGTGGCGCGGCTGACGGCGGTCTTCCAGCGTGGGCCCTCGCGGGTCAGCTTGCCTTGCATGGCGAAGGCCGGCGTGGTCGGTAGCGTCACGCCCAGGGGCTCGCCGACGGCGGCCAGCGAGGGGCCGCTGAGCTTGTAGGTGCCCACCAGTCCCTGGCTGACCAACAGATCGCGGACCTCGCCGTCGAAGCTCAGCTCGGCCTTGCCGATGTTGCCGCGCAGGGTCACCGGGACGGCGGGGGCGTTGGGGTCGGAGGACAGCCAGGGCAGCGCGGAGCCGGTCTGCAGCGAGGCCTGCACCGGCAGGTTGCGGTAATGGCCCTCCGCATGCGCGGTGACGCCGTAGCGGCCGCCTTCGCCGGGGCTGGGTTCGGGATCCGAGGTGCCGCGCGGCTTGCCGGCCAGGCGCTCGCCGAAATCGACCGCCAGACGAGTGCCGGAGGCTGCGGCGCTGGCTGCCCGCGCACCCACCGTCGCCGAGCCGGAGACCTGAGCCGGCTCACGAGTCGAGGACGCGCCCGACGCAGCCGAAGCCCCGCGGTCCGCGTTGCCCCAGGTCTCGCGCAGGGCGAAGCGCGCGAGGATGGAGGCGCGCTCGATCTTGTCGTCCACCAGCGCGGTGCCGTTGCGGACCTCCAGCAGGTCGAAGCTGACGCCGTCGATGGCGGGGCGCTTGCGCACTTGCGTGTCGCTGTCGGGCTGCTTGCCGAACTGCCAGCTGGCGCGGCCTTCGACGTCTCGCTCCAGGCGCAGGTTGAGATCATCGGCGCGCAGGGCCTTCACGCGCAGCGGACCGCCGTGGCGCACGGCGAGCAGGTCGCCGTAGCGCAGCACCAGGGCGGCGTCGGTGGCCTGCACCGTCGGGCTGCCCAGGGTGCTCCAGCTCGGCGGGCCGATGGTCAGCGAATGGGTCTTGAGCCGCAGATTCCCGATCAGGCGCAGTTGCCAGGCGCTTCGGCCCTCGCCCTCGAAGGTGACCGATCGGTCCAGCTTCTGGCTCAGCCATTGCTCGGCCGGGCGGCGCAGGAAGGGCCAGCCCAGCCATTCGCACACGCCGACGGCGACGACCAGCAGGCCCACCAACACGGCGACGCCCAGCGCCCAACCGCGCCAGCCGTGGCGAGGATTACGCGCGGTCGCGCTCCGCGTGGAGTCCTCGTGGGGAGCGCCGCTGGGGGAGGGCGTTGCCGACGTGGTCGGCGGCATCGAGGGCGATGGCGGCGTTGGCGGCTGGGCGTTCATGGCGGACTCCTTCTTGATGTTGTGGTTCACCACCACTGCTCGAACAGGCTGGAGAAGAACTCCTTCCCCCGTTGCACCAGCCCGCGTTGCTCCCAGCGCGGGAGCGTGATCGTCTGGGACGCGGCGACGTCGCGCTGGAACATGCGCGTCATCGCGTCGCCGAAGTCCTCGCCGAGCACGACGGCATTCACTTCGTTGTTGAACACGAAGCTGCGCCAATCCATGTTGCTGGAGCCGACGGTGGAGACCACGCCGTCGATCACGGCGGTCTTGGCATGCAGCACCGCATCCTGCAACTCATGGATCTTGACGCCCGCCTTGAGCATGCGCTCGTAATGGCTGCGGCCGGCGTGCATCACCGGCGCGAAGTCACTCTGCGAGGGCAGGATCAGCTGCACGTCCACGCCGCGCGAGGCGGCGTCGCACAGCGCGTCCACCATGTCCTTGCCCGGTGCGAAATAGGCCATCGTCAGGTAGACGCTGCGTTGCGCGGCGCGGATGCTGCCCAGCAGCAGCGTGTAGATGCGGTTCTCGGTGTCATTGGGCGTGGACGGGACCACGCGCATCAGCTGCTGACCGGCGGCGCGCGCGGCGGGCTGGACCTCGGCGGCGGCCATGATCGCGCCCTCGCATTGCTGCTGGGTCCAGGTCTCGCGGAACAGCGTGTGCAGCGCCTGCGCCGCCGGACCGCGCACCTGGACCATGGTGTCGCGCCAGCCGCGATCGGGCGCGGAGGTGGCATCGCCGGGCGCCGAGGCCGCGGATGCCGATGAAGCCGGGCGCGGACCGGGGTCAGGCTTTGCCGCCTTGCGCGAGCCGCGGCTGCCGATGCCGCCGGAGCCCGAGGAATAGACGGCGCTGATGTTGATGCCGCCGGTGATGGCGGTCTCGCCGTCGACCACCAGCATCTTGCGATGGTCGCGGTGGGTGATCTTGTGATAGCGGGTCCGCTTGAGCGGGTTGACCGGATTGAAGGCGCAGACGGCGACGCCGCCCTGGCGCATGCGGTCGAAGTAGGCGTCCTGCGTGCCGAGCGATCCGACGGCGTCGTAGATGATGGCCACCTGCACGCCTTGCGCCCGCCGCTGCAGCAGCAGGTCCGCGAGCCGGCGCGAGACTTCGGCGTCCTCGATGATGTAGCTCTCCAGCAGGATCTGGCGGCGCGACTTGCCGATGGCATCGAACATCGCGGCGAAGGTGGCCGGGCCGTCGATCAGCAGGCGGGCCTCGTTGCCCGCGTACAGATCGACGTCGCCGAAACTGGACATCGCGGCGATCTGACGTTTGAGCAGCTCGGCCTTTCCCTGCGAGGCGGCACTCTGCAACGCCTGCTCGCGGCGCGCCTGATTGAGCGGGCCGCGAGGGCCCACGACGTCGACCTGCGCCGCCACGCGCGTCAACGCGGGCGCAGCGGCGGGAGGCTCCGGCAGCAGACCGTTGACGGGCGGGCGCGGCGTGCCGCAGGCGACCAGCGCGACGCTCAGCCCGAGCCCGGCCAGCATCGCGCCCAGGCGCGGGCCGGGGCGGGCCGGGGTCGAGGCCGCGACGGGGCTCATTCCTTGAGCAGGTCGGCCAGGTCGTCGGCGTGCTCTTCCTCTTCGGCGAGCACTTCCTCGAGGATGCGCCGCGTCGTCGGATCCTTGTCGCCGATGAGCTGGATCATCTGCCGATAGGCCTCGACGGCGACGCGCTCGGCGATCAGGTTGGATCGCAGCATGCCCTTGAGGTCGGAGGTTTCGTCGTAGTCCGCATGGCTGCGCTTGGTCAACGAGTCCGGATTGAAGTCCGGGTCGCGGCCCAGTTGGACGATGCGTTCGGCCAGGCGGTCGGCGTGCACGGCCTCCTGCGTGGCGTGCTCGAGGAACTCCTCGGCGATGCGTGGCGACGACAGGCCGTGCGCGGTGAAGTAATGGCGCTTGTAGCGCAGCACGCAGACGAGCTCGGTGGCGAGCGCGTCCTGCAGCAGCTGGACGACCTCGTCGCGCCACGGACCGTAGCTGGGCGTGACGGGACCGTCGTCGAGGTGCTGGCGCGCACGCTGCAAGGCTTGCTCGTCAAGCTTCAGCTGCTGATGTTCGGGGGCGTTCATGGCTGGCTCCTCTGAAATCGGATGGGATGCGGGGGACGGGTGAATCAGGCGCGGCGTCACTTGCGCAGCGCGTTCACGCCGGTGATGCCCAGCACCAGCAGCACGAGGAAGATGACCAGGAAGATCCCGAAGAGGATCTTGGCGATGCCGGCCGCGCCTGCGGCCAGGCCGGTGAAACCGAGCACGCCAGCCACCAGCGAGATGACGGCGAAGATGAGAGCCCACTTCAACATGACGGTGTCCTTTCTGCGGAGGCCGCGACGCGGCGCTTGCAGCCACTGTAGAAGCGGGCCCCTCGCCAGGGGGATCAGCCGGACCCACGTCCCGCTGTAGGACGGGACGCCGCTTGATCGCGCGCGTCGCGTGACGCTGCCGGACTCGTCCTACAGCCGGCTCCGGCGCGGTATGACAGACGCGGCGGCTCCGGCGACCTAGTCTTGCTCCATCGCTGTTCTGCGGCGCGCCGAGCGCCGGAAAGGAATCGAGATGACGCAGCTCAAGAAGACCCTGTTCACCCCGTCCGCCACCGCGCTGGTGACCGCCGGGGCTGTGCTGTCGGCCGTCATGATGGTGGCCACGCCCGCATTCGCGGCCGGATCGGCGAAGGCCGAGAAGTCCGATATTCAGGCCGCGTATGAGAAGGAGCGCGCGGACTGTCTGGCTGGCCGCACGGGGCAGAACAAGCAGACCTGTCTCAAGGAAGCCGGAGCGGCTCGCCAGGAGGCGCTGCGCGGCAACCTGAAGACGGCCAGCACGCAGGAGCTCGCCAACAACGCGATGCTGCGCTGCCAGCGCGTGCGGGAAGAGGACCGGGAGGACTGCCGGATGATGGTGCAGGGTCAGGGCACGCGGGACGGCAGCGTCGAGAGCGGCGGCATCCTGACCCGCATCGATCGCATGGTTCAAGAGAACCCGACCGCCGCCGGCGCGCCTGCGTCGGCGCCGACGCCACCCGCTGCGCCGCGCCGTGATGTGCCGCCGCCGCGTCAACCCAAGGACGGCGCGCCCGCGCGCTGAGGAGCCTCCCATGGCGCTGATGAAACGCATCCTCCCGCTGGCGCTGTCCAGCTTGGCCGGCTACGCGCTGTGGCAGTGGCAGGCGCGCCGGCAGGAACATCGTCTCAAGACCTCGCATGCGAAGCCCGAGGAAGTGACGACTTGGGAAGGCGAGGGCGGTGCGCTGCACCGCACCGGGCCCCACATGGGACCTGGGCCGGCGAAGCCCGCGCCCTAGCGGGCGCGAAGAGGGCTGGCACGCGGCGACCGACTCGGTCGCCAGTGGCCAGCCAAAATGAAAAACAAGGGCGTCCTTCGACGCCCTTGTTTCGTTTCATGCCTGACGCGAGTCAGGTCTTGATCCGCGTCAAGCTCAACCGCCGCTGCCTTGCTGCGGTTCGCGCAGGAAGATCTCGACACGGCGGTTCTTGGCGCGGTTCTCGGCGGTGTCGTTGGACACCATCGGCTCGCGCGAGCCGCGACCCGCGACTTCGATGCGGTCCGAGCGCACGCCGCGATCGGACAGATAGTTGCGCACGCTTTCCGCGCGACGCAGCGACAGTGGATCGTTGATCGCGTCCGAGCCGGTGTTGTCGGTGTGGCCGATCACGCGGACCACGGTCGGCGACGGATTGCTGTTCAAGCCGTTGGCGAAGGCGTCCAGCACGGGGCGCAGACGGGGTTCCAGCGTCGCGCTGTTGAGCGCGAAGGAAATGTCGCTGGGGACGTCCAGCTTGAGCTGGTTGTCGGCGGTGCGGGTGACCTCGACGCCGGTGCCCTGGGTGGCTTGCTCCATGGCGCGGCGCTTGTCTTCCATGTGGCGCGACCAGACGTTGCCGGCCACCGCGCCGAGCGCGCCGCCGATCAATGCGCCAGTGCCGGCCTTGCCGCCGGTCGCGGAGCTGATGACGGCGCCGCTGACCGCGCCGATGGCGGCGCCGCCGGCCGTGCCGCGCTGACGTTCATCCATGTTGGCGCAGCCCGCCAGCGCCGCGAGGGCGATCACGGCCAGGGCCGCGCGAGGGTGTCGCATCTGCATGTTTGCTTCTCCTGAATCAATGGAACAGCCTGGCGGCGCGGCGCATGACGCGCTGCCCGACGAGGGATGAGTATCGCCCTGGAAGGGCAATCGCGGCACCCAAGCGTCGCCCCGCGGGCCGACGAGCGCCCCGACGCGACAGCGCTTGTCGCATGGGTTCGCCGAGGCGACCGCGATTCGATCAACGTCCGCGATTCAAGTCAGGATGACAACTTGATTCCTGCTAGCGACGCGGCACCCATGACTCATGTTTGCTATTCGGGATGCAGAGGCGGATTCATAGCATCGAGGCATTCTTTTGGAGCCCGCATGTCGCCCCTCGAAGCCTCCGGTCGCGCCTCCGTCAACGGCGTCTCATCTCTTGACCACGACACCGCCGGCACCGGCTTCGCGGCCGCCCCGACCGAGCGGGAACATGTGGGCACGCATGTCCGTTACGCCCATCAACCGATCGTCGATCGCTCCGGCAAGGTGGTCGCCACGGAACTGCTGTTCCGCTGGAACGCCAGCGACGGCGGCGTCGGACCGGAACTGGGCTCCTACGCGACTGCGGCGGTGCTCTCCAATGCCTTGATCGACGGCGAGCTGTTGACCGGCGTCACGCCGGCCGAGCACCCCATCGGCGACCTCCTCGTCAACATGGACGCCGGCTGCCTGATGAGTCCCATCGCGGAAGCGCTGACGCCGGACGTCGGGGTGATCGAGCTGCTGGAAACTGTGAGCGTCGATGACGCGCTGATCGACCGGATCCGCGATCTTCATGGTCGCGGTTATCGCTTCGCGCTGGACGACCTGGTGCGTTTGGACGATCCGCGCTGGGCGCTGGCGCCCTGGGTGCAATTCGCCAAGATCGATGTGCCGGGGCTGGATGCGGTGGACCTGCAGGCGCTGATTCGCAAGGCGCATCAACTGGGTCTGGCAGTGATCGCCGAAAAGGTGGAGGACGCCGCCACCTGGCAGCAGCTCAAGCTGATGGGCGCCGATTACTTCCAGGGCTATGGCGTGGCGCGTCCGGCGACGGTGGCCGTCCGCGCGCTGCCCGGTTGCGACAGCCGGTTGACGGGTCAGCTGTATCTGCTGGCATGCGCCGGCGTCTCGGAGAGCTCGATGGCGTTGTTGGCCGGCCGCCATCCCGCGCTGGTGGCGCGCCTGCTGCGCATCCAGGCCATCCATGCGCCGCAGTACGCGGTGGTGTCGGAGTCCTTGACCGATGTGATGCTCTCGCTGCCGCGCGCGGTGCTGCTGGCCTGGTTGGCGATCCTGAACATCGCGGCGGTTCACGGCCGAGACCGGGAGCTGGCGACTCTGTTGCGCGGCGAACTGTCGGAGACCCACCAGCGCCTGCGTCGAGACGGTCGAGTTCGGAGCCCGCTGGATCTGGAGAAGCTCAGCTTCTGCATTTGCAAGCAGCTGCTGCGCATGCGCTTGGCGCCGCGCGGCGAGAACCCCTTCAAGCGGAGCAGCTCCGTCCCGGAGAAGCACACCGGCGTGGGCGACGCGTCATCCGAGAAGGCCGCCGCCTGAATCGTGACGCTGCAGACCCCGCCTGATCGCGGGTCTGGCTGTCGAGACACCAGACCCCCGCAGTTCCAGCCAACAAGAAAGCCGCCCTCGGGCGGCTTTGCTGTTGGCTGGATGAATGGCCGGATCTGCGGATCCGGCCCGATGGCCGGGCCGGCGGCCGGTCAGTCGTCGACCAGGCCGTGCATGCGGGCCACGCTGGTGGCCATCGCGCGCGAGTTGACGTTCAGCTTGCGGTAGATCGAACGCAGATGCTGGTTGACGGTGAAGCGCGAGATCGACAGCCGATTGCCGATGTCGACGATGGGCAGGCCCTCGATCAGCAGATGGAGCACGCTCCACTCGCGCTGACCCAGTCCCAGATCCTTGAGTTTCTGATCCTTGTTGACCTTGGGCTTGACGCCGGTTTCCAGGGTCTTCATCTCGGTCAGCACCACGCGCGACACGGCCGGGCTCAGGGGCGCGTGGCCGTTGTGGGTGGCGATGATCTTGTCGATCAGGCTGGGTTGGATCTCTTCCTTCAGCAGATAGCCGGAGGCGCCGGAGCGCAGGCTGCGCATCACGTGCTTGGTGTCGCCGAAGGTGCTGATCACGATGCTGTGCGCGTCGGGGCACTTCTCCTTGATCAGCTTGATCAGGTCGATGCCGTCCACGTCGGGCAGGCCCAGGTCGACCAGATAGATGTCGGCGCGGTTGGCCAGGATGGCGGAGACCGATTCCCCGCGGTTGCGACCGATGCCCACGATCTGGCAAGCGCTGCTGGCGGACACGACGTCGATCAGGCGCTGCAGGACGGTGGCGTCGTCTTCGATGATGGTGACGGTGATCATGGATTCCCCTGGTTGAACGAGTTGTTGTGGATGACGGGTCGGAGTCGGATGGCGATGCGCGAGGGAGTGATTCGTGAGCGGCGTGATCGACGTTGGACTGTGGAAAGTGGATCGTGGATGACGAGAAATGAGGGGCGTGAGTGGCGGCCCTGCCCAAGGCGTGCGGCCGCCGCGACACCGTGGCTCAGCGCTCGCCCAGCGATTCCGAGAAGGTCTTGCGCACGGGTTTGAGCAGATAGTCCAGTACGGTGTGCCGGCCGCTGATGATCTCGGCGGTCGCGGTCATGCCGGGTTGGATCACGATCTTCCCGGCACGCGCTCCCTTGAAGCGCGTGCCGTCGATACGGATATGGGTCCGGTAGTAGGGCTGTTCGCCGCCTTGCTGGGTGCGCTCGGTCAGCGCGTCGGGGCTGACGTAGGTCACCTCCCCGTCGAGGGCCCCGTAGATGCTGTAGTCGAAGGCGTCCAGCTTGACCGCCGCCCGCATGCCGGGACGGACGAACCCGATGTCGGCCGCGCGCAGGCGCGCCTCGATGATGAGCTCATCCCCGCTGGGCAGCAGCTGCATGATCTCGTCGCCCGGACGCAGCACCGCGCCGACCGTCGTCTGCGTGATCAGGTTGACCCGGCCGTCCACGGGCGAGCGCAACTGCGTGTGCTCGAAGTTGCCGCGGCGGTCGTTCAGCACCTGCTGGATGCTCGCCAGATCCTCTTCCGCCTTGGCCAGCTCGGCCTGGGCGTCCTGCAGGAACTTGTTGCGACGCGTGGTGACCTGGCCGGCCGCTTCGTTGGCGGCTCGCTGCAGGCGCAGGAACTCCGCCGCGCTGATGTCGCCGGCCTTGCGCAGCGGCTCGTTGAGCTCCACCTCGTGCCGCGCCAGATCGGCCGACTTGGACAGCACGGCCAGGTCCTCTTGCAGCGCGGTCTGGCGGCGCTCGTACAGCCGGCGCTGGATCGCGTCGAAGCCGCTGTTGCCGGCGGGCCGGTAGGGCGTACCGAGCGTCTCGGCGCGCAGCCGGGCCAGCGCGGCGTTCAGGGCCGCGGACTTCTCGGACGAATCCGCCAGCGCGGCGCGCGCCTTCGTGTCGTCCAACTGGACGAGCAAGTCGCCCTTGCGAACGAATGCTCCCTCTTGTACGAACAGTTTCTCCACCACACCTCCGTCGGGCGCCTGGATGACTTGTGTGCGGGAGGATGCCATGACCTTGCCGCCAGCGCGAGTCACCTGGTCGATCTCGGCCTCGGCGGCCCACCAGAGTCCGGCGCCGAGCGCGGCGACGATGGCGATCACGGTCCAGCGCAGACCGTGCTGGTTGTCATGGGAGGAAAGAATCGGTTTCATTTGTTGCCTCGTATCGGTGTGTCGGGTCCGCGCGTCAACCGGCGAGCGCCGTGGGGGCGGACCGAACGATGTCGGGCGCCGCGACCTGTGGCGCGGGACGCTGCTGCAGGCGGGCGATGACCTCGTCACGCGGGCCGTCCAGCATCACGCCCTGCGGCGACAGCACGATCACGCGCTCGACCAGAGCCAGCAGCGAGAGCCGATGGGTCACCAGCAGCAGCGTGGTGTCTTGGCGCATCTCCTGCTTCATGATGCGGATCGTGGCGTGCTCCAGGCCGTCGTCCATGCCGGAGGTCGGCTCATCGAGCAGCCACAGCTTGCGCTGGGCCAGCATCAGACGGGTCATCGCTACCAGCTGGCGTTGCCCCCCGGACAGGCCACGGCCGCCCTCGGAGAGCTTGCGGTCCAAGCCGAGCGGATGTTGCGCGACCAAGTGCCACAGGCCGGTCTTCTGGCAGGCGGCCAGCAACTGCTCGTCGCTGACGTCCGGCAGTCCGAACAGCAGGTTCTCGCGCAGCGTCCCGGAGAACAGCCACGGATGTTGCGGGCAATAGGCCATC
>NZ_JBCNLU010000009.1:0-177651 GCF_039595295.1 Roseateles sp.
CCTACGTCCGGAGTTCCCGGAGGATCTGGTCGCCGCCATGCGGCAATGAGGAATGGCTCATCTCTTGCGGGATGGGCCATTTCTGTTTGAGCGCCCCCTATCGACGAGGTCGCGAGCAACTATTCAGGAATACTTAATAGTTCGCACCGGACGTCCCATCTGCCCAGGATCGCTCAATCCGTAGCGCTTCACACGGTGCTCGGAGAAGAGAGCTCATACACCAGCTCATAAAAATGCGTCCCCTCCCGCACGTCGATGCTCAGCCTCCCGCTGAGCCCCTGCAGCCCGCCGGTGCCTGAATCCGGCACCACCTGCACGACCAGCGAAGGCTGCCCGCGGTTCATCTCGCCGGTGTGCATCAGCACGAAGCTGCCCTCGCGCCCGGCGAGCTTGCCTTCCACCCGCTCCATCGCGACGTAGCCCGCCGACCCGGCGACCGCCGTCCGGAACGCGAGCATCTCTCCCAGACTCGTCCCCTCCAGGTCCCCGTGGAAGCGCTTGCTCAGCGCCAGACGGCCGATCTGCGAGGCCTCGTGATCCGGGGTCGCCGGCTGGGGCGTCATCTTCACGTCGAAAGTGCCTGTGGCGGTCTGCGTCATGGCATCGAATCCGTCTCGTTGAAGGAGGGCGTCAGCATACGCGCCGCCTCCCGACAACGCCGCTTCGCACACCCGTGCATCCGGCCCCGTGCATCAATTCACACCCCCTCCCATCCTGCTGCGCCCGCGCGCCTGAACTCGCCAAGACGCCCTCATCGGCCCCTTAGGATGAATGTAAGCAGTTGTGGTGACCTCGGGACAACGCAGGCGCCACGGCAACAAGAACATGCATCCCACGGAGGGGGAAACGGATGCCGAGGGCCTTGATCGCGGACGACGAGCCGCTGATGCGTTCATTGTTGAAGGAGCGGCTCAGCCAAGTCTGGCCCGAGCTCAGCTGGCTGGAGGACGCCGAGGACGGCCCCACCGCCCTGGCGCGCATCGAGGCGCTCAAGCCCGACCTCGCCTTCCTCGACATCCGCATGCCCGGCATGACCGGCCTGGAAGTCGCCCGCGCGTTGACCACCCGCACCCGCGTCGTCATCGTCACCGCCCATGACAACCACGCCATCGAGGCCTTCGAGGCCAACGCGGTGGACTACCTGCTCAAGCCCGTCGACCTGCCCCGGCTCGCCCGCGTCGTCGGCAAGCTGCGCGAGCAACTCTCCCAGGACCCGCACGAAGAACTCGACCGCCTGCGCGAGGCGCTGCGCACGCTGAGCGCGGCGAATGCCGCTGGCGTCACGCCCCACGCCGACCCCGACACGGCCACGCCCTCGACGAGCCTGGCAGCCGCCCCGCCCGCGCTGGACTGGCTGCAGGTGGCCGTCGGGCAGCAGATCCGGCTGGTCCACCTCGAGGACGTCATCTACTTCGAGTCCGACACCAAGTACACCCGCGTCGTCGCCGACGACTGCGACGGCCTGGTGCGGCTGCCGCTCAAGGAGATCCTCGATGCGGCCCGGCCGGAGCTCTTCCTCCAGACGCATCGCAGCGTCGTGGTGAACCGGCGCTACATCCGCAGCATCCATCGCATCGACGACCGGGTGGAGATCGAGCTCAAAGGCCGCCCCGAGCGCCTGCGCGTCTCCGCCGCCAACCACGGCCTGTTCCGCGCGATGTGAGCCGAGCCGCCCTCGCGGCCCGCGCTCATCCCGACCCTCACCGCTTCGCCAGGTTCTCCACGTTCATCCGCGCAGCGCCACGCTGGTCGGCGCGTGCCCCAGGTTCGTCACGCCGCAGCGGCCTTCGTCCGCCGCCACGACGAGGATGCCTCCCATCCCTTCCGATTCCCTTGACGCCCACCACCCCATGACCTCCATCGCCCGCTTCTCGCTGCTGCCCACCGTCGCCGCCCTCGCGCTGTGCGGCGCCGTCCAGGCCCAGGCTCAAACCCAGCAGCCCGATCCCAACCAGCTCATGCAGATGCTGATGCAACGCATGCAGCAGCAACAGCAGGGCGGCGGCCAGATGCCCTACCCGGGCTACGCCCAACAGCAGCAGCCCCTGCAGCAGCAACGTCCCGCCGCCATTCCCGAGACGCAGCTGGCCGAGCAGATCGGCGGCTGGGCCGCCGGCCAGGGGCCCTATGCGATCGAGGGCTTCCGCGACGGCTTCAGCATCGGCGGCGACCGCGTCCTCGACCCCGAAGGCGTGATCCTCAAGTACGCCGTGGACAGCCAGACCGGCGACGCCGCCTATCTCGCCGAGATGGGCCCCGGCCAGTACGTGATCAAGGTGATGCGCTACGGCACGGGCGCGCCGCTGACCGTGGCCACCGCCCGTCGCCAGCAGGGCGTGTGGACGGTGGAGACCGTCACCGGCGTGCGCGTGGCCGGCAACGGCCTGAACCTCTCGCCGCGCGGCTTCAACATCGCCCGTGAGAACGCGATGTTCATGTACACCGCGGGCGCGGGTCTGAAGTCCTTCGGCCTGCCGGAGAACTTCATGCTGGCCGCGCATCAGAACGGTAACGTCGCCGCGACCCGCTGGGTGCTGCTGGAGAAGCGCCGCGAGACCAAGGAGGCCGAGGGCGGCGTGCTCGCCGGCACCGCGCTGGGCGGGCTCTTCGGCGCGGTCAAGCAGCTGGGCGCCACGGTCGGCGTGACCAAGGGCGACGCCGATTACGCGCTCTACCACCTCGAATCCCGCAAGACGCTGCCGCTGCACATCTCGCTGGACGACAAGCAGGCCCAGTTCCTCAGCCAGTGCCGTCAGCGCAATCGCTGGATCGCGCAGTGCGACCGCCTCGATCTGGTCGAGTCGCTCTACGGCCAGGACGGCATGCCCAACCGCCAGCATTACTACTGGCGCCTGGCCTGGTACGCCACCTCGCAAGGCCCCGTCGCGCTGACGATGGAAGACAACATCAGCAAGCTCGAAGCCATCAGCCTGGCCGATGAGCGCCGCGTCACCGTGTTCTCGCGCGCACTGGGCATCGCCAACTGGAACTCGCGTCAGCTGCCGGACGGCCGCGTCGGGGTAAGCGCCCAGATGGGTCTGTCGCGCGAGTCGGTCGAGGACGTGGCCGCGCTGTTCGGCCAGTCCGTCGCCGTGCAGGCCGACGCCGCCGTCAAGCCGCAATGAGCCCCGATCCCCGCATGCCCTCGAGGATTTCTTCCATGACTCTCCCGATCCAACACCCCCATCGTCTGGCGCGCCGCTTCGCGCAGGTCGCCCTCACCGCCGCCGTGATGACCGTCGGCCTGAACGGCCCGGCCCAGGCGCAAACCGCCGCCTCCGCACCGGCCGCGACCCCCGCAGGCGCGCCCATCTTCATGACCTTCCTGGATGACGGCATCAGCCTGGATCGCGTCCGGGAACTGGCGCGGCCCCTGGTCTCCCCCGCGCAGGTCCAGGCCCTGCGAGAGGCCGGCGTCTCGATCAGCGTGTTGCCCTTCTCGTTCAAGTCGGGCGACTGCTACATCGAGGTGGGCACCGCGGTCGCGCCCAAGCCGGACCGGATGCAGCGCATCTCTTACGCCAACTCGTGGCAGGTGGCGGAGCGACGCCCGCAGGAGACCCCGGCCGCGACCTGCGAGCGCGCCTTCGTCGCCGCGCTCAAGACGCTGGCCGACGAACGCAACGGCTACTTCTCGCCCGACGAACTGAAGATCGCCTTCGACCGCACCTCGGATTCAGCCAAGCCCCGCTTCGCCCCTCAGCGCCGCGAGAAGGGCGTCCTCAACCACATGACGCAGGGCTTGAGCGACTCCGGCAAGCAGGCGATCGCCGACACCCTGAGCGACCGCTGGACCACGGTGCTGGACCACCGCAAGTTCAGCGTGTACGCCTATCTGCGCGACACCAAGACCATCGAGGGCCATCCCTACTGCCTGATGCTGACCGGCATCACGGCCTACAGCCCGGACGGCAAGAACGCTTATGTGCCGCCCAATCTGAAAGCCCAGTACCGGGTGCCCAAGGCCGGCGAGGGCAGCTGCGTCGGCGGCGTCTTCAGCGACGCGATGACCTTGCTGCGCGACGGCTACGAGAAGGACCTGCCCGACCTCTACAAGTACGGTACCGAGGCGGGCCAGACCTATCCCAAGCTGGAGGACCTCCAGAAGGCCGTGGCCAAGTTCGACGCCGACCAAGCCGCCAAGGTCAAGCGCGAGGCGCAGCGCGACGCCCAGCGTCCGGCGCAACGCCCGGTCGTGCAATCGACGACGACCTCGCGCAATGTCCTGCGCTGCCGCAACGACTGCGTGAACGGCAACTGCCTGCGCACCTTCGAGGACGGCCGGCAGGAACGCTGGCAGGCGCCGCGGCGCTACAACCCGATGACCAGCAACTGGGACTGGGACACCACCACCAACGCCTGCGGCGGCTGAGATGCGCCGACTCGCCGCGCGGCTGAGCGCCGTCATCGTCCCCGCGGTCGTGCTGCTGGGGCTGGTGCTGCTGGACCTGGCGTCCCAAGACACGGTGCCGATGCGCGGTCTGCTGACCGGCGTGTGCCTGGCCACCGCGCTGGGCTGGGCCGGCGCCCGGCTGCTGCGTCCGCTGCAACCGACGCAGGCGGCCTGGGCCTCGGCCTGGCGCAGCGTGCTGGAGGGCGTGCTGGGCGTGGTGCTGGTCTTCGCCCTGAGCGCGCCGCTGGCGCTGCTGCTGCCGGCCGGCTGGGCCGATCGCCTCTACGCCGCCGACCGGGTGAGCGAATGGATCGTGCTGCTGCTGCTGGGCGCGGTGCTGGCGGTCGCCGCCCGGGCCTGGGGCCGCGCCGCCCGCAGCGCGGCCCAGCGCGTGGCCTCCGAGCGCGACGCGGCCAACGCCCGGGCCGAACTGGCCGAGCGGGATCGGGAGCTCGCGCAGACCGAGCTGCGGCTGCTCAAGGCGCAGGTGGAGCCGCATTTCCTGTGGAACACGCTGGGGGCGCTGGGCTACCTGATGCGCCACGACGCCGACCGGGCGCAGCGCATGCTGGAGCTGCTGACGACCTATCTGCGCTCCATCGTCGCGGACCGCCGCGATCAGGCCACCACGCTGAAGGCCGAGTTCGCCTCCATCGACGCCTACCTGCAGCTCATGCGGCTGCGCATGGGCGATCGCTTCGACTTCGACCTGGATCTGCCGCCGACGCTGCGCGACGCGGCCTGCCCGTCGCTGCTGCTGCAGCCGCTGGTGGAGAACGCCATCAAGCACGGTCTGGAGCCGCAGACCGGGCCGGTTCGGATGTGGGTCCGCGCCAGCGAAGCCGGTCCCGGCCGGCTGCGGCTGGAAGTGCGCGACAACGGCGTGGGCCTGCAGCCCAAACCCCGCACGGCCGGCACCGGCCTGGGCCTGAGCAACATTCGCGAACGCCTGCGCCTGCTGCATGGCGACGATGCGTTGCTGCGCATCTCGGCGGAGCCCGAGGGCGGCGTGCGCGTGCAGATTGAATGGACCTACGCCCCATGACGACGATGGCCGGAACACCCCCATGGGCTCGGTCCTCGCCGACCGCTTGGCGGCCACGGGCGCGCACGGCGACGGCTGCGGCGACCACCCTGGTCGTCGCCGTCTCGCTGCTGATGACGGCGACGACCGTCCCTGCGCAACCGCAGTTCCCCGGCATGCCCGCCGGCGCGATGGGCCGCGCGTCGCCGCAGGCGCCCGATCCGGCGCAACTGGCCGATCGGGCCGAGCAGTTGCTTGATCCCGCGGAGGCCGCTCGCCAGTACGCGGTGGCGTTGCAAGCCGCGGCCGGATCTCCCCCGCGGCTGCTCGAGCAGAAGATGCGCAGCCTGCTGCCCGCCTATGCCCGCACGCTGATGGACAGCGGCCAGCTCGACGCCGCCGATCAGGCGCTCATGCTGCTGTCGACGGTGCCGCCGGCGCCGTCCGCCTCGAACGGGCAAGCCGTCGGCTTCGCCGAAGCGATGCGCGCGCTGAATGCCGCCTTCGATCTGGCGCGCCAGAACGCGCGCTCCTTGAATCAACGCATGCTCTTCGACCTGGCCGGCGCCGATGCCGCCGTGATCGAACGGGCGCTGCGTCCGCGCCTGCCGGCGACCGCGTCGCCGCTCGCGCTGGAAGCCGATCTGCGCGCGCTGCAAGGCCGGCGCACCGACGTGCTGAAGCTCGCCGCCGACGGGCTGTCCGCCGAGCGGCGCCGCGTCGACGGCGGCCCGCCCGATCTGCGTCTGGCGGCCGTGCATGACGGCGCGGTCTTCGCTTGGCACCTGGGGCTGGCGCAGCGTCAGGTCGGCGCCGAGGCCGAGGCCATGGAGGCGCTGCGGCAGGCCAATCGCTGGACGCGCGAGGAACTGCGACGCTTCGCCTCGGCGATCGACGTGCGGGCCTCGGGCTTCCAGCAGACGGCGGCGATCGCCGGCTCGATGGCGGGCGCCGCGCTGCGCTCGGGCCGGCCGCAAGACCGCGAGGCCGCCGTCGCCGAGCTGGTCGCCTCGCAAGGACTGGCGAGCCGCTACCTGGCCGAGCGCCGTCGCCTGTTGCGCGACACCGGAGGCAGCGCGATCGCGAAGGCGCGCCGCGAGATCGATGCGCTGGAAGCCGCGCTGCCGATGCTGGAGACCTCCGGTGCGGCGGGGATGATGCGCGTCGTCGAGTGGGAAAACCGCTACATCGAGGCGCTGGCGCCGGTGCGGCCGACCTTGGCGCAGGCCGGGTTGGATGCCGTCATCGCCGAACCCGAGGCCGCGCTGCGGCGTGTGCAGTCGGCGCTCGCGCCGGACCAGGCGCTGATCGCCTTCGCGACGGTGAGTGAATACCGCGTCGGCAGACAGGAGCCGACGCCGGCGCGCACCCTGCGATTCACCGTGACGGCGCGCGGTGTCAGTCTGACCGACCTCGGTCCGCGCCAGGCGCTGGAGCAGGCGCTGCGGGGATGGCGCGCTCAGCGCGACACGTCCTCCGCCGCGGCGCGCGAGACCGCGCTCGGCCAGCAACTGCTGAGCGAGCTGCCGGCGGAGGTCAGCGCCGCGCGGCGCTGGTTGATCGATGCCGACGGTCTGCTGACGCTGCTGCCCTTCGAGGTGCTGCGCGACGCGAGCGGCACGCAGCTGCTGGAACGGCACGCGATCAGCGCGGTGAATCATGCGATCGACTTGAGGCCGACCGCCGACCCGGCGAATGGCGCGGCGGGCAACGAGCTCGCCATCCTCGCCGACCCGCGCTACGGCGATCAGTCGCTGGGCGTGGCCGCGAAACCGGGCAGCTTGGCGGCGCGCGATCGCGGCATGCGCGATGCCGTGCCCGCGCCGCTGCCCGAGACCCGCGCCGAGGCGGCGGATGTCGCCGAGGCCGGTCGGCGCATGGGCCTGCAACCGCGGCTCTTGCTGGGTGCGGAGGCCACGCCCGAGCGGCTGGCCCAGGTGCGCCGGCCCGCGATCCTGCATGTCGCCGCGCACGGCGCGCTGCTGTCGACGGAGCCGCTGGGCGACCTCGCCAGCCAGGAGCGGGTGCGCCTGCTGATGCCGGGACAGCTCGCGGCGCTGGTGCTGAGCGCGGATGCGCAGGGGCCGCTGTTCAGCGCCTCGCAGCTGGAGGCGATGGATCTGCGGGGCACGCGGCTGGTGGTGCTGTCGGCCTGCGACACCGGCAACGGCGTGCTGGACCCGCACGAGGGGCTGGCCAGCCTGCGCCACGCGGCCGAGCTGGCCGGTGCGCGCGCGACCTTGACCTCGCTGTGGCCGGTGCCCAGCGCGCAGACCGCTCGCCTGATGCATCTGTTCTACGGCGCCGTGGCCGAGGGGCAGCCGCTGGCCGAGGCGCTCACCCGCGCCAAGCTCCAGCTGCGCAAGGAGGGCGCCCCGGCATCGGCATGGGCCGGCTTCGTGCTGTCGGGGAGCGGGACATGAGGTTCATGAGGGACAGGCAGCGCATGCGCACGCTAGGTGCGCTGGTCCTGCTGACGGCAGCCTTCCAAGCAACAGCGACAGCATCAGATGGCGCCGTCGCTGATGCGGGCGCGAGCGCGCGCATGGCTCGCCCTTCGGCAGAGATCGACGACTGGGAGCTGCTGCTGCGCGCCGGTCAGTTGTCGGCGTGGCAGGGCATGGAGGTGCCGCTGCCGGTCGCGGTCTGCGTGTCGCAGGGATGGGGACTCGCGTGGCCGCAGGACCTGGCCCGTCTTTCGCGTCAGGTCGAGGACACGTTGCGTCGCCGGCTCGAGTCCTGTCAGAGCGCCGTCGCGCCGGACCAGGATCTGCGCGTGATCCCCGAGGCCCGTCAGGCCCTGCGCCAGCGGCTGGCGCATCTGCGCACGCGGCTGGCCGAGGTGCGCCGCTGTCAGGCCGCGGGCTCCGCGTCCGCGATGCTCAACTGCCTGCGCGAGGCCACCGGCAAGCCCGGCTTGAGCAGCGCCGAGGCGGAGCAGTTGAAGGCTGTCGCCGCGTCCGCTGCGGACTCGGCGCGCCCCTAGGGCTTCACGCTTCTCTCACGCGCCCGGAACAGGCGAATGGCATATTCGCCGGTCTCGCTCACCCAGGCCTGTTGCCATGATCCCGGTCGCCTTCCGTCATCGATCCGCCGCCCGTCTCGCGATCCTGCTCATGATCGCGAGCCTCCCGTCGATCGGGCGAGCGCAGACGCCCGATGCGGCGTCGCTCCCGTCACCGCAGATCCCGGCGCCACCGGTCTATCCCGCCGACTGGCTGGACCTTCCGACCGCGCCCATGCTGCTGGAGCTCAAGCCCGTGGGCGCCGTCTTGCATCTGGTCCTGACCAACCGCAGCCAACGCGACATCGTCGGGGCCGAGGTCGGTTGCGTGCGTCCGCGCGCCGCTGGCGGCTACGAGGTCCTCAGCGAATTCGGCGGCGTCACGATCAGCGACAGCGCCGTCCGGCCCGAGCACCACGTCGACATGAGCCGCGAGTTCGACCGCCCGCGCGACCAATCGGCCGCCAAGCCCCTGCTGTGCCCGCGCTCGCGCGCCGCCGTCACGCGTGTCAGCTTCGCCGATGGCTCGGAGTGGAAGGCCGACACGCCTCGGTGATCACCGCGTCACGATGGGAAAGCCGGTCGCCGGCTTGTCCAGCAGCCCCAGGAACTGCCGCAGCGCGCCCGCGTCCCCATCGACCTTCAGCGCCCCCGACATCACCAGGTCCATCGGCGTCGCCAAGCCCGAGCTCAGCTTCAGGAAGGCCGGCTTGGTCAGCGTCAGCGTCGCCGCTGGCGACATCGGCGCGGCGCCCTTGCGGTGGTGCAGCACGGCGTTCTCTATCCACAGCCCGTAGCTCTCGTTCAGATCGCTGAATCGGAAGGCCACCGCCAGCTTCACGCCGTCCGCGCGCGGCCCGTTCAGGGACGCCGCCATCGCCGTCAGGAACTGCTCGATCGGCGTCTGCATCAGCATGTCCATCACGCTGGCGCGCGAGGGCCCGCGCTGGGGCGGTCCCGACCGCAGCTCCTGCGCGCCGGTCAGATAGAAGTTGCGCCACGGCGCCGACTCGGCCGCATAGCCGAGCTGCTCGAAGCTCCGGGCCAGCAGCTCCTTCGCGCCCGCCGCCCGCGCCGCCTGGTCGTCCGCGAGCACCACATGTCGCAGCAGCTCCGCGGCCCACCGGTAGTCGCCCGCCTCATAGGCCTTGCGCGCGACCGCGGTGGCAGCCTCGGCGCCGCCAGCCAGCGCGACGTAGCGTCTCGCGGCCTCCACCGGCGGCAGCGGATCCAGATTCGAAGGATGCGCGTCGAACCAGCCGACATAGAACTGCGCGACCGCGCGCACGTTGTGCTTCACCGTCCCGTAGTAGCCGCGCGAGCTCCACATCCGCGCCAGCGAGGCCGGCAGCTGCACCTCCTCCGCGATCTCGGACGGCGTCTTGCCCGCGTTGATCAGCCGCACCGTCTGGTCGTGCAGATAGCGATAGGTGTCGCGCTGCGAGACCATGAACTCGTCGATGCGCTCGCGGCCCCACACCGGCCAGCCGTGCTGCAGGAAGACCACGTCCTTGTCGGCCGTCTGACCGATGGCCTCGTCGATGAAGCGCGACCAGGACAGGGAGTCCCGCACCTTCGCCCCGCGCAGCGTGTAGAGGTTGTGCATCGTCTGCGAGACCAGCTCCGCGGCGCCGAAGGCGCGAAGATCGGGCAGCTCGAAGGTCATCTCGGCCGGCGCCTCGGTGCCGGGCACGTTGTGGAAGACGAAACGCACGCCGTCGATGGTCATGGGCTGCGTCGGCTGGTCCACCAGCACCGTCGGCGGCAGGATGCCGATACGGCCCGCTGCCACGCCCGCGCCCAGCCCCGTGTCCACCAGTCCCCGCGCATCCTTGGGCAGCAGGCCGCCGTACATGTAGCCCGCGCGCCGCGACATCGCCGGCCCGACCAGCACGTTCTCGCTGGTCGCCTCTTCCATGAAGCCCACCGGCGCGACGACGGGAACCTTGCGATCCGCCGCCTCCTTGGCCGACAGCACGCCCAGCGCGCCGCCGAAGTGGTCCACATGGCTGTGCGTGAAGACGACGCCGGTGACCGGCTGCTCGCCCAGATGCTTGCGCGCGAAGGCGAGGGCCGCGGCCGCGGTCTCCTGCGTCGTCAGCGGGTCGACCAGGATCCAGCCGCTCTTGCCCTGGATGACGGTCAGGTTCGCGAGGTCGAAACCGCGCAGCTGCCAGATGCCCTCGGTGACCTTGTAGAGCCCTGGCTGGTGATTGAGCTTGGCCTGGCGCCAGAGGCTGGGATTGACCGTGGCCGGCGCCTCGCCCTGTGTGAACGCGAGCGCGGCGAAGTCCCAGACCAGCTTGCCCTGCTCGTCGAGGATCTGGCCGCTGGGCGCGGCGACGAAGCCGCGCCGCGCGTCCTCGAAGCTGCCGGGATCGTCGATCTTGAGACCGACAAGACCGGCTTTCTGGCGGTCGACAGTGAAGCGGGTCGCGTCGCCGCGAGGATCGTCGGCGGCGCTCGCCGTTAGCGGAGCAAGCGAGGCGGCGAGGCCGGCCGTGGCCAGCGCGGCGATATGGAGGGTTCGGATCATGGGGATGTCTCGAAGAATCGACCGGCGCGCGGCCTCGCCGCGCTCCCCGGGTGTAGCACGCGGAAGGCTCAGAGGGGATCGGGCCTGACCTGGGGAGCCGCATCGGCCACGGCATCGGGCTTGGAGGCCGACTCGGGCTCGGCCCCGCGTGCGAGACGACGCGCCGAGCGCTGCGGGTTCATCGTCATCAGCGCGATCAGGCCGCCCGCGATCAGCAGCAGTCCGCCGACGAAGAAGCCCTGCTCGTAGCCGAGCGCAGCGGCGCGCGGGGCGTCGGCGGCGTTCGATGCACGCTGGATCAGCCAGCCCATCACCACCGGCGCGCCCAGCCCGCCCAGCGAGGCGACCGCGTTGCCGATGGCGAGAACGCCGCCGCGCTGCGCGCGGGGGACGACCTCGCCGAGGATCGCCGGGCCGATGGAGTTGATCGTCAGCGTCATGCCACCGGATACCGCCAGCATGAAGAAGCGCTGCATGGTCGACAGGTCCAGCCACAGCAGCGCGCAGTTGCCCAGCCCCGCGACGACCAGCGACCAGCCGACGAAAGCGCCCCGCGAGCGCCGCGTCGCCATGCCGCCCAGCACCAGCCGCTGCGAGGCCCAGGCCAGGCCCAGGCTCACCGGCGCGGTGATCAGGATGAAGAGCGCGAACATCCGGCCGGAATGGATGGGCGCGAAGCCCAGGCCCTGCTGCAGATAGCCGCTCAGCCAGGTCAGCGAGGCCGCCAGCACCCAGTGCGCGACGAAGTGCGCCGCGAAGTTGCCCAGCACCGTCGGGTCGGTCAGCAGGCGCGCGTACGGGATGCGCGCCGGCAGAGCCTGCTGCTGCGACGACGTCCGGACGGACTCGCTCGCCGCCGGCGCGGTCTGGTCGGGACGGCCGGCCGGGGCGCTCTCCTCAACCTGTCCCTCCGCGCCGAGGAAGTACCAGGCCACGCACCACAGCAGGCCGATCGCGGTCAGCACCACGAAGTTGGCGCGCCAGCCCCAGTGCGCAGTGATCTGCGGGATCGCCAGGCCGGCGATCAGCAGCCCCGCCGAGCTGCCCTGATGCAGCAGCGCCACCGGCAGGCTGCGACGCTGATCCGGGAACCACTTGCACAGCGCGTGCGTCGCGACCGGCGAGGCCGGCCCCTCGGTCAGCCCGAGCAGCACGCGGCAAACGACGAAGGCCACCAGCGATCCCGAGATCGCCAGCGGCAACTGGATCACCGCCCAGGACAGCGCGATGGCCATCAGCACCCGACGCGCCGGAATGCGGTTGGCCGCGAAGCCGCCCGCCACCGCCCCGATCGCGAACAGCCAGTAGAAGCTGCCGCCGATCAGGCCGAACTCGGTCGGCATAAGCCGCAGCTCCGCCATCATCGGCACCGCGACCAGGCCCAGCACCACCTTGTCGAGGAAGTTGGTCGTCATCATCAGCGCCAGCAGACCGGCGACGGTCCAGGCGCGCCTGGGTTGATAGGCCTTGCTCATGGCCTCACCCCGGCAGGATCTCGCGCGCGATGGTGTTGCGCTGGATCTCGCTGGTCCCCGTCAGGATGCGCATCATCCGCAGCTGTCGGAAGGCCAGCTCCACCGGATGGTTCTGCGTCACGCCCACATTGCCGTGGATCTGCACCGCGCGATCGGCGATGGCAAAACAGCGCT
Organism: Roseateles sp.; assembly: GCF_039595295.1. Classification (GTDB taxonomy): domain Bacteria; phylum Pseudomonadota; class Gammaproteobacteria; order Burkholderiales; family Burkholderiaceae_C; genus Roseateles. Next base: position 12,607 of record NZ_JBCNLU010000009.1, read on the forward strand.
CGCTGATGAAGAGCTTGCAGGCCGAGGCCTCCCACTTGAGCGGATCGCCGGCATCGGCGCGCATGGCCGCGTTCAGCATCATGCTTTCGCAGGCGAAGAGCTCGGTCTGCATGTCCGCCAGCATGTGCTGGATCGCCTGGAAGCGCGCGATCGGTCCGCCGAACTGCTGCCGCTCGCAGGCATAGGCGATGGACATCCGATGCACCCTGCGCGCGATGCCGATCATCGTCGCCGTATGCAGCAGCCGGTTCAGATGGATGCGCGCCATGCCCAGCCGCAGACCGGTGCCGAAGCCGCCGATCACGTTGCTGACGGGAACGCGGACCTGGTCGAAATGGATGTCGGCGTCGATGTGCTGACCCGACATGGGCACGTAGCTCGAATCGACGCGCACGCCCGGCGCGTCGAGCTCGACGAAGACCGCGGTGATGCCCTTGGGACCCGCTTCGGGGTCCGTCACGCACATCACGATGGCGATGTCCGCGAAGGGGCTGCCGGTGATGAAGTGCTTCTGGCCGGTGATGATCAGGTCCTCGCCGTCGCGCTCGGCGCGGGTGCGGATGCTGGCGGCGTCGGAACCCGAATGCGGCTCGGTCATCGCGAAGCACACGCCCTTGTCGCCGTTCATCACCGGCGTCAGGAAGCGCGCGCGCTGGTCCGCCGTGGCGATCGCCATCAGGTTGCCGATGCGCGGCGGTCCGCTGAGCTCGCCCAGCACGTGCATCGCGAAGAGCGCACCGGTCGAGGCCAGCTCCGCCTTGAGCAGACACAGCTCCACCGTCGTCAGCCCGGGGCCGCCGAGCTCCGTCGGCATCGCCGCCGTGAGCAGCCCCAGCGCATGCGAGCGCTTCCAGATGTCGCGCAGCACCTCGCGCGGCAACGGGTCGTCGGGTTGGAGGCCGAGCTTGCGTTCCAGCGGCAACAGCTCTTCCTCGATGAAGCGCAGCGCGCGGGTGCGCAGGTCGTCGTAGACGGGGCGGGTGATGCTCATGTTCATCCTCAATGGACCTGGCGCTCGTGACCGGCCCAGAAGGGCTGACGGACTTCCTTGCGAGCGATCTTGCCGTTGGCGTTCTTGGGCAGCGCCGTGACGATCTCCACGCTGCGCGGGGACTTGTAGTCGGCGAGGTAGCGGCGGCAATGGGCGATGAGCGCGTCGGCATCGACGCCGGCCCCGCCGCGCGGCACGACGACCGCCTTCACCGCCTCGCCCCAGCGGGCGTCGGGCACGCCAATGACGCAGGCCTCGTAGACATCGGGGTGGCGATAGAGCACCGCCTCCACCTCGGTCGGATAGACGTTGAATCCGCCCGAAACCACCATGTCCTTCTTGCGGTCGACGATGTAGAGGAAGCCTTGTTCATCGCGGCGCGCGAGGTCGCCGGTCAGCAGCCAGCCGTCGCGCACCGCCTCGGCGCTCAGCGCCGGCTCGCGCCAGTAGCCGGCGAAGACGTCTTCGCCACGGATGACGATCTCGCCGATCTCGCCGACCGGGACTTCGCGGCCCTGCTCGTCGACGACGCGCACCTCGGTCTCGCCGTAGGGTCGGCCGCAGGACGCGAGACGATGCGGCGCGCTCGCCAGTGCCTCGGCGTGATCGCGGGTGGACAGCGAGGCCACGGCGGAGGTGGACTCGCTCAGTCCGTAGCCCTGGGCCAGCACGGGGCCGATGCGGCGCCAGGCCTCCTCGACGCGGGCCGGCGCCATCGGCGCGGCGCCGTAGCTGAGCTGGCGCAGGCTGGAGAGATCGGCCTGGTCGAGGAAGGGCTCTTCCAGCAGCGCGTGGATCATGGCGGGCACCATGAAGGCGTGGGTGATGCGGTGCTCGCCGATCGCCTCGAGGAAGGCCTTCGGCTGGAAGCGGTCGAAGAGGTGGAGCGTCGCGCCGGCGTAGAGGAAAGGCTGCATCAGCATGCCGCTCGCATGCGTGATCGGACCGACCAGCGCGATGCGGTCGCCAGGCCGGGGCGCGCCTTCGTTGCGGAACAGCACCTTGCGGATGCACGCGCGGCGGTTGCCGAAGGTCTGCATCGCGGCCTTGATCTTGCCGGTCGAGCCGGAAGAGAAATGCAGGACGGCGAGGTCGTCCTCCGACACGGGGACATGGACCGGAGCGTCGGGGGCGGCGGCCATCAGGGCCTCGGCGTCGAGGTGGCCGTCGGCCGGGCCGGCGAGGCTGATGAAGTGGCGCACGGAGGCGAAGCCGGGCGTGTCCGGGCCGCGATGGGTGAAGCCGGCGCCGGCGAGGAAGACCAGCGGCTCGGCGCTTTCGGCGACGTCGCGGGCCTCGTCCTCGGTAAAGCGGGCGTTGAGCGCGACCTTCACCAGACCGGCCTTGAAGAGCGCGGTTTCCAGCACCACCAGCGCGGTCGCGTTGCGCGACTGCACGGCGACGCGGTCGCCCTTGGACAGCCCCAATCCGATCAGCGCGGCGGCGAGGCGATTGCTGCGGGTGTCGAGCTCGCGAAAGCTGATGCTGTCGTTGCCGCACACGACGGCCGGCCGCTCGCCCCAGAAGCGCGCGCCGTTCCGGATGTGCCTGCAGATGTCCCACGTGGTCATGGGTTGTCTCCGTTGTTGTGACTGCAAGTGCGATGCAGTCTGGAACGGGCGGGACATTCCCGCAACGCACGGTATGGCACATTGCGATGAGAATTTGTCATCGAGTCGCGGACTGCCAAGCGCGCGGTGCCGGATGACTCCCTCTCCCGCGTTGCGGGAGTGGGGGGCCAATCGGAGATCGCGCGGCCACTCTGACTCCCTCTCCCGCTTGCGGGAGAGGGCGGGGGAGAGGGTCTTCGCGCTCGATGAAGGAAACCTCATGAACCTGAACGACATCGACTACCTCGTCGCCGTGGCGGAGCACCGGCACGTAGGCCGTGCGGCGGAGGCGCTGGGGCTGACGCAATCGGCGTTGACACGCGCGTTGGCACGACTCGAAGCGCTGGCGGGCTTACCGCTCTTCGAGCGTCATCCCAAAGGCGTGATGCCGACAGAGGCGGGCCTGGCCTTCCTTCGCCGCGCCCGTCGCATCCAGCTCGAGTACGACGACACGCTCAGCGAGCTGCATCAGATGAAGACCGGGGAGCTCGGCATTCTGCGCATCGGCTACAGCCCGTCGACGGACGTGGAGCGGCTGATGCGGGTGGTGCGACGGCTGCTGATGGAGCGGCCGGTGGCGCGCATTCACCTCAGCGAGCGGCTGATGCACTACCTGCTGGCGGATCTGGACGCGGGCGAGGTGGACGCGGTGGTCGCGCCCTTGCCGCAGCCGATGCCGGCGCAGCTGGAGGCGCTGCGGCTGTGCGACGACGAGCTGCAGGTGATGGCGGATGCGGGGCACGCGCTGAGGAAGCGCAAGGCTTTGGGTGTCGCGGACATCGCGGCTCAGCCTTGGCTGCTGCCGCCGGCGGACACCCGGCTGCGGCGGGAGCTGGAGCGGCTGGTGCAGGTGTCGGGCCTGCCGCCGCTGACCGTGAGGATCGAGGCCGCGGCGACGAATCTGAACACGATGCGGCTGCTGTGCGGGACGCCGTTGCTGACGCTGAGCAGCAGCTGGTCGCTGGAGCCGCTGGCGTCGATCGGGTTGAGGCCGCTGCCGATCGCGTTGCCGGCGTTGAAGCGTAGGATCGGGTGGATCACCCGCAGGCATGGGCATCGCTCGCCGTTGTTGGAGAGGATGGAGGAGTTGTTGAAGGACGAGTTCGGGACGGGGAGACGGCGCGCGTCGTGACGCGCGCCGTTCGGAGTTCAGAGGCTCACTCCGCCTTATCCCCCGCCGCCTTGATCACCGGCGCCCACTTCTTGATCTCCGCCGCCGTCTGCGTGCTCAGCGCCTGCGGCGTCAGTCGGCTGTCCACCGGCACGACCACGCCCATCTCCTGGAAGCGCTTGACCACATTCGGATCCGCCAGCGCATGGCGCAGCGCCAGGTTGAGCCGATTCACGATCGCCGGCGACGTCCCCTTCGGCGCATACAACCCGTGCCACACCGCCAGCTCGAACCCCGGCAGTCCGCTCTCCGCGAAGGTCGGCACATTCGGCAGCTGCGGCACGCGCGCCTTCGTCGCCATCGCATAGGCCTTCAGCATCCCCGACGCCACATGCGGCCCGGTCGCCACCGGTTGATCACAGATCAGATCGACGTTCCCCGCGATCAGATCCTGAAGCGCCGGCCCGGTCCCGCGATAAGGAATCATCGTCGCCGTCGTATGCGCCGTCTGGTTGAACAGCATCGCGCACAGGTGCGACGTCGCGCCCACGCCCGCATGCGAGAAGCGCACCTCGCCGGGCTTGGCCTTCATGTACTTGATCAGGTCCGCGACCGTCGCCGGCGCGAAGTCCTTGTTGCGGACCAGGATCATCGGCACGTCGCCGGCCAGCGAGATCGGTGCCAGGTCTTTCGTGACGTCGAACGTGAGCTTCGGATACAGCGAGGGCGCCGTCGCGATGCCCATGTTGTGCAGCAGCACCGTGTAGCCGTCGTTGGGCGCACGCACGACCTTGGCCGTGCCGATGGTGCCGCCGGCGCCGCCCGCGTTGTCGACCAGCACCTGCTGGTTGAGATCGCGCGTCATCGCCTCGGCCAGCAGCCGCGCGATCACGTCGGTGGAGCCACCGGTGGCATAGGGCACGACCATCGTGATCGGCTTGTCCGGATAGGCCGCCAGCGCCGCGGTCGCCGTCGCCATCGATGCCGCCGCCAACGCGACGCCCAGGACCTTCTTTGCAATCTTTCGCATGTCTCTCTCCAGGACTCTCCAAGGGGTAAGGAATGCGCGGCCCGGTCCGTCGCCGGCCGCTGCGTGTCTGTCGATGCAGAAGGGGAGTGGCTGGCGCGTCAGACCGCGCCGATGCCGCCGAAGCTCATCAGCTTCAGCTCGGTGTATTCGTCCAGGCCGTGGCGGGAGCCCTCCCGTCCCAGGCCCGACTGCTTGACGCCGCCGAAGGGCACCGTCTCGCTCGAGATCACGCCGGTGTTGATGCCGACCATCCCGGACTCGATCGCCTCCGCGACGCGGAAGCAGCGCGCCACATCGCGCGAGTAGAAGTAGCTCGCCAGCCCGAACTCGCTGGCGTTGGCCCAGGCCACGGCTTCGGCCTCGTCATCGAAGACGACGAGCGGCGCCACCGGACCGAAGGTCTCTTCCTCCAGGCAGCGCATACCGGCCGTGACGTCAAGCAGCACCGTCGGCTGCATGAACCAGCCCGGCCCGTCGACCGCCTCGCCGCCCGTCGCCACGCGGGCGCCGCGCGAGCGCGCGTCCTCGACGTGCGACAACGCCTTGCGACGCGCCGCCTCATTGATCAGCGGCCCCTGCGTCACACCGTCCTCGAAGCCGTTGCCGGGCTTGAGCGCGCTCACGCGCTCGGTGAGGCGGCGGGCGAAGTCCTCATAGACGCTGCGCTGCACAAAGAAGCGGTTGGCGCAAACGCAGGTCTGACCCGCGTTGCGGAACTTCGAGGCGAGCGCGCCCTCCACCGCCGCGTCCAGGTCCGCATCGTCGAAGACGATGAAGGGCGCGTTGCCGCCCAGCTCCAGCCCGAGCTTCTTGACCGTCGGCGCGCATTGCGCCATCAGGAGCCGGCCAACCGGCGTCGACCCGGTGAAGCTGAGCATGCGCACCGTGGGCGAGGCGGTCAGCACCGCACCAATCTCCACGGCATCACCGACCAGCACGGCCAACACACCCTCCGGCACGCCCGCGCGATGCGCCAGCTCGACCAGCTTCAGCGCGGTGAGCGGCGTCAGCTCCGACGGCTTGAGCACCATCGCGCATCCGGCCGCCAGGGCCGGCGCGACCTTGCGGGTCACCATCGCGGCCGGGAAATTCCACGGCGTGATCGCGGCGCAGACACCCACCGGCTCTCGCACCACCAGCTGGCGCCGGTCCGGGGTCGCGGACGGAATGGTCTCGCCATGCAGCCGCCTCGCTTCCTCGGCGTAGAAGCGGATGTAGCTCGCGGCGTAGGTGATCTCGCCGCGCGCCTCGGCCAGGGGCTTGCCCTGCTCGGTCACCATGATCCGGGCGAGTTCCTCGGCGCTCGCCATGACCAGGTCGTGCCAGCTTTGCAGCACCTCGGCCCGCGCATGGCCGCCGCGCCGACGCCACTCGACCTGCGCCACACGCGCGGCCTCGACCGCCGCGAGCGCGTCCCCGGCCGTGGCCTTGGGCACCTGCGCGACACGTTCGCCGGTCGCGGGGTTGATGACGTCGAAAAACGCGCTCATGCGGCTCATGGGGTCAGGCCTTGCCGACGAAGCGGTAGAGCTCCGTGTGGTCCGCACCGGCGCCCAGCGTTTCCGAGGCCTCGGTCGTCATCGCGTACACGTCCTGCGCCAGCGACATCGGCAATCCCATCGCGCGGCCCAGCGACGCGGCGATGCCCACATCCTTGGCCTGCAGCGCGAGCGAGAAGCCCGAGTTGAACGAACCGTTCAGCATGAACTGATGGGCCTTGTTCTCGGTCGTGTTGTTGCGACCGGTGGAGGCCTGGATCACATCGACGATGGTCGCGGGGTCGATGCCGAAGGCGGCGCCCACATGGATGGCCTCGGCGGTCGCGATCAGCGCGGCGGCGGAGACGTAGTTGTTCAGCGCCTTCAGCGCGTGGCCGGCGCCCACCGGGCCGACATGCGAGATCGCCTTGCCCAGTGTGTCCAGCACTGGGCGGACGCGCTCGAAGGTCGGGATGTCGCCGCCGACCATGATGGCCAGCGTGCCGGCGACGGCCTTCTTCACGCCGCCGGATACCGGCGCGTCGATCAGCGTGACGCCGTGTTCCTGCAAACGCGCGGCCAGGGCGCGGGTGCGGTTGGGATCGGCGGAGCTCATCTCGATCACCGCCGTGCCCGGCTCGAGCACGCCGGCCAGCGGTGCGAGCACGGCGTCGACGATATCGGAGTTGGGCAGCATGGTGATGAGCACCTCGCAGGCTGCGAAGTCCGCCGCGCCTTGCGCGATGCGAGCGCCGGCGTGGGCGTCGACGAAGCTGGCGGCGACCTCGGGGCGCGCGTCCTGTACGACCAGCTCATGGCCGGCGGCGTGCAGCAGGTGGGCCATGGGCACGCCCATCATGCCCAGGCCGATGAATCCGATGCGGGTCATGGCGGCGGCTCCTCAGGCGTCCATTTCCTTGAACACCTCGGCGGCGACCCGGAACGAGTCGATCGCCGCCGGCACGCCGCAATAGATCGCCGTCTGCAGGAAGACTTCCTTGATCTCGTCGCGCGTCAGGCCGTTGTTGATGGCGCCGCGCACGTGCAGTTTGAGCTCGTGCGGACGATTCAGCGCGGTGATCATGGCCAGGTTCAGGAAGGAACGGGTGCGGCGGTCCAGACCCGGGCGGTTCCAGACGTCGCCCCAGCAGTACTGCGTGACCAGCTCCTGCATGTCGATGTTGAAGTCGGTGGCGTTCTTGATCGACGCATCGACGTACTCGGCGCCCAGCACCTCACGGCGGGTCGAGAGGCCTTGGTCGAACAGGGCCTGGTTCTTCGGGGCGTAGGCGCGGGTCATAGGAAACTCCTGGATCGGTGAGGGGATGAAGAGGGGGACGAGGTCCGGGGACCAGGTGGGGGACCGCCGGGCGGCGATCGATGAAGCTCAATGTAGTCGGATTGTCTGACAATCCGACATTGGGAATGTATGGATTGAAGTCAGCATCGACGTGCTGTATGACAATCCGCTTGTCTGCGCCAGCGCTGTCCGAATGTCCGGACATCGCCCCGAGCGCCGGTAGGATCCCGCCCCATGAGCCTTGTGAAAGTCGCCCGAGAAGAAACATCGCTGCGCCAGCGCGCGACGCAAGCGCTGCGCACCGCCATCCTGGACGGCGTGCTGGCGCCGGGTCAGAAGCTGTCGGAGCGGGAGTTGTGCGAGAGCCTGGAGGTCAGCCGCTCCTGCGTGCGGGAGTCGCTGCAGCACCTGCAGGCCGAGGGGCTGATCACCATCATTCCGCACCGCGGGCCGGAGGTGACCAGCATCTCGCGCGACGAGGTGCGGGAGATCTACGAGGTGCGCGCCAGTCTGGAGAGTCTGGCCGGCCGCGGCTTCGCGCTGAACGCGTCGGCGGACTTGCGGGTGGCGCTGCGGGCCAAGCTCACCGAGCTGGCCCAGGCGCATGAGGCGGGCGATCGCGCCCGCATCCTGACGATCAAGAACCAGTTCTATGACATCCTGGTCGAGGGCTGCGGCAACGCGGTGGCCGGGCAGATGCTGCGCCAGCTCAACAACCGCGTGACGGTGCTGCGGCGCTTGTCGATGGCGCAGCCGGGTCGGCTACCCCACACGCTGCGGGAGCTCGACGCCATCGTCACCGCCATCGAGCAGCGCGATGGCGAGCTCGCCGCCCGGCTGTGCGGCGAGCATGTGAAGCAGGCCGTCGAGAACGTGCTGCGCAGCATGGGCCGGTGATGAAGGGGGCGTCGGCATGAAGCCGAGTGGCGTCGGGGTCCAGATTCGGCGGACAGCGACAGCTCACCAGGGCTCTTTCACCGGAGCGCGCAACATCACCTCCTGATGCCCCTTCCCCGCCGGGATCATCGGGAAGCAGTTCTCCGTGGGCGTGACCGCGACGTCGAGGAAGAAGGGGCCTTCGCTCGCCAGGCATTCGGCGAGCGCCTCATCCAACTCCTCCCGTCGCTCCACCCGTCGCGCGCCCCAGCCGAAGCCTTTCGCGACCGCGACGAAATCCGGCAGACAGGCGTTGTAGCTATGGCTGTAGCGCTCGCCGTGATGCAGCTCCTGCCACTGCCGCACCATGCCCATGTGGCCGTTGTTGCAGAGCACGACCTTCACCCCCGCGCGGTGCTGCCGCGCCGTTGCCAGCTCCTGCAGATTCATCAGGATGGACGCGTCCCCGCTGACGCACACGACCAGCTTGTCCGGATGCGCCACCTGCGCGCCAATCGCCGCCGGCAAGCCATAGCCCATGGTGCCCGCACCGCCCGAGGTCAACCAGCGCCTCGGACGCTCGAAAGCCAGATGCTGGGCCGCCCACATCTGATGCTGACCCACGTCGGTCGAGACGATCGCATCGCGTCCCTCCAGTCGAGCGCGCAGCCGCGCCATCAAGGCCTGCGGTGCGATGACCGCGGGCGTGTCCTCGAAGTCCAGCGAGCGCTGGGCCCGCCAGCCCTCGATGCGCGACCACCAATCGGCGAGCCGCGCCGCCGGCATTGCGCGACGCGCCAGCGCGCGACGCAGCCGCGGCAGCACCGTGTCTGCATCGCCGCACAGCGCCAGGTCGGCGCGACGCACCTTGTCGATCTGCGCCGGATCGATGTCCAGATGAATCACCCGCGCGCCCGGCGCGAAGCTGTCCAGCCGACCCGTCACCCGGTCGTCGAAGCGCGCGCCCGCACACACGATCAGATCGGCGTGATGCATCGCCAGATTGGCCTCCAGCGTGCCGTGCATGCCCAACATCCCCAGCCAGCTCGGCGATGACGCCGGGACCGCGCCCAGCCCCATCAGCGTCAGCGTGCACGGCGCCTGCGTCGCGTCGACGATCGCCGTGAACTCCGCGCATGCGTCCTCGCCCGCGTTGATCAGCCCGCCGCCGCCGTAGAACACCGGGCGACGCGCCGCAGCGATCCAATCGGCGGCCTGCTCGATGGCCTGGACTTCCACCGGCTGCGCAGTCGTCGTAGGCGCCCGCTCACGGCGAGCCTCGGCAGCGGCCCGCTGCGCGATCGCCAGCTTGTTCATCGACACCGTCTTGCCCTTCGACTTCGCCACCGGGTCCAAGGGCGACGCGAGCTGCACATCCTTGGGCATGTCCAGCAGCACCGGCCCCGGCCGACCGCCTCGGGCGATCTCCACGGCCTTGCGCACCATCCCGGCGACGTCGCCGCCCGGTCGCAACTGCGCATTCCACTTGGTCACCGGCCGCGAGATCCCCAGCGCGTCGCACTCCTGGAAGGCATCGGTGCCGATCACCGCGCTGTTGACCTGGCCGCTGATGCACAGGAGGGGAATGGAGTCGCACAGCGCGTCCAGCAGACCGGTCGTCGTGTTGCTCATTCCCGGGCCGGAGGTCACCAGCACCACGCCCAGCCGGCCCGTGCTGCGCGCGTAGCCCTCGGCGGCGTGCACCGCCGCTTGCTCGTGACGGACCAGCACGTGGCGCAGACGCGGCTCGCCGTGCAGCGCGTCGTACAGCGGCAGCACCGCGCCGCCCGGATAGCCGAACACCGTGTCGACGCCACAGGCCACCAGCGTGTCCAGCAGCGTCTGCGCGCCATTGAGCGCATTGAGCGCATTGAGCGCAATGGGCGCAATGGGCGCGATGGGCGGCTCCGACATCGCCCCCGGAATCGCCACATCAATCTGAAGCTCGGGATCGAATACGGGCGGTGCCTTGGCAGGCGGCTGGAGCTGGGCGGGGAGCGTGGCGTTCATATGCCCAGTGTCCCGGGGAGTCAGCCGCAATTGTTGCCGTTCTTGCCTCCTAGAATCACCGTCACAGCAAATCTTCCCGCCGAACGTCAATGGAACAGGAAATCAAGCTCGACAAGTTCGACCGCGCCATCCTGCGCGCTTTGCAGCGGAATGCTCGCGCCAGCCTGCAAGAGGTCAGCGACGAGGTCGGCTTGACCACCTCGCCGTGCTGGACCCGCATCAAGCGGCTGGAGGAATCCGGCGTCATCGAGGGCTACACCGTGAAGGTCAATGCCGAGAAGGTCGGCCGCCCCGAGCAGCTCATCGTGCAGCTCACGCTGAACAAGCACACCGACGCCGCCATGGCCGAGTTCGCGCGTCACCTTGAGGCCATCCCCGAGGTCATCGACGCCTATCTGGTCTCCGGCGATTACGACTACGTCCTGCGGCTGTCGGTGCGCGACACCCGCGACTACGAACGCCTGCTGCGCGAGAAGCTCTACAAGATCCCCGGCGTGCGCCACAGCAAGTCGAGCTTCGTGCTGCGCTGCCTGAAGGCGAGTTCGCTGCCGCTCTGATCCGGCCATCGGCCAAGAACGACGAGCGTCAGCGCTCGCCCGCCAGCCTGAACACCGCCACCGCCTCCACCAGCTTCTGCGCCTGCGCGCGCAGGCTCTCCGCGGCGGCCGCACTCTGCTCGACCAGCGCGGCATTCTGCTGCGTCGCGCGGTCCATCTGCGACACCGCCTCGCTGATCTGCGACACGCCCTGGCTCTGCTGCTGCGAGGCCGCGCTGATCTCGCCCATGATGTCCGTCACCCGCTGGATGGACTGCACGATGGCCGTCATCTTCTCGCCCGCCGTCGCCACCTGGCTCGAGCCCCGCTCCACGCGCGCGCTGCTGGTGCCGATCAGCGTCTTGATCTCGCGCGCCGCCTGCGCGCTGCGCTGCGCCAGCGTGCGCACCTCCTCCGCCACTACCGCGAAGCCGCGTCCCTGCTCGCCCGCGCGCGCCGCCTCGACCGAGGCGTTCAGCGCCAGGATGTTGGTCTGGAAAGCGATGCCGTCGATCGTGCCGATGATGTCGCCGATGCGCCGCGAGGACTCGTCGATCTCCGACATCGTCGACACCACCTCGCCCACCGCGCCGCCGCCTTCGCCCGCCACCGACGACGCGCTCTGCGCCAGTTGACTGGCCTGACGCGCGTTGTCCGCGTTGTGCCGCACCGTCGCGCCCAGCTCCTCCATCGAGGCGGCCGTCTGCTGCAAGGCGCTGGCTTGCTGCTCGGTCCGGCTGCTCAGATCCGCATTCCCCTGAGCGATCTGCGCCGAAGCCGTCGCCACGCCCTCCGCGTTGCCGCGCACCGTGCGCACGATCTCGTTCAGTCGAGTCTGCATCCGCTGCAGCCCGGCCAGCACGCTGGTCGAGTCGTCCGCGGCGACGCGGATCTCCAGCGTGAGATCGCCGTCGGCGACGCGCTGCGCGAGATCCACCGCGAGCGCCGGCTCGCCGCCGATCTGGCGCCGAACGCCGCGCACGATGACAATGCTCAGCACCACGCCGCCCACCACCGCCAGCGCCATCACCGCGGCGATCGCCAGGCTGCCGGAACGGTGCGTCGCCGACGCCTGCGACGCGGCCGCGTCGGAGCCGCGGTTGTTGAAGTCCACCAGCTTGGCCACTTGCACGACCCACGCATCGAAGGCTTGCTTGGACGCGCCCAGATACGCGGCGCGGGCCTCCTCGAAGCGCCCGCTGCCGCCCCGCGACGTCGCCAGCACCTGGGTCTGCGCGTCGAGATATCGGTCGCGCAGCCGGCCGTACTCCTCGAAGAGTTTGTCCTCGTCGGGATGCTCGACCAGCGGGTCATAGGCCCGCTCCTGCTCGGTGAGCTTGCGCCGCAGGTCCGCCAGCCGCGCCTCGACCGCCGCCATGTCCGCCGCGCCCGTGTTGAGCACATGCTCGGCCTCGGCACGCCGCAGCTGGTTGGCCACCGAGCGCATGTCGCCGAGCATCTTCACTGCCGGCAGCCAGCGTTTCGCGATGGCCGTCGTGTGATCGTTGACCTCACCCATCCGATTCATGCCGAACAGGCCGATCAAGGCGGTCAACACCACCATGACGCCGAAGGCCAGGCCCAGCTTGCGGCCCAGCGTCATCCCGCCCGAGGCGCCGCCCCGGCTTGAAACCTCATCGCGCATCTCGCACCTCCTGGGCCGGAACGCCGGCCGATGCCAATTCCGCGGGCCGGCGCAGGGGCATCCTCACGCCGGCCGGGCCGTCCTTGACGGCAAATCATGCGCCCGGCAGGGAGACGCCGGCGATCACGCCCCCGTCCGGACGCAGCCTGCCCGCCGGGATCTTCAGCAGCTTCTTCATGTAGGCGCGCGACGCGGCCACATGCAGCCGGACCGCCTCGCGCGCCGCGGCCCCGTCGCCGTCCGCCACGGCTCGCAGCAAGGCGCCGTCGTGCATGGGCAGCACCATCAGCTCCGGCGCCAGCAGATCGACGCGCATCCGCCGGAAGGCCTCCAGCAGCCGCCCGCGCGCGGCCAGCATGCCTTCGGCCTGATCGTTGCCGCCCAGCCGTGCCAACTGCTCATGCAGCGCGTGATCGGCCGCCAGCAGATCCCGCACCACCCCGCGCCGCGCGGCGTCCTCCATCCGGGCCAACCACTCCAGCCCGCGCTTCAGCCCCGCCGCAAAATCCATCGAGGCGGACTCCTGCGGCGATGGCTGTGCCAGCCCGGGAGGTGCCGCGCCCAGTTGCCCGAGCCGCATCCGACAGGCATTCGTCACCAGCATCGACTGCAGCGCCTCGCGGACATCGAAGTACTTGTCGATGAAGGGCTCGTCGACATCCAGCACCACCGCGCCCTTGTTCATCCGCATGTCCACCATGCCGTCGCCCTGCAATTGCAGCAGTGCCTCGCGCACCGGGACATTGCTGACGCGGTAGTGCACGCTCAATTCATTGAGCGTGAGGTGCTGGCCCAATCGCCAGTTGCCTTCCTCGATGTCGGTGCGGATCTGGTCGCGCAGACGCAGATAGGTCGGGGCATTGATCGGGTGATGGGAACGAACCATCGTGGAACTCCATCCAGTGAATGACTCGTCCACTCTAGGAAGTCGCGCGGCGCGGTAGGCGCGCCTTTGAACGCTCGGCGGCACGTTCTTGCCGCATCGCAATGAAGTCCGTGCGGCCGGGCGGATCCACCCGCCCATTCCCGTGTCGATCCGGCCTCGGCCTACCGGAATCTGTGGGGGCGCTCCCGAGACCGGGAGGCGCGCTGTCGGCTACGCGCGACGCTCCGACCCGGGCCACACGGACCAATGAATCGATGAACGCGCGCTGCCCATGCATTGACTCGGGTCGGTCCGGCGCCGCGACGCCATGCCAAGCGGCCCGGAATCGCCGCCCCGCGGTCGCCTGACGATCCCGACGCGCTACAGTCGCCGCCGGGAGGGTTCCGGCAGCCAGAGGCGAATGCCCATGTCGATACCCATTGGAGACGGCTGAATGGCCAAGTCGCTGAAACAAGTCCTGAGCCAGATCGAGAAGCTTCAGAAGGAAGCCGATGCGCTCAGGGCGAAAGAGATCTCCGGCGTCGTCGCCCGCATCCGCGAGGCGATCGACCATTACGGCTTGACGCCTGAAGAGCTGTTCGGTCCCGGCGTCCGCGGCGCGTCCGGCAAGACCGGCGCGACCCGCGTCGCGGCGGCGCGCAAGGCCCGCGTCGCCAAGCCCGCGCGCAGCGCCGGCACCCCGAAGTACCACGACGGCGCCGGCCGCACCTGGACCGGCGTCGGCAAGCGTCCCAACTGGTTCAAGGACGCCTTGGCCGCCGGCAAGACGGCCGAGGAATTGTTGATCGGCTGAGCGCTCGATCGGTTGAACGGCCGAACGGCTGAACGGCTGAAGTCCATTCGGCCGCCGCCACCTCCCACGCGGATCAAGCCTGTCCGACCGCGCGCAACTGCTTCAGCATCTCCACGGTGACGAGGGCGATCGGCCACTGCTCCCGCTCGCGCTCGTCCCGAAGCAATCCCTCGTTGGCGGAGATCGCGTTGCCCAGCTCCTCATGGATGGCATGTCTGCGCCACGCATGCTGCGCTGTCGAGTCCAACTGTGCGTGGTGTTCGCGCAGGGCCTTGGCGAAACACTCTGACAGCAGCGGACTCGTCTTCGGGAACTCGCCGTCGGCACCGTGGGCCACCCTCAACCACTCGAGACTGCGGTTGTCCATGTCCCTCTTGAGCAGCTCCATGACTTTTTGAATGGCCTTCGCCGCGCCATGTGGATACTTGCCGAAGGCCTCGGGCGTCACGGCTCGTCTGAAGGATCCTCCCCAGCCGAGGGGATAGGACTTCGCAAAACACCGGGCCACTGCCCCGCAGCATGCGTGCAGCGCGATCAGTTCGGCTGGTTTAGCTGGTTTAGCTGGTTCGATCGGGGCGACCGTCCTCGACAACGTTGGATTGCCGGCGCGGATCGGCAAGGACGGGGCGCTCGATGTCGCCTGGCTCGAGCGTGGCAGGTCCGCCGACCGCCTGACGACCCCGATCACCCGAGCGGTGGCCGCGAACAGACATTCATCCGGGTGGACATCCGTCCGGCCATGGGCCTGCTGATGTTTGAAATGCTTCTGCATGGCTTCGTTGACCTGCTCCTCGGAAAGCGCCTGAGACGCCTCCGCCGCCCTCTCCGCGCATCTCAGGGCATGAAGAATCGCTGCGACATCGCCGGCTTCTCCGTGGAACGTGGCACCACCGATGGCGACGCGCAACGGGCTACTTTGCTGCTCCGCGGACGCCCCCTCGTCCTTGCGCGCCTTGCAGCGTGACGCATTCACCAGCAGGCACCGCAGCACCTCGACGGTCTTCTCCGGCTTCAGAGACGCATCCACGGCGACGAGCGGCACGTGCCGACGCGGCACGACGTATTCGCCGCGCATCTGAAACAGGCGCAGGTGGTTGAGGATGGGCGTCTCGACCCACAGCTGGCGATCAGAAGCGTCGCACCGGCTGGTCGGGTGATGCCCCTCGGGCAGCTCGACGCCGAGCAGCGAGGGCAAGCGACCGCGTTCCACGATGACGACGCCGGACGGCTCGGCATCGAACAGTCCGCACAGCAGACGTGTCTGCTCAAGATTCAGAGGCGAGGAGAGATCTTCACCCAGCTGACCGCCGTCTGTACGCGGCGAAGAGAACTGGGCGCTATCAGGGATCTTGAACGGCAGCACCTCGATGCCGTGCGATCCCAAGGGCGGGAGGAGCTGACCGATCACATCCATCCCCGCCAGCCTTCCCTGGCCAGAGAGCCGAGGCACGCGGACCTCGGCCGCCGGCTCCCGCTGCACCGTCGACTTGAGGATGTCCGGCGAATCAGCCGTCCAAGCGCCGGGCGCCGAGCTTTGGGGCGGGGAGGAGAGCAGCATGACAAGCGCCTGGGGGTCGTGAAGAGGCCGGTCAGTCGGCGGCTCGCGCGCGCCGTTCCGGCCCTGCCGCCACCTCCTGCGCGAGGGCCGATCTCTCGGCCCGACCGCGTTTGCCGACATGCGCCAACTCATCGCCGACCTGCCTCATCGTGCCGAAGAGATCGCGGCAAGCGCGCCACTTGGCAGCCTCGCTGCCGCGGCTCTCATTGATCGCCATCTGCAGATACTCGCCACGCGTCGCATGGCGTGCGAACACCTGTTTCTGCGCGTCCGACAGGCCCCTGACGGCGACGCGGACCATCGCTTTCACAAGCGTCGCGTAGACCGCCATGAGGGCCGCCCGGGGCTTGTCGGCATTGCGCTCCTCAAGGTCGGACCACAAGCCGACCGCCAGCGTCTCGAACTGGAAGCTGTCGGTCGAGCGTCGAAGATCATTGACCGCGACACGGCTACCGTAGTGATGCGCCAATGTCACGCTGGGCCTCAGGTCGAAACGATGAGACCGCGCAAAGGTGCGGACGGCATCGCCGATGAACTTGCCCATGCTCTTGGTCAACACGGGGGACGGCATCACAATCCCGCTGGGCGTCACCGCCACGGTCGAGCACTCCCCACCCGTCGCGATCATGCGCACAAAATCCAGATCCGCATAGATGCAGGCGTCCTCCCGGGCGGTCACGCCTCGATCCCGCGTCGCGGGCTCGCTCTGGCTCGAATTGCTCCACGCGAGCTCGGCGTAATGAGACGCTGGCGTGGGAATGGGGGAAGAACTGGCGGATCCATCAATTGAACGGGGCATCGTGGCACTCCTGGAGGTGACAAGGGCGACGCACCCTTCGGCGCGCCGCCCCTGTTGTCCGTCCCCGGCGCTGCGGGTTCAGCCGGCCCGCGCCGTCACCACACCTTGCAGCGCTCCGCGTTCGGCTTGACCATCTTCTGGCCGGGCTTGCAGTTGAAGGCCTTCTCGAACTCCGGCATGTTCACCACCACGCCGTTGATCCGATAGCGCCCCGGCGAATGCGGGTCGGTCAGCGCGTGCACGCGCGCGTACTCGGGCCGGGTCTGGCTGCAGTCCCATTGCGCGAAGCCGACGAAGAAGCGCTGCTCCGGCGTCAGGCCGTCACGCGATTCCAGCGTCATGTCCGCCACCTGCGCCTTCCATGCGGCATGAGCCAGCACCAGCCCGCCCAGGTCGGCCAGGTCCTCGCCCAGGGTGAGCTTGCTGTTGATTCGGATGTCGTCGACCACGACGTACTGCGCGTACTGCTGCGTCACGCAGGCGGCGCGTTGCTCGAAAGACTTGGCGTCCTTCTTGGTCCACCAATCGCGCAGGTTTCCCTTGGCGTCGAACTGCCGCCCCTCATCGTCGAAGCCGTGGATCAGCTCATGGCCGATGGTGCCGCCGGTGTTGCCGTAGTTGGGCGCGTCATCCATCTTCCGGTCGAACAGCGGCGGCTGCAGCACACCGGCCGGGAAGTTGATGTCGTTCATCTGCGCGTCGTAATAGGCGTTGACGGTCTGCGGCGTCATGCCCCATTCGCCGCGATCCACCGGCTTGCCGATCTTGGCCAGCTGACGCTTGAGCTCGAACGCATGGCCGCGCATCACGTTGCCGGCGAAGTCGTCGCGCGCCACCGCGAGCGCGCCGTAGTCGCGCCAGCGGTCCGGGTAGCCGACCTTGTTGACGATGGCCTGCAGCTTCTCGATCGCGCGCTTGCGCGTAGCCTCGCTCATCCAGCTCAGCGAGCGGATGCGCGCGGCCATCGCGTCCTCGATCTGCTTGGTCATGGTGAGCGTCTTGTCCTTCAGTTCGGGGCTGAAGTTGCGCGCGACGAATTCCTGACCCAGCGCCTCGCCCAGCTGCGCGTCGACCAGCTCGACGCAGCGCTTCCAACGCGCCTTGAGCTGCGGCACGCCTTGCAGCGTCTGGCCGAAGAACTCGAAGTCCGCCCGCACCCAGTCCGCCGACAGCGTCCCGGACAGGCTGCTCACCAGCTGCCAGCGCAGGTAGTCGCGCAGCTCGCCGAGGTCGCGCTTGGCCAGCTCCTGACCCATGGCCTTGAAAAAGGCCGGCTCGGTGACGTTGAGCGACTTGGCCGGGTCCAGGCCCAGCGCGCGCTGGTAAGCCGCCCAGTCGAAGCCCGGCGTCAGCGCCTGCAGGCCAGCGGCCCGCATCGGATGGAAGCCCTTGTAGGGGTCGCGCTTGTCGACGCGGCTCAGCGAGGCCCGCGCCAGCGCGGTCTCCAGCGCCAGCACGCGCTGGGCCTGCGCCTGCGCGGCGACGGGCGTGTCGCCCAGCAGCGCGAAGCTGCGCGCCACGTGGGCGGTGAATTGCTCGCGCAGCTGGCGCGACTTGTCGTCGGTCTTGAAGTAGTACTCGCGGTCCGGCAGGCTCAGGCCGCCGGCATAGGCGAAGGCGATCACCTTGGTCGCATCCTTCATGTCCTGGCCGGACGTGAAGCGGAACAGCAGGCGCTCGTTGTTGGTCGCCAATTGCAGCGCCGCGAGCAGCGAGGGCAATTCGCGGCGGTCCTTGAGCGCCTCGATGCGCGACAGCAGCGGACGCAGCGGCGCGAGCGCGTGCCGGTCGGCGGCGCCCTCGTCCATGCAGGCGGCGAAGTAGTCGCCCATGCGCGCCTGGTTGGCGCTGCGCGCCGGATCGGCGGCGGAGAGCTTGTCCAGCACGCCCCACAGGTAGCGCTGGTTCTCGTTGGCCATCTTGGCGTAGACCGACCAGCGCGCCTGGTCCGGGGGAATCGGATTGGCCTGCATCCAGCCGCCGCAGGCGAACTGGTAGAGGTCCTCGCAAGGATCGGCGCCGCGGTCCATCGCCGCCGTGTCCAGGCTGGGCGTGTAGGGCAGGCGGTCCAGCGGACCTTCGGTGGCCACGGGCTCGGCGCCGGGCGTGGCGAGGGCGGCCACGGGCGTCGCGTCGCGGGCCGGGTCTTGCGGGGGGGCACTGGCGCAAGCGCCAAGAACGGCGGCCGCGATGAGCACGGCCGCGGCATTGCGGGCAAGGGGAGGACGGGTCATGGCCGGCGGCGGGTGGTGAAAGCTGGCGGGCATTCTCCGTCAGCGTCCGCGCGCGCCAAGGTGTCTTCCGACACTCCCGGCGCGCAGGCGCCGCACCGACCTGACGTCCGGGCTCAGCCGCCCTGCGGTCCGCGCACCAGGAGCACGGGCACCTCGGCGTAGCGCACGATCAGCTCGGCGTCGCTGCCCAGCAGCGCGCGCGAGAAGCCGCGCCGGCCGTGCGTGCCCAGCACGATGACCTCGCCGCCCCAGGACTTGCATTCGGCGGTGACCAGATCGCTCACCCGCGAGGCCAGGCTCTCGGTGAGCTGCTCCGACACCGCGACGCCGGCGGCGCGCACAAGGGCGGCGGCGTCGTCCAGCACCTTGCGACCGCCGGAGCGGATCTGCTCGAAGTTGTCCGGCGTGATGCCCAGCCCGGCGCTGGACATCATGGAGAAGGCCTGCAGGTCCAGCGCGTGCAGCAGGCGGATCTCTCCGCCGCTGAGCTGGGCCAGCCGGATCGCCTCCGCCAGGCCGGCGTTGGAGGTCGGGCTGCCGTCGACAGGAACCAGGATCTTGGCGTACATGGTCATCGCTCCATCGGATGGGATGGGGGGATGCTAATTCCGCCGACCTCCCCGGTGTGCTCCGGTATCAGCCTCGGGGCGACAGGCGGTTCAACCCGCCGTCACGGATTGCAGAACGGTCAATGTCGCGGCATTGGGCGTCATGTTGCCGCGCAGTTCCAGCTGCAGCCGATCTCTGCATTGCTCGACGTTCTCAGGGGTCAGACGTTTGATCCACTTCGCCCGCTTCTCCTCAGGCAGCGCATCGAAGACGTCCTTCAGCGCATGCTTCAGGACCTCTTGCTGGGCAACATGCGACTGGACGCCGAACGTCTTTCGTGCCTCGGCGCTGTCATTCCTCAGGCGTGTGAACATCGCGTCGTACTTGTTCAGCGTCGCCGTCTGCGCGGCCAGATGCAGGGCCTTGCCCGCGCCGAAGGTGTGCGCAGGCATGATCGCCCGCGCCATGCCGGCGGGGTATTCCTCACCCAGCACCTTGGCCAGATCCAGCGCGAACTGCCGCAGATGGACGCCACGTGACCCGTTGACCGGGTTTTGCCATTCCTTGAAGCACGCTGAGTTCAAGAACTCCGCGCGCGACTCCTCGGCGGGGTCGATCGACTCGTAGATGCCCGAGCCTCGGCCCGCGCTGGAACTGCGGGCTTGGGCGGGCTCGCCGACCGGCTCATACAGCGGATTCTCGGCCTGGGTCTGCGGGCGGAATTGCCCCGCGCGCCCCAGGGTTTGGGCCAGCGCCGCCAGTCCCGAGGCCGGGCCATAGAGGTTCTCGGAAGGCGCGCTCCGGTGAGTCCGCAGGTGGTCGTAGTTGTTGGGGCTAGCGTCGGGCTCAGGCTCGGAAGGCTGAGGGTGGACCCCCGGCTGGTCGGGGATCCCGTTTGACGTATTGGCGTAGGAAGGCATGCTGATCATCAGAGTCTCCAGACAAAAAGGCGCGCGGTCCGTCGCGGACCGCGCGCCTTGTCAGTGGCGACCCGGCCGGGGCCAGCCCCGGCCTTTCCCGCTCACTGCGCACTGAAAGTGCTGAGCGCCTTCGGGAACTTGAACAGCCACAGCCGCGTCAGGCGGTCGACCTCGTTGCCTCGCGTCACCCGCGCCGTCACGGCGCCGGCGGCGCAGCTGCCATCCTGCAGGATCACGCCGTTGACGTCGACGGTGCACTCGGTCGGGTCGCCCGCGACTGGTTTGCCCTTGGCGTCCACCAGCGTGGACTTCAGGCCGAAGTCGTTGTCATTGACCAGCGCCAGCGTGTTGGCGTCGACGACGGCCAGACCCTCGGCCTTCTCGGCCTTCCAGCCGGCGGCGTTCAGGTCCAGCAGCACGGTCTTCTTGAGCTTGACCACGTCGGCCCAGCTCACCGCCGAGGCGGTCACGCCGTCGATGCTGTTCTTCTCCAGCTCGGTGCCGATGGCGGTGATCTCGGTCGCCGTGGCGGGGATCTCGACCAGCATCAGGAAATTGCGCACCGCGCCCGTGGAATCGGCGCCCTGTTCGATGACGATGAACTTGCCGTTGCCCAGCGACACCAGGTCGCCCAGCTTGGCGCTGCCGGTGCGATTGCGGTCCCACTTGCCGCCCTTGGCCGCGAGCGGATAGCTCAGCGGATAGGCGTAGAGCTTGGAGGTCTCGGTCTTGGGATCAAACTCGATCCAGCGCGCGAACTGGGCGAAGTCACGCACCTTCACCTTGTCGTTGTTCTTGCCGTCCTGGTCCATGTCGCTGGTGTCGACGACCTCGATGCTCTTGCCGGCGCCGTCCACCGGGTCGATGGGGCTCTGCAGGAAGCCGTGCAGCTTGCCGCTGGCCGTGTCCATCGCCAGGCCTTCCATGCCGCGGTTGGGACGGCGGTGCTTCAGCACGTCGGGCAGGCTGCCCGCGGTCGTGCCGGGCGCATAACGCTTGATGACCTGGAAGGTGGTCGCGTCGATCTTGACGATGAAGGGGCCGTACTCGTCCGAGGTCCAGAACACCTTGTTGGCGGCGTCCCAGATCAGGGTTTCGCTGTCCAGGCCGTTGGCGTCGAAGCCGGCCTTGGCGTTGTCGTACTTGAGCGCGTCGTTGAGCGGCACCTCGGCGCTGGAGCCCACGGCGCCGAAGGGCAGCGGACGGCCGGTGACCTTGGAGCCGTCGGCGTTCTTCAGCGGATTGAGCGCGGTGATGGCCGCGCCGGTCTTGGCCAGCGTGATCACGCCGATGGATGGCGCGAAGCTGGGCGCGGGGAACATCTTGGTGCTGACCACCGCGCCGGTGTCCGGGCGCGGCGCGCTCGGGCTGTCGCCGTTGGGGCCGCGGTCGGTGATGGCGTAGAACTCCATCGCGCCGTCGGCGTTCTTGCCCTTGTAGGCCAGGCCGGAGCCCAGCGCCGGATAGAAGCCCTTGGGGAAGTCCTTCTTGGCGTCGGCGTTGGCGCCCTCGTAGGGCACGTACTGGCTGTCGGCGGCGCGCACCTGGAACTTGGTGATCGCGACGGCGCCGCCGGCGGTGTCCTGGCTGGAGCTGCTGGTCTCGGTCTTGCCGAGCAGCGTGGCCAGCGTCGATTCGTAATGCTCGACCGCGGCGGCGCGGCGGGTGGCGCTCATCGCGCGGGCCGAGTAGGGCTGGCCGTAGGCGTCGTTCTGCGTGGCGGGCAGCAGCGCGGAGAAGGCGGTGTCGAAGGCGGCCGGCGCGGCGGCAAAGTCCAGGGTCTTGCCGGCCAGCGCGGTGCTGACGGCGGCAGGGATGGCGATGCCGTTGGTGGGATCGTCGTCCTCGTCCAGGGCTTGCAGGAAGACCAGGCGGTTCTGCAGCGCGGCGTCGGTCAGCGCGGTGGTGCCGGCCAGATCGGCCACGGCGATGTCGGCCACGCACTTGGCGCTGCCCACCGTGACGCCGCCGACGGTGAAGGTCACCGTGTCGTCGGCCATGCAGGGGAACAGGCCGCCCGCGCCGGTCTTGCCGGAGGCGCCGCTCGGCTTGGCCGAGTAGCTCACGCCCTCGACCGGCGCATCGACCAGGCGCGCGGAGATCGCGGTCTTGGCGGGCGTGGTGTCGATGCTGTCGTCACCGCCGCAGGCGCTCAGCGCGGCGGCGCTGGCGGCGGCCAGCAGGGACAGGCTCAGGCGGCGGGCGCCGGTGGGGGGCAAGGTCCTCATGTCGTTCTCGTCTCGCTTCTTGTGGGTCCCGGCCCAACGCCGGACAGGGCGGCACGCTAAGGATGCGGCGTGACAGCGGCGTGAAGGCGCTTCACGCAGCGGCAATAAAGAGACAGGGAGGTGACATGGAGACCGGCTCTCGAAGACCTCTTGGAGACCTCTCGAAGACCCTCTCCCCAGCCCTCTCCCGCAAGCGGGCGAGGGGGCAAGACGCAGAGAGAGAGAGAGAGAGGGGGGAAGAGAGAGGGGGGAAGAGAGAGGTAAGAGGTAAGAGGGGAAGAGTGAGCAGGGAAGGCGGAGCGCGCAGTACGGGGAAAGAAAACAGAAAGCCCCGGCGTCGCGCGGTGAAGGCGCGACCCGGGGCCCCGGTCAGCGGATGCAGAGGAGGATCAGCCGCTGACCTTGATGCGGTTGTTGACGGACTGGACGCCCTTGGTCGCCAGCGCCATCGAGCCGGCGCGGTCGCGCGCGGCCAGGTCCGGCGCCTTGCCGTCCAGGGTCACATGGCCGTGCTCGGTTTCGACCTTGACGTCGAGCGCGCTCAGCTTGGGATCGCCGGCCAGCGCGGTCTTGATGGCGGTGGTGATCTGGGCGTCGTCGACGGCGACACCGGCCTTGTCGGCGGCGCGCTCCATCTTCTTGCCCATGTCGTCGGCGGCTTGGCGGGTCTCGGCCGCGGCCTGGTCGGACTTCTGCTCCATCTTGGCGATGCCGTCGTCCAGACGCTGACCGGCGGTGCGGTCGTCATCTTCACGGCCGCAGGCGGCCAGGGCGACGGCGGCCACCACGGCGGGCAGCAGCAGGGCCAGGGAATGGGGGCGATTCGTGTGTTGCATGGCAGGCTCCTTTCGGGTGCTGGGGTGCAAGAGGACGTCAGGTAGACCTGGCGGTCCTCGCGGTCCCTCCGGTCCATGTCCTTGACTCTAGGCAGGTCGCCGCATGCCGCGGGTCGGCTGGCGCCGGAAGCCGCAGTCGCCCCGCGTCCCGCCCCGCCGTAGGACCGCGCCTACGGCCCAAACCGCCGGCGCTACCACGCCCTCTCCCGCTCACGGACCGGGCGGTATGCCGGGCATCGGGAAGTCGATGCGCGGGATCTCCGCCTCATCCCGATCCTCGGCCTTGAGCGGCAGCCAGGCGCGCACCTCGGTCCCCTGACCCGGCGCGCTGTGCAGCTGCAGCTGGCCGCGTTCAGCCTCCACCCGAAAGCGCATCCCCAGCAGCCCATGCGACCCCATCGTCATCCGCGCCGGATCAAAGCCCTGGCCGTTGTCCGTCACGCACACCAGCGCCTGCGCGTACTCGCGCTTGAGCGTCACCGTGGCCTGCGTCGCATGCGCGTACTTGGCCATGTTGGTCAACGCCTCCTGCACCAGCCGGAAGGCCGTGAGCTGCGCGCTGGCGGGCAGCTTCACCGCCGGATCCAGCGCCAATTCGATGGGAACGCCCAGCCGCTCGGAAGTCTCGCGGCACAGGATCTCCAGCGCCGGCACCAGGCCGAGCTGATCCAGCGTCGACGGCCGCAGGTCCTCGATGATGCGGCGCTTGAGCGCGATGCCGCTGTTGAGCGTCTCCGTCAGATGGCTGAGCCGCTGCATCAGGTCCGGCGCCTCGACCTGCAGCTTGGGCCGCATCCGCGCGACGTCCAGTTTGGCCGCGGTCAGCAGCGCGCCCAGCTCGTCGTGCAGGTCACGGGCCAGCCGGGCGCGCTCATCCTCGCGCGCGGTCTGCAGATGGCGGGCCAATTGCGTCAGCTCGGCCGTGCGGCGGCCCACCTCGACCTCGAGCCGGTCGCGCTCGGCGCGCATCTCCTCCTGCTGCTCGGCGCGCTGCACGTCCAGGGCGCGGCTCTTGCGCAGGAAGAGCACGAACACCAGCAAACTCAGCAGCGTCATCCCCGACACGCCGATCCGGCTGAGCATCAGCGTGTCGTAGACCTGACCGGTCCCCATGGCAATGCGGGCGTTCTCGTCGGCCAGCAGCTCCGCGCTGCGGCGCCGGATCTGCTCCATCTGGTCGCGGCCGATGTCGGTCATCATGAGCTCGCGCCCCGCCTCCGGACGGCCGCTCTCATAGAGCTTGAGCACCTCCTGCAGCTCGCTGAGCTTGGCGCCCACGGCGGTGGCGATCTCCTTGCTGCGGTGCTGAGCGTCGGCGGCGCCGACCTGCCCGTACATGCGCTGCAAGGCGTTCAGGCCCTGGGAGGCATCTTCGGCGGCGAATCGGTAAGGATCCAGGTATTCCGCGCGCCCGGTGATCAGGAATCCCCGTTGCCCTGACTCGGCGTCGGTCACCCGGGCCATCAGCCGCAGCAGTTCCATGCGGGCGCGGCCCAGCGTGTCCAGACGGTCCATCTGCGAGACAGCGCCGAAGTAGGCCAGCTCGCTGATCAGGATCATCAGCAGGGCCACGAACAAGCCCAGCGGCAAGGCCCAGGTCTTGCGGCCCAGGTTCGTGACGGTGTCCTTCAGGCTCATCCTCTACACTCCCTCGAGCGATACGCTCTTCACTTGACCATCGCCACCATGATCCGAATCGCCATCGTCGACGACCACGCGATTGTCCGCGCCGGACTGCGCCAATTCCTCTCGGAGCAGGTCGACCTGCGCGTGACCGGCGAAGCCGGCTCCGGGCGCGAGGCGCTGGACCTGGTCCGCGCCGGCGAGCTCGACGTGATGCTCATGGACCTGTCGCTGCCCGACCAGAACGGCGTCGAGACGCTGGCCGCCATCAAGGCCCGCAAGCCGGAGCTCCCGGTGCTCATCCTGAGCGGCTTCCCGGAGACGCACTACGCGACCACGCTGCTTCGCCAGGGCGCCAGCGGCTATCTGAACAAAGAATGTGACCCGGAAGAGATCGCCACGGCGATCCGCACGGTGTTCCGCGGCCGCAAGTACATCACGCCGGCGGTGGCCGAACTGCTGGCCGAAGGATTGGGCGCCTCGCCCGACCAGGCCCCGCATGACACCTTGTCCGAGCGCGAACTGCAGGTCTTCCTGCGCCTGGCGCGCGGCGAGACCGTCGGCCACATCGCCGACGGCATGTCGCTGAGCGTGAAGACGGTGTCGACCTACCGGTCGCGGGTGCTCGAGAAGCTGGCGCTCAACACCAACAGCGAGCTGACCTATTACGCCCTCAAGAACGGGCTGATCGAGTAGCCGCATCGCGCGTCGCCGCATCGGCCAGGCCGGTGCAATAGGCCAGCAGATCCTCGAGCTCCGCGGACTTGTCGAAGACCTTGTGGGCCCCCAGCGCGAGACAGCGCTGACGCATGTCCGGCGTGGCGTAGTTGCTGAGCACGACGCGATGCGCGTCCGGCAGTTGCTCGCCTGCCGCGCGCAGCACGTTCAGCCCGGTCCCCTGCGCCAGGAAGATGTCGATGATCAGCAGGTCGCAGCCGGGGTGCTCGCCCGAGAGCCAGCGCAGCGCGCCCCCCTCGTCGACCGCATGGCCGAGCACGCGCAGATCCACCATCTCCTCGAGCGTCGCCACCAGGTTCTCCCGGATGACGGCGTTGTCCTCGACGAGGAAGCAGGTCAGGGCGGCGCTGGCGGGCTGGACTTCCATGGCACTTCAGAAACAACGGCGCGCGAGCGGGCGTCATGCACGAGGCAGTTCGTCCGTTCGCGCGGGGCGCCTGGCCGGCGGGCACTGGCCGCCGACCGGACGCTTCGGAATCGCGAGCCGCGTCAGTTGCGGATGGCGATCTCGTTCTTGACGCGCTTCACGCCCTTGACCTCGCGAGCCAGGCGCTCGGCGCTGGCCTTCTCGTCGGCGTTCTTGGCGAAGCCGGACAGCATCACCTCGCCTTGCAGCGTCTCGACGTGGATCGAGGTCGCGTCGACGGCCTTGTTCTCGACGAACTTGGACTTCACGGACGCGGTGATGCCGGCGTCGTCGACGTATTCGCCGACGGAGGACTGACCGCGCGTGACCGCGCAGCCCGGCAGCAGGGTGATGGCGCCCAGCGCGGTGGCCAGGGCAAGAACGGTGGCACGGATCATCATGTCGAATCTCCTTGGAGTGGTGGTGAGGCTCAGGCGCTCGCGGCGTGGCGGTGCATCGCCACGACGGCCTGGGCCGGTTCTGCGAACGTCGCGGGGGCGTGATCCAAGAGATAGGGCAGCGCCGCTTCCAGGCCCAGCATCGGGTCGTTTTCAGCGAGGGCGGTCCATTGGACTTGGCACTCGGCATCCTGGGCGAACAGGCTGAGGGAACTGTGGTCGGCGAATCCCATCTCTTGGCTCCTTGGGCGCCCCGTGGCGCGCTGGAATCCACTCTACGTATGCCGAACATGCGGGCCTGTCGTCCGCATCCGCGATGTGTTGTAGGACAAGCGGCCATGGGGCCGGCGCGCGGGGGAATGGGGCTTTGTCCTACAGGGGCTAGCGGGAGGGCCCGACAGGATCGGGCACAGGGGCTGCCTAGGATGCGGGCAAGATTCAGAACGAGACGACCATGACCCTGATTGCTTCCCCGGTGGCGCCGAAGATTGCGCCGACGATTGCGCCGAGTCCGGCGCCGGCAGCCCCCGATTTCCGTCCCACGCACGGCGTGAATGCCGAGTTGCTCCTGTCCACGCCGCTGACGGTGGTGGTGAGGGCACGACTGGATTTCATCGCCCCCGATGGCTTGGCCGACGAACAGGAACTGGCGCTGGTGATCCCGCGCAGCCGCTGCGAGGGCGACCAGCCCTACTGGCCGGCGCTGCTGTCGGCCGCGACCGAGCACTGGCACCGTTGCCCCGGCCACGCGCGACGCATGCTGACTTGCGTCGACGGCGAGTGGAAGACGCTGCTGACCGCACAACCGGGCCATTGACGGCTCCTGGACAGCCTGGACGCGGATAATCCGGCGTTGGCCCTGCGGGGGCCCGACGACGCATGATCCGACGCTCCTCTTCCGACTTTCCTTCTTCCCCGACCCGGCTTCCACGCCGCTCCACAAGCCGTCATCCACGCCGCTTCGCGATGCGCGCCGCCTGTCTGGCGATATGCGCCGCTGCGGCGCTGGCGCTGAGCGGCTGCGGCACCTTCGGCAGCGACGCGAAGGCGGCACGCAAGAACTCGGTCTACCTGAACGAGCGCTTCCAATCGGATGAGACCTACTCGCGGCTGTTCGATGCCAGCGTCGAGGAGACCTGCGAGGCGGCGCGGCGCGCGCTGCTGAGCCAGGGCTACATCATCAACACGGCGTCGGCCTCGTCCATCACCGGCGCGAAGCGCTTCCAGCCGGAAGCGGACGTGCACGTGGAGATCAACTTCAACATCGTGTGCGTGCCCGAAGGGGGCGGCGGCAAGATCGCGACCGCTTACGTGTCAGCGCTGCAGGACCGCTACAACGTCAAGCGCAGCTCCAACTCCACGAGCCTGGGCGTGAGCGCGATCGGATCGATCTCGGTGCCGCTGTCGTCGACCTCGGAGTCGCTGGTGAAGGTGGCCTCCGAAACCATCCCGGCCGGACAGTTCTACGACCGGTTCTTCGCGTTGATGCAGCGGCTGCTCAAGGAGCAGGGGGCGGAGGAAGCGCGTGAGAGTGAGAAGACGGGCGGCTGAGACACCGCCCGCCGCAGCGGTCAGCGGTCAGCGCCACCCTGGCTTCTGAACGCCTTGATGCGCTCCTCGGAAACAGGGTCGTCACAGGCCAACTCCTTCAGCGGACCGTGATGCTTCTCCACAAGCTTCCAAAAATCATCATCCGAAACTGGACGGATAGCCCGCCGTGCGATGTCGTCTCTGTTCATGCCGTCACCCGAATGTTGCGCTGCCCGACGTAGTGATGAAAACGCGTCCAGCTTTCTGAACCATCTGCCAACGAGAACTCCAGCCGGATCGACTCGCCGTGCTCGAGCCAGAACCTCTCACCCTCACAAGTAGACATCAGGCCTGCCATTGTCTCAATCCCGCGGCAGCAAGAAGGCAGCTCAGGATGCTCGCGGAGCCGCTCTGGCAACGGCGCGTTGAAGCCAATGAGCGGCCACACGTAGTAACCGTTCATCGCGTTGCTCCCCGTCCATGTCGACCGGTCGCCGACGGCATGGACGATGACCTTGCTGATGCTTCCGAAGCTCTTCGCTTCCAGCAGCTCGATCGCGACGCTGCGCGGGCCGATGCCCAGAAATCGAAACTCCGCCTGCAACACGAAGCTCGCGTTCAGGATCTGGAAGACATAGCCGTCCGCTTCCTGCCTCACCAGCCGAACCAGCGGCTCTTCAAGCAAGCGATCATTGATCGCCTTGAGCTGAATTGCTCCGCCGTCGAGGACCGTCACTTCCAGGCGACTGTCTCTTGGCGCTCCGGAGAGCCTCGCCAACTCGGCGTCGGTGCGCCACCCCTCCAACTCCGGGCTCCGCATCACCTTCACGGTGCTCGGGTCAAACCACTTCCTCGTCACTTCATCCATCTCGTACCACCTCGTCTCACATGGGAGGCCGGCAGTCTCGGGATGTCGTTCGATTCGGTGAATAACAAAAGGGCGTCCTTGTGGACGCCCCTCTGACTTGTCGCGGTCAAGCGGCTGACCGCTTCCTGGATCACTTCGTCGGCTTGGCTTTCTCGCCCTTGTCCAGCACCAGTCCGCGACGTTCCAGCAGCGGCTGGATCAGCGGCTCGTGGCCGACCACCGCGCGGAACATCGACAGCGCGTCCTGGCTGCCACCCTGCGACAGCAGCTTCGCGCGGAAGGCGTCGCCCAGCTCGCGCTTCAGACCACCGTTGGCCTTGAACCATTGCACCGTGTTGGCGTCCAGCACCTCCGACCACACGTAGGCGTAATAGCCCGCCGCGTAGCCGCCCATGATGTGGCTGAAGTAGGGGGTGCGATAACGCGGCGGCACCGCGTCGTAATCGAAGCCCTCCTCGCGCAGCGCCTTGGCCTCGAAGTCCATCACGCCGTCCGCCGCCGGGATCTGCTCCAGCGGCAGCTGATGCCAGCGCTGGTCCAGCATCGCCGCGCTCAGGTACTCCGTCGTCGCAAAGCCCTGGTTGAACTGCTTGGCTGCCAGCACCTTGTCCAGCAGCGCGCGCGGCATCGGCTCGCCCGTCTTGTAATGCTTGGCGTAGTTGGACAGGATGCTCGGCCAGTCAGCCCACATCTCGTTCACCTGCGACGGGTACTCGACGAAATCGCGCGGCACCTTGGTGCCGGCCATGCTCGGGTACTTCACGTTCGAGAACATCCCATGCAGCGCATGGCCGAACTCGTGGAACATCGTGTTCACCTCGTCCCAGGTGAGCAGCGTGGGCTTGCCGTCCATGGGCTTGGGGATGTTCAGGTGATTCGCCACCACCGGCTTCTGGTTCAGCAGCCCGCTCTGGTCGACGTAGGCGTTCATCCACGCGCCACCGCGCTTGGACGGCCGCGCGTACATGTCGGCGATGAAGATCGCCAGCTGCGAGCCGTCCGCGTTGAACACGTCATAGACCAGCACGTCCGGCTGGTACACCGGCAGGTCGCGGCGCTGCTTGAACTTGAGCCCGTACAGCTGACCGGCCGCGTAGAACACGCCGTTCTCCAGCACGTTCTTCATCTCCAGGTACGGCTTGAGCTGCGACTCGTCGAAGCCGTACTTGGCGGCGCGCACCTTCTCGCTGTAGAAGCTCCAATCCCAGGCCGCCAGCTTGAACGAGGGCTGCCGCTTGGCGGCCTGCTCGCGATCGATCATGGCCTGCAACTCGCCGCCCTCGCGGCGCGCGGCGTTCTCAGCCGCGGGCGCCAGCTGGCGCAGCATCGCGTTGACCGCGGACACGCTCTGCGCGGTCTCGTCCTTGAGCACGAAGTCCGCATGCGTGGCGAAGCCCAGCAGGCGCGCGCGCTCGGCGCGCAGCGTCAGCACGCGCGACACCAGCCCGGTGTTGTCGTAGGCGTTGCCGCGCGAGCCGCGCGCGATCGAGGTCTCATAGATGCGCTGACGCAGCGCGCGGTTCTCCAGCTGCGACAGCACCGGCTGGCCGGTGGTGTTCAGCAGCGCGATGACGTACTTGCCCTCCAGCCCGCGCGTCTTCGCGGCGGCCGCCGCGGCGCTGATCTGCTCCTCGCTCAGACCGGCCAGCTCGGAAGCGCTGTCGACGACGACTGCCGAGTCGTTCACCTCGGCCAGCACGTTCTGGTTGAAGCGCGCCCCCAGTTGCGCGAGCTCGCCGTTGATCGCCTTCATGCGGGCCTTGCCGGCCTCGTCCAGCTTGGCGCCGGCACGCAGCAGCTGGTTGTAATGGCGCTCGACCAGGCGCTGTTCCTGCGCGCCCAGGTTCATCGTCGCGCGCTGCTGATAGAGCGCCTCGACGCGCGCGAACAGCTTGGGATTGAGCGCGATCGCATCGCGATGCGCGGCCAGCTTGGTCGCGTAATCAGCCTGCAGCTTCAGACGCGCGGGGTTGGCGTCGGCGCCGGTCAGGCTGGACAGCAGCGTGTAGGCGCGGCCCAGCGTGCGGCCGCCGCGCTCCAGCGCGAGGATGGTGTTCTCGAAACTCGGCGCGGCCGGGTTGTCGACGATGGCGTTGACCTCGGACAGCTGCTCGGCCATGCCCTGGTCCAGCGCGGGGCCGATGTCGGCGTCGCGGATCCTGTCGAAGGGCGGGTACTGCAGCGGCAGCGTGCTCGGCGCAAGCAGCAGATTGACGGCGCTCGGCGCCTCGGCGTCGCCGGCGGCGGCGGCTGCGTTCTGGGAAGCGGGGGCGGCGGAAGCGCCGTTGTTCTGGGCCAGCGCGGGGAGTGTGGCGCTCACGAGGGCCACGGTAGCGGCCAGGACGAAGGGAATCCTCATGGGATGCGGCCCGCCGGTGCGGACGATCTATTTTTGCAAGGCCGCCACCTTAGCCGATGGCACCCCGTCCCGACGGTCGCCACGGGCGCCGTCCGCCCCGGACATGCCCGACCCCGGGTCTACCCTAGTCGCCCCCGCGGGGGCCGATGCCGCGCACGCGGACGATTAGCATCGTCCCGATGTCCGATTCCACCTCCCGCACCTTTCACTGGGCCGTGATCGGCCCCGGCGCCATCGCGCACCGCTTCGCCGACGCGGTGGCACGCCTGGACGGCTGCCGCCTGCATGCGGTCTGCGGCCGCGACGCCCACCGCGCGCAGCAGTTCGCCGATCGCTGGTCCCGCCCCGACGAGGCGCCCGCGCTCGCGCACACCGACCCCGCGGCGGTCATGAGCGACCCGGCCGTGGACGGCGTCTATGTCGCCACGCCACATGGGCAGCATTTCGATTACGTCCTGGCCGCGCTGCGCGCCGGCAAGGCGGTGCTGTGCGAGAAGTCGCTGGTGCCGAATCAGGCGATGGGGCGTCGACTCGTCGAGGCCTCGCGCGAGCACCGCGCCTTCCTGATGGAAGCCGTGTGGACGCGCTTCCTGCCGGCCTATGCCGAGGTCGCGACCTGGCTGCGCGAGGGCCGCATCGGCGCGCTGCGCGGCATGCAATCGAGCTTCTGCTTCCCCGCGCCCTACGACCCCGACGGTCGCATCTTCAATCCGGCGCTGGCCGGCGGCGCGCTGCTGGACGTCGGCGTCTACAACCTGACCGCGACGCGCTGGATGCTGCAGCACGCGCTGGGCGAGGTGCCGCCGCTGGCGGATCTGGACGTGCGGGCGAAGCTCGCGCCGACGGGCGTGGATGCGCGACTCGCGGTGACGCTGGACTTCGGCGACGGGCTGACCTCACAGTTCGTCTGCGCCATCGACAGCTATGCGCCCAACTCGATGCAGGTGTTGGGAGAGCTGGGCGCCATCGTCCTGCCCGAGACCTTCTGGGAAGCGACCCGCGTGCAGCTGCTGCCGGCGCGCGGCACCCCCGAGACCCTGGAGCGCCCCTTCGAGATCAACGGCTTCGAGGGCGAGATCCGCGAGACCATGCGCTGCGCCCGCGCCGGCGAGATCGAAAGCCCGGTCGTGCCGCATGCGGAGACGCTGGCGGTGCTGGGCTGGATGGACCGCATCCGGGCGCTGGCCGGCGTGCGCTACGCCTTCGACGAGGCGTTCCCCGCGCCCGCCTGAGGGCACGAGCCCACCGAATCCACAGAGATCCGTAGAGATCCGCCGACAAGAACAACCACGAGAGACAAGACGAGAACGACCATGGAGACCTTGCCCGACCCGGCGCTCAGCCTGAGCCGCGCCACGCCCGACGACCTGCCGCGCATCGAGAACCTCATGCAGTTCTACAACTACGACCTGAGCGAGTGGACGCCGGTCGCGTTCGCGCCGGAGGGCCGCTATCAGCTGCGGCCCAAGGCGCCGTACTGGGCGCAGCCGGACGTGCACCCGTTCATGATCCAGGTCGATGGGGAGCTGGCCGGTTTCGCGGTCGTCGACGCCGAGTGCGAGCACCCGGACGCCGACCACAACATGGGCTACTTCTTCCTGGCGCGCGGCTATCGCGGCCACGGACTGGCGGCGCGCGCCGCCGGCGAGGTGCTGAGCCGCTTTCCCGGACGTTGGGAGGTCTATCACCTGATGGCCAATACGCCCGCCGCGCAGTTCTGGCCCGGCGTGATCCGCGCGCACGCGGCCGGCGACATCGCCCGCGAAGTGCGGACGCTACACGAGGACGAGTGCTGCCTCTACCGATTCACCGTCGCCGCGCCTTGAGCGAGAACGCCCGACCGCCTCCTACCTGATCGCTTCCGATTTCTTCTTCATCGAACGAGGTACCGCCATGCAGCTCATCGGCATGCTCGACTCCCCCTACGTCCGCCGCACGGCGATCTCGATGCTGCTGCTCGGGCTGCACTTCGAGCACCGCTCGCTGTCGGTGTTCCGGACCTTCGACGAATTCAGCCGCATCAATCCGGTGGTCAAGGCGCCGAGCTTCGTCTGCGAGGACGGGACCGTGCTGATGGATTCGACGCTGATCCTGCAGTACGCGCAGGCGCTGTCGCCGGGACGGCCGCTGCTGCCGCCCAGCGATCCGAATCTGCGCCGCGCGCTGCGCATCATCGGTCTGGCGATGGCCGTCTGCGACAAGAGCGTGCAGGCGGTCTACGAGCAGCAGCTGCGTCCCGAGGACAAGCAGCACGGGCCGTGGCTGGATCGCTGTACGGGTCAGCTGCGGGCGGCGTTGACGGAGCTGGAGGCCGAGCTGCGCAAGGCGCCGCTGTCCGCCGAGCGCGATGTGATCGGGCTGGCGGGCGTCAGCGTGGGCGTGGCCTGGGAGTTCGTCCGGCAGATGGTGCCGGACCTGCTGCCGCCAGCGGAGGATCTGCCCTCCTTGATCGCCTACGCGACGGCCGTCGAGCAGCTCCCCGAGTTCCAGGCCGCGCCACATGGTGACGGCACCGTGCAGCCGGTCGCGGGCTGAGGATCCGACCCGCCATGAAGAAGGGGGGCTGAGCCCCCCTGTGCAATGCGCGTTCGCCAGATCAGGTCGTCGCCGGCCCGCCGATGCGCGGCAGCGAGCGCAGCGCCAAATGCAGCAGACCCGCGATCGCGAACAGCGTCAGCAGCCCCAACGCCCAGCCCACCCAGACCACCGGCACCAGCCAGCCGACCGCGGCGCCCGCGAGCGGCGCACCTTGTCCGGCCATCTCCAGCACCCAACGCGCCAGGTCCTGCAGCGCGCTCAGCAGACCGGTGTCGAGGAAGGGCTCCAGCCAGGCGGGGAACTTGAACTCCACCGCGGTCTTGCCCAGCTCGGCGGCCTGTCCGGTGGACAGCGCCTCCACCGTCCATCGCACCACCGCGGCGGCGGCCCAGGCCAGGCCGCTCCACAGCAGCGCGAGGAGACCGGCGATGCTCCAGAGCGCCGTCTTCAGCGGATCGAGGCCGCGGCGGCGCGTGTCGCCAGGGGCTTGGGTCATGGCGCTTACTCGTCCCGGCCAGCGAAGCCGAACAGGCTCAGCAGGCTGGTGAACAGGTTGAACAGCGACACGAACAGGCTGACGGTGGCCATCACGTAGTTGCGCTCACCGCCGCTGACGATGCGGCTGGTCTCGAACAGGATCATGCCCACCGACAGCAGCGCCACCACGCCCGACACGGCCATGGCCAGCGCCGGCAGCTGGAAGAAGATGTTGGCCAGCGACGCCAGGATCGCGATGATCATGCCGGCGAACAGGAAGCCGCCCATGAAGCTGAAGTCCTTCTTGGTCGCCAGCACGTAGGCCGACAGCACCAGGAAGGTCGCGCCGGTGGTGCCCAGCGCCAGAGCGATCGTGGTTGCGCCGCCGGGCAGACCAAGGATGGCGTTGAGCAGCGGCCCCAAGGTGTAGCCCATGAAACCGGTCAGCGCGAACACCAGCGGCACCGAAGCCGCGCTGTTCTGCGTCTTGTGGATCGCGAACAGCAGGCCGAAGTAGCCGATCAGCGTCAGGATCATGCCCGGCGCGGGCAGCTTGAAGGCCACCGCGGCGGCCGCGACGGCGCCGCTGAACAGCAGCGTCATCGACAGCAGCGCGTAGGTGTTGCGCAGGACGCGGGCGACGTCGCCGCGCTGGCTGAAGACGTCACCGGGGGACGTCGAGGAAGTGGCGGGCGTCCAGGCCGAAGGGGACGCCGGCTGTCGTTGGAAATCGCTCATGGCTAGGTTCTCCTGGATCCGATTGAGCCGTTGGACGAGAGCGCGCTCGCGCGCGCACGAGGCCCTGACCTTAATGGCTCGATAGATTCCAAAAAACCTGCTTCTTTCTCAATTTTCTGAAGTAATTTCCGACTCGATACTCACCTCGCCGGCGGCGGTGCTGCGGCGGCCCAGGAGCTTGGACACCAGCGGGTGGTTCTGGCCGCGGCGGGAATAGATCGCGTGGACGTCCTCCATCACCTCGGTCTGCCCCAGCAGGTGCAAGCCGGACATCATGGACAAGTCGTCCGCGCCCAGCCGGCTGACCGGGAACACGCCCAGTCCGCGCGCCGCGAAGACGCTCATCAGGGCGCTGTCCTCGAACTCGCCGACGATCTGCGGGCGGATGTGGTGCTGCTCGAACCAACGCTCCAGCCCGGCGCGCAGCGAGGCGTGGCGGGTGGGGAGCAGCACCGGCAGCTGCTCCAGGTTGTACGGGAAGCCCTTGCTGGGCGAGCGCTTGGCGCGTTCGACCAGCACGGCCGGGCCGTACCAGTCCACCGGCGTGCTGGCCAGCAACTGGCTGGTGATGCGCAGCGTCGGGTTCACCGGCGCGGGCTGGTCGGTGAGCACCAGATCCAGGTGATGCAGCGCCAGCTCGCCGAGCAGCTGATCGACCTCGCCCTCGTGGCAGACCAGACGCAGATGCGGCGTATCCAGCACCGGCGCCAGCAGCGCATGGGCCGCCAGCTTGGACAGGCCGTCCGAGAGACCCACCGACAGGCGCTGCACGCGCTGCGTCGCGGCCTCGTGCACCTCGTGCGGGATCAGCTGACCGATCTGGAAGATCTCCTCGGCGCGGCTGAAGGCGGCTTGGCCGGCCTCGGTCAACACCAGGCCGCGGCCCTCGGGCTTGAGGAGCTGGCAACCCATGAAGCGCTCCAGTTCGCGCACTTGGGCGCTGATGGTCTGCACGGCCATGCCCAGACGGTCGGCCGCGCGGGCGAAACCGCCCTCCTTGGCCACGACCCAGAAGTAATGCAGATGACGGTAGTTCAGGTTGGACATGGCGGGGCCTCCGAAAAAGTCGAAGCGGGATGATAACCAACTTCGCTTAGACGGTAGTTAAGACGATTTTGTTGAAGGTTTTTTCGTTCAGATTCCTGAACACCGATCCCGAGCTTCGGAACTTCGGATCCCGACCGAACCCAAAAGGGGTCCGGCGCGTCGGACCGAGGCGCAGTCCATGAGGCTTCCGGGCCGGTTCATCGCAAGCTCGCCAGTTCGCGGGGGCCTGCTGCCTACAGTCCAGGCTCTGGCTTTCGCGGGACTGTCCCCGCTGCGGGAGAGCGTCATGGGCTTCATCGGCCTGCTGTTCTGGATGATCCTGTTCGTGCTGTGCTGGCCGCTGGCTTTGCTGGCGCTGGTGCTGTGGCCGCTGGCCTGGCTGATCACGCTGCCGTTCCGGCTGATCGGGCTGAGCGTGGAGGCGGTGTTCGCCCTGCTCAAGGCCATCCTGTTCCTGCCGGCCCGCGTGCTGGGCTGGCGCGAGTCGCGCTGAGCCCCTGCCACCGCGGCGCCCATGAAGAACGCGCCGGCAGCCTCACGGCCCCGGCGCGTTGTCACTGGGAAAGTCGACGGGCGCTGAGCCTCAGACCGCGTCCAGGCCCGCCTTCAGGTCGTCGCGCAGATCCTCAATGTCCTCGATGCCGGCGGAGATCCGCACCAGCGAGTCGGTGATGCCCAGCCGCTCGCGCGTCTCCAGCGGAATCGACGCATGCGTCATCAGCGCGGGCAGCGAGATCAGGCTCTCGACGCCGCCCAGGCTTTCGGCCAGCGAGAAGATCCGCACCCGTTCCAGGAAGCGGCGCGCGCCGGCCAGATCGGTGTCGAGCTGCACGCTGATCATCCCGCCGCCGCCACGCATCTGCCGCTTGGCCAGCGCGAGCTGCGGATGGCTCTCCAGCCCCGGGTAATGGACGCGGCGCACCTTGGGCTGCGCCTCCAGCCAGCGGGCAAGCTCCAGTGCGCTCTCGTTGTGGCGCGCCATGCGCAGCGCCAGCGTCTTCAGACCGCGCAGCGCGAGGAAGCTGTCGAACGGGCCGGCGATCGAGCCGACCGCGTTGTGCAGGAACTCGAGCTGCTCGCGAAGCGGGGCTTGGCGCTGCTCGCCGCCGACCACGACCACGCCGGAGATCACATCGCTGTGCCCGTTCAGGTACTTGGTCGCCGAGTGCATCACCGCGTCGAAGCCCAGTTCCAGCGGCCGCTGCGACCAGGGGCTGGCGAAGGTGTTGTCGGCGATGGCGAGCGCGCCGTGTTCGCGCGCGATCTTCGCGACCGCGGCCAGATCGGTCAGCTTCAGCAGCGGATTGCTGGGCGTCTCGATCCAGATCATCTTCGTCTCGGGGCGCAGCGCGGCGCGGACGTTCTCCGGATGGCTGCTGTCGACGTAGGTGACCTGCAGGCCGGCGCTGCGCTTGCGCACCCGCTCGAACAGCCGGTAGCTGCCGCCGTAGAGGTCGTCGCCCGCCACGATGTGGGAGCCCGCGTCCAGCGTGTCCAGCACCGTCGCCATCGCCGCCAGACCGGACGAGAAGGCGTAGCCCTGCACGCCGCCCTCCAGGCTGGCGATCGCGCGCTCATAAGCCTGACGGGTGGGGTTGTGGGTGCGGCCGTACTCGTAGCCCTGGTGGACGCCGGGGCTCTGCTGGCGATAGGTCGAGGTGGCGTAGATCGGCGGCATCACGGCGCCGGTCAGCGGATCGGGATGCTGGCCGCCGTGGATGGCGCGGGTGTCGAAACGCAGCGAGGCGTCGTCGTGGCCGAGAGCCTGGGCGTCGTTCTTGGGGGACTGGCTCATGACAAGCCCTTTCGCAGATGATTCAGAAGGTCGAAGCGGGTAACCAGGCCGTGGAAGCCGCGCTCGTCGGCGATCACGGCGACCAGGCCCTGGCGCAGCTGGGCGATCAGGTCGGACAGCGGCGCCCCCGGGGGCAAGGTGCGCACATCATGGCTCATTGCGGCCTCGACGGGGTCCTTGAAGTGGCGCGCGTCCATGTGCATCTGCGCGAGCAGATCGGACTCGTCCAGCAACCCGACCAGCTTGCCGTCGCGCAGCACCGGCAGCTGCGAGACCTCGGCCTGGCGCATGCGGGAGAAGGCGGTGGCCAAGGTGTCCTCGGGGCTGACGCTGACGACCGCGTCGTCCTCGGCGCGCCGCGCGATCAGATCGCGCAGGTCGCCCTTGGACGCGCGCTCGAGCAGGCCCTGATCGAACATCCACGGGTCGTTGTAGACCTTGGAGAGATAGCGGGTGCCGGTGTCGCAGACCAGCGTGACGACGCGCTTGGGCTGGGTCTGGGCGCGGCAGTACTTGAGCGCCGCGGCCAGCAGCGTTCCGGTGGACGAGCCCGCCAGGATGCCCTCGGCCTTGTACAGGTCGCGGGCGGTGGAGAAGCTCTCCTGATCGGTGATCGAGTAGGCGTGGCGCACGCCGCTCAGGTCGGCGATGGGCGGGACGAAGTCCTCGCCGATGCCTTCGACCGCCCAGGAGCCGGCCTCGCCGTAGCTGCCGGTCTCGATGAAGTCCTTGAGGATGGAGCCGGCCGGATCGGCGAGCACCACGTCCAGGCCCGGCCGCACTTTCGCGAAGAAGCGCGACAGCCCGGTGATCGTGCCGCCCGAGCCCACGCCGCAGACCAGCGCGTCGATGCGGTGGCCGGTCTGATGCCAGATCTCGGGACCGGTGGTGGTCTCGTGGGCGAGCGGGTTGTTGGGGTTGTTGAACTGGTCGGCGTACCAGGCGCCGGGGATGTCCTGGACCAGGCGGGCGGCGCGGTCCTGGTAGTAGTCGGGGTGGCCCTTGCCGACGTCGGAGCGGGTGATGTGGACCTCGGCGCCCAGCGCCTTGAGCTGCAGCACCTTCTCCGCCGACATCTTGTCGGGCACGACCAACGCGACGCGGTAGCCCTTGGCGCGTGCGACCAGCGCCAGGCCCAGCCCGGTGTTGCCGGCAGTGGCCTCGACGACAGTGCCGCCGGGCTGGAGCAGGCCGTCGCGCTCGGCGGCCTCGATCATGGACAGGCCGATGCGGTCCTTGATGGAGCCGCCGGGGTTCTGGGACTCGAGCTTGAGGAAGAGCTGGCAGGGGCCGGTGTCGAGCCGGTTGACGGGGACCAGCGGCGTGTTGCCGATCAGGTCCAGCACGGCGGGACGGTCGGCGCGCTCGGGGCGCCGCGAGGGCATGTCGTCGACGGTGGGAGAGGCGGTCATGCGCGTTCCTTCGATCCTGGTGGGATGGGGGAGGGCCCGCGTCCGGCAAGGATGGCGCCGGGGCGGGCGGCGAACCGTCCAGCGTAGGCGATCGCTAGCGCGGTGGCCGCAGCAGCTTATCCGCATCGCTTCGTTCGCGCGCCGGATCGAAGCTCATACCCTTGGATCCGTGTCGTCCAGAAAGGGAGTCTTCAAGACCCAGCCATGACCTGATCACCTTGTCATCCGATGCGAGCACGCCCCGGCTTCGGCCGGGGCGTTCCTATTTGGGGGCACGACGACTGGAGTCGGTAGGCGACGAGGCGAAATCCGCTGAATCGAGTCAATGACGCGCGGGCGCCCATGGATCAAGCTGCTGCCCTCGCGATCCGACAGGCGGGTCGAGTCACTGATCCGGCTTCAGTGACAGCGCCGCGGAGCGAATCGATGCGAAGGACGATCATGATCGACGAAACCCTTTATCAACGCGCGATGGCAGTCGCGGATGAGCCCATGAGTCAGGACCAGCTCATCAACACGGCGCTGCGCACCTTCATCGCGTACCAGGCGCAGGCCCGACTGTGCGAGATGGGCGGCATCGCGCCGGACCTGCCTGAGTTCAAGGGCCGCCGTCAGGACCCGGAGCATCCGGAGGATCCGCTGTCATGAAGATCGTCGTCGACACCTCCGTTTGGATCGACCACTTTCGTCGATCCAACCCCACCCTGCTGCGGCTCCTGCAGACGCATGCCGTGCTGGCACACCCGCTGATCCTGGGAGAGCTGCGATGCGGCTCCTTGCCGACCCCTCGCTCCAAGGCACTCTCGACAGTGGAGGGCCTGCACCACAGCGCCGCCGTCAGCATCGATGAGGTGATCACGCTGATCGAGGAGGAGGAGATTTTTGGAAGGGGTTGCGGTCTGGTCGACCTTGCGCTGCTGATGTCGACGATCAAGACGCCGGGCGCTCGACTCTGGGCGATGGACAAGCGATTGGCGGCGCTAGCAAAACGGCTAGGCGTCGCGCACGTCGAGCCGCCGCCTCACACGATGCATCGAGGCGAGCCCGCGCTCACCGCTGCATCCCCCACCGCCTGACCGTCGCCTTCTCGATGGTGCTGAAGACCAGGCGCTCGACCAGCCACCCGATGAGGATCACGAGCGCCAGCCCCGCGAAGACCCGATCGGTCATCAGCTCGTTGCGGTTCTGGAAGATGTACCAGCCCAGCCCGCCCTGGCCCGACGAGGCGCCGAAGAAGAGCTCGGCGGCGATCAGCGTCCTCCACGCGAAGGCCCAGCCCACGCGTAGACCCGAGAGGATGGCCGGCAGCGCCGCCGGCAGCAGGATGAAGGCGACATAGCGCGGCCCCTTCAGACCGTAGTTGCGGCCCGCCATGCGCAGCGTCTCCGGCACGGAGGCGAAGCCCGCCGACGCGGCCAGCGCCAAGGGCCACAACACCGCGTGCACCAGCACGAAGATCAGGCTCGTCGCGCCCAGCCCGAACCACAGCAGCGCCAGCGGCAGCAGCGCGATCGCCGGCAAGGGGTTGAACATCGCCGTCAGGCTGGAGAGCAGGTCCCGACCCCAGCGCGAGGCCGTCGCCAGCGCCGTCAGCGCGAGCGCTAGCACCACGCCCAGCGCGTAGCCCTGCAGCAGCAGCTTCAGCGAGATCCCCGCTCGCAGCAGCAGCTCACCACCCGCCAGGCCCTCCCACAGCGCGCGAGCGGCCGCGGTGAAAGTCGGCAGCAGCAGTTCGTTGTCGGCGACGCGCGCGGCGATCTCCCACGCACCGGCCAGGAGCACCAGCAGCAAGGCCTGGCGCCAGGCGCTCGAGTCGAGCAGCCGGCGCCAGACCGACACCGGCGCCTCGACCGGCGCGGCGTAAACGCTCAGCGCGATCTCGCGCTCCAGGCGCAGCGGCGGGTCGGGCAGGCGCGTCGCGGCCGGGGGCGCGGTCAAGCCGCCTGGGAGGTCCGACGCGACCGCGCCTTGCAGGACGGTCACGCTCATCGCTGGCCTCCGGTCATTTCGTCGTCGAAGAGCAGCCGCTCGATCCGTTGCGTCTGCGCGGCGCGCTGCGACGGGGTCAGGCCTTGCGCATTGAGCTCCGCCCGCACCCGGCCCGGATGCGGCGACAGCACCAGCACGCGGTGCCCCACCAGCAAGGCTTCCTCGATCGAGTGCGTCACGAACAACAAGGTGAAGCGCTCCTGCTCCCAGAGCGCCAGCAGTTCGTCCTGCATGCGGCGGCGCGTCAGCGCGTCCAGCGCGGCGAAGGGCTCGTCCATCAGCAGCACGCGCGGCTTCATCGCCAGCGCACGGGCGATCGCGACACGCTGCTTCATCCCTCCGGACAGCTGGTGCGGAAAGGTCGAGGCGAAGTCCGCCAGCCCGACCCGCGCAAGCCAATCCCGCGCCCGCTCCAGCGCCTCCTTGCGCGGCGCCGTGCCCGACGCGACCAGCGGGAAGGCGACGTTCTCCAGCACCGTCTTCCATGGCGGCAACTGATCGAACTCCTGGAAGACGGCGATGCGATCGGGCCCCGGTCCGGCGACGGGCTTGCCGTCGATCAGGATGCGGCCCTCGGAGGGCGCGACGAAGCCGCCCACCGCCTTCAGCAGCGAGGACTTGCCGCAGCCCGACGCGCCCAGCAGCACGAAGCGCTCCGCGGGCAGCACGTCGAAATCCACGCGATGCGTGGCGCGCACCAGGCCGCGCTCGCCGCGGTAGTCCAGGCTCACACCCTCCACGCGAAGCCGCGCGTCCAAGGCCGCGGCGCCGGGCTCGGCCGCCACCGTGTCCAGCGCGCTGTCGACCGCGCTGTCGAGGCCGGCGTCGATCCGATCCAGCACCGCGCTCATGCTCAGCTCCCGTCCGCGTTGTGCGGATCGTCGAAGAAGTATTCCTGCGCCGAGGCCGGCTTGTTCTTGATCGCGCCCACGCGATGCATGAAGGCCGCCAGGCCGTAGGTGTTCTGCGGCGTGATCTTGAACTGCACCTCGGGGTTCTTGATCACCTTGAGCAGCAGCTCCCGCGAGACCTTGGAGTTTTCATTGCGGATGTAGATGTCCGCCGCGCGCTCCGGGTTCTTGGCGATGAAGTCGGCCGCCTCGGCGAGCGCGCCGACGAAGGCCTTGTAGGTCTTCGGGTTGTCGCGGCGGAATTTCTCCGTCGTGTACAGCACCGTCGCCGAGGCCGGCCCGCCCAGCACGTCGTAGCTGTTCAGCACGATGTGCACGTTCGGATTGCCCGCCAGGCCTTGCTCCTGGAAGGGCGGGTTGCCGAAGTGGGCGTTGATCTCGGTGCCGCCCTTGATCAGCGCGGCGGTCGCCTCCGGATGCGGGATCGCGACCTGCAGGCGATCCAGCTTGTTGTACTGCGCGTCGCCCCAGCGCTTGGCCGAGGCCAGCTGCAGCACCCGCGACTGCACCGACACGCCCACCGCCGGCAGCGCGATGCGGTCCTTGTCGCTGAAGTCGTCCAGCGTCTTGACCGCCGGGTTGCTGCTGGTCAGGTAGTACGGGAAGTTGCCCAGCGACGCGATGCCGCGCACGTTCTGCCGGCCCTTGGTCTTGTCCCACAGCGTCAGCAGCGGTCCGACGCCCGCGCCCGCGATGTCGATGCTGCCCGACAGCAGCGCCTCGTTGATCGCCGGTCCGCCGGACAGCTGCACGCGCTGCACCTGGATGTCGACGCCGGCCGCCTTGCCGTGCTTCTCGATCAGCTTCTGGTCCTGGGCGACGTTCAGCAGCAGATAGACGATGCCGAACTGCTCGGCGATGCGGATCTGGCCTTCGGCGTGGGCCGGCAGCGCGCCCAGGGCCAGCGCGCCGGCGATCGCGCCGGCAAGCACGCGACGCAGCACGCCGCGCGGCGCACGCGAGCTCGATGTCGATGTCGATGTCGAGGGCTCTGACGATGCCGTCGAGGCAAAACGCGTGAACGGGAGGATGCGGTCGGCTGTCATACGGGAACGTCGCCTTCGATGGTGGTGCGGTAGAGGTGTCGGCGCAGGTGGTCCGGGCAGCCGGCCGCCAGATGCAGCAGCGAGCGGTTGTCCCAGAACACCAGGTCGTGCGCCTGCCAGTGATGGCGGTAGACGATGCTCTTGCGGCTGCTGTGCTCGAAAAGCTGCGCGAGCAGGTCGCGGCTCTCGTCCTCGGGGACGTCGAGGATGCGGGTCGTGAAATGCTCGCTGACGAAGAGCGCGCGGCGGCCGGTCTCGGGGTGCGTGCGCACCACCGGCTGAGCGACCGGCTTGACCTCGGCGATCTGTTCCGGCGTGAGCTTGGGACGCCACGGATTCTTCGCGCGCAGCTCCTCGTAGCGAGCGAGGTAGCTGTGCTCGGCGCGCAGGCCGGCGATGGCGGACTTCAGCGCCAGCGGCAGCCCGTCATAGGCCAGGTGCTGATTGGCGAAAAGCGTGTCGCCGCCCTCGCTGGGCAGCTCCTGCGCATGCAGCAGCGAACCCAGGCTGGGGCGCTCCTTGTAGGACAGGTCCGAGTGCCAGTACTGGCCCGCGTCGCCCAGACCCAGCGGCTGGCCGTCGGCGTCGCGCAGGTTGGAGACTTGCAGGATTTCCGGATGACCGGCCAGCTGGAAATTGCGCAGCACGTGGATCTGCAGCGGGCCCCAGCGCCGGCTGAACGCGATGTGCTGGGCCGGCGTGATGCGCTGGTCGCGGAAGACCAGCACGTGATGGTCCAGATGCGCGCGATGCAGGCGGGCGAAGTCGG
Source organism: Roseateles sp. (assembly GCF_039595295.1). GTDB lineage: Bacteria > Pseudomonadota > Gammaproteobacteria > Burkholderiales > Burkholderiaceae_C > Roseateles. The sequence goes on from NZ_JBCNLU010000009.1 coordinate 56,641, forward strand.
CGTCGCTCAGCGGCTGCGAGAGGTCCAGTCCCAGGACCTCCGCGCCCAGCGGGGCGTCGAAGGCGCGGATGTCGAAGCCTTGATCGGACTCCTCCAGCGTCTCGTCCCGAGACAGGGCGGACGGATAGCCGGCGCGGTCGATGAAGGACGCGGCGGTCCGGGCGGCGAGGGGCGTGGCGGTGGCAGTCATGGCCGCCGACTCTAGGCATCCGTCCTTCATCGGCGAACGAAGCTCGCGGCATGTTCAAGCGCGCGGAATGCATAAGCGTCGTCCGGATGGCGGTGCCGTGCGCTGCACGCTGCATCACGACCACGCCGATCAACGTTGCCCACCGCACATTGGGGAACGTCTTGTCACGCTTGGGGGGCGAATGCCGAGAAGGGGCAATCTATCTTTACCTTGATCGGTCAAGCAGCAAGGGGCACTTCCTAGACTGGTTCGTTACCCGGCGAGCCATCGCCCAACCAGAACGAATCAGCAGGGAGCCCCATGAAACAAGTGATCTGCGTGAAGTGGGGCAGCGCCTACGGCGCCGACTACGTCAACCGCCTGTACGGGATGCTGCGCCGGCACGTGACCGGCGAGTTCCGTCTGGTCTGCCTGACCGACCACGCCACCGGCATCCGCCCCGAGGTCGACGCCTACGCCCTGCCCGAGCTGGGCTGCGAATGGCCCAAGCGCTCCATCGGCAAGTGGCGCAAGCTGGTGCTGTGGAGCGAGGATCTAGGCACGACCACCGGTCTGTCCGGCCCGGTGCTGTTCATCGACCTGGACTCGGTGATCGTCGACAACATCGACGGTTACTTCACCCACGGCCATCCAGACGATGTGGTGCTGGCGCGCAACTGGGCCAAGCCGCTGCAGAAGCTGGGGCAGACCTCGGTGTTCCGCTTCCCGGTCGGCAAGTACCCGCACATCATCCGCAACTTCCGCGCGGACCCGCAGGCCGTCGCCGACCAGCACCATTTCGAGCAGCACTTCGTGACCGCCTCGGTGCCGGGCGGGATCAAGTTCTGGCCACACCTGTGGACGCGCCATTTCCGGCTGCACTGCCTGCCGCCATTCCCGCTGCGCTACTTCATGCCGGCGCGTCTGCCGCGGGGCGCACGCATCGTGACCTTCCCCGGCGGTCCGAACCCCAGCGACGTGCTGGTGGGCCGCTGGACCCAGCAGGATCCGGCGCACGAGTCGCCGTGGCAGCACATCAAGGCGACCTTCGCCTCGGGCGTCACCCACCGCTGGCGCCACCTGCGCCGCTACGTGCGTCCGACGCCGTGGCTGGCCCAGCACTGGGTGGAGTGAACGCCAGGTCCTGGATCACCTCCAGCGCGGTCTTCACCTTGAAGGGCTTGAGCATGATGCGGCGCGCGCCCAGCTCCTTGTAGAGCTGCGCCGTCGACAGGTCGCAGGCCTCCGCGGTCAGCGCCACCGGCGTCGAGGGCGGGCAGCGCAGCGCGCCCGCGCGCACGCTCTGCAGCAGGGCCAACGCGTCCAGCCCCTGGCCGATGTCCAGCAGCAGGGCGTCCATGGGCTGATGCTCGAGCAGCCGCTGCGCGGCTTCGTGGCTGCTGCACTCGTGCACGTCAGCGATCTGCATCTGGCGCGCCACCAGCGCGACGGTGCGCCGGAACAGCGAGTGCGGATCGACCAGCAGCAGCTGACGTTGGGCGTTGGGCATCAGGTCGACGCCTCCACCAGGGACCGCCCCAACAGTTCCGCGACCGCGAGATCGCGCAAGCTCATCAGGATGGCCAGGTCGGTGTCGTCCAAGCTGCGCCGGCGCCGGTCGATCAGGCACAGCGTGCCGATGCGCACCCCGGGCGAGAGCTCCAGCGGCGCACCCGCATAGAAACGGATGTTGGGCGGACCCAGCACCATGGGGTTGTCGGCGAAACGCGGATCCTGGGTCGCGTCGCTCACCACCATGACCTCGGTCGCGTGGATCGCGTGGCCGCAGAAGGACACATCCCGGCTGGTCTCGCACACCGCCAGGCCGAAGCGGGCCTTGAACCACTGGCGGTTGGTGTCGATCAGGCTGATCAGCGCGATGGGGACGCCGAACTCCTCGGCGGCGAACTGGACGATGCGATCGAAGCGTTCCTCGGGCGGCGTGTCCAGGATGAGCAGCTCTCGCAGCGCCTGGAGCCGATCGGCTTCGTTGTCGGGAATCGGGGCGGTCATCATGGGACGCGGATCCTCCTTGCATCGCGGCGGGGCTGTGGCGCCCCTTTGCTGCCGGCGAGGGCCCCAGCCTATCGGAGAAGCCATCGCCCCGCCACCGCCGCGTCCATCGAGCAGGCGATGACGGGGCGACGAACGTTCCCGAGGCCGGCCGGCCCCTGGCTTATGAGCGGCCCGCACGTGGATGCGCCGAATGCGTATTGGCGCGGCATCGCCGGCCCCCGCAGACTGCGCAGCACGGAGGCGCCCATGTCGCCTCCGCCGGGGGCGGATGACCTGCCACCGGAAAGGCATGGTGAAAGCCCAGGTCGTGACCGCGGGCCGCCCTCGGGGTCTTGGGGGAGGCGCTTCCGGTGGTTCGCGCTCACGGTCCTGGTGCCTTTCAGTTCGCCACGAGGCTCGTCCTCGCATCGACCGGCCGCCCCTGCGGCCACCCGGAGCGGCGCTCGGCGCTGTCTCCGCCCGGCTCCGCGCCGGCCACGTCCGTGGTCCGGCGCCCTCGTGCGCCTGCTTATTTCATATTCGAGATAAGCAAATGCTCAAACAATCGTTCCTGGAATAAGGACAGTTTGGCAAGCTTCGCGGCCCGATCACACGATTCCAAGAGTCCGCTTGCCATGACCCACGCCAACGCCTCGAAGTCCCGCCCGTCGCTGTCCGCCCTGACCGCGGTCAGCCGCCGCCATGCGCTGATGCTGGCCGCCGCGACGGCGCTGATGGGCGCCTCTTCGCTGGCTCAGGCGCAGCAGGCACAGGCCCCGACCACGCTGCTGAACGTCTCGTACGACGTGGCGCGCGAGCTCTACAAGCAGGTCAACCCCGCCTTCATCGCCGCCTACAAGGCCAAGACCGGCCAGACCGTCACGGTGAACCAGTCGCACGGCGGCTCGTCCAAGCAGATCGGCTCGGTCATCGGCGGCCTGGAAGCCGACGTGGTCACCATGAACCAGGCCACGGACGTCGACACCTTGGCCGAGAAGGGCCTGACCAGCGCCGACTGGCGCAACAAGTTCCCCAACGCCGCCGCGCCCTACAGCTCGACCATGCTGTTCCTGGTCCGCAAGGGCAACCCCAAGGGCATCAAGGACTGGGGCGACCTGGCCCGCCAGGGCGTGTCGGTGATCATCCCCAACCCCAAGGTCACGGGCAACGGTCGCTACGGCTATCTGGCCGCCTGGGGCAGCGTCGTCGCCAAGGGCGGCACCGAGGCGCAAGCCAAGGACTTCGTCTCCAAGGTGCTGGCCAACGTGCCGGTACTCGACGGCGGCGGCCGCGGCGCCACCACCACCTTCACCCAGCGCGGCATCGGCGACGTGCTGCTGACCTTCGAATCCGAAGCCGAACTCATCGAGAACGAATTCGGCAAGGGCAACTTCGAGGTCGTCTATCCCAGCATCTCGATCGAGGCCGACGCCCCGGTCGCGGTGGTGGACAAGGTCGCCCAGAAGCGTGGCTCGGCCGCGCTGGCCAAGGCCTACCTGGACTTCCTGTGGACGCCCGAGGGCCAGGAAATCATTGCCCAGAACAACTTCCGTCCGCGCGATCCGGCCATCTTCAAGAAGCATGAGAAGCGCTTCGCGCCGATCAAGCTGTTCACCGTTGAGCAGACGCTGGGCGGCTGGGCCAAGGTCGGCAAGACGCACTTCGCCGACGGCGGCACCTACGACCAGATCATGGCCGCGCGCCGCTGACCTCCCGCAAGACCTGGCCCCGAGCGCCCGCCCCTGCGTCGCCTCGATCCCGATCCCGCTTGATCCGCTGATCCGATGAACACCGCCGTGCTCCCCGCGTCGCAGGCCGTCCCCGCGACGCCCCGCAAGCGCCGCCGCGTCCTGCCCGGCTTCGCGCCGACGCTGGGCTTCACGCTCTTCTACCTGTCGCTGCTGGTGCTGATCCCGCTGTGCGCGGTGTTCCTGAAGTCCGCCGGCCACGGCGCCGAGGCCTTCTGGAACGCGGCCACGTCGCCGCGAGTGCTGGCGTCCTACCGGCTGAGCTTCGGCGCCTCGCTGCTGGCGGCGGGCATCAACGTCGTCTTCGGCTTCCTCCTGGCCTGGTCGCTGGTGCGCTACGACTTCTTCGGCAAGAAGCTGGTGGACGCGCTGATCGATCTGCCCTTCGCGCTGCCGACCGCCGTCGCGGGCATCGCGCTGACCGCGCTGTACGCACCCAACGGCTGGATGGGCCAGTGGCTGGAGCCGCTGGGCGTCAAGGTGGCCTTCACGCCGCTGGGCGTGCTGATCGCGCTGATCTTCATCGGGCTGCCCTTCGTCGTGCGCACGGTGCAGCCGGTGCTCGAGGACCTGGACACGGAGCTCGAGGAAGCCGCCGCCTCGCTGGGCGCGCATCGCTGGCAGGCCTTCCGCCTGGTGGTGCTGCCGATGCTCACGCCGGCGCTGCTGACCGGCTTCGCGATGGCCTTCGCACGCGCGGTGGGCGAGTACGGCTCGGTGATCTTCATCGCCGGCAACATGCCCATGGTCAGCGAGATCACGCCGCTGATGATCATCACCAAGCTCGAGCAGTACGACTACGTCGGCGCCACCGCGATCGCCGTGGTGATGCTCGTGTTCAGCTTCCTGCTGCTGCTGGGCATCAACGGACTGCAGGCCTGGAGCCTGCGTCGCAACGGACTGGACGGGAAGCGCTGACATGGCCGGATCCGCCGCAACCCTGGGCCGCGCCACCGCCGCCGGCCACTTCCAGAGCAACCCCGCCACGCGCGAAAAGCGCTGGGTCCGCTGGACCCTGCTGACGCTGGGCCTGGGCTTCTTCGCGCTCTTCCTGCTGCTGCCGCTGGCCGCCGTCTTCACCGAGGCGCTGCGCAAGGGCTGGGACACCTACCTGGCCTCCCTGATCGAGCCCGACGCCGTCTCCGCCATCAAGCTGACGCTGCTGGCGGCGGCCATCTCGGTGCCGCTGAACGTGATCTTCGGCGTCTGCGCCGCCTGGGCCATCACCAAGCACGACTTCCGCGGCAAGCAGCTCCTGATCACGCTGATCGACCTGCCGTTCTCGGTGTCGCCGGTCGTCGCGGGCCTGATCTACGTGCTGATCTTCGGCGCGCAGGGCTGGTTCGGTCCCTGGCTGGCGGACCACGACATCAAGGTCATCTTCGCCGTGCCCGGCATCGTGCTGGCGACGGTGTTCGTGACCTTCCCCTTCGTCGCGCGCGAGCTGATCCCGCTGATGCAAGCGCAAGGCCGCGACGAGGAAGAGGCGGCCACGGTGCTGGGCGCCAGCGGCTTCAAGACCTTCTGGCATGTCACGCTGCCCAACATCAAGTGGGGTCTGCTCTACGGGGTGATCCTGTGCAACGCGCGCGCCTTCGGCGAGTTCGGCGCGGTGTCGGTGGTCTCGGGCCACATCCGCGGCCAGACCAACACGCTGCCGCTGCAGGTCGAGATCCTCTACAACGAATATCAATTCGCCGCGGCCTTCGCCGTCGCGTCGCTGCTGGCCTTGCTGGCGCTGGTCACGCTCGGACTCAAGCAGTTCGTCGAGTGGCAAGCCTCCCGCAACGTCGTGAAGGAAGAAGCATGAGCATCCAGGTCCGCAACATCCACAAGTCCTTCGGCAGCTTCACCGCGCTGGGCGACGTCAGCCTGGACTTCCCCACCGGCGAGCTGACCGCGCTGCTGGGCCCCTCGGGCTGCGGCAAAACCACGCTGCTGCGCATCATCGCGGGACTGGAGACGGCCGATCGGGGCCAGGTCTTGCTCGATGGGGCCGACGCCTCCGACACCCATGTGCGCGAGCGCGAGGTCGGTTTCGTGTTCCAGCATTACGCGCTGTTCCGTCACATGACGGTCTTCGACAACGTCGCCTTCGGCCTGCGCGTGAAGCCGCGCAAGCAGCGGCCCTCCGAGTCGGAGATCAAGCGCAAGGTGCATGAGCTGCTGCAACTGGTGCAGCTGGACTGGCTGGCGGACCGCTATCCGCCGCAGCTGTCCGGCGGTCAGCGTCAGCGTATCGCGCTGGCCCGCGCGCTGGCGGTCGAGCCGCGCGTGCTGTTGCTGGACGAGCCCTTCGGCGCGCTGGACGCCAAGGTCCGCAAGGAGCTGCGTCGCTGGCTGCGCCGGCTGCATGACGAGCTGCACATCACCAGCATCTTCGTCACGCACGACCAGGAAGAGGCGCTGGAAGTCGCGGATCGCGTCGTCCTCATGGACCATGGCCGCGTGGAGCAGGTCGGCTCGCCGACCGAGGTCTATCAGCGCCCGGCAACGCCTTTCGTCTACGGCTTCCTCGGCGCGGTCAACCGCTTCGAGGGCCGCGTGGACAGCGGCATCGTCCGCGTCGGCGACCAGACCTTGGCGCAAGGCGCCGGCGCCGCGATCGAGGGCGCGCAGCAAGGTCTGGTGCAGGCCTACGCGCGTCCGCATGAGCTGGTGATCATCCCGACGCAGGACGCGCCGGGTCTGCCCGCCACCGTCGAGCGCGTGCTGGCCTTCGGCGCCGCCGCGCGCGTCGAGCTGCGCGGCGCGCAGGGCGAGCATCTGGAAGCCGAGCTCAGCCGCGAGCAGGCCGAGGCGCTGCAGCTGGTCTCGGGTCAGCAGGTGCGGCTGCAGGCGTCGCGCCTGAGCCTGTTCGGCATCGACCAGGCCGCCTGATCCTCCGACCGGCCATCCGACAAGCAAGCCGCAGAGCGGGCCGTCTCGACCATGAATCTCCAGCAGTTGCGCATCGTCCGGGAGGCGGTGCAGCAGAACTTCAACCTGACCGAGGTGGCGGCCGCGCTGTTCACCTCGCAGTCCGGCGTCAGCAAGCACATCAAGGACCTGGAGGACGAGCTCGGCGTCGAGCTCTTCCAGCGGCGCGGCAAGCGGCTGCTCGGGCTGACCGAGCCGGGCAAGGAGCTGGCGGTCGTCGTCGACCGCATGCTGCAGGACGTGCGCAACATCAAGCGCCTGGCGCAGCAGTTCAGCAGCGCCGATCAGGGCCAGCTGACGATCGCGACCACGCACACGCAGGCGCGCTACGCGCTGCCGCAGGTGGTGGCGCGCTTCAAGCAGGCCTATCCGCGGGTGCACCTGGTGCTGCATCAGGGCAGTCCGTCGGAGATCGTTTCGCTGCTGCAATCGGGCGAGGCCGACATCGGCATCGCCACGGAGGCGCTGGGCAAGGACGACGCCTTCGTCACCTTCCCGTTCTACGAGTGGCGTCACGCGGTCGTCGTGCCGGAAGGGCATCCGCTGACCACGCGCCCGCTCACGCTGGAGACCCTGGCCGAGCAGCCGCTGATCACTTATCACGAGGGCTACACCGGACGCGCCCGCATCGATGCGAGCTTCGCGGCGGCGGGCCTGGCGCCGGACCTGGTGATGTCGGCGCTGGACGCGGACGTGATCAAGACCTACGTGCAGGTGGGACTGGGCGTCGGCGTGATCGCCGCGATGGCCTTCGAGCCGACGCGCGACTCCGGCCTGCAGCTGCTGGACGCGAGCCACCTGTTCCCCGCCAACACCACGCGCATCGCGCTCAAGCGCGGTCACTACCTGCGCGGCTTCGCCTATCGCTTCGTTCAGGAGTGCGTGGCCGAGCTGACCGAGGACGTGGTGCGCGAGGCGATGGAGCCGAACGCGGCTTGAGCTTGAGCCGAGCGCTGTCCGCGCTCGGTGCTCATCGCCCGGTGCTCAGCGCGTGCTGACGTTCAACGGCTTGGCGTAGAACGCGTCCACGCGCGCGCCGTAGCGCGCCTTGGCCTCGACGCTGAGGTGGCTGAGGAACTCGTCGCGCAGGAACTGCCGGCCCGCCGCGGAGCCGAGGACCCGCTCCAGATGCTCGATGGCGCGGCGTCCCCAGGCCGTCTTCGGACAGGCGATGCCGGACACGACCGGATCGCTGTAGCCCGCGATGGGCACGCTGACCAGATCCGCCGTGGAGACCCGTCCCGGCGCCGCCGCGCTGGTCGTGCTGCCGGCTTGCGCGCTGGACAGGGCGCGCTGTTCCTGCTGGCTGGCCAGCACGAAGTCGTACTCGATCGTGTAGTCGGCGCGGCCGATCGCGATCATGGACAGCATGTTCCCGCCGAAGTCCGGCGTCGTGTATTCATCGACCACGCCGGACGGCCGCTTGGCCAGCATCGCGTCGAGCGAGCGGCCGTAGCTGCGGCCGGCGACGACGGCGCCGCGCAGCTGCTTCTCCGTCCAGACGCGCTCCAGCTCCACCTCGCCGGCGGCATTGCGCGCGAGCTTGGGCAGCACCGCGCGGCGCGCGATCAGCTGATGAGGCGGCACCAGGTGCGTGTCGATGAAGTAGGCGACGGCCTCGCGCTCAGGGGTGCGCAGCACGCCGAGATGGCAGGCACGATCGCCCGCCTCGATCATTCGCCACGAGCGCTTGACGTTGGCGATCAGCACCTCGTGCCGCGCCTGGGTGCCCCAGTTGGCGATCAGGTAGTCCGCCACCGGCTGGCCCAGGCCGCGCCGCGCGGGCGCCGACGCGGCGGTCGCCGCCGTCCCGTTGGATCCCGGCGCGGACAGCGCCGCGTCGACCTCGGGCATCAACCAGGTGAAGCGTTCCGCCGAGGGCTGGGCGGCAGCCGGCATCGCGCACATCGCAAGCGCGACGGGCAGCAGCAACGAGGGGAGGACGAAAGACTTCTTCATGGCCACAAGCTGCGCAGCATAGAGCTTCCAAGCTCTTGCACCGATCGCGAAATTGCTTATCGGTTTTTGTTGGAGGACAGCACAGGCGCGGATTCGAATAATCAATCCGCATAAGCAAGCCGCTTTCCCGACGTTTCCCTCACGTTCGTCGCCGGAAGCCGGCCGATGGCTCCGGCCGTCATTCCTCAGAGCCTGCCCCCGCGCTGTCCTCACAGCGCCCACGACGATGAACTTCCAACAGCTCCGTTCCGTCCGCGAGGCCCAGCGCCGCGGTTTCAACCTGACCGAGGTGGCGCAGGCCCTGCACACCTCGCAGCCCGGCGTCAGCCGCCAGATCCGTGAGCTCGAGGACGAGCTGGGCATCGACATCTTCGTCCGCGCGGGCAAACGGCTGACGGGCCTGACCGAGCCCGGCCGCAACGTGATGCCCATCGTCGAGCGCCTGCTGCGCGAGGCCGAGAACCTGCGCCGCGCCGGCGAGGACTTCGCCCGCGCCGACAGCGGCCACCTGCGCATCGCCGCCACCCACAGCCAGGCGCGCTACGCGCTGCCGCCGGCGGTGCGGGACTTCCGCGACTCGCATCCCGAGGTCAGCCTGCAGTTCACGCAGGGCTCGCCGCAGCAGATCGCGCGCCTGCTCATCGACGGCGAGGCCGACGTGGGCATCGCCACCGAGGCGCTCGCGCTGCATCCGCAGCTGCTGACGCTGCCCTGCTATCGCTGGACCCACACGGTGCTGGTGCCGCCGGGACATCCGCTGGAGCAGGAGGCCGCCGACGGCAAGCCGCTGACGCTGGAGCGGCTGGCGCAGTTCCCCGTCATCACCTACGAGACCGGCTACACCGGCCGCTCGCACATCGACGACGCCTTCGCCAGCGCGGGGCTGGATCTGAACGTGGTGCTGGTGGCGATGGACGCCGACGTGATCAAGACCTACGTCGAGCTGGGCCTGGGCGTGGGCATCGTCGCGGCGATCGCCTACGACGAGGAGCGCGACCGCCATCTGCGCGCGATCGATGCGCGCCATCTCTTCGCCGACAACCTGACGCGGCTGGCGGTGCGGCGCGACGCGTATCTGCGCGATTACGTCTATGCCTTCATCGAGACCTTCGCGCCGCCGCTGACGCGGGAGCTGGTCGAGCAGGCGCGCGTGGCGCCGGGCGGAGCGGATTGAAGCGCGGCGAGCGGCGCGGTGCGAGCTGTGCGGGTAGCGCGAAAGGGCCGTGCCGAAAGTTTTTCCGCATGAGCACATCCACCGCGCACGACTTTGCAAAGCTGAAACGCTTGGTTGGGTGAGAGGAGTCTGCTTTCTAGAGTGACGGGCTGTTCAGTCCCACGAGGAAAGACTCTTGAAGCCCAACGTCAAGCAAGCGGCCCGCCTTACCGGCTCGGCCGCCACGCTGGTGGCCGCCCTGGCCGCCGCGTTCCCCGCATCGATCGCCTTCGCGCAGGACGCGCCGCCGCCCACGGGCGAAGCCGCGAAGCCCGCGCAGAAGGACGCCGCCAAGGAGGCCGGCAAGGACGTCGCCAAGGATGCGCCGCTGCCGTCGGTGGTGGTGACGGGCTCGCGCATCTCGCGCGTGAGCAGCGAAGGTCCCAGCCCGGTCACCGTCATCAAGGCCGAGGACATCGATCGCCTGGGCTACAAGAACGTCTCCGACGCGCTGTCCAGCCTGACCGAGAACACCGGCTTCACCCAGGGCGAGGACTTCGGCAACACCTTCACGCCGGCGGCCAACGCCATCAGCCTGCGCGGCCTGGGGCCCAACCACACGCTGGTGCTGGTCAACGGCCGCCGCGTGGCCGACTACCCGACCGCCTACGAGGGCTCGGTCAACTTCGTCAACATCGCCAACATCCCGTCGGCGCTGATCGATCGCATCGAGGTGCTGAGCGGCGGCGCCTCGTCCATCTACGGCTCGGACGCGATCGCCGGCGTGGTCAACATCGTGCTCAAGAAGCATGTGGACGAGATCAGCATCAACCTGCGTGCCGGCGGCACGCAGCACGGCGGCGGCGAGAACGCCCGGGCGCAGATCACCGGCGGCTTCGATGCCGGCGCGATCCAGGGCGTGTGGGGCGTGGAGCTCAGCGGACGCGAGCCGATCTGGAGCCGCCAGCGCGACTTCATGGCCGACACCACGCTGCAGGGCGGGGCTCCGACCGTCGTCATCGGCCGCCGCAACGCGACGACCGGCCGCTATCTCACACCCACCGACGGCTGCGCCGCGGGGGGCACGCTCTTCGAGGGCTCGACCTCCGCCTACACCGGCAGAACGGGCACCTACTGCGGCAGCGGTCGCGCCTCGCCGACCTACTGGACCACGCAGACCGGCAACCGCAGCGCGCAGGCCGCCGGCCAGCTGACCTGGCAGCTGCATCCGGGGCTGGAGCTCTTCGCCGAAGGCCAGTTCGGCTGGGCGCGCACCCAGAACAACACCCGCGGTCCGAGCTGGACCTCGGAGGTCACCGGCAACAGCTACTTCCGCAATCAGACGACCGGCTTGCTCGAGACCTGGACGCGGCGCTTCGCGCCCGAGGAGCTGGGCGGCGCCGAGCGCTTCAATCGCAAGTGGCAGGACTCGACCCACAACATCGCCGTCGGCGCGCGCGGCGATCTGCGCGGCAGCTGGAGCTATGAGGTCGCCTTCAACAGCGCCTACTACCTGAACCGCACGACCACGCCGCGCCTGCTGTCGGGCATCGACCAGCTGTTGCTGGGTCCGAAGCTGGGCACCGAGGCCGACGGCACGGTGATCTACGCGGCCGATCCGGCGCGGCTGTTCCGCCCGCTGACGCCGCAGGAGATCGACAGCGTCACCGGCCGCAGCTGGACCCGCAACGCGAGCTGGAGCCAGCAGCTGAGCGCCAGCGCCAACGGCGAGCTCTTCGATCTGCCGGGCGGTCCGGTGAAGGCCGCGGTCGTGGCCGAGGCGGGGACGCAAGGCTTCCGCAACGAGGTCGATCCGCGGCTCGGAACGCCGGTGTTCTACAACACCAGCGCCTCGGCGCCGGTGCGCGGCACGCGTGATCGGCTGGCGCTCGGGGGCGAGCTCAACGCCCCCCTCACCAAGCAGATCACCGCGACCCTGGCCGCACGCCATGACCGCTACGACTTCGCCGGCCGCAACGACGGCAGCACGACCTACAACGCGGGTCTGGAGTTCCGGCCCCTGAGCTCGCTGCTGCTGCGCGCGCAGCACGCGACCAGCTTCCGCGCGCCGGACATGAATTACATCTTCGCGCAGCAGACCAAAGGCTATTACTCGTCGTCGACGGACTACTACCGCTGCGTCTCCACGGGCCAGCCGCTGTCCAACTGCGAGTACGCCGGCGTCTCGCCGGGCTTCAACTACGTGCGCACGGGCTCCGCGGATCTGAAGTCGGAACGCGGCCGCTCCTGGGGTCTGGGCGCGGTGTGGCAGCCGGCGCAGTCCTTCGACCTGTCGGTGGACCTGTGGAAGATCGCGATCCGTGACCTGGTCACCGACCTGAGCGCCGACGGCGTGCTGCGCACCGAGGCGGACTGCCGCATCGGCGCCAAGGATGTGAATTCGCCGACCTGCCAGGACGCGATCGCCCGCGTGCGTCGCAATCCGCCCAATGCGCTGGTGCGGCCGGGCGAGGTGGCGGAGATCCGCGTCAATCCGATCAACGCGGCGAGCGAGTCCACCTGGGGCATCGACATCGGCACGCGCTACAGCTGGTCCGCCGAGGGCTGGGGCCGCTGGACCGCGAACGCGAAGTACACCAAGGTCAAGAGCTTCCGCTACAAGCAGTTCGCCGGCGACACGGACAACAACGTGGTCGGCACCCGCGACTTCGGCGACTGGCCGAGCAGGCTCAACGCCAGCCTGAACTGGAGGATCGGCGACTGGTCCCACACCATCGCGACGCAGCGCAACGGCCGCATTCCCGGCGAGGAGCCCGGCGCCTGGGTCGGCCCGTACTGGAACGTGAACGCGAGCACGTCCTGGCAGCTGGCCAAGCGCACGCGGGTGAGCGTGATCGTCAACAACGTCTTCGACAAGGTGCGCCGCGACCCCAGCGCGACCTGGCCGTATTACCCGGTCGGCTACTACTTGCCGCACGGCCGACAAGGCTGGATCGAGCTGGAACACAGCTTCGGGGGGTGAGGCTGCAAAGCAAAGCAGATCTTCTTGGTTCACTTCGAAGGTGCGCTTGCCTACATTGGGCGCTCCCTCAACCGAACGAGAAGATCCCTGTGAACGCTCTCCGCCGCACCGTCTCGCTGCTCGCCACCGCCGCCCTGCTCGGTGGCGCGATGATGCCCCTGGCCCATGCGCAGGGCTCGGTCACGCTGCTCAACGTCTCCTACGACCCGACGCGGGAGCTGTACCAGGACTTCAACACCGCCTTCGCCAAGTACTGGAAGGCCAAGACCGGCGAGACCGTCACGGTGAAGAACTCGCACGGCGGCTCGGGCAAGCAGGCGCGCTCGGTGATCGACGGGCTGGATGCCGACGTCGTCACGCTGGCGCTGGCCTACGACATCGACGCGCTGTACGACCACGGCAAGCTGGTCCCGTCGGACTGGCAGAAGCGCCTGCCCAACAACGCGTCGCCCTACACCTCGACCATCGTGTTCCTGGTGCGCAAGGGCAACCCGAAGCACATCAACGACTGGCCGGATCTGGCGCGCAGCGGCATCGACGTGATCACGCCCAACCCGAAGACCTCGGGCGGCGCGCGCTGGAACTATCTGGCGGCCTGGGCCTATTCGCTCAAGCAGCCGGGCGGCAACGCGGACTCCGCGAAGGCCTTCGTCAAGCGCATCTATGCCAACACCAAGGTGCTGGACTCCGGCGCCCGCGGCGCGACCACGACCTTCGTCGAGCGCGGCATCGGCGACGTACTGATCGCGTGGGAGAACGAGGCCTATCTGGCGGTGAAGGAGCTGGGGCCGGACAAGTTCCAGATCGTGACCCCGAGCCTGTCCATCCTGGCCGAGCCGCCGGTGTCGGTGGTCGACAAGACCGTGGACAAGAAGGGCACGCGCAAGGTCGCCCAGGCTTATCTCGAGTACCTGTACTCGCCGGAAGGCCAGGAGATCGCCGCGAAGAACTACTACCGTCCGCGTGACGCGAAGGTCGCGGCGAAGTACGCCAAGCAGTTCGCGCCGGTGAAGCTGGTGACCATCGACGAGGTCTTCGGCGGCTGGCGCAACGCGCAGAAGACGCACTTCGACGATGGCGGCGTCTTCGACCAGATCAGCGCCGCGCGCTGATCCCTGCTGATCTCTCCGATTTCCTGTTTGTCTCCTCGGTCGATCTCGGACGCCGCCTGCGCGGCGTCAAAGGCAACCTGACCGTTCGCTCCCGCGAGCAGCCCTGCCAGGCCAGTCCTGGCGGGGCTTTTTTTCGTCCGGAGGTGGGCGGGCGTCGCAGGGCTTCAGCCGCAGCACCGGGCGCCAGCACGGCCCGCCGTGCCGCACGCGGCCGCAGAGCCGACGCTGCTCAGCGGCGCGGACACCACCGGCGGCGGCACGCCGTTATCCACAGCCGGGGCCGAAACGGGCCTGTGGACAGAGTTGTCCACAGCGGCTTTCGCGGCGGCCTCCTTGCGCTCGCTGTAGCGATCGACGAGGTAAGGCCCGAGGTCGCGCGTGAGCAACGTGAACTTGAAGAGCTCCTCCATCACGTCGACGACGCGGTCGTAATAGGACGAGGGCTTCATACGGCCCGCTTCGGTGAATTCGTCGTAGGCCTTGGCGACGGAGGACTGATTCGGGATGGTCAGCATCCGCATCCATCGCCCGAGCACGCGCATCTGGTTGACCGCGTTGAAGCTCTGCGATCCGCCGCTGACCTGCATCACCGCGAGCGTCTTGCCCTGCGTCGGACGGATCGCGCCGGAGCTCAGCGGGATCCAGTCGATCTGCGCCTTCATCACGCCGGTCATCGCGCCGTGGCGCTCCGGCGAGCACCAGACCATGCCCTCGGACCAAGCGGCCAGATCGCGCAGTTCGCGGACCTTGGGATGCGTGTCGGCGGCGTCGTCGGGCAGCGGCAGACCGGAGGGGTCGTAGAGGCGGACCTCGCCGCCCATCGCCTCCAGCAGCCGCGCGGCTTCCTGCGTCAGCAGTCGGCTGTAGGACCGCGCGCGCAGCGAGCCGTAGAGCAGCAGGAAGCGCGGCCGGTGCGTCGCGGGATCGCGCGGCGTGAGCCGGTCCGGCGTCGGCACGTCGAAGTGCTCGGCAGCGAGCGCGGGGAAGGTGGTGGTCGGGTCAGACATGGCGGACTCCCTTTTCGTACCAGGATTGCGTGCGGTTCACGAGGGCGACGACCGCCAGCATCACCGGCACCTCCACGAGCACGCCCACGACGGTGGCCAACGCGGCGCCGGAGCGCAGGCCGAAGAGGCCGATGGCCGTCGCCACGGCGAGCTCGAAGAAGTTGCTCGCGCCGATCAGCGCGGACGGACCGGCCACGGCATGCCGCACGCCCAGAGCGCGGTTCAGCAGATAGGCGAGCGTCGAGTTGAAAGCGACCTGCAGCAAGATGGGAACGGCAAGCAGCGCGATGACCAGCGGCTGCGCGAGCACGCGCTCGCCCTGGAAAGCGAACAGCAGCACCAGCGTCAGCAGCAGCGCCGCGATGGAGAACGGCCCCAGACGATCGACCACCGCCTGCAACTGGTCGGCGCCGCGCTTGAGCAACCAATGCCGCCACATCTGCGAGAGCAGCACCGGGATCACGATGTAGAGCAGCACCGAGATCGCCAGCGTGCCCCAGGGCACCACAATCGAGGACAGCCCCAGCAGCAGCGCGACGATGGGCGCGAAGGCGACGAGCATGATCGCGTCGTTGAGCGCCACCTGGGACAGGGTGAAGTAGGGATCGCCGCGGCAAAGCCGGCTCCAGACGAAGACCATCGCGGTGCACGGCGCGGCAGCCAGCAGGATGAGGCCGGCGATGTAGCCGTCGATCTGGTCCGCCGGCAGCCACGGCGCGAAGACGTGGCGCACGAAGACCCACCCCAGCAGCGCCATCGAGAAGGGCTTCACCGCCCAGTTGATGAAGAGCGTGACGCCGATGCCGCGCGCCTGGGATTTCACTTGGCCGAGCGCCGCGAAGTCGATCTTCAGCAGCATCGGGACGATCATGATCCAGATCAGCAGTCCGACCGGCAGGTTGACCTGCGCGATCTCCCAGCCGCCGACCGTTGACGCGACGCCAGGCAGCAGCTGTCCGATCGCAATGCCGACGGCGATGCACAGCGCCACCCACAGGCTGAGGTAGCGCTCGAAGAAGCCGATGGCGGGGGCGCACGCGGCGCCGTCGGTATCCCGGTTCGATTCGCTCGACGGATCGCGGGAAGGAAGGGCGCTCATCTCAGGACCTCTCGATCTCGAGCAAGGCCTGGCGCAGCTCGGCGTCGCTCATCGCATCGAGCGGCAGTTGCGCGAGCTGCAGCATCCGGTAGCCGATGGCCTGGCGGGTGAGCTCGAATGCACGGGGGCGCTCGTCCTCGGGCGCGTTCGACGGATCCGGATAGCCCCAATGCACCTTCACTGGACCGCCTGGCCAGTACGGACACTGCTCGGCCGCGGCGCTGTCGCAGACGGTAATGACGACGCGCATCTGGGGCGCGTCGGCGCCGGAGAAGACATCCCAGCTTTTGCTGCTCAGGCCCGAGACATCGACGCCGGCTTGTCGCAACACGTCGAGCGCATGGGGATGGATACGGCCACTCGGCGCGCTGCCGGCGCTGAAGGCGCGAACATCCTTGCCGAGCCGCCCGGCCCAGTGATTCAGCATCGCTTCCGCCAGCGCGCTGCGGGCAGAGTTGTGGGTGCACAGGATGAGGATGTTCGTGGGCATGGGCATGGGCATCAGCAGCAGGTCTTCGCGGTCGCGCCATCGACGGCGCAGGACTCGCCTTGGCAGCAGTTCTCGGTCAGATAGCCGAGCAGCGCATTCATCCGGTCGTAGGCGGCGCGGTAGATGAGGTTGCGGCTGGCGCGCTCCTGCGTGACCAGACCGGAGGCGACCAGCTCCTTCAGGTGGAAGGACAAGGTCGCGGCGGGAACACCGAGTCCCTCCTGGATCGCGCCAGGCGTGAGGCCCGATTCGCCGACCACGACCAGCGCGCGAAAAACCTGCAGCCGCAGCGGCTGCGCCAGCGCCCCGAGGGCTTTGACGACTTCGTTCTCTTCCATCATTCCATTTTTATGGAAATCTCAGCGCTGGGCAAGTCGTGGGGACTTTGCGTTCCGTACGCCGTATCGTCTATCGAGGGCGCTCGGGCAGTGACCAACTACCGCTAAACGCCGCTGTGAATAAATTCAAACGTCTCGCCGGGCAACGCCGGCCCCTTATGCTGCCCCCGTGATCCGCCGCCGTCCGACCCGCGCTCGCCGCGTCCACTCCTCGCGTTTTGTCCTGGCGACCCTGGCCTTCAGCCTGGTCGCCGCGATGCCCTGCGCGCACGCGCAGAGCCCGGCCGAACCCGCGGTCACCAAGATCACCTGGCTGGCCTCCGACCACGCGCCGGCGATGAGCGGTGTCGACGCCAGCGGCGTGACCAGCCGGGTAGTCGCGTATCTGGGCAAGCAATGGCCGCAGGTTCAGCATGAGATCGTCTTCGCCAACGCCAAGCGCAGCTGGCAGATGATCGAAAGCGGCGACGAGGTCTGCCGCGCCAACATGGTCCGCACGCCCGAGCGCGAGAAGGTCGCCTACTTCATCAACACGCAGCTCACGCCGCCGCCGCAGCTCGTGGTGCGGCGCGACAAGCTCGCCAAGCTGCCCCGCAATGCCGCCGGCGAAGTGCCGCTCCCGCGTCTGTTCGCCGACACCAGCCTGCGCGGCGCGCTGATCGATGGCCGCAGCTACGGCCCGGCACTGGACGAGCGCATCGCCGCGCGACCCGCCAACAACGCCGTCGCGCTGTACTCGCCCAAGGACTTCGGCGCCCGCATCCTGCAGATGATCAGCCTGGGCCGCGCCGATTACTCGATCGACCAGGACATGGCGCTGGTGATGGCGGGCAATCCCAAGGACCTCGTCACCGTCCCCATCCAGGGCGCGAGCGATCTGGTGATGGCCGGCATCGCCTGCCCGCGCACGCCGTGGGGACTCGCCGCAATCCGCGGCATCGACCGCGCCTATGGCCGGCCCGAAGGCGCCGCCAGCCTGCGCGAAGGCCTGATGCGCTGGCTCACGCCGGAGACCAAGGCCCACTACGCCGCCCGCTTCGACGCCTTCTATCGCGAACGCGCCAAGCCCTCCCGCATCGATCCCTGAGACGCCCATCCAGCGTCAACCTCGGCATCGGCATCGGCGCCGAAGTCCGTTTCAGCGCCGCTTCAATCCTGCCGCTCGACGCGGTTGCGACCGCCGTCCTTGGCGCGGTACAGCGCCTGGTCGGCCCGACCGAGCAGCTCCTCCACGCGCAGATCCTCGACCCGCAGCGCGGTGACGCCGAAGCTCGCCGTCAGCGCCACCGGCGGCGATCCCGCCTGCAGCTCCAGCCCGCTCGCCTCGATGTGCTGACGCAGCCGCTCCACCAGGTGGGCCGCATCCTCTAGCGAGGTCTGCGGCAGCAGCAGCGCGAATTCCTCGCCGCCCAGCCGGCCGAGCAGATCCTGTTTGCGCACGATCTGCGCGCACAGCTGCACCAGCCGGCACAGCGCCGCGTCGCCGCGCGCATGGCCCAGCGTGTCGTTGATGCGCTTGAAGTGGTCGACGTCCATCATCACCAGCGACAGCGGCAAGCCGTAGCGTCGGCTGCGCGCCAGCTCCCCCTCGGCGTGCTCCAGGAAGCAGCGCCGATTGGCCGCGCCGGTGAGCGCATCGGTCGTCGCCAGACGCTGCAACTCCAGCTCCAGCCGCTTGCGCTCGGTGAAGTCGACCAGCGTGCTCAGCACTGAGGCCGCGCCGTCGTAGACCACCGGCACCATGGACAGCAGCATCCACAGCTCGCTGCCGTCGGCGGCCAGCAGGCAGACTTCCTCGCCCTGCAGCCGGCCTTCGTCGCGGAACTTCTGCTGCATGCGGTCGCGGTCCGCCGGATCGCGATAGAAGCTGATCGCCGGCTTGCCGACCAGGTCGTCCAGCGGTCGACCGACGATCTCCGCCGATGGGCCGTTGGCATAAACGATCAGCGCATCGCGCTCGCGCGTCACGACCATCGGAATCGGCGCGTTGCCCAGCACGGCGCGCAACCGCTCCTCGCTGTCGGCGAGCTCGCGGGTGCGCTGCGTGACGCGACGCTCCAGGCTGGCGTTGAGCTCCTGCAGCTCCGCCACCAGGCGCGCGTTGTCCACAGCGTTGACCACGTTGGCGCAGAGCAGCTCCAGGAAGCTGACGCGCGCCTCGGTGAACACGCCCGCGGCGGCGGCGTTTTCCAGATACAGCGCGCCCACCGTCTGCCCCTGCTTGAGCAGCGGCAGCGCCAGCACCGAGCGCGGCGGCGCGGTGTGGCGCTGGAAGTAGTCCTCCATGGTCGCGAGGCCGCGCGCATCGACGATCAACTCGCGTCGGCCATCGCGCAGCACGCGTGTCATCAGCGCGAGCGGCAGCTGCGCGCCGGCGCGTTCCAGCGGCAACTGCTCCAGCAGATGCAGCTTCGGCTGATCGCCCAGCGTCGCCTCGGCCTGCAGCACCCAGCGCGACGCGCCCGCCGGTCCGCTGGCCAGCACGATCGCGGCGCGCTGCGCGCCGGCGTTCTCGGCCACCACCTCCAGCAGACGGCGCAAGAGCCGCGGCAGATCCGGCTGGCTGCTGATCGCCTGCACCGCCTTGGTCAGGCTGCTCAGGTCGGCCACGTCCGCACGCGCGCCGTCTCCGCCCGAACCAGCTTCGTGGCCGTCCGCGAGCGCGCCCAGCGCGGAATCATCGAAGGCACTCGCCGCCAGCGAGGGCAGCGCCGGCACACCCGCGCCGCCGAGCGCGATCACGCCCCAGCGCTTCCACGCCTGCTGCGCATGCAGCCGCGCATGCGCGGCGCGGACCGGCTCGCGGTCCTGCCACCACTCGGCCTGCGCGCGCCACACGGCGGCGGTGTCCAGCGCGGTGCCGTGCGGGCCCTCGGCCGCCTCAAGCGCGCGCTCCAGCAGCCGCTCCACTTCCTCGTCCGCCTCGCCTGCGAGCATCGCCTGCTGCGCCCGCAGCAGCGCCACACGCTCCTGCAGATGGCCCGGACCCGCGTCCTGCCAGCGCTGCAGGCGCTGCAGGGCGTCGTCCTCGAGCGCCACATCGCGCGTGCCGCCGGACAGCGCCAGACGCTGCGACGCCCAGGCCGCGATGAACAGGAACAGCGACTGCGCATGCATGCCGCGTCCCGCAGCGAAAAGTCCGCGTGCCGCGAGCGCCTCGCGCAGCGCCGGCTCCGGCCGATCGGCCACGAAATGCAGCAGCGCCTGCCAGCCGTGCAGGAACATCAGACCAGTCTGATCCTGGCGCTCGGCATAAGTGCGGGTGAAGGTCTCGGTCCCCTTGAAGCTCTGCTCCGGCAGCTGCGGTCGTTGCAGCGACTTCACCAGCGCGAGCAGCGCGTCCTCGTAATCGGCGGCGACCGGTTGGCGCATCGCGCGCAGCCGCTGCGCATGTGTCTGGAGCTGCTCCTGCAAGGCCGTCAGCGGCGTGCCGGCCAGGAAGGCGTGCACATCGTGGACGTAGAGCCCCAGCCCCGCATGCCGGAGGTTGCCGAACTCCAGCCCGTTGCGATGCGTGCGCATCAGGCCGTCCATGCTCACGCGCAGACCGTCGCCCCAGTGGCTCAGGAAGGCGTGATACGAGAAGCCCGCATGCGCCAGCACCTGCATCCAGCCATGGCGCTCGACCAGCGCCATCGACATGCGGCCGATGTCGTGGGCGAAGCGGTAATCGCCGAGGAACTCCGCGCACATCAGGCCGAGCACCGAGTAAGCCGACAGCGCCTGCGGCACATGGCCGTGATCGACCATCAGCCGGACCTGGAACAGCGTCAGCAAGGGCAGCAGCGCCGGTCGCACGATGTAGGCGGCGGCCGTCATCTTCGCGGCGATGGACATCAGCAACAGCCGGGCCTCGTCGCGCATCGGCTCTCGCGCGGCCAGCGTGTCCAGGCCGATCGCGGCGACCTCCTGCTGGAGCTCGCCGAGCAGCCGCGCCACATCCGCCATCGCATTCGGGCCGGTGAGCTGCGGCAGCTGCGCGTTCAGCAGCAGGAGGAGCTCGAGCCCCAGATCCACCGTGTCGGCGAGGCGACCCTGTGCATAAAACGCCTCCATGCGGACCTCGAGCAGACGGGCCCGCTCGGCGTTGTCCACAGCGTCGGCGAGCGCGGACTCCAGCAGCGCGTCCATGCGCGCGGGACGTCCGGCAAGGTAGGCCATGCGCGCCGCGTGGTGCAGCCAGGCACCGCGCCGCTCTGAACGAGGGCCCAGTTCCAGCGCCAGCTCGGCGTAATCGGCGGCCGGCTCGAAGGCGGCGGCGTCCATCGCCAGGCGCGAGGCCTCGGCGTTGAAGTCGGCCAGCGCGATGCGCTCGGCGTCATCCCTGCCTTCGCGCAGCAGCATGCGTGCGGCGTTCAGGTGATGCAGCACCGCGTAGGGCAGCGGTGTCGCCGGATGCGCGGCCAGATGGCCGTCGCGCAGCAGCCGGCCGATGCGCAGTTGCAGCGCGGGCCGCTGGTCGGCGGCGATGCGCTGCAAGGCCGCCTCCTGCACACGGTCGTGCGCGAAAGCGTAGCGGACTGCCTCGCTCGCCTGGCCTTGCAGCTGCGGTGCGTAGCGATAAAGCGCGCTCGCCGGCACCAGCAGCTGCGCTTGCAGCGCGGGCAGCAGGTCGGTGGCGAGCTGGTCGGCCGGCGCATCCAGCGCCATCGCCAGGCTGTCCAGTCCGAAGCCCGCGCCCAACAGCGCCGCGACGCTCAGCGCCTGGCGCGTCGCATCGGGCAGACGCTCGAGCTGCTGCAGCATCAGCGCGACGACGTTGTCCGCCGTGCGCGTCGCCGCGATGCGCTCCAGCGCGTGATCCCAGCGCTGCGCGGCGGCGTCGTAATGGATCAGGCCGCGGCGGACCAGGTCCTCCAGCAAGCGGCGCAGGAAGAAGGGGTTGCCCGCTGTGCGCGTCTGGCAAAGCCGCGCGAGCTCATCGAGCCCTGCATCCTCCGCCTCCGCATCCCGATGCAGGCTGTCGGCGAGCAGCCGGCGCGTGTCGTCCAGCCCCAGCGGACCGACGCGCAGCGCGCTGAAGCGATCGCCCAGTTGATGGCGCAGCTCCACCAGCTCCTGCGCGATCGGGTGGCCGGGCGGCACTTCGTTGTCGCGATAGGCGATGACGAACAGCGTCTGACGCAGCGTCGCGTCGCTCAGGCATTCACGCAGCAGCCGGCGCGAAGCGCGATCGGCCCATTGCCAGTCGTCGAGGAACAGCGTCTGCGGCTCGCCCTCGCGCGCCAACGCGGCGAAGCTCTGGCTGACGCTGCGCAGGAATCGGTTCTCGGCCTCGGCCGGCCCCACCGCCACCAGCGGCGCGATGTCGCCCAGCAGCGGCGCCAGTTCCGGCAAGGCCTGCGCGAGCAGCCCCGCGTTGGCGCCCAGCCGCTCATGCAGGCGCTCGCGCCAGACGAGTTGTTGTCCGTCCGGCAGGGTCAGCACCTGCGCGGCACGCTGCGCCAGCAGATGCAGCAGCGGACCGTAGGGGCGATCCTGTCCGTACTGGTTGAACTTGGCGGCGGCGAAATGTCCGCGCTGCGCGAGCAGGCTGCGCTGCGCCGCCAGCACCAGCGCGGTCTTGCCGATGCCGGAGAAGCCCGCGACGGCGACCAGGCCCGCGCCGGTGGGGAAGCCTTGCGCGGCGTCGTCGAAGGCTTGCGCGATTTGCGCCTGGGCGATCTCGCGGCCATAGAGACGGCCGCTCGGTTGGAAGCGCACTGCCGCATCGCCGCGGCCGGGCTCGAAGCCCGGCAGGCCGCGGCCTTGCTCCAGCGCGGCCAGGCAGATCTGCAGATCCTGGCGCAGCGCCTGGTGGCTTTGGTAGCGAGCCTCGGGCTCCTTGTGCAGGCAGTGCGCGACGACCTGCGCCAGCGGCGCGAAAACCTCATGGTTGCGCGCCGTCGCCATCGGCGCGACCAGCGCCAGGTGCGCATGCACCGCGCGGGCCGGATCGTCGATGCTGAAGGGAGGCGCGCCGGTCAGCGCTTCCAGCAGCGTCGCGCCCAGGCTGTAGAAATCCGCGCGGTAGTCGACATCGCGGCTCATGCGACCGGTGAGCTCCGGCGCCAGCGTGGCGAGCGAGGCCTCGATCAGCTCGGCCCGCTGCACCAGCGGACGCTCGCGCTCGATCTCCGCGGCCAGGCCCAGATCCGCGATCAGGACACGGCCGGCGTCGCGGCCGGCGCCCGGCAGCAGCAAGATCTTGCCGGGTCCCAGGTTCCTGTGGATAAGTCCGTGGCCGTGCAGGTGCTGCAAGCCCGCGATCAAGTCCAACGCGATGCGCAGCAGCTCTTCGTTGTCCAGCGTGCCGCGGGTGATGCGATGGCGCAGCGTCTCGCCGCCGAAGTCCGGCAGCACCAGCGCGGGCCGGCGTTCATGTTCGATGAGGGCTTGGGGGCAGAGGATCAGCGCCGGATCCAGCCGGCGCGCCAGCTCGAACTCCCGGCGCAGGCGCGCCACGGCGGCGGGATCGGCGCGGGCGTCGCGCAGGCGCTTGAGCAAGGCGGTGCCGCCTTGTCCGTCGACGACGCGGACGACTTCGCTGCGCCGCCCCTGGTGGAGCGTGCGCTCCGCTTGCCAGGCTCCGGCGGCCGCCGCCTCCCACACTCGTCTGTCCGTCATCCCATCCGCTCTTTGTTGATCGGTGAATGTAACGGCTGGGAATGGCCGCTTTGCGTCAAAGCGCCGTGAAGCACCGGCTCAAACCGGCCAGGAAGCGGGAGAAAGTGACAGTCCACCGGCCACCGTGGCGTTGGCGGCACACGCCGACCGGTCGGTCGATCGTGTCACCTTGGCGTCAGCGGGCGGGAAGGGCGATCAGATCGAGGCGATCAGGTCGAGGCGGTCTTGGCGCGATCCCCGGCGCGGTCGGCGCGGATGCGCAACAGCAGCGCGGCCGCGGAGGTCAGCACGGCCAGGCCGCAGACCCCGCGCCAGCCCAGCGCCTGCAGCGACACCGAGCCCAGCCAGGCGCCGGTCGCCATGCCGATGAACATCGCGCCGATCAGCACCGCGTTGAGCCGGCTGCGCGCCGGCGGCTCCAGGCCGTAGACGATGCTCTGATGCGCGACCAGGCAGGACTGCACGCCCAGGTCGAAGAGCACAGTGCCGGCGATCAAGATCCACAGGTTGCTCGGCAACAGGCCCATGGCCAGGAAGGACAGCAGCACCAGGGTCGCGCCCAGTCGGATCACCGAGCGTGCGCCGCGCTTGTCGGCGACGCGTCCGGCGAGCGGTGCCGCGAGCGCACCCGCGGCTCCCGCCAGACCGAAGGCGCCGGCGGCGGCGCTGCCCAGGTTCAGCGTCTGGTGCAGCATCACCGCCAGCGTCGACCAGAACGCGCTGAAGCCGACGGCCAGCAGCGCTTGCGTGGCGGCCGCGGTACGCAGCGCCGGATAGCGGCGCGTCAGCGTGAGCATCGATCGAAGCAGCTCGCCATAGGGCATGGGACTGGCGGGCGGCATCTTGGGCAGACCGCGTTGCAGCATCAGGCCGAGACCGAGGATGCTCAGCGCCGCGATGCCGAAGACCCAGCGCCAACCGAACTGCTGCGCCAAAGTGCCGCTGACCACGCGCGACAGCAGGATGCCCAGCAGCAGCCCCGTCATGACCGTGCCCACGGTCTGCCCGCGCTGCGCGTCGGGCGCGAGCGTCGCGGCCGCGGGCAGCAGGTCTTGGGCGAGCGAGGCGGTGATGCCGATCAGCACGCTGGCCAGCCACAGCGCGACGAGGTTGGGCGACACGGCCGCGACGATCAGCGCCAGCAGCAGGGCGGCGCTCTTGTAGGCGATGAGGCGGCGGCGCTCGATGCGATCGCCCAGCGGCGCGAGCAGCAGGATCGCCGCCGCGTAGCCGAGTTGCGTGAGCGTCGGGATCAAGCCGATCTGCGAGGCGCTGGCGCCGAACTCGGTCGACAGCAGACCCAGCATGGGCTGCGCGTAGTAGAGCGGCGCGACCGACAGGCCGGCGCCGACAGCCAGCAGCAGCACCAGCGCGCGCGACATCGGCGCGACCTGCGCTGTGGGGGAGGGCGCAGTGGGGGTGGTCGATGCGGAGGCGGACGCGGCAGGCGCGGCGGACGGAGGCGAACTCATGCGAAGACCAAGCAAAGGCGCGATTGTCCCCGGGTGAAGGGCGCTCGGGGGCGCGCTGCGGTGATGGCCTCGCGTGGTGAAGGACTTCCCGCTGGCGAACCTCAATGACCAGAACCTGCATGAAATCAACCAACTCCAGTCATTGATGGCCGACACCGGGCGTCCCACAGTCGCAGCCTTTCACTTTTTTTGGATCTGCTGCGATGAAGCGCCTTTCCCCTTCCCAGGTCTCTTTCAGCCGAGGCCGCATGGCCCTGATCGCGCTGCTCGGCGTCGCCCTGCTGAGCGCCTGTTCGTCGGGCCGTTGGCTGCGCGACGGCGCGTCGCCGACCGACACCGAGCGCGATCTCTTCGATTGCGAGCGCGAGGCCGCGCGGATGTATCCGCCCGCGCTGGTCACCGAGCAGCGCTACGGCGGGCGGTCGTCCGAGAACACCAAGTGCACGAAGAAGGGAGACGTCCTCGACTGCAAGACGACCTCCACGCCGGCCTACTCGTCCACCTCGGATGCCAATGAGAACCGGCGATCGCGCGCGCAGGATTCCTGCATGCGCAGCCGCGGCTACTGGTGGCAAGAGGACCGCTGAACCCGCGGCCTCGGAGCGTTTGCCTGCAGCGGCGGCCGGGGTTCCCGAGCCGCCGCTCTCACGTCAGGTACCGTACTTGATCGAGCAGCCGTAGGGCCGCGTGCTGGCCTGGCTGACCTTCTTTCCCGCCGCGAGCTCGCCCAGCGCGGTCTTCACATACGGATCGGCCTTGGCGATGTCGTCGACCTTGGCGGTGGCGATGCTGTCGATGCCGCCCTTGTAGACCAGCACCCCCTGCGGATTCACGATGAACAGATGCGGCGAGGTCTGCGCGCCGTAGGCCTTGCCGATCTGGCCGCTCGGATCGAGCAGCGTGGCGGTCGGCGCGGCACCGCGCTCCAGATTCAGCTTGATCGCGGTGGGGCCGTCGACGAAGCCCTGCTGACCCGGCGCCGACGAAATCACCTGCAACCAGACCACGCCCTGCGCGGTCGCGTCCTTCTGCAGGGCGGGGATGTTGCCGCTGCCGTAATGCTTGCGGACGTAGGGGCAATCGTGATTGGTCCACTCCAGCACGACGGTCTTGCCCTTGAGGCTGTCCAGCGTGAGCGTCTTGCCATCGGCCGTCTTGGCGCTGAAGGCGGGCGCGGGCTGATCGAGTTGGGCTTGTGCCCGCGCGATCCCGGCGCTCATCGTCGCGGCCAGCGCCACGCCGGCGATCACGGTGCGTCGCGTGATCGAGGACGAGCGTCCCTCCGCGGCGATGGAAACAAGCGAGGCAATAGTCGATGCGGTCTTCATGACGGTGGGCTCCAGTGAAGGCCCGGTGACGGGCCGGCGGGTTCCAGTGAAATGACGAGCGGGCTGGCCGGCGGATCGGTGGATCAGCCGGCACCGGCTTGCAGCGCCGAGACGACGATGCCGGGCGTCAGCAGCTGCGGCAGGATGCGCGGCTCGCTGCCGGTGCCGGCGGGATAGAACAGGTAGAGCGGCACGCCGCTGCGCTGGTGCTGCTTGAGCAAGGCGGTGATGCGCGGATCCTGGCGCGTCCAGTCGCCTTTCAGATAGGTCACGCCTTGGGCGGCGAAAGCGTTCTTCACCTCGCCTGTGGATAACGCGACGCGCTCGTTGACCAGGCAGGTGATGCACCACGACGCGGTCAGGTTCACGAACACCGGTTTGCCTTGTGCGCGCAGCGCGGAGAGACGCTCGGGCGAGTAGGGCTCGAACTCCGACTGCAGGCGGGGCGGCGCACTCGGCCCGGTTCCGCCGGCAGATGCGGTGACGGCGCTGGCTTCGGTGGCCGCATCGATCGGCGCTTCGTCGGTCATTGCCATTGGCAGCAGCGCGGCAGCCGCGAGCACCGCGGCGATCGCTCCACCGGCGCCGGTCCAGCGCAGCGAAGCGGAAGCATGGCGGCTCACACGCCAGAGCCAAGCGGCCAAGGCAAGCAAGCCCATCCCGACCAACGCCAGCAGCACGCCCAGCGGGCCCGCCTGCTGCGCCAGCACCCATACCAGCCAGATCGCGGCGGCGAACATCGGAAAGGCCAGACCCTGCTTGAGCACCTCCATCCAGCGTCCCGGCCTCGGCATGCGCCGCTGCAGCGCCGGCCACCATGACAACGCCAGATAGGGCAAGGCGAGCCCCAGGCCCAGCGACAGGAACACGGCGAACAGCGGCAGGGGCGATTGCGCCAGCGCATAGGCCATGGCCGCGCCCATGAAGGGCGCGGTGCAGGGCGTCGCGACGACGGTGGCGAGAACGCCGGTGAAGAAGCTGCCGCTCAAGCCGGAGCGGCTGGCCAGTCCATCGCCGACACCAGCGAGGCCGGCGCCGATCTCAAGCGCGCCCGCCAGCGACAAGCCGAGCACGAACATCAGCCAGGCCAGCAGCAACACGAAGATCGGCGACTGGAACTGGAAGCCCCAACCGACCGTGCCGCCCGCCGCGCGCAGCGCGAGCAAGACCGCGGCCAGCGCGGCGAAGGCGACCAACACGCCGGCGGTGTAGGCCAGTCCCTGCCGGCGATGCTCGCCCGCTTGCCCGTGCAGGAAGCCGAGCGCCTTGATCGCCAGCACCGGAAAGACGCACGGCATCAGGTTGAGGATGAGCCCGCCGATGAGCGCGAGTCCCATCGCAGCCCAGAGGCTGAAGTTGTCCACATCCCCCGAGGCGCCGAGCGCGGCTTGTGAACCAGCGGAGATTCCAGCGACGCTGCCTGATTTCGAGGGCAAGCTGGCCGTCGCAACTCCTGTGGATATCTGCGGTGCGCCGGCGACGGTGGCGCTGACGCTCCAAGCTTGTCCATCCACCAGCAGCAAACCGTCGAGCGGCTTGCCCGCCTGCGCCGGCTGCTCGCCAACCGGCATGCGCAGGTTCCAGTTCTTGCCTTGGCGTTCCAGCACCGGCTTGCCGGCATGCTGGATCCGGCCCCAGTCATTCGGCATGAAGAGGGCTTGCTTCGCGCTCGCTGTCCCGGACGCATCGACCGGCCAGCTCACCGTCATCTCCGAACCCGCGATGCGCGCGTCCACCGGGAATCCGGCCGCCATCGGCAACGCAGCACGGGCGCGCAGCAGCTCGCTCGATTCGGGCGAGGTCTGCGCCGACTTGCCCACAGGCAGCGCAAGCGCCAAGGTCGCCTGTTGCGGAATGCATTCCTCTCGGCAAACCAGCCAGGTCGCATCCGCGGTCAGGCGAGCCGTGGATCCCGGGGTCAGGTCTTGCGGCAAACGGATCTCGGTGAGCAGCAACACCCGATCCTCGTAGCCGTAGTTCGTGATCGGCCCGACGTCGAAGCGCTTGGGCGCGGGCCAGAGGATCTCGCCCGCGGTGGTGCCTGTGGGCAACTTCCACTCGATGCTGGTGGGCTGTCCCGAATCGCCGGGATTGCGCCAGTAGGTGTGCCAGTGCGGCGCGATGCGCTGTTCCAGTGCGACCAGCAAAGTTTGGCCCGGAGCCACGCGCGAGGAGGCGCTGATCAACCGCACCTGGACTTCGTCCGTGGCCGATCGATCAGTCGGCGCGGACGAAGCGGACGGCGTGGACTGCGCGATCGCGACGGCGCTGAAGCTCATGGCCGCGGCAGCAGCGGCAGCGGCGAAGATCGACGGAATCTGCATGGGCGCGATGCTAGGTCGTGGCCGTCGACGCTCGCAAGACATTCCTTGTTTCCTTACCGAAAGGAAATCCTCTCTCACGGACCGCCGATGTCCTTGAATCGCGGTCTCCTTGAATCGACGATCAGCGCGGCGATATCTCGTTCATTCGCGAGACCAGGCATTGATCCGGCCAGACGTCGAGCTTGTGGAAAAGTCGCTCCAAAACCAGGCTGTGGAAAACATCGGGGAGGCACGACCTCCAGCCAAGGGCCCGATATGGCCCGTGACGGCCTGCGAAGAATGGGGAGAGCCTGTCAGCCCCTGACAACCCGAACCGGGCGGCGAGATCGGAATCGCCTCGGAAAAACGGGGAGACCCAAAAACCGGTGTGGGGATCACCTGGGGCGCCGTCTTCCGCGGCGTCTCTCAGCTCGAAAAAATGCGCAGGGGCTGACAGCCCCTGACAGCCTCTGATAGGCGGAGACGCTTCAGCCGTTGGGGATATCCGGCTCGACCAATTGCGCAAGCAGCATCAGCGATTCCTGCCAGCCGAGGTAGCAGCCCGCTTCGGGGATCACATCCGGAATGCCTTCCTGGGTCGCGTGCAGTTCCGTTCCGCAGAAGACCGGCTTGAGCTCGATGGTGGTGACCATTTCCCCGGGCAGGTTGGCGTCGTCGAAGCGGCTGGTGTAGCGGAGCAGGCTGCCCGGTTTCAGCTCGAGATATTCACCCCCGAAGCTGTGCTGCGCGCCAGCCGCGAAGTTGGTGAAGGACATGCGCCAAGTGCCGCCGACCTTTGGCTCCATGTGATGCATGGTCCCGGTGAAGCCGTGCGGCGGCAGCCATTTGCACATGGCCGCCGGGTCGGTGAAGGCGCGATAGATGCGCTCCGGCGGCGCCTTGATCACACGATGCAGACGGATCGTGAAAGGCATCGGAAGTCTCCTGTTCATGGGCCCGCGCGAGGCGCGGACGGGAGACCCACCATAGTCCGGGATCGTGTCGGGCGCGAGTCTCCGCGCCCCTGACAGGGATTCCACCGACGCCATCCGGACGCGCGAGCGCGCGCCGGATCGGCGCCGGTCGTCGATCAGCGAGAGGTTTCGCCGACGTAGACGCGCATGACGAGATAAGGCGGCTTGCCCTCGTCCGCGCCGCCGGTGAAGGCCGGCGTCTTGTGGAGCTGATTCACCGAGACATAGAGCCACGGCGACTTGCCGACCTGCACGCTGTCGGGCCAGTCCATGCGCGGGTCACGGACCAGGGGCGCGAGTCGGCCGTCCGGATTCATCTGGTCGATGCCGCCTTCGTTCAGGTTGGTGAAGAAGTGGCGGCCGCGGCCATCGGTGGCGGCGCCGTCGGACACGGGCTTGGCGCCCACACGCCGAATGGCTTCGCCGATGCGCGCGTCGCTGGCGCCTTCGCGCAGCAGCTTGGCGGGCACCGAGTACCAAGTGCGGCCGTTCATCGCGCCGAAGAACAGCGTTTCGTCGTCGGTCGACAGCGAGATCGGATTGACGCCCACCCGCGCCGGCTTGCCCTGGAACTGGATGGCCTTGCCGCCGATCACCATCGTGGCTTCCGGCTCCGCGAGCAGCGACGGGTGCCCGCTGAAGCGGCGCGCCTTGCCTGTGGATATCTCGACCGCGATCAGACCGGGGTTGGCGATGTCGGCCAGATAGATCCAGCCGTTGCGCTCGTCGACGACCAGATCCTGGACGAAGCTGCCTTTCGGAGCGATGTCCTGGGGCAGTTCGATGAGGTGCGTGCGTTTGCCCTGGGCCACGTCGAAGCCCCAGATCCGGGTCTTGCCCAGGTTCAAGCCCATGTCGACGATCCACAAGCGGCCGCGGTCGTCGAGCGCGACGCCCAGCGGCGTGTCGATGCGGTCGTCGCTGGCCGCCCGGGTGCCGCGTTGAACCTCGGCGCTGGGCCAGGGTTTGTAGGAGTTCGGGCCGGTGACCTCGATCAGCTGCGCATCGGCGGGCGCACCGAGCGGATGGACTGTTGCAAAGACGCGACCCGAAGGGGCCGCTGTTACGTTTCCGGGGCGGATCGGCAGCTCCGCGACGACCTCCACATCACCGAGTTTCGCCGCGTGCGCTTGTTGGACCACGGCGGCGGCGATGGTGAGCAGCGTCAGGCGAGCCCAGCGACGCCAGGGCGCGCGCTTGGCCGGGAAGGGGAGGGCGTTCATCGGATGTTCCTCGTTCGGCTCTCATGGCCATACTGCAAAGGGCGTCAGTCTTCCGCAGTAGGGAGAAACGAGGAACGCTTTTACGTTTTCACTTATTTCAAGGGACGCTTGAAAGTCCGGCCGGAGCCGCCGGAAGGGTCGCCGACGGCGCCCGTCAGATGGAGAACGACCACTCGAGGATGCTGGCGCGGGTCGGCCGGCGCTCACGCGCGGCGCGGGCCCGGGCGGATTCGACCCAGCGCTTGGCCAGCGGGAAGGGGCCGAAGCCCGATTCGCTGTTGATGTGGCCGACCAGGCCGATGTTGCTGTAGCTGCTGCCCCAGCGCGTGGCCCAACGCAGCGCGCTCGCGGCGCTCATCCAAGGATCGTTCTGGCTTGCGATGAGGGCGGTCGGCCGGCCCAGGCGCTGGTGGGGCAGGCTCTCGGCCAGGCCGAACTTGTCGGGCTCGGCCGGGGCGACGAACAAGGCCTCGCGCACCGGCGAATCCGGACACTTGTGCAGGTGATGTGCCAGCGCCAGGCAGCCGAAGCTGTGCGCCACGGCGATCCACTCGCCAGGGCCGGCACTCTCCAGCCGCGACTGGATGCGGTCGGACCAGCGCTCCAGTTCCGGATGGCTGAAGTCGCGCTGGCGGACCCGGTGGGCGTCGCGGTACTGCTGCTCGAGCCAGGTCTGCCAATGCGCCGGGCCGCTGTCGTGCAGGCCGGGGATGATCAGCAGGCGCGGCTCGGCGTCGCCGTTGCGCCGTGCGGCGCGGTGCGGGTAGAGCGCCATGGCGGTCTCCTCGAGGACGTCAGAGGGTGGCGATCGACACCTCGGTCGACTTGACCAGGGCGACGACTTCCTTGCCGACCGTCAGCTGCAGTTCCTTGACCGAGCGCGTCGTGATCACCGACGTGACCACCAGCCCGCCGGCGGTCTGGACGTCGACCTCGGACACGACCGGGCCTTCGATGATCTCCTTGATCGTGCCGCGGAACTGGTTGCGAACGTTGATGGCGGTGATGGTCATGCGGGGGCTCCGAGAAGATGTGGCGGCCAGCTTAGGCAGCGGCCCTCATCTGGCGAACGAAGGGCTGCGCCCATCCACATGCGCGCACGGCATAAGGGTGCGCGCGGGCCGTCCCTCGGTAAAGCTCCGGTAAACCGGTCCGGCAGCCGCCCGGCGGCCGGGATTGCCCGTTGCTGGCTGTCATCGAGCCCCATGCACAATGCGCGATCCCCAGGCCGGCGGACCGCCGGCGCACGTCTAGCTCGGGTTCAAAAGTCATGAACAAATCGTTTGCGCGCGGCGTCGCCGCGCTGTCGCTCCTGGTCGCCTGCTGCGGCCAAGCCTTCGGTTTCGGCGCCGTCGGCCACAACACCGTGGGCGAGATCGCCGCCCAGCTCATCCAGGGCCATCGGGCCGAGGTCGAGGTCAAGCGCATCCTGGGCAAGGTCTCGCTGCGGGACATCGCGGTCTGGGACGACTGCGTCAAGGGCATCGACACCGGCAACGGCTTCAAGTACGCGGCAACCGGCCGCTTCCACGAGTGCGCCGTCTTCGAGAACGATCCGGAAGAAGAAGCCCGGATGCGCGATTACGTGCAGCGCAACTTCGAGCAGTGCGAGCCCAAGCCGGGCGAGGAGTCCTGCAACAAGCAGTACCACTACTCGAACGTCGCCATCCAGCGCGGCCGTTACGTGGCCGGCGCGATCGGCACCAGCGATCACGACATCGTCGCCGCGCTGAAGGCTGCCGTGCTGGTGCTCAAGACCGGCAAACAGACGCCGCCGATGAATTTCAATGAGCGCGACGCGCTGGCCCTGGTCGTTCACGCGCTGGGCGACATGCACCAGCCGCTGCACATGGGCTCGCTGTATCTGGACGCGGACGGCAAGGCCTACGACCCCGACACCCAAGGCAACGACGCACAGACCCACACCGTCGGCGCGAACGCCATCACGCTGCCCAAGCCGGACGGCACGCCGGGCGGCAATCTGCACAGCTACTGGGACGGCATGCCGGGTCGCCTGAGCCAAGCCCAGCTCGCCGCGATGCCGGCCCTGGCCAAGGACGTGCCGCCGGCGACCGGCAACCCGGACGACTGGCCGGTGCAATGGGCGAGCGAGTCGTTGCTCGGCGCCCGCGACGCATTCGAGGGCATGAGCTTCGGCGCCCGCCAGCAGAGCCTGCGCGGACCGCGCTGGCTGGCCACGCCGCCGGCCAACTACGACGCCCGCAGCCTGGAGCAGACCCGGCTGAACGTCATCAAGGGCGGCGCCCGACTGGCGCAGTTGCTGGAGACCATCTGGCCGGACAAGAAGTAAGCCTCCAGACGACGCCTGAGCGCCCCGCAAATGCGGGGCTTTTTTTCGTCCAAAGCACCCGGCGAGGCCGTCACAAGCCCTCTCCGGCTCATCCAGACGCCGTTTTTGAACCCTCCCGCACCCTGTGCAAAGAGCTGTGGAGGCGGCTTGAACAACCGCCGGCTTATCCACAGCGCAACGACGCCGCCAGAAGTTGTTGTTGATCCGTCCCCGTGTTGCCCGGGGTCCGGCGCACAGGGTTGAGATGATCACAAGTGCTTGAATTGAAAATGAAAATGGCACTTGTCCACAGGAAGTGCCAAACACCTACTAATACGACCAGAGAGATATTCAACATAAAGGAATAAGAAAAGCGGGCGTGTCACACTTCCGGGATGTCTGCTTCTCCCTCTCCTCTCTTCACCGCTTCGGCGGGGTTCGAGTCGGCTTGCCAGATCGATGCGCTGCCGCCCGGACACCGCAGTCGCGGACTGCATGGCCACAGCTATCTGGCCACCGTTCGCGCCGAGTTGCCCACAGGCTGGGCGCCGTTTCCCGGCTCCGAAGTCCACGCGCTGCGAGACTGCCTCGAACGCTGCATCGCGCCGCTGGACCATGCGCTGCTCAACCAGCACATCACGCAGCCCACCGACGAAAACATCGCCCGCTGGATCCGGAACCGGCTCGAAACCGAGTTCAAGGTCCCCGGCATCACGCAGGTCGGCATCCAGAGCACGGCGAACTCCGGTGTGGACCTGGACGCCAACGGCCACGCGCATGTCTGGCGTCGCTATCGCTTCCAGGCCGCACACCAGTTGCCCAACGTCCCGATGGGCCACAAGTGCGGTCGCATGCACGGACACGGCTTCGAACTGATCCTGCATGCCAACCAGGACCTGGGCGAACGCGACCTGAGCATCGATTACGACCACCTCGACGAACTCTGGGCGCCGTTTCACGCGCTGCTCAACTACCAGTGCCTCAACGACATCGAGGGCTTGTCGAATCCGACCAGCGAGCTGATTTCGTCCTGGCTGTGGAGCAAGCTCAAGCCGCAGCTGCCGGAGCTGAGCTGGGTCACCGTCTACGAGACGGGCTCCAGCGGCGCCAACTTCGACGGCGAGCGCTATCGGATCTGGAAGGAGTTCACCCTGGACAGCGCGGTGAAGCTCGGCCGCGCGCCGGCGGGTCACCCACTCGCCGGGATCCACGGTCACACCTTCACGCTGCGCCTGCACCTGAGCGCGCCGCTGGACCAGGTCTACGGCTGGGCGATGGACTTCAGCGACGTGAAGATGCTGTTCGATCCGATCTTCAAGGCCATGGACCACCACCCGTTGCATGAGCTGGCCGGTCTGCCGGACGCCGACACGGCCACCCTGGCCGCCTGGGTGCTCCAGCATGCGAAGGCCCAGCTCGAGCCGCTGGAGCGCGTCGACCTGTACGAAACCCGCGGGAGCGGGGCAATCGTCAGCCACGGCGCGATTGAGGAGCTGATCCCGGTATGACTTACGCCGTCAAGGAAATGTTCTACACGCTGCAAGGCGAGGGCGCACAAGCTGGCCGCGCGGCGGTGTTCTGCCGCTTTGCCGGCTGCAACCTATGGAGCGGTCGTGAGCAAGACCGTGCCACCGCGGTCTGCAGCTTCTGCGACACGGATTTCGTCGGGACGGATGGGCAGGGCGGCGGCAAGTTCGCCTCGGCCGACGCGCTCGCGGAGGCCATCGACGCGAAGTGGCCCAAGGACGGACACGGTCGCAAGCTCGGCACGCCTTACGTCGTCTGTACCGGCGGCGAGCCGCTGCTGCAGCTGGACGGTCCGCTGATCACCGCGCTCAAGTCGCTGGGCTTCGAGATCGCGGTCGAGACCAACGGCACGCAATCCGCACCTGAAGGTCTGGACTGGATCTGCGTCAGCCCCAAGGCGGATGCGGAGATCGTCCTGAAGAAGGGCAACGAGCTGAAGCTGGTTTATCCACAGCCTCTGGCCATGCCTGAGCGCTTCCAGGATCTGGACTTCGAGCACTTCTTCCTCCAGCCCATGGACTCGGTGCTGCAAAAGCAGAACACCCGGGCGGCCGTCGCGTATTGCATGGACCACCCGCGCTGGAAGCTGTCGATCCAGATGCACAAGGTCGTCGGCATCGATTGAAGCGCGCCCGGAACGAGGCGCCGTGCGCCGCGTTCGTCCACAGGCTTGTCCCCGCCACAGGGGCTCTAAGCGAAGGCGGGCCGCGCTGTAAAGCCAACAAAGCTGTGGAGAACTTTTTGACAAGGCCCCGCTTTTCCACAGCGGCGTCAGCCACCGGTGCGTTGTTGTCATCTCATCCCGGCGTTTCAAGGCCGTCCGCGCACAGCGTTTTCATGGATGCAAGTCGCTGTCGTCGTTGAGAAATTTAGACTTGTCCACAAAAAACGGCGTCCTCTACCAACATGACCAGAGAGATATATAAAACCTTGATGTTGAAAAGAGAGGCGCGAAAAAAATCCTGCGCGTTGCTGCAACACCCGAAAGCAACACGCGCAGCTTGAGCCTGGGCCACGCCGCTTGCACACTGCGGTCCCATGGACATCGAAGAGTTGCAACTCCGCCTGCGCCGATTCGCCGCGGCACGGCATTGGGATCCGTACCTCACGCCGAAAAACCTGGCCATGGCGCTGGTCGTGGAGGCGGCGGAGCTTGTGGAGATCTTCCAGTGGCAGACCGCCGAGGAGTCGCTGCACTTGGACGAACCCACCCGTCAGCATCTGGGCGAGGAGATCGCCGATGTCCTGATGTATCTGCTGCAGATCGCCGACCGCGCGGGCGTCGACGTCCCGTTCGCGGTCGAACGCAAGCTCATGATGAACGCGAAGAAGTACCCCGAACCCACCGCATGAAGCGCACCATCGCCGTCATCGACTTCGAGACCACCGGTCACTCGCCCCAAGGCGGCGGCCGCGCCACCGAGATTGCCGCCGTTCTCCTGCGCGACGGCGAGATCGTCGGCCAGTACCAGAGCCTCATGAACAGCGGCGCCTGGATCCCGCCGATGATTCAGCAGCTCACCGGCATCAGCAACGAGATGGTCGAGAACGCACCCGACGCGGCGCAGGTCATGCGCGAAGTCGCGGACTTCACAGGGGATTGCGGATTCGTCGCGCACAACGCCGCCTTCGATCGCGGTTTCTGGTTGCACGAGCTGGGCCGCGCCGATGTGGCACCGCGTGTCGCTCCGGAATTCGCCTGCACGGTGAAGCTCGCGCGGCGGCTGTATCCGGAATCGCCCAACTGCAAGCTCGGCACGCTGGCGCGCTATCACCGTCTGCCGGACAACGGCCGGGCGCACCGGGCGCTCGCCGATGCCTTGACGACCGCTCAACTGGTGCAGCGCATGCAGCGCGACATCGGTGTTGAACTTGCCGAATTTTTGGGCGAACTGAGCGTCGAACACGAGTTGCTGCTGCGTTTGCAGGCGGTGGCGCGTCCCCAGTGGCACAAGGCCGCGACCGGATACGCCCGCGATCTGCGCCGTCATTTGCAGGCCTCGCTGGTCTGATCGCCGTCGCGGCGCGTGTCGCCGCCCGCTCCGAGCTGGCCCGCCCAAAAGCAGGTCAGCAAATCATTTACTGTCAAGATGCCCAATCGGCCGCATTGGCTGGGACAATCTTGCGCTTTCCCGTTTTGCGTTTGTTCTCAGGTATGTCGAGTATTCAAGTCCGCCCGGCCACGCTGCGTGATGCCAAGGCTATCGCCCAGATCCAGGTGACTTCCGCTCAGGATGCGTACAGGGAGTTCTGGCCCGACACTGCCCTGAATGGCCTGTCCATCGCTCAGCGTCAGGCCTACTGGCGTGAAGCCATCAACATGTGCGAGCCGCAAGTGCTGGTCGCCCATCTGGACAACGAGGTGATGGGCTTCGTCGGTTTCGATCGTTCGCGCGACAAGGGCACCCCGTCGACGACGGGTGAAATCTGGGCCATGTACGCCGCGCCGTCCCATTGGGACAAGGGCGTGGGCCAGGCGCTGGTCGAAGCCGCTCAGGAAGGTCTGCATGAAGAGGGTTGCACCCGCGTGACCCTGTGGACCTACAAAAACAACTCGCGTGCGATGCGTTTCTTCGAGCTGGCCGGTTTCCGTCCGGAAAACGACAGCGTGAAGGCCGTGGACGTCGAGGGCAAGCCGCTCGAGCAACTGCGCATGCAGCGTTCGCTGGTCTGATTCGTGCTGGCGAAGCTCACGTCCAAGAACCAGCTGACCCTTCCGAAAAGCGTCACCGACCGGCTCGGTCCGGTGCAGTACTTCGAGGTTCAGCTGCAGGCGGGTCAGGTCTTGCTCACCCCGGTGCGGATCCAGCGCGGCGACGCCGTGCGCGCCAAGCTGGCGGAACTGGAACTGGGCGATGAGGTGATCCAGCGCGCGCTGGACGCCGCGCGCAAGCCGGCGAAGAAAGCCGCCGCGGCGCCGAAGAAGAGCTCCCCCATCAAGACCCCGCCGGCGAAAGCCGGCGTCGCGGCTGTGGATAACTCTGTGGGGAAGCGTGTGGGCAAGGCGGTGGACAAGCAGGTGGATAAATCCGCCACGAAGTCTGCGGCTGCCGGCCCTGCCGGCAAGAAGGCCGTGGCCACGCGTGGGGTGAGCAGCGCGGTGAAGACCGCCAGCAAGTCGACGCGCAAGGCGCCAGCCAAATCCATTCGCCAGAAGAACGCTCCGGCCGCATGAGCCGTCGCCCGCGTGCTCTCACCGTGCCGCAGCGCGCGGTGATCGATCCCTCATTGATCCTGCGTGCGCTGACGCTGTCGGACGACGAGTCTCGCGGTCTGCGCCGCGCCTGGCAGCAGGGGCTGCTTCGGCCATTGGTCAGTCCCGATCTCGCGGCGACGCTGATGCGTGCGCTGGCCTATCCGGCACTTCGCTTGTCGGAGGAGGAACAGCAGGAGCTGCTCGCCGATTTCCTGCCTTTCGTCGAAGTCGTGAAGCCCGTGGCGAGCGCGCGGGCGTCGCGCGCAACGGGCGCACCGCTCGCGCATCAGATGCTCGTCGAGCTCGCGCTCCAAGGCGATGCGACGGTGCTGCTGAGCGACGACATGGTGCTTTCGGACTGGTCCACAAACAGTCGCAGCCAGGCCGCCCGGCAACTCTGCACGGTCCGTGCGATGTCGGCATGGTTCCAGGTGTTGCCCCCCTCCCGGAGAGACGCGGTGCTTTGCTAAATTCCGCGCTCTCTTATGGGCAGCTTTCACGACCGAATCCCCAGCAACATGTGGCGCGTGGTGTTCTTCGAACGCCGCGGCAATCGTGTTCATCAGGACCGCACCGGACCCTGGTTGCCGGAGAAGCAGTTGGCCAAGAACTGGGCTGACTGGTTCAAGGAACGCGGCTATCACGTCGCTCTGCAGGACCAGAACGGCGGCATGGAAAAAATGTACCCCGGCATCCCCGGCTGAGGTCCGTCCCCGCCGCGACGTCGACCTCGAGCGGCCCTTTCTTCACGCCGCATTCTTTCGATCCCCTCAGGCCGCGCTGCGGAAGCCCTGACGCTCCAGCGCCCATCCGTCCGTGCCGGCGCTGCCGTGGCTCTGCACATGGACGTTGCTCAGGCGCTTGCTCGCGGCGCGTTGCACGAGTTGCTCCGCCTGATCCGCCGTCAGCTGCATCGCGAAGCGCGTCCAGCGCTTTTGCAGCAGCGGATCGTGCCAAGCGTCCTCAAGCGCCCAACGGATTTCCATCGGATCGGTCAGCGACTGGCAGCGCAGCACGCGCGGTACCAGCGCCAGAACGAAGCGCGAAAAATCGGCGCGCTGCTGCGTCGCCATCAGCGCTTCCAGGCGCGTCAGACGCTGGCTCCAGCCCGGCGTGGCCAGTTGACGCGTGACGAGGGCCTGCAGCGCCTGAACCGGATTGAGCAGCCGCATGCGGTTGGACGGCAGCACCAGCAACGGCAGCGTCGCGGCCAGCTCATGCGCCATCGGTGTCACGAAGCTCGTCAGGATGGCCATGCGTTCCCAGGCCTCGGCGTTCAGGCCGCCGGCCATGGTCATCGGTCCCTGGCGCAGGCTCTGGCCCATCGCCCAGCATTGCTGCCAGCCGCGATCCGATTTCGCAAAGTTGGCGGCATGGCTCATCACCGACAAGTTGCCGGCCGCATAGCCGGCGTCGTCGCGGACGCGATCGATGGAGCGGCGCTGCGGATGATCGGCGTCGTCGTTGAGTTCGAGCCGGCTGATCGGGCAGTGGCTGGCATCCAGTTGCTGCAGATAGTTGGGCGTGACCAGCAGCGTCTCGAAGCTGCGGCCGCGCTGCCAGGCGTGCAGGCGCAGCGAGAGCCACAGCTGCGTGTGCCGATGCGACTTCAGCGTGCGCGCACCGAAGGTTGACCGCCCCAGCTGCCAGCCCTGCTGCAGCGGCGACTGGTGGAAGAGCTGATCCACCGGCGGCGTCATGCCGTGATGCGCATAGTCCCAGCCCAGTTCGAAGCCCACGCGCTCATGGCTGGAGGCCGCTTGATCCTCGCGGTCGGCGCGGCGCTCGGCGAGCCGCTCCTCCAGGCGCTCGCTGCGACGGGCGATGCGCGATTCGGCGTCCAGTGCCTCTTGCCCGCCCATGGGCAGGGCGAGTTGCAGGGCGGCGTTGTCGGCGGCGTGGCGGTGGAGGGAAGCGACCATGAGACTCTCCTTGAGGTCCTCCGAATCCGTCGGTGCCAACCGTTGGCACCTGTGGGTTCAGGCTTGGGATCAAGTATTTGGGTCAGGTGGCTCATAGAATGAGCCACCATTCATCAGTCGGCTGAAATCTGTGGTCGACCGACCCAAATCTGTCAGGAGGCCCCGCCGTGGACCGCACCGAGCGCTTCTACAAGATCGAGATGCTGATCCGCAGCCGCGGCTGCGTGAGCTTTGCCGAGATGCGCGAGCAGCTGGAGGTGTCGCCCGCCACGCTCAAGCGCGACCTGCAGTACCTGCGCGAGCGCATGGACGCGCCCATCGAGTACGACGCCGCGGAGAACGGCTATCGCTTCGGTCAGCAGTGGCGCGGCCAGCGGCATGAGCTGCCCGGCATCTGGTTCAGCGAGAAGGAGCTGCACGCGCTGCTGACCATGCATCAGATGATGGCCGGCCTGGACGAGAACGGTCTGCTCAGCCGCCATCTGCAGCCGATGCTGGACAAGCTCACCGGCATGCTGGGCGGGGACGAGGTCGAGGCTCAGGAGATGACGCGCCGCATCAAGCTGATATCCACAGCCCGGCGTCGCGTGCCGTCCGAGCATTTCGAGACCATCGGCAGCGCCGTCGTGAAGCGGCGGCGTCTGAAGCTGCGGTATCGGAAACGGGGCGCGGGCGGTGGCTCCGTCAGCGAGCGGGAGGTTTCTCCACAGCGTCTGGTCCATTACCGCAACACCTGGTACCTGGACGCCTGGTGCCATGCCAGTGACGGGCTGCGGCGTTTCGCGCTCGATGCGATGGAAGCGGCCGAGTTGCTCGACGGCCAGGCCGCGCGCAGCCTGCCCTTGAAGGAGCTGGAAGGGGAGCTGGATCAGGGCTACGGCATCTTTGCCGGCGGCGATCCGCAATGGGCGACGGTGATCTTCGGCGCGGGCATCGCGGCCTGGGTCTCGAGCGAGGAATGGCATCCGTCGCAGCGCAGCGAATGGCTGGCCGATGGACGCTGGCGCTTGGAGCTGCCCTTCGTCGACGCGACCGAGCTCTTGATGGACCTGTTGCGGCACGCCGGGCAGGTCGAAGTCGTCTCGCCGCCCGCGCTGCGCGAGGCCTTCGCGAAACGGCTCACCAGCGCGGTGGAAGCGCTCGACCGCTGAGCCGACCGCCGTCCTCGCCCACGCCTGTGGACAAGTTCATCGACCGCTGAGCCGCGGCGAGAGGGACTTCAGGTCCCGTGCCGGCGACCCGTGCGGTGGAAGGCTGGCCGATGGTGATGCGTCAGCGTGGCGGCATGGCCATGCACGTCATGCACGACCGGGCGGGGAATGCCGATCGGGCGTGGCGCGTGATGCGGCATCGGTCGGCTCGCGGCGTCGTCGGCGGGTGAGCCGGGATCGATGTCGTTGGCCGCGGTGTCGCCGGGCATGCGACGCAGCTGGTCCATCCACCAGACCTTGAGCCAGTCCATGCGCAGGCTGACGATCATCAGCAGGACCAACAAGGCCGCCCAGACGGCCCATAACCACAGGTGGGACATGAGGGTCTCCTGTTCACGCGCCAAGGCGCGATAGCGATCATGCTGTCACTGTGCGGGCCACGGCGCAAGCGCGGGGCCGTCAGGAAATGGGGCGATCCCGCTTCCTAGAATCGATGAGATATCCACAGGCGACAAGACCATCAGGAGACAACGATGAACGCGCCACGAGATCTCAGCGCCGCCGAGGCCCCTTCGGCTCAGCCGGCCCCGGGCCAACCGGACTACGCGCCGCGGCCGATGCCGGCCGCGATGTTGTCCACACTCCAGGAGCGTTTCGGCGCGCGCTGCAGCACGGCGCTGGCGCTGCGCCAGCAGCATGGCCGGGATGAATCGGTTTTCGACGTACCGCCGCCGGAGGCGGTCGTCTTCGCCGAGAGCAATGAAGAGGTCGCCGCGGTGCTGGCGCTCGCCGACGCCCATCGCGTGCCGGTGATTCCCTACGGCGCCGGAACCTCGCTGGAGGGCCATCTGCTGGCGGTGCAGGGCGGCGTCAGCCTGGACCTGTCGCGGATGAACAAGATCCTGCGCATCAACGCCGAGGACCTGACCGTCACCGTGCAGGCCGGCGTGACGCGCCATCAGCTGAACGCGGAGATCCGCCATCAAGGCCTGTTCTTCCCCATCGATCCGGGCGCGGATGCTTCGATCGGCGGCATGTCGGCTACGCGGGCGAGCGGGACCAACGCGGTCCGCTACGGGACGATGAAGGAGAACGTGCTCGGTCTGACCGTCGCGACGCCGCAGGGACAGGTGATCCACACCGGGTCGCGGGCGCGCAAGAGCAGCGCCGGCTACGACCTGACGCGACTGTACGTCGGCAGCGAAGGCACGCTCGGCGCGATCTGCGAGATCACGCTGCGGCTTTATCCACTGCCCGAGGCGGTGTCGGCAGCGGTGTGCTCCTTCGAGAGCATCGATGCGGCGGTCCGCACGACGATCGCAATCATCCAGATGGGCGTGCCCATCGCGCGCTGCGAGCTGCTGGACGCGCACGCGGTCCGCGCCGTCAATCGCCACGACAAGCTGACGCTGCGCGAGGCGCCCATGCTGCTGATGGAGTTCCATGGCTCCGAGGCTGGCGTCGCCGAGCAGGCGGCCCTGGTGCAGGAGATCGCCGCCGAGCACGGCGGTACCGACTTCGAATGGGCGACCACGCCGGAGGACCGCACCCGCCTGTGGACCGCTCGGCATCACGCCTACCTGTCGGCGCTGCAGATGAAGCCGGGTTGCCGCGCGGTGACGACGGACACCTGCGTGCCGATCTCTCGGCTGGCGGAGTCCATCAATGCGTCGGTGGCCGAGGTCGAGGCCAGCGGGCTGCCGTACTTCATCGTCGGCCATGTGGGCGACGGCAACTTCCACATGGGCTACCTGATCGATCCGGATCTGCCGCAGGAGCGCGAGACCGCCGAGCGCCTGAGCGCCCAGATGGTGGCCCGGGCGATCGCGCTCGAGGGGACCTGCACCGGCGAGCACGGGATCGGCCTGCACAAGCAGGACTTCCTGGTGCAGGAAGCGGGGCAGGGCGCCATCGATCAGATGCGCGCGATCAAGCGCGCGCTCGATCCGAACGACATCATGAATCCGGGGAAGATCTTCGTCTGACCCGTCCCCCGTCCCGGCGCC
Source organism: Roseateles sp. (assembly GCF_039595295.1). GTDB lineage: Bacteria > Pseudomonadota > Gammaproteobacteria > Burkholderiales > Burkholderiaceae_C > Roseateles. The sequence continues at coordinate 99,611 of NZ_JBCNLU010000009.1, forward strand.
TCAATGCTGCGGCGCCGGCACGCTCCACTTGCGTGTCACGTCGCCGCGGGCGTTGACGCTCTCCATCTGCACGCCGAAGCCCCACAGCCGCGCCACATGCTTGAGCACCTCCTGGGCGTCGTCATGCAGCGGCCGGTCCTGGTGCTGCTGATGGCGCAGCGTCAGCGAGCGGTCGCCGCGCAGGTTCACGTTCCACACCTGGATGTTGGGCTCGCGTGTGGACAAGTCGTACTGGCGTGACAGCGCCTCGCGGACATGTTGATAACCCTGCTCGTCGTGGATCGCCGAGATCTCGTACTCGGCCTGATGCTCCTCGTCGAGGATGGAGAACAGCCGGAAGTCCCGCATCAGCTTGGGGCTCAGGTACTGCGCGATGAAGCTCTCGTCCTTGAAGTTGCGCATCGCGTGATCCAGCGTCGGTAGCCAGTCGCTGCCGGCGATCGCGGGGAACCACTCGCGGTCCTCGGCGGTGGGCGCCTCGCAGATGCGCTTGATGTCGGTGTACATCGCGAAGCCCAGCGCGTACGGGTTGAGCTGCGCCATCGGCTGCTGCGCGACGACGTTGGTGTGCGACTTCAGCCACTCGATCATCATCCCGTCCGACAGGTAGCCGTCGTCGTACATGGTGTTGAGCAGCTTGTGATGCCAGAAGGTCGCCCAGCCTTCGTTCATCACCTGCGTCTGGCGCTGTGGATAAAAGTACTGCGCGATCTTGCGGACGATGCGCACGACCTCTCGCTGCCAGGGCTCGAGCAGCGGGGCGTTCTTCTCGATGAAGTACAGCAGGTTCTCCTGCGGCTCGTCGGGGAAGCGGCGCCGTTCTTCGGCCTTGGCTTCGTCTTCGGGGCGGCGCGGCAGCGTGCGCCACATGTCGTTGACCTGTCGTTGTGCATAAGCCTCGCGCTCCTTGCGCATGGCCTGCTCCTGCGCCAGCGAGAGCTTGGCCGGCCGCCGATAGCGGTCCACGCCGTGGTTCATCAGCGCATGGCAGGAATCGAGCGTTGCCTCCACGGTGTCCAGTCCGTAGCGCTGCTCGCAGTCGGCGATGTAATGCTTGGCGTAGACCAGGTAATCGATGATGGACGAGGCATCGGTCCACATCCGGAACAGGTAGTTGTTCTTGAAGAAGCTGTTGTGACCGTAGCAGGCATGCGCGATGACCAGCGCCTGCATCGCCATCGTGTTCTCCTCCATCAGGTAGGCGATGCAGGGATCGGAGTTGATGACGATCTCGTAGGCCAGGCCCATCTGGCCGCGCTTGTAATGGCGCTCCGTCGAGATGAACTCCTTCCCGTAGCTCCAGTGCCGATAGTTCACCGGCATGCCGACCGACGCGTAGGCATCCATCATCTGCTCGGCGGTGATGACCTCGAGCTGATTCGGATAGGTGTCCAGCCCATAGCGCTCGGCGGTCGCGCGGATGACTTCGTGGTACTCCTCGATCAGCTCGAAGGTCCAGTCGCTGGGGGAGGGCAGCGGCCGCTCGGGGCGCTTCTCCAGCGGCCGCATCTTGGTGAGCGGCGCCCGCACGCGGCGGCCCCCGTACTCGTTCTGACCGATGCCGATGCCGACGTTGCGGCGGTTTTCCAGGCTGCTCATCGTGTCACCCTCCGGGCCGGCGCTCATGCGCTCGCCCCTTCCTTCTTGAACAGGTCGCGAAACACCGGATAGATCTGCGCGACCTCCACCGCCTTGCGCATCGCGAAGTGGCGCACTTCGTCCTGCAGCTTGGCGTATTCCTCCCACAGGTTCTGCTCGGCCTCGGCCACCTGCACGTAGGCGTAATAGCGGCACAGCGGGAGGATCTTGTCGGCCAGCAGCTCGCGGCAGCGGCCGCTGTCGTGATGCCAGTTGTCGCCGTCGCTGGCCTGGGCGCCGTAGATGTTCCAGTCGCCGGCCGGGTAACGGGCGCGGATGATCTCTTCCATCAGCACCAGCGCCGAGGACACCACCGTGCCGCCCGTTTCGGTGGCGTGGAAGAAGTTCTGTTCGTCGACTTCCTGCGCCTGCGTGTGATGGCGGATGAAGACCACGTCGATCTTCTCGTAATGCCGGGTCAGGAAGAGATAGAGCAGGATGAAGAAGCGCTTGGCCAGGTCCTTGCGGCTCTCGTCCATCGAGCCCGACACGTCCATCAGGCAGAACATCACCGCCCGCGTCGTCGGCTGCGGCACCTTGATCCGGTTGCGGAAGCGCAGGTCGATGGGATCGAGGAAGGGGATCGCGTTCAGGCGCTGCTTGAGCAGCACGATGCGGGCCTCGGTCTCGGCGATCAGCGCCTGGATCTCGGGGCGCCGGCCGTCTTCTTCCTGCTTCAAGGTCTGCAGCCGGGTCTCGAGCTCATGCAGCTCGCGCCGCTTCTCCATGCCCAGCGCGATGCGCCGCCCCAGCGCGCCGCGCATCGAGCGCACCACGTGGAGATTCGTCGGCGTGCCGTCGGTGACATAGCCGGCGCGCACGGTCTTGTACTCGGGCGTCTCGGCGAGCGTGGTGCGCGCCAGGTTCGGAAGCGCCAAGTCCTCGAAGAAGACCTGCATGAACTCCTCCTTGCTGAGGTGGAAGACGAAGTCGTCCTCGCCCTCGCCGGAGTCGCTGGCCTGCGATCCACCGCCGCCGCCCTGGCCGCCTTGCGGCTTGGCGACGCGATCGCCGCGGATGTGCTCGGTGTTGCCCGGCCGCACGACCTCGCGCGTGCCGCCGTCGCCGTGGCTGAAGACGGGCTCGCTCAGATCGCGCTTGGGGATGTGGACATCTTCGCCGCGCTCCATGTCCCGGATGCCACGCTTGTCCACCGCGCGGCGCACCGCATCCCGGATCTGGTCGCGGTAGCGACGCAGGAAGCGCTCACGATTGCCGATCGATTTGTTCTTGCCCGACAGCCGTCTATCGATGATCTGTTGAAGGCTGGTCATGTGGACCCCGCTGGTTCTGTTCCGTCCGCCCGGACTGCCGGGCCTGGTCCCAACGTGTGCCCCGCGTCGACGCTGTTGCCTGGCGCCGGCGCGGGACCCGACCGGTCACCCGGTCAGCTCGACTTCCTCACGCGCAGATACCACTCGCAGAGCAGCCGAACCTGCTTGGGCGTGTAGCCCTTGTCCACCATGCGCTGCACGAAGTTCTCGTGCTTCTTGGCCTCGTCGGCGCTGGCCTTGGCGTTGAAGCTGATCACCGGGAGCAGTTCCTCGGTGTTGGAGAACATCTTCTTCTCGATCACCGTGCGCAGCTTCTCGTAGCTGGTCCACGCCGGGTTCTTGCCGGCGTTGTTGGCGCGCGCGCGCAGCACGAAGTTCACGATCTCGTTGCGGAAGTCCTTGGGATTGCTGATGCCCGCGGGCTTCTCGATCTTCTCCAGCTCCGCGTTCAGCGACGAGCGATCGAAGACCTCGCCGGTGTCGGTGTCGCGGTACTCCTGGTCCTGGATCCAGTAATCGGCATACGTGACGTAGCGATCGAAGATGTTCTGGCCGTACTCGCTGTAGCTCTCCAGATACGCGGTCTGGATCTCCTTGCCGATGAACTCGGCATAGCGCGGGGACAGCACCTCCTTGATGAAGCCGACGTACTTCTGTTCGGCCTCCTGCGGGAACTGCTCGCGCTCGATCTGCTGCTCCAGCACGTACATCAGGTGGACCGGATTGGCCGCGACCTCGGTCGAGTCGAAGTTGAAGACCTTGGACAGGATCTTGTAGGCGAAGCGGGTGGAGATGCCGGCCATGCCCTCGTCGACGCCGGCGTAGTCGCGGTACTCCTGCAGCGACTTGGCCTTGGGGTCGGTGTCCTTCAGGTTCTCGCCGTCATAGATCTGCATCTTGCTGAAGACGCTGGAGTTCTCCGGATCTTTCAGCCGCGTGAGCACCGCGAACTGCGCCATCATCTTCAGCGTCCCCGGCGCGCAGGCGGCCTCGGCCAGCGAGGAGTTGCGGATCAGCTTCTCGTAGATCTTCACCTCTTCGCTGACGCGCAGGCAGTACGGGACCTTCACGATGTAGATGCGATCGAGGAAGGCCTCGTTGTTCTTGTTGTTGCGGAAGGTCTTCCACTCGCTCTCGTTGCTGTGCGCCAGCACGATGCCGTCGAAGGGAATCGCGCCGAAGCCCTCGGTGCCCTTGAAGTTGCCTTCCTGCGTCGCCGTCAGCAGCGGGTGCAGCACCTTGATCGGCGCCTTGAACATCTCGACGAACTCCAGCAGGCCCTGGTTGGCCAGGCACAGGCCGCCGGAATAGCTGTAGGCATCCGGATCGTCCTGTGCATAGGTCTCGAGCTTGCGAATGTCGACCTTGCCCACCAGCGAGCTGATGTCCTGGTTGTTCTCGTCGCCGGGCTCGGTCTTGGCCACGCCCACCTGCTTGAGCATGCTGGGCAGGCGCTTGATGACCTTGAACTTGCGGATGTCGCCGCCGTATTCGTCGAGCCGCTTCACCGCCCACGGGCTCAGGATGCGATTGAGATAGCGGCGCGGGATGCCGTACTCGCGCTCCAGCAGCGGGCCGTCCTCGACCGGATCGAAGAGCCCCAGCGGCGTCTCGTTCACCGGACTGTCCTTCAGCGCATAGAAGGGGACGTGCTCCATCAACTGCTTGAGCCGCTCCGCGATGGAGCTCTTGCCGCCGCCCACCGGGCCCAGCAGATACAGGATCTGCTTCTTCTCCTCCAGCCCTTGCGCGGCGTGGCGGAAGTAGCTGACCACCTGCTCGATCGCGTCCTCCATGCCGAAGAACTCGGCGAAGGCGGGATAGATCTTGATGACTTTGTTCTGGAAGATGCGCGACAGGCGCGGGTCGTTGCGCGTGTCCAGCATCTGCGGCTCGCCGATGGCCTTGAGCATGCGCTCGGGCGCGGTGGCGTAGGCGAGGGGATCGCGCTTGCACTCCTCGAGGTACTCCTCCAACGTGAGTTCCTCGACCTTGCTGCGTTCGTAGCGTGCCGCGAAATGGCTGATCACATCCATGCTGACCTCCAGAGTAGTTCGTGGGGAGGCGATGCGGGGCCGTGCAAGGACGGGCCCCGCGTCGTCCAGGAAGTTCTGGCGACGTCCATGACTCAAGGCGTCATCAGAGCTTTCCGGGCTCAGCGTGTCATCAGCAAACGGCCGACCCAATGTCGGTCCGGGTGCCCTGCCGGTGAGTGTCCTCGCGATGGACAACCCCGTCGGCGGCGCGGGCTTGAAGCAGTCATGCTACGCCCGTCGCACGCGGCGAGGTGGCAAGACATGACCCTTGTACTCCCTTGTTCAACGTCTGTGAAGCGGCGCAGTTGACGCTCCCCCGCAGGTCGGGCCCTTTCACTCGCCTGTGGGAAATACGCAGGAGACAGGCATGCATGAGGCGTGCCATCCTGCGTCTTGGACCTGCCGTTGAACAGGTCGCCGATCGCGCAAGCTCATGCGCGATCAGCGCTTGGCGTTCAGGCCTCGGGCGTCTCCCGACGCAGCTTTTGCAGCAAGCCATTCAACTCGTCGAGCGAGCCGAATCCGATCGAGACCTCGCCCTGCTCGCCGCGTTTCGTCTTCTTCTTGACGCGGATTTCCACCGGCGCGGTCAACAGGTCGGAGAGCTCTTCCTCCAGCCGCAGCACGTCGCGGCTCTTGTCCGATTTCACGCGCAGCAGCGGGGCCTGGCGGCCCGCGCCTTGCTGACGTTGCACGAGCTTCTCGGCCTCGCGCACGCTGAGCTTCTTGGCGGCGATCTCGGTGGCGCTGGTGATCTGATGCGCGCCGTCCAAGGCCAGCAGCGCGCGCGCATGGCCCATGTCGATGTCGCCAGCCATCAGCATGTTCTGCACCGGCTCGGCCAGATTGAGCAGACGCAGCAGATTCGACGCGGCGCTGCGCGAGCGGCCCACCGCCTGCGCGGCCTGGTCATGGGTCAGGCCGAACTCGTCGACCAGGCGCTTCAGGCCCTGCGCCTCTTCCAGCGCGTTGAGGTCCTCGCGCTGGATGTTCTCGATCAGCGCCATCGCGGCGGCGGCTTCGTCCGGCACCGCCTTGACCAGCACCGGCACCTCGGCCAGTCCTGCCAGGCGCGCGGCGCGGAAGCGGCGCTCGCCGGCGATGATTTCGTAGCGCACCGCACCATTCGCGGCGATCGGGCGCACCAGGATCGGCTGCATGATCCCTTGCGCCTTGATGCTCTCCGCGAGCTCGTACAGCGAGCCCTCGTCCATGCGCGTGCGCGGCTGGTACTTGCCGGCCTGCATCTGCGCCAGCGGCAGCACCCCGGGTTCACCTTCGCGCGCGGCGGGCGCGTCGCTCACTTTGGGGCCCAGCAAGGCCTCCAGACCCATGCCCAGGCCTTTGGGTTTCTTCGTCACCATGGGGCGCGATTGTCCGCGATTCGCCGCAGCATCTCGCGGCCCTCCGGCCACGCGCCCAGACCGGTGGCCGTGTTGATGTGGCCGAGCGCGCCGGCGAGCACGAATTCCGCGCCCCAATCCGCCGCCATGCCGGCCGCGCGTTCGGGGGCGCAGAAGGGGTCGTCGGTGGAGGCGACCACGATCGAACGGAAGGGCAGGCGGCCGCGCCGGATGGGACGCCAGTTGTGCAGCTGGGGCGGGGTCTCGTCGCGCTCGGTGTCGGGCGGCGCGACCAGCAGCGCGCCGGCCACCCGCCGCGTCTGGGCCGAGTGCTCGGCCCAGGCCGCCACCAGCTGGCAGCCCAGGCTGTGCGCGACCAGCAAGGCCGGCTGCTCGACCAGACGCCCATCTTGCTGCAGCACCTCGTCCAGACGCGCCATCCAATCGCCGCGGCGCGGCCATTCCCAGTCGTTCTGATCGACGCGGGTATCGCCGTGCAGACGCTGCCATTCGCTCTGCCAGTGATCGGGGTCGGAGTTCAGCCAGCCGGGCAGCAGATAGACCGGCGACGCGGGCACCGCGGAGGGCGGATCCGCGAGGGCGGCGGCGTCGAGGTCATTCGACGGAATGGCATGTGTTGACATCGGATGGCCTTATGCTTCGCGCTTTCTTGGAACCGGTGGGGAAGGGTCCCCGACGGCAGCGGATTTTGCAGGAGCGGCGATGAAGTACGCGGTGTATGTCGACGGGCAGGAAGGCACGACCGGCCTGCGCATCAATGAGTATCTGGCGCAACGCGCCGACATCGAGGTGCTGCGCATCGACGCCGACAAGCGCAAGGACGCCGCCGAGCGCGCCCGCCTGCTCAACGCCTCCGACGTCGCCTTCCTGTGCCTGCCGGACGCCGCGTCCCGCGAAGCGGCCGCGATGATCACGAATCCCAAGACCTGCCTGATTGACGCCAGCACGGCGCATCGCACGGTCGCGGGCTGGGCCTTCGGTCTGCCGGAGCTGAGCAAGGGCCAGCGTGCCGCGATCCGCGAGTCCAAGCGCATCGCCAACCCGGGCTGCCATGCCAGCGCCTTCATCCTGGCGGTGCGTCCGCTGGTCGATGCCGGCCTGCTGTCGCCCGATGCGCTTATTACGGCGACGTCGATCACCGGGTACTCCGGCGGCGGCAAATCCATGATCGCGGAGTACGAGGCGGGCGGTAACACCAAGCTGGATTCGCCGCGTCCCTATGCGCTGGGCCTGGCCCACAAGCACATCCCGGAAATGATGGCCCACACCGGCCTGAAGCACGCGCCGGTGTTCATGCCCATCGTGGCCAAGTTCTACAAGGGCCTGGGCGTGACGGTGCCGCTGCACCTGAGCCAACTGCGCGCCGGCACCACGCCGCAGCAGGTTCGCGATGCGCTGGCCGCGCATTACGAGGGCGAGCGCTTTATCCACGTGAAACCGCTGCGCGATGCCGACACGCTGGCCGGCGGCTTCTTCGACGTGCAGGCTTGCAACGACACCAACAACGTCGACCTGTTCGTCTTCGGCAACGATCAGCAGATCCTGGTCATGGCCCGCCTGGACAACCTGGGCAAGGGCGCCAGCGGCGCGGCGGTCCAGAGCATGAACGTGCACCTGGGCGTCGACGAGTCGCTGGGCCTGACCGGCCCGGATGTGAACAACATCTGATGAGCGAGGCGTCTCAGGCCGCGCCACGGGACTGGCGTCGGGACGACGCGGTCCCGGCTTCGGACCTGGACGCCATCCGCGACGCGGTCGTCGCCTACGGCCGCCAGCAAACCCAAGGCAGCGACGCGCGGGACATCGCGGTCGCGCTCTACGACGGCGGCGAGCTGATCGCCGGCGCCTTCGGCCGGACCGAATTCCAACGGCTCTACGTGAGCTATCTCTGGGTCCATGCGGACCGCCGGGGTCAGGGGCTGGGCGGCGACTGCCTGCGTCAGATCGAGGCGATGGCGCTCAAGCGCGGCTGCGTGGATGCGCTGATCGAGACCCTGCTGGACGAGACCGCCGAGCTCTACGAGCACCTCGGCTACGCCTGCATCAGCCATGTGCACGACTTCGTGCCCGGCTTCACCCGGCACACCTTGCTGAAGGTCTGGCAGCCCCGCGACTGACGGCGAAGGCCCAGAGGCCTCAGGCCCAGGCGCGCGGGTCGTCGCTGCGGAAGTGGTAGCGGAAGGCCTGCAGAAAGCCCAGACGGGCGTACAAGCGCTTCGCGGCCTCGTTGGCTGTCCCGACCTGCAGATAGGCGTTTGCGGCGCCCTGGCGGCGTGCCACGGCCAGCAATGCGGCGCACAAGCGGAAGCCGTGGCCCTGACCGCGCTGGTCCTCCGGCGTGAAGATGTCGAACAGCCCGGCGATGCCGCCCGCGCTGCTGCCATCAGGTCCAGGATCGATGGCGACCTGTCCACAGGCGAGCAGCACGCCGTCGCGCTCCAGCTTGAAAGCTTGATGCCGTACGCTGGCTTGTTCAAGCCGACGAGCGTGGGCGTCGATCTCGACGGCGCTCGACCCGCGCAGCCCGCCGATGAGCTCGGCATATTCCGCAGGGGAGAGTGGCGCCAGTCCCGCCTCATCGCGGAAGCCGTCGAGCGACGGCAACACCATCACGTCCGCCGGATCGAAGGCGGTCCAGCCCATGGCGGCGAGGCGCTCGTCGAGGTCGGCCGGCTGGCTGAACGGGGTGAGGCGCAGCATCAGCGGCAACTGCGCCTGATCGAAGCTGGCGCGGCAGCGGCGCAGGATCTCATCGAGGGGCAGGGTGCCGCCTTCGATCGCATTCACGCAGCGGGAGCGCTTGGCCTTGCCGGGTGAGAGCCTGAGCAGCCATCCGTCCACCCGCGCTTCACGTGGCGCCGAGGCGGCGTTCAGTCCGGCGAGCTCCGCCCGGCGGGCGAGGGCGTCCAGCTCGGGCGGCGGCGGGGTCATGGAGGCGGGACGTGTTGTCGACGCTCAGCGCATGGCGCCGACGCGCTTCACCATCTCCTTGGCGAAGTCGACGAAGGCCTGCGCCCCCTTGGAGCTGCCGTCGAAGACGACGCCCGGCAGGCCGTAGCTGGGGGCCTCGGCGAGGCGGACGTTGCGTGGGATGACGGTGTCGAAGACCTTGTCGCCGAAGTGCGCCTTGAGCTGTTCGCTCACCTGCTGCTGCAGCGTGATGCGGGGGTCAAACATGACGCGCAGCAGGCCGATGATCTGCAGGTCCGGATTCAGGTTGGCGTGGATCTGCTTGATGGTGTTGACCAGGTCGGTCAGGCCCTCGAGCGCAAAGTACTCGCACTGCATCGGCACCACCACGCCGTGCGCCGAGCACAAGCCGTTCAGCGTGAGCATCGACAGCGACGGCGGGCAATCGATCAGGACGAAGTCATAGTCCGCGGCCGCCGCGGCCAAGGCGCTCTTCAGGCGCTGCTCACGACGGTCCAGCTCGACCAATTCCACCTCCGCGCCGGCCAACTCGCGGTTGGCGCCCAGCACGTCATAGCCGGCCTTCTCGCTGCGCTGACGGGCCTCGGCGATGGTCGAGGATTCCAAAAGCACGTCATAGACGGTGAGGGTCAGCGCGCGTTTGTCGATGCCCGATCCCATGGTCGCGTTGCCCTGCGGATCCAGGTCGATCACCAGGACGCGTTGCCCGACCTTCGCCAAGCCGGCCGCCAGATTCACCGTGGTCGTCGTCTTGCCGACGCCGCCTTTTTGGTTCGCAACGCAAAAGATCTTGGCCATGAAGGGTCGGGAGGCTGGTGGAAACGGGACGCGGGAGAGGGGCGGAGCTTAACCGATGGCAGGCGCAGGACGAATCCAGAGCAGGCAGCGTTGTGCGTCCAGACCCGGAACCTGCAGCTGTTCCACGTGGAACACGGACAGATCGGGGGCGCGTTGGGCGAGCTCGTCGAGCTCCTCCGCTGGATGTTGGCCCTTCATGGCCGCCCACACGGCGCCCGGTTTGAGGTGCATCCGGGTCCACTCGGTGAAGTCGGCCAGCGAGGCGAAGGCCCGCGAGGTGACAACGTCAAAGGGTGCCGTCTTGAGCTTCTCGACCCGCGAGTGCTCCGCGTGCAGATTGGACAGTCCGAGTTCCGCTGCGACCTGGGCGATGAAGAAGGCCTTCTTGCCGACCGTGTCGACGCAGGTGACGTCGATGCTCGGATTGCAGATCGCGATGACCACGCCGGGCAGGCCGCCGCCGCTACCGACGTCCATCAGCCGCAGCGGCTGACCTGCGGCATGGCGGCGCAGGGGCGGGATGAGGCTGAGGCTGTCGACCAGATGCTGGGTCAGCATTGCCTCGGGATCGCGGACGGCGGTCAGGTTGTAGACCTTGTTCCACTTCTGCAGCAGGCCGAGATAGGCGATCAGCTGGTCGAGTTGCGCGTCGGTCAGACCGAGGTCCAAGGTCTGGGCGGCGGCGGCGAGGCGGGAGCGCAGGTCGATGTCGGTCATCAATTCAGCCTGTCGGTGTGAGCCTGTCGGCGGGATTCAAAACGCCGGCGCGAGATGAACTCGGCCGGCGCTGGTGGAGGGGAAGGTACGACGGAAGCGAAAGGGCGGGCCGGGTCAGCGCCCGCGCTCGCGTCATGCGGCGGAAGGTTCCGCCGCCGCATCCTGGTCGGTGAAGCCTTTGAAGCGGCCCTTGCGCAGATGGATCAGCAGCAGCGACATGGTAGCGGGCGTGATGCCCGAAATCCGCGAGGCCTGGCCCAGCGTCTCCGGTCGGTGCTTGCTCAGCTTCTGGCGGGCTTCGAAGGAGAGGGCGGTGACCAGGTGATAGTCCAGGTCCTCGGGCAGTCGCAGGTGCTCGTAGTTGGAGGCGCGGGCAACGTCCTCCTGCTGCTTGCTGATGTATCCGGCGTACTTGACGCTGATTTCGATCTGCTCGACGACGGCATTCGCCAAGTCGGTGCCCAGCGATTCCGCCAGCGTCGCTCGCGACACCTGAGCTTCCGGGCGAGCGATTCCCGCGACCTCGGTGATCGTGTCGAAGCTGACGCCGGGGCGGCGCAGCAAATCGACCAGGTTGTATTCACGCTCCAAGGCCTTGCCCACCAGACGTTCCGCATCGGCAGCCGGCAGCTTGTTGGGGTGCACCCAGGTCGACTTCAGCTTCTCTGTTTCACGTGAAACAGCATCGCGCTTGCGGTTGAAGGCGTCCCACCGGGCGTCGTCCACCAAGCCCAGCTGGCGACCGGCTTCGGTCAGGCGCATGTCGGCGTTGTCCTCGCGCAGCTGGAGGCGGAACTCGGCGCGGCTCGTGAACATCCGGTAGGGCTCGGTCACGCCCTTGGTGATCAGGTCGTCGACCAGCACGCCCAGGTAGGCCTGGTCGCGGCTGGGCAGCCAAGCGTCCTTGCCTTGGACGTGCAGCGCGGCATTCAGGCCGGCGAACAGGCCTTGGGCCGCCGCCTCCTCATAGCCGGTCGTGCCATTGATCTGGCCGGCGAAGAACAGGCCGCCGATGGCGCGGGTCTCGAAGCTGGACTTGAGCTCGCGCGGGTCGAAGTAGTCGTACTCGATCGCGTAGCCGGGACGCAGGATGTGCGCCTGCTCCAGGCCGGGGATGGACTGGACCGCGGCGAGCTGGATGTCGAAGGGCAGGGAGGTCGAGATGCCGTTCGGATAGAACTCGTGCGTGGTCAGGCCCTCGGGCTCCAGGAAGATCTGGTGCGAGTCCTTGTCGGCGAAGCGATTGATCTTGTCCTCGATGGACGGGCAGTAGCGCGGGCCCACGCCCTCGATCACGCCGGTGAACATCGGGCTGCGGTCGAAGCCGGAGCGGATGATCTCGTGCGTGCGCTCGTTGGTATGGGTGATCCAGCAGGGCAGCTGCTGGGGATGCTGCGCCACGTTGCCCATGAAGCTGAACACGGGCACCGGGTCCAGGTCGCCGGGCTGCTCCAGGCACTTGGAGAAATCGATGGTGCGGCCGTCCAGGCGCGGCGGGGTGCCGGTCTTGAGACGACCCTGCGGCAGCTGCAGCTCCTTGAGCCGGCCCGACAGCGACACCGCCGGCGGATCGCCGGCACGGCCGGCGGCGTAGTTCTGCAGGCCGATGTGGATGCGGCCGTCGAGGAAGGTGCCGGCGGTCAGCACCACGGCGCGCGCGCGGAAGCGCAGACCGGATTGCGTCACCGCGCCGACCACGCGGTCGCCTTCCACCATCAGGTCGTCGACGGCCTGCTGGAAGAGCATCAGGTTGGGCTGGTTCTCCAGGCGATACCGGATGGCCGCCTTATAGAGCACGCGATCGGCCTGGGCGCGGGTGGCGCGCACGGCCGGTCCTTTGGACCCGTTGAGGATGCGGAACTGGATGCCGGCCTCGTCGGTGGCCGCGGCCATCGCGCCGCCCAGGGCGTCGACCTCCTTGACCAGGTGGCCCTTGCCGATGCCGCCGATCGAGGGGTTGCAGCTCATCTGCCCCAGCGTCTCGATGTTGTGGGTCAGCAGCAGCGTGCTGACGCCCATGCGGGCGGCTGCCAACGCGGCTTCGGTGCCGGCATGGCCGCCACCGACCACGATCACGTCGAACTCTTTCGGATAAAGCATGGGAAGTCGGGACGGAAGGGCGCGATTTTACGCGGGCCTGTGGATAAGTCACCGCCTCAGGGGCATGGCGAACGGAACTCGTTGGCGGTGCGCGCCGACGCGCGGCGACAATCCGGCGGCCATGAACTGTCGTCCCCACTGCGCGGCCTGCTGCATCGCCCCGTCGATCTCCAGCCCCATTCCCGGCATGCCCGACGGCAAGCCGGCCGGCGTGCGTTGCATCCAGCTCGACGACGAGCTGCGCTGCAAGATCTTCGGCCACCCGGATCGGCCGGCGGTTTGCGGCTCTTTGCCCCCGCACGAGGACATGTGCGGCGACAGCCGCGAGCAGGCCATGCGCTGGCTGGGCTGGATGGAAGAACAGACGGCGCCATCGACAGCGCTTTGAAAGGGCGCTCGCGTAGAGTCGGCGGCTCCAGAACAAGACCGGAGACACCGTATGACCCCCACCGACGAGGACCGTCGCCGCTTCCTCCTCCAGACCGCCGCGCTGGGCGCCGCGGGCACATCGCTGGTCACCGCGCTACCCGCCTTCGCGCAGACTGCCTGGCCGACCCGCAACGTGCGTTTGGTCGTGCCCTTCGCCCCGGGCGGCAGCAGCGAGATCGTCGCCCGCGCCACCGCCTCGGAGCTCTCCAAGACCTTGGGGCAGGCGGTCTACGTGGACAACAAACCGGGCGGCGGCGGCAACATCGCCATGGGCGAGGTGGCGCGCGCGGAGGACCAGCACACGCTCATCCTCGGGCACATCGGCACGCTGGCAGTGAACCCGTACATCTACGACAAGCTGCCCTACGACCCCAACCGAGATTTCAAGCCCATCACGCTGCTGGCCAAGGTGCCTTCGCTCTACGTCGTCCATCCCGACGTGCCGGCGCGCAACCTGAAGGAGTGGGTCGCGCTGGTGCGCAAGAACCCGGGCAAGTTCAGCTACGGCTCCGCGGGCAACGGCAGCGCCGGTCATCTGGCGATGGAATACCTCAAGATGGTCGCCGACCTGTTCATCCTGCACGTGCCCTATCGGGGCACCGGTCCGCAGCTGACGGATCTGCTGGCGGGGCGCCTGGAGGCGGCCTCGGTGGGCGCGCCGGCCATCATCCAGTTCATCAAGGCGGGCAAACTGCGCTGCATCGCCACCGGCTCCAAGGAGCGCCTGCCGCAGCTGCCGGATGTGCCCACCGTCGCGGAGCAGGGCTTCCCTGGCTTCGAGATGACGCAGTGGTACGGCCTGTGCGCGCCATCGAATCTGGCGCAGCCGGCGGTGGACAAGCTGGCGGTGGAGTCGGTCAAGGCGATCCACTCGGTGTCGGCGCGGGAGCGGCTCAGCCACGATGCGGCGGAGGCGGTGGGCAACACGCCGGCGCAGTTCGCCGCCTTCATCGCGCAGGAGCAGCAGCGCTGGAAGACGGTGGTGGCGCGCGCGAAGATCAAGCCGGATTGATGGGCCCGGCGAGGCGCCCGATGAGCGCCCTGACGAAGCCCCAATGACGAACGGCCGCTGAGGCGGCCGTTGCGTTGGATGTCGTCGGAATTGGTCGTCGGGGCGAGAGGGCTTCCAGATGAAGCCCGGCTTGCAAGCCTAACGCCTCCCGCTGCAGACGATCGCGCTTGCCACACGACCACCTACCGTTGGGCCTGCAAGCCAGGCAACTCCTCCTGCTGGTCCCGGTCGACCGCGGACACGACGGGTCCGCAGGAATCTGCCAGGGCTTACCAGGTGCCCTTCGGGGTGGGTTCCATGTCCGAGGACAGCGAGGTCACGGCCAGCGTCGTGGCATCGCCGCCGGTCAGCCAAGTGCCCTTGGGGGTGCCGCCGCCGACGAATTCCAGGTCCTCGAAGGACAGTTCGACCAGACCTTGTTCAGCGATGTTGGCGGCGACGGTGTTCGGTTGGGCGTTCATGAGAGGGCTCCAGATTCGGATGACGGCCAGCGGAAGCGCTGGGCACGGAGCGAATTGAAGCAGCCCCATGGGGGAGCTTGTAACTGTCAGCTCTTACAGTGTTTCCACCCGCCGCGAGCGGGCAGCATCAGCGAATCAAGCCCAGCCGAAGCGCCTTGAGCACGGCCTGATGCTTGTTCGTGCAGCCGAGCTTGTGCATCGCATTGTTGATGTGCAGCACCGCGGTGCGCTCGGTGATGCTGAGGATGGCGCCGACTTCCCAGGCGGTCTTGCCTTCCATGGTCCAGTGCAGGCACTCGAGCTCGCGCGGCGTCAGGCGAGGCGCCTCGACCTCGACCGGCGTCGACGGAAGCAGCAGCCGCATCGCCGAGTCCACCGCGTGCACCGCGAAGAGCTGCAGGTCAGCGACCATGCGGGTCAGCGTGATGGGATTCGATGGCAGCGTCTGATCGCGATTCACGCCCAGCACGAAATGGCGCCCCTCAGGCAGATGCAGCGCCAGCGAGATCCCCACCTTGTAGCCGAACGGCGCCTGCGCTTCCCAGAGCTCGGGCGCGTCGCTCTTCACGTAGGTCTGCTGATTCCAGACGATGGGCACGCTCTGCTTCTTGCAGTGCTGCATCACCGGATCGCGCTTGCCCAGGCGGGGGTCGTTGAAGATGTCGGAGAAGCCGTCGGGCGCGTTTTCCACGGCGATGAAGTCGGAGTTCCCGATCGCGCGGTCGACGACGAGGATGGCGGAAAAGCGCTCGAACTCCAGTCCGTGCGCGAAGCGCGTGATCTCGCTACGGAACTCGTCCGTGGAGCGAGCCTCCAACACTGACTGGTAACCGCCTTGCAGCATCGATCGCTCCGGCTCGGGACCGGCCTCTGACTCCGTGATGTCCGTGATGGGTGCCACACCGCGACGGGGCCCCTGCTAGGGTTTACAGCTGGCGAGCCGCCCCTGTCCTGTCCAAACTGCCTGACATGGGGAGCAGCACATGCAGATGATGCACCTGCCGCGTAATAGCCAAATCAAACAACTCTGACAATGACACCAGCCTGGATTGTGTACGCATGGCCGCGAATCTTGTGTGATGTACAGCGCCTGCCTCGCCTGCAGTTCGCGCATTTGAGCACGCGTGTTCTGGTCGTGGGAGATGAGGATCACCCGGCCATGGGGCAAACCCTGTGGACCGGGGAATCCGAATGGGGCTCGGCGGGCGTGGCCTGGGACTGGGTGCGCATGCCCTACGGCATGGTGTCCATGGTCGACCCGCTCGGACTGGTCACCAACATGCAGTTCCTGAACCGCGCGGGCGAGGTGCTCGCCCCCATGGAATCGGCCATCCAGCTCAACGGTATCGTGCATATGCTGCCCTGGCAGGAACAGGTGCAGCTGGCCCTGGAGCTGAGGCATTGAGGCCTTGAAGCGCTGAATAGCGAGACGCCGCGGCTTGCCGCGGCGTCGTCGTTCAGGGCGGCCTCAGCGGGCTACGGCGGCCCGCATCGAGCGCGACACGAAGGCCAGGCCCGCGACGGTCAGCGCGACGCCCGAGATCACCGTCGGCAGGACCTTGACCCAGGTCAGCGCCTCGCCCTTGAGCACCTGCATCATCAGCAGGTTCTGGCCCAATCCCGGCACCCACAGGTGCCAGGAGGCCTCGCCGCCCGGATTGACGATGGCCACCATCGGCGTGAGCGCGACCGCGGTGATGACCAGCGTGGTGCTGGCCTGCGCCTCCTTGAAGGTCTTGGTCCGGATCGCCAGCGCCATCAGCACCGCCGACAAGCCCATGCCCAGCGGGATCTGCAGCAGCAGGAAGCGCAGCGCCTCGCCCCAGCCGAACTGGAACATCGCCGCCAGCGCGTCGCTGCGCATCAGCAGCTGGCCGGGCAGGAAGCTCAGGTTGGACAGCACCGCCACCAGCAGGCCCGCCATCAGCACCGCGGCCCATTTGCCGACCACGATGGCGGCGTGCGGCGCCGGGTTCACCAGCAGCGGCTCGAGCGAGCCGCGCTCGCGCTCGCCGGCGGTGGAGTCCAGCGCCGCGGTCAGCGCCCCGTAGAGCACCGCCATCATGATGAACATCGGCAGCATCTGCGTCAGCCGCGTGGCGCGTGCCTGTACGCTGGCCAGATCGCGTTCCTGCACGTCCAGCGGCCGCAGCTGCTGCGGGTTCAAGCCGCGCATCGCGAGCAGCATTGTCGCGCGCTCATTGCCGAAGCCCTGCACCAGCCGGTTCAGCGCGCCCATGCCGGCCTCGGCGCGCTGGTTGGCGCTGTCGCTGACGATCTCCAGCGGCGCCGGCATGCCGCCGGCCAGCAGGGTCTCGAAGTCGGCGGGCACGACCAGCACCGGATCGGTCAGCTTGCCGCTGCGCAGCAGCGCCTCGTAATCGGCCGGCGCCTCCTTGAGCGTGTAGGTCTGGCGCTCGATGTAGTTGCGCAGCGTGGGCGCGTGCCCGATGCCCGCGACCAGCACCTCGCGCTGTTCCGCGCGGTCCTGCAGCGAGGCCGCCAGGCTGGACATCAGCACCAGCATCAGCGGCCCCATCAGCACCGACGGAATCAGCAGGCGCAGCAGCGTGCGGCGGTCCCGCAGCGCGTCGACGATCTCCTTGGCGAAGACGGTGCGGAAGGCTTTGAAGAACTCGATGCTCATGCGGCAGACTCCTGACGACGGCCCGTGGACGTGGACGACGCGGATGCCGGCGCACGTTCCTGCGCGGCCTCCTCGGGGAAGGCGAGATCGACGAAGGCATCCTCGAAGCGCTCACGGCCGGTCTGCGCGAGCAGCCCCGCCACCGTGCCGGTCGCGACCGAGCGCCCGTGCGACATCACCACCACCTGATCGCAGAGCTGTTCCACCTCTTGCATGATGTGGCTCGAAAAAACGATGCACTTGCCGCCGCCCTCGGGCGAGCGCAGGTGGCGCAGCACCTCGCGCAGCGCGCGCGTGGCCACCACGTCCAGCCCGTTGGTCGGCTCGTCCAGCACGATGTTGGCCGGGTCGTGCACCAGCGCCCGGGCCAGTGCGGTCTTCATGCGCTCCCCCTGGCTGAAGCCCTCGGCGCGGCGGTCCAGGATGCGGCGCATGTCCAGCAGATCGGCCAGCGACTCGGCGCGGGCCTGGGCCTGCTCCATCGGCATGTCCTGCAGCCGCGCGAAGTAGACGATGTTCTCGCGCGCGGTCAGGCGCGGGTACAGGCCGTGGGCGTCGCCCAGGATGCCCATGCGGCCCAGCGCCGCGCGCGGGTTCTTGAGCACGTCGATGCCGTCGACCTCGACGCGGCCGCCGTCCGGCGGGAACAGCCCGGCCAGCATGCGCAGCGAGGTGGTCTTGCCCGCGCCGTTCGGGCCCAGCAGCCCGGTGATGCGGCCATCGGGCGCGTCGAGGTCCAGGTGTTCCACGGCGACCACGGTCTTGGCCGGCGCACCGCGCTTGCCCAGCAGCGAGCTCAGGTTGAGACCCTTGCCCGGGCCGGCGCCGCGCGTCTGGAAGGTCTTGCGGAGCGCTTGCAGGCGGATCATCGGTCGGTCTCCCGGGCGGCGGCGGAGGCCGCGGCCGCGACGGTCGCGGCGGTCGGCGGCAGATAGGGGGTGGGGCGCGGAATGCGCTGGGCGCAGGAGGCGTCCACGCGCAGCGCGTCGGCGTCCTGGGCCGCGTCGATGAAGCGGTAGACCACGTCGCGCATGCAGCCCAGGGTCATCGCCACGCCGTGGCCGGCCTGGGGCACGACCACATGCACCGCGTTGGCGCCCAGCGTCTGCGCGACGCGGGCGCCATGGCGCGGCGGCGTGGCCGGATCGGCGCCGCCGCTGAGCACCAGCACCGGCGTCTTCGCGGGAGGGATCGCGTAGAAGGCCGACGGCAGCTCGCCGCGCGGCCACGCGCGGCAGACGTTGGCGTAGAGATCACGGTCTTGCGTGCCGAAGTCCGTGGAGGGCGCGTCGGTCGACTGGGCCAGGCGCGGGGCGTCCTCGGCGCAGATCACCGAGAAGTGCATGCCCTCGGCCAGCCGCATCGCGCGCGATCCTCCGCCCAGCTGACCGGCCAGGCCCGCGACCGGCTCGAAGCGGCCTTGCGCGGCCTCGTGCAGCGCGGCGGGCAGGGCGGCCGCGCTCGCGGGCACGTACAGCGGCGCGCGGATCATGCCCAGCAGCGACTCGCGGGTGAGGGTGAATTCCTCCGTCTTGCCGGTCAGCGGATGCATCACGCTGACCTTGCGCGGCAGGCTCTTGAGCAGGCCCTGCCATTCGCTGCGCAGCGCGGGATAGCGGGCCTGGCAGGCGGCGTCGGCGGCGCAGGCGTCGAAGACGGCGTCCAGGGCCGCCTGGCCGTCGCGCGAGAACGAGGCCGGCAGCACCATGTCCGGCGGCGCGACGCCGTCGATCACGGCGCGGCGCACGCGCTGCGGGAACTGGCGCTGGTACTCCAAGGCCGCGCGGGTCCCGTAGGACGCGCCGACCAGATTCCAGCGCTCCACGCCCAGCGCGGCGCGCACCGCGTCCATGTCCTGCATGGCGATGGGGGTGGTGAACTGGCGCAGGTCGCCGTAGGGCAGCTTCTCCAGCGCGACGCGGCAGGCCTCGAGCAGGCGCAGCTTGGCGCCGGGCCTGGTGATCTCCTCCAAGGAGCGCTCGTTGTTGTCCGGGCATTGCAGCGGCGCGGAGCCGCCGGTGCCGCGCTGGTCGACGAAGACCAGATCGCGGCGGTAGTTCAGGCGCGAGAGCCGCGGCAGCACGGTGCCGGTCAGCGCGACGGCGCTCTGGCCGGGGCCGCCGGCCAGCAGCAGCACCGGGTCGGGCAGCTTGTTGCGCGCCATCGCGCGCACGACGACGAAGCGGACGTCGATCTGCTTGCCGTCAGGCTGAGCGGGATCCAGCGGGCGGCGGATGCTGCCGCACTGGACCTCGGTGGGGACGCCCTCGACGCGGCAGGGCTTGAGCAGGGCCGCGCCCTTGGAGGCGGCCGCTTCGGAAGACGCGGGGGCGGGCGGGGCGGCCAGGGCGTCGGCCGCCAGCACGGCGAGCGCGATGCTCAGGGCGGGCAGGGACAGCGGGGGCCGGGCTCGGGGGCCAGGTCTTGCCCCGGGAAGCTGCTTCATCTTCTCTCCTCCACAAAGTGCCGCCGATTATGGCGAGCGGGAGGAGCCCTGCCGTTTGGGATCTACCAGCGTGTCTTCCGGCTGGTCAGCTGTCCCGGCGGCCGAACATGCCCCAGCCTTCCATGCTCATGACCTGCTCGCCGTTCTGGTTGAAGACCTCCCAGCCCGAGCGCACCAGGCCGAGATTGGGGCGGCTGCGGCTGGCCTTGGTCTCCAGCACGGTCATGCGCACGTGCAGCGTGTCGCCGGGCCGCACCGGCTTGAGCCAGCGCAGGTTGTCGATGCCAGGTGAGCCTTGGCTCGTCGAATCCAGCAGGTAGGCGTCACACATCATGCGCATCACCAGCGCGCAGGTCTGCCAGCCGCTGATGGACAGGCCGCCGAGGACCGATGCGTTGGCGGCGGCCTCGTCCAGGTGCAGCGGCTGCGGGTCGTAGGCGGCGGCGAAGGCCAGGCCCTCCTCGCGGTCGACGAGGCGCGAGCCGAACTCGCGCACCTGGCCGACGGCGAAGTCCTCGAAAGCGTAGGTCTTGGGGGTGCTCATCGGGGGCGGGGCGCATGAGGGCGCCGTGATGCTGAAACGCCCGACTGTAGGGGGCGGCCGCGGGGGCGGCTGGCGCGCCGGCGACAGCCCCTGGGATGGCCCCGGCATTGCGCGGCGATTCGCGGGCGCGTATGGTGCCCGGCGACCTTCCCCCGAATGGTTCAATGACCTCTTTGAAGGAGACCCCATGAAGCTCTATTACAGCCCCGGCGCCTGCTCGCTCTCGCCGCACATCGTCCTGCGCGAGGCCGGCCTGGCCTTCGAGCCGGTGCTCGCCAGCACCAAGACCCACAAGCTGCAGGACGGCACGGACTACTACGGGATCAATCCCAAGGGCTACGTGCCGCTGCTGGAGCTCGACGACGGCCAGCGCCTGAGCGAAGGCCCGGCCATCGTCCAGTACATCGCCGACCAGGCGCCGGACAAGCAGCTCGCGCCGGCCAACGGCACGATGGCGCGCTATCGGCTGCAGGAGTGGCTCAACTTCATCACGACCGAGCTGCACAAGACCTTCAGCCCGCTGTTCAACCCGGCGATCTCGGAGGACGCCAAGGGCGTGTTCCGCAGCAAGCTGCATGACCGCTTCAAGTGGATCGACAGCCAGCTCGAGGGCAAGCAGTACCTGATGGGCGAGGGCTTCAGCGTCGCGGACGCGTATCTGTTCACCGTGTCCAACTGGGGCCAGCACGTCGGCGTGGACGTCTCGGGCTATCCGAATCTGGTCGCGTATCGCGCGCGCGTCGCGGCGCGTCCGGCGGTCAAGGAGGCGATGAAGGCGGAAGGGCTGCTGAAGTAATCAGCATCACGCCATGAATGAACAAGGGGGCCATCGGCCCCCTTGTTCATTGGTTTTGGCCTCAGCCCTTCTTCTTCAGCAGCGCCTCGCAAGCCCCCTTGTCGGAAGCCTCCTGCTTGGCGCACACCCCATCCAGCTGCGTCCGCAGCCGCGTCAGCGCCGCATCATGCTGGCCGCTGGCATTCCACGTCACCAGCTGGCTCCCCACCTTCTGCAGCGAGCGCGCGCTGCGCTCATAGAAGGCGCCCTTGTCCTTCTCCGCCTCGGTCAGCAGCTGCGCCGCCGCCTTCTCGATCCGCGCCGAATCCTGTGGCGCCAGCTCCACCAGCGCGCTCAGATAGTTCGAGCCCCACTGCAGCCGGGTCGCGGGACCCTCGCTCTTGTTGAAGGCCTCTTCATACCAGCGCAGCGCCTCTTCCTTGCGGCCCTGCTTGCGCGCGTTGCCGCCGAGCTGGCTCATCAGGTAATACGGGCTGTGGCTCTTCGCGATGGACGACTTCAGCAGCGCATCGCTGTCGCTCCACAACCCGGCGCGCCCCAGCAGATAAGCGGCGGAGGTGATCACCGCCTGACGCTCGTAGCCGTCGGTGATCTCCTTGTCGGCCTGCGCGGCGTGCGCCTTGACCTCGGCCTGCAGGGCGGCGGGCAGCTTGGGGTTGAGCGCATTGCGATCCTGGTCCAGACGGGCCAGCTCGACCCGCGCCACCAGCGACTGCAGGCGGTCCGCGCGCGACAGCGACCCATCGCCCTGGAAGCGCTTGAGCACCCCGTCGAACTTGCCGATCAGCGCCTGACGATCCGCGCCGGCGGCCGGCGTCAGCGCGCGCACGATGTCGTCGGCGTTGTTGGTCAGCACGTCGGTCTGCGCGCGCGCGCTCGCCGGATCGGCCAGCACCTTCTCGACACGTCCGCGCAGCGCGGCATCCGCCTTCAGCGCGCCGCCGCCTTCGGTCGAGGCCAGCGCCTTCAGCCACAACCGGGTGGTGGTCTCGTCGTCGATGCCCTGGCTCGCTGCGGCCAGCTTGGCCAGCAGCGCCGGACGCTGCGCGGCGGGCACCAGTTGCTGCTCGTCGGTCTCCCAGGAATAGAAGCCCAGCAGCTTCCATTCATTGGCGCTGAGCTTTTTGCCGGCTTGCGCGTCGGCCAGCACCGTCTTGACCGGACGACCGCCGGCCAGGCCCAGCTGCAGCACGCGCAGCACCTGCGGCGCGTCGACCTCGCCCGGCAGACGGGTCAGCTCCTGGCCGTCGTTGTTGAACAGGATCATGGTCGGATAGCCGCGCACCTTGAAGCGCGCGCCCAGGCGCTGCGCGCCGGGGTTGTCGCCGTCGATGTGGACCGCGACCACGGCGCGCGACTGCTCGATGAAGTCGGCGCGGTTGAACAGCGTGGCCTTGAGCTGGTTGCACGGCGGGCACCACTTGGCGCCCCAGTACAGCAGCACGGGCTTCTTTTCGCCGCGGGCCTGGGTGAAGGCGCGTTCGATGTCGGCGTCGCCGGAGGCTTCCTGCCACGCCACCGAAGCCGTGGCGCTGGACGCCGAGGCGGCGGCCATGGCCGAGGGCATCAGCGCGGGTGCCAGACCGGCGAAGGACAGGGCGGCGGCAAGGACGGACAAGCGCAGGCGGCGGTGCATCGAGGCGGTGGTGGTCATGGTCGTCGCCGGCCTCGTGAGCCGGTCATGGCGGGTGAAGGGAAACGGACCCGCGCGACTGGCGCACAGGCCCGGGGCCGGCAGCGCGGTCGCTGCGGCGAACGGAGATTGTGGCGCCCAAAACAAGCCGGCGATATGCGGGTGGGTTCTAAGCAGCTGCGGGCTGTGCGCGTTGGCGAACAGGTGGATCCGTCCATGAGGAAGCGCCACTACGGCGCTCTTCCTCTACTTGACGAGGTTTCCGATGGACAGCGCTGGACTTGGGGCGATCAACGCGCACGTATTCTTCAAGGAGGTGGCCGCAGCGGAAGAAGTGAGCGCTGGGTCCGCGGAACTGGCGGAGTTCCAGCAAAAGATTGATCACTGGAGCGCCACCTTGCCCGCCCATGTGATTCAAGCGATCCGAAACGCGCGCATACAGTTCGTGGGCGTGGATGCGAACGCCCATCCCTTTTCCAGTTCCTTCGCAGGCGGCGGGTGGAGCGGTCCACGGGCCCGCTTTCACGGTGCAGGCCGACGCATCGAGATCGATGCGAATCCGGATGACTGGAACCTCCTGCTGTCTAAAGTTCTCCAGGAGCGTCACACGCAGGAACTGGGGAAGTGGGTGCCGCCGCTATACATCGCCGTGGGTCAGGCCGTGCATGCCGCGCTCAACCCCAGCTATTGGGACCAGGAACGTTATCCGGAGCGAGCCAAGCCCGGGATCTACGGGAGCGATCCCATCCTCCGGGAGAGCTGGGACGCCGGCTGGCATATCGGCAACGCACTCCTCGGCGGAGCGCCGTCGCGACCGGAGCACGAGCCTCATCGGCATTGGTACGGCCTCATCCAGGGCAACGCCGTCCTGGTCTGAGGGCGCAGCAGCAGGGCCGCACCTTGAGGGGCTTCAGGCCTCGCCCAGCAAGTCCTGACCCTCGTCCACGGGCGGAGGCTCCGGTGTCGCCTTGGCCAGCGCCATCCAGGTCCCGAAGTCCGGCCGCATCGCGCGGCGAGGCGCGGGCCGGCCCAGCTCGAAACGCAGGCCCTCGCCCCCGGCGAGTTCATGTGCGAACAGCACGCCGAAGGCAGGCGGGATCTCCTCCACTGTCGCGATGCCGGCCCGCAGCACGTACCAGCACTGCCCGCTGAGCGCGAGATACGCTTGCGCCTTGGCCGGCCGGCGCAGTTCCGACAGCAGGTCGGCGCGGCTGACCTTGATCTCGTGGACGGCCGGTTCGAGGTAGTCCTCGACCGTGGTGTTGCGGACCGAATAGACGTCCGGCATCGCATTCACCCATTGCAGCCGCTCCGGGTCGTCCTCGCGCGGCAGGCCCGCACGCAGCGACAGCCCGCGCCAGACGACGCGACCCGCGCGTTGTAGCTCCGTCGCCATGCGGGCGACCAAATCCTCATGCCGATCCCGCGCCGCGCGGTTCTTGCGGAGCCCCAGGTGCAGGACCTCGACCCCCGGCGCGGTCAAATGCAAGGTCTCCCGACCTTGCGGATCCAACCGCCGTTCCAGCCAGCCCAGCGCCAGCAGCTCGATCTCCAGCATGTCCTGGCAGGGCCAGCCCGCCGAGCGCCACAGCTGACGCAATCGGCGGATCTGCAGAACGGTGGGACGCGCGGCGGACTCGGACATGCGGCGATCTTGCCGCAGTGTCCGGACGCCGCGCGTCAGCAGGGACGGGCGTTCAGCGATCCTTGCGCAGGATGCCCTGGGGCTGTGCGTCGCTGCCGAGCATCAGCACGGTGTACAGCCCGTTCGCCTGGGAAGCGAAGCTGTCGTTCTTGTACAGCGGCGTCGGCGAGCCCGGGCCGCTGACCGTCAGCAGCGACGAGGCGCTTGGCGTGAACGTCCCCGAGCCGTAGCTGCCCGGCGCCACTGAAGAGGCCACTTGGCTGTAGTTCAGGTTCAGCGTCAGGGCTTGGCTCAGGCCGTTGAGCAGTCGAAGCCGCGCCTGGCCCGCGGTGGCGGGCAAGCGGTTGTCGTCGCTCATCAGGCTGATCGTGGGAGCGCTGATCTCGCCGCGCATCAGCACCGTGTAGTCGCCGCCCGGGGCGAAGGACGAGAAGCTGTGCGAGAAGGGAAACCCGCCGGCAAAGCCGTTCAGATCCTGAGCGCCCGAGCGAACCAGGCGGTACTCGCCGATGGTGGGCGAGACGGTGCCGAAACTCATCAGCGACTGGCCGTCCAGCGTGGCATGGACGCCGCCCGATGCAAACGCCGTCACCAGTCGCACGCGCGCCATGGTGTTGTCCAGACGGGTCAGCGCGCCGCGCTGCTCGAGCATCAGGCCGTGGACCAGCATGCCCGAGCCGCTGCCGCGCAGGATCAGTGTCGCGACCTTGCCGGAGGCCAGCTCCACCGCCGGCAGGTCCAGACGCAGATCCTCGCGACGGTCCGCATCCGTGACGCGGATGCGGTAGCGACCGGCCGTCTGCGTCACGTAGCCGGTGCTCTGGCCGCCGTCGATCTCGCGGCCGCCGAAGGCCTGCGCGTCGTTCAGCACCGTGTCGGGCGCGGTCACGAACACCCTCAGCTTGCCGGCGTCCGGCGCCAGGTTCATCACCATCAGCTTGCTCTGGCCGGAGGCCGGCTCGGTCTGGTCCTCCTGCAGCAACATGGTCTGGGCCCTGCCTGATCCGCCGTAGGCGATCAGCGTGTAGCGCGTGTCCTTCGCCAGCGTGACGGGCAAGGACGCGAGGGTTGCGCCACCGCTCGCGCCGCGTACCTGCAGCGTCGCGACGCCGGCCTTGCGGCCGCCGTACTCGCCGAGCGATAGCGTGGCGACATTCCTGGACAGTTCGTCCTTGTCGGAGGTCAGGTCGACCGTGCCCAGGTCGGGGCTGGCGTTGAGCAGCCGCAGCCGCGCGTCGTCTTCAGAGCCGCTGCCGCAGGCGGTCAGCGCGGTGGCCACCGTCGCCATCAGGACGAGGCGGGAGAGAGGGAGTCGTTCAAGCAGTCGCATGGTCGGTGTCGTGGCGCCGCCGGGTCGCGGGCCGGAAGTCATGAGAACCTCGACAGCCTAGGAAGTGCCACGCGATCTGGCACTGACCGGAACCAGTGCAATGGTGAGCGCCTTCCAGCGAAGTGAGCAGGACACTGACTCGAAGTGACGGAAGGTGCCGCTCGTTCGAACAAAAAAAGGCCACGCCTCGGGAGAGGACGTGGCCAACAGGGAGTCTGCCGGGATCGTTGTTGGACAGGCCGCCCGGGCGGCCCGTCGCCGGATCAGGCGCCGCGACGGGTGTGTCGGCAGAGCGGTCCGGCGCTCGCGTCGGGGATCACCGTTCCTTGCGGAGCGAGCCCACCATCGAGGTGTTGTCGCCCATGACGAAGACCGTGTAGACGCCGTTGGCCTGGATGGCCAGCGAGCTCAGGCTGTAGATCGGCGTCGCCGAGGCCGGTGAGTTCACCGTCAGCAGCGAGGAGGTCGTCGCGGCGGTCGTCGTCGGCGTGGACGAGGTTCCCGCCAGCACGTTCGAGGCCAGCGCGCTGTAGTCGACGTTCAGCGTCAGACCGGCGGTGGTGTTGGCCACGCCGTTGATCAGGCGGATCTTGGCGGCGCTGGAGGTCGTGGGCAGCTTGTTGTCGTCGGTCAGCACCGTCAGCTGGGGCGAGGTGGCCGGACCCCAGACCATCAGCGTGTAGTCGCCGCCGGCGGTCAGCGTCGGGAAGCTCGACACCGGCAGTTGCACGCCATTGACGAAGATCGTCGGCGCGGTCGATCCGGTGGCCAGGGTCTGGTAGTCGCCGATGGTCGGCGCGGTCGAGGCGGGCAGCAGCTGGGTCGAGCCGATCGAGCCGGCCACCAGCGCATTGCCGCCGACCGCGGCCACCAGACGAGCGCGGGCGGTGCTGTTCAGGAAGTTGGTCGTGGCGCCTTGCTGGATCAGCTGGATGCCGTTGACCAGCACGCCGCCGGAGGAGCCCGTCAGCACCAGCGTCGACACGCCGGCCGAGGGCAGGGTGATGCTGGGGATGTCCAGGCGCAGGTCGGACTTGTTGCCGCTGGCGGTCAGGCGCACGCGCAGCGTGCCGCTGTTGAAGGTCAGGTAGCCGCTGCCCGAGCCGGCGGAGATCGCCGAGGCCGAGGTCGACGCGCCGTCCAGCGAGTCGGTGGTGCCGGTGACGTAGACGTCCAGCGCGCCGGCGTCGGGGGCCAGGTTCAGGATCAGCAGCTTGGACTTGCCGGAGGCCGGGACTTCCTGATCCTCCTGCAGCAGCGTGGTGCGGACCGAGCCGGCCGCGCCGTACGCGATCATCGTGTAGTGGCTGCCCGAAGCCAGCGACGGCGTCGTCGACGCCAGCGTGCTGCCCACCGAGTTGCTCTGCACTTCCGTGCCGGTGGCGCCGGTGTTGATGTCGGCGTAGCTGCCGACGTTGGCGTAGGTCACCGCGCTGTTGACGGTGGTGCTGTCGACCGCCATGTCCAGCGACGGATAGCCGATGCTCGCATTCAGCAGACGCATCTGCGCCTTGCTGTCGCTGCCGCCGCCGCCGCAGGCGGACATCAGGGCCGCGGTGGCCAGACCCAGGCCCCAGGCCCATTGATTGAATCGCATCGTCCTACTCCAAATGTGGATGGCGGGATTGAACGGGGGGCGTGTTGCTACGGCTTGTGGCGGCATGCCGTGTTTGTGAAGTTGCATATCAAGCGCGACACAGAGTTGCCCGTCCATTGCCGTCCGGCGAGCGAGATGCCGCGGATCCCGTTGCCCATCGCATGTCGGGGCCGACACGACGTCGGCGAGGAACCCTCCGAGGGTCTTCCCGCATGCGGCCGCCACTTGGGCGAGTCCCTCTAAACGCGCGCGTGAACGCGGCGCTAGCATCCGCGCGATGAACGCCTATCCACAGCTGCTGTCGCCCCTGGACCTGGGTTTCACGACCCTGAAGAACCGCGTGCTCATGGGCAGCATGCACACGGGGCTTGAAGACTCGCGCAAGCATGTCGAGCGCCTGGCCGAGTACTTCGCCGAGCGCGCGCGCGGCGGCGTCGGCCTGATCGTGACCGGCGGCTACGCGCCCAACATCGCGGGCTGGGCCAAGCCTTTCGCGGGGACGCTGGCTACCGGCGGCGCGGCCCGCCGCCATCAGGCGATCACGCGCGCGGTCCACACCGAGGGCGGCAAGATCGCGCTGCAGATCCTGCACACCGGACGCTACGGCTACCACCCGTTCAACGTGTCGGCCTCGGCGCTGAAGTCGCCGATCTCGCCCTTCACGCCGCATGCGCTGAGCGAGCGCGGCATCGAGCGCCAGATCAAGGCCTTCGTCCGATGCGCCGTGCTGGCGCGCGAGGCCGGCTACGACGGCGTCGAGGTGATGGGCTCGGAGGGCTACTTCATCAACCAGTTCCTGGCCGCGGCCACGAACCAGCGCACCGACGGCTGGGGCGGCGACTACGCCAACCGCATGCGTCTGCCGGTCGAGATCCTGACCCGCATGCGCGAGGCCGTGGGACCGGACTTCATCATCATCTACCGCCTGTCGATGCTGGACCTGGTGCCCGGCGGCAGCGATTGGGACGAGGTGCTGCAGCTCGCGCGTGCCGCGACGCGTGCGGGCGCCACCATCCTCAACACCGGCATCGGCTGGCACGAGGCCCGCATCCCGACCATCGCCACCAGCGTGCCGCGCGCCGGCTTCGCCTGGGTCACGAAGAAGCTGCGCGACCAGCTGCGCGCCGAGGGCCTGGATATCCCGCTGGTGACCAGCAACCGCATCAACACGCCCGAGGTGGCCGAGTCCGTGCTGGCCGACGGCTCGGCCGACATGGTCTCGATGGCGCGCCCGCTGCTGGCCGATCCGGCCTTCGTCCGCAAGGCCGCCGAGAACCGCGCCGACGAAATCAACACCTGCATCGCCTGCAACCAGGCGTGCCTGGATCACGTGTTCAAGCAGGAGGTCGCGTCCTGCCTGGTGAATCCGCGCGCGGGTCACGAGACGCTGCTGCGCATCGTGCCGGTCCAGTCCACCGCCAAACGCAAGCGCGTCGCCGTGGTGGGCGCGGGACCGGCTGGCCTGGCCGCCGCGACCACGCTGGCCGAGCGCGGCCATGAGGTCGCGCTGTTCGACTCGGCGTCGGAGATCGGCGGCCAGTTCAACCTGGCCAAGCGCGTGCCGGGCAAGGAGGAGTTCCACGAGACGCTGCGCTACTTCAAGCGCCGGCTGGAGCTGCTCGGCGTGGCGCCGCGCCTGGGCCGGCGCATTGCGGCGGACGAGCTGATGGATTACGACGAGGTGCTGCTCGCCACCGGCGTGACGCCGCGCGATCCGCGCATCGCCGGCCAGGACGAGGGCATCGCGCGGGGTCAGGTCTTGAGCTATCTGCAGGTGCTGCGCGGTGAGAAGCCGGTGGGCCGGCGGGTCGCGGTGATCGGCGCGGGCGGCATCGGCTTCGACGTGTCGGAGTTCCTGCTGGAGCAGGGCCACTCGCTGGCGCTGGACGCGCCGGCCTGGCGGCGTCATTGGGGCGTGGGCGATCCGGCCGACGCGCGGGGCGGGCTGGTCAGGCCCGAGCCGGAGAAGGCCGAGCGCGAGATCACGCTGCTGCAGCGCCGGGCCGGCAAGCTGGGGTCAGGTCTTGGCAAGACCACCGGCTGGATCCATCGCGCGGCGCTGAAGACGCACGGTGTACGGATGGTCGGCGGCGTGAACTACGAGCGCATCGATGAACAGGGCTTGTGGCTCAGCCGCGGAGAGGCGCGCGGCGACCCCGAGTTGCTCTCCTGTGACACCATCGTGCTGTGCGCCGGCCAGGAGCCGCTGCGCGAGCTCGAGGCGCCGCTGCGCGCGGCGGGCCGGTCGGTGCATCTGATCGGCGGTTCGCTCGAGGCCAAAGAATTGGACGCAAAGCGTGCAATCCTGCAGGGAACGACGGTCGCGGCCTCCCTGTAAACCCTATCGGCCCCTCAAGCCGGGCGCCGATACTCCGAAGGTCGTGCGAGAGGGAACGCCTGTGATCCGCGGGCGGCCGATGAGGGGGCCAGTTGTTGCCCCTCCCACATACCAACAATGCCTGGCACCGATCCAGGTGTGACACATGCGCCTTCGCCTGAACCGTCGTTGGGGACGCCTGAACGTGTCCGCGCTGTCGCTGGCTTGCTTGAGCTGGCCGGCGGGGGCGCACGCGTCCGGCGCGGCCGTCGCCGCTTCGGCGTCCGCCACGCCGGGCTCGACGGGCGCCGCGGTCACGTCCATGGCGGCCCGTCTTCCCGACTGGATCGATTCGGGCAGCACCGTGTTCTGGCTGGGCGCCGGCTGCGTGATCGGCGGCCTGGCGATGGGCGTGATGGTCAGCCTGTTCGTGCAGCAACGCGGTCGGCTGCAGCGTCGCCGCGAGGAGCTCAAGCGCGTGCGCCGCGAGCGGGCCCGCCTGAGCGCGCTTCTCAACGCCATCCCCGACCCGATGTACTTCAAGGACGCCAGCGGCGCCTATGAGGGTTGCAATCCCGCTTTCGAGCGCGCCGTCGGTCTGACCGAGAGCGAGCTGATCGGCCGCCGCGACGCCGACCTGCCGAATCCGCCGGGCTGGGTGGACACGCAATCCGACGGCCGCAGCCTGGTCTGGCAGAACGACGATTCCGGCAGCGACGCGCAGTCGCGCTGCCTGGATGTGCTGAGCGCGCGGGTGCGCGACGACGATGACGAATATCTGGGCCAGGTCGCCATCGCGCGCGACGTGACCCAGCTGCAGCGCGCCACCGAAGCCGCGCGCCGCGCTGCGACGGTGTACGAGCATTGCGGCGAAGGGATCATGGTCATCGACCATCAGCTGCGCATCTGCGACGTCAATCCGGCGATGGTGGCGATGATCGGTCACGACCGCCAGACACTGCTGGGCAAGCGCCCGCTGCTGCTGCGCGACAGCGAGCAGGACCCCGAGAAGCTGCGCGCGCTGTGGGCGCAGGTCGAGGCCACCGGCAAGTGGAGCGGCGAGGTCACCGAGCGCCACAAGAGCGGCGACTCCATTCCGATGTGGGCGACCTTCGTGAAGGTGCCGTCGCCGTCGGGCGATCCGGAGCAGGTGCAGTACCTGAGCGTCCTGACCGACATCTCGCGCATCAAGCAGACGGAGGCCGAGCTGCTGCACCAGTCGCTGCATGACGCGCTGACCGGGCTGCCCAATGCGGCGCTGCTGCGGGACCGCATCGCGCGCCAGGTCGGCAACGCGCAGCGCGAGCACACCTGCGTGGCCGTGCTCTACATCGACCTGGACGGCTTCCGGGACGTCAACGACATCGCCGGTCATGCGGCCGGGGACCAGGTCCTGCTGACTGCGGCCGCACGTTTCGCCAATGTGACGCGGCTGAGCGATTCGGTCGCGCGGGTGGGCTCGGACGAGTTCGTGGTCGTGCTGTCCGGGCTGGTCGACGAAGAGACCGCGATGCGGCTGGGCGATCGGCTGATCCAGGCGATGGACGAGCCCATCGTCATCGACCATCACCGATTCAATGTCGGCGCGAGCATCGGGCTGGCGCTGTTCCCGGCCGACGGCACGCATGTGGACGAGCTGCTGCGCAATGCCGAGGTCGCGATGGTGCGAGCCAAGCTGCATGCGCGCGGATCGGTGCAGGCCTATCGGCCGGAGCTGACGCAGGCGGTGCAGCACCGCTTCGAGCTGACGCATGCGCTGCGCCAGGCCAATGAGGCGGCGCAGTTCCGCATCGAGTACCAACCGCAGGTGCGGCTGAGCGACGGCCAGCTGATCGGTGCCGAGGCGCTACTGCGCTGGCGGCATCCGACCCGGGGGCCGATCTCGCCGGCGGACTTCATTCCGCTGGCGGAGGAGACCGGGCTGATCATCCCGATCGGCCGCTGGGTGCTGGAGCAGGCCTGCGCGCAGGTGGCGCGGTGGCAGGGCCAGGAGGGCAAGCCGCAACAGGTGGCGGTGAATGTCTCGGCGCGGCAGTTGCGGCAGCCGGATTTCATCGAGACCCTGGACTACATCCTGGCCGAGACCGGCTGCCCGGCGAGCGCGCTGGAGCTGGAGGTGACCGAGAGCCTGCTGCTGGAGGATGCGGAGCAGGCCATCAGCCTGATGACGCGATTGCACAAGCGCGGCGTGCGGGTGGCGATCGACGATTTCGGGACCGGGTATTCGTCGCTGGCGTATCTGAAGCGGATGCCGGTTCGGACGCTGAAGATCGACCGCAGCTTCGTGCATGAGTTGGGCAGCGACGCCAACGTCAATGCGATCGCGCGCACGGTGATCGTGCTGGCGCGGAGTCTGAATCTGGACGTGCTGGCTGAGGGTGTGGAGACGATGGAGCAGGCCGAGTGGCTGCGCCGCGAGGGCTGTGACTGGGCGCAGGGCTGGTACTATGGCCGGCCGATGCTGGCCGAGGACTTTGTCGTCACCCCGCCGCCGGAGCCGCTGCGGCGTGCGCCGGTGAAGCGGTTGCAGTTGGCTTGAGGGCGCATCTGGCTGCTCAGTTGGCATGAGGGCGCGATCTGGCCCCTCGCCCGCTTGCGGGAGAGGGGTTGGGGTGAGGGCGGTGGCAGGCAGCGAGCCTCGACCCCAGCGGCCGTCGCCCAACCCCCTTGCTCCGACGGGCGCTCTGGCCACTCGACGGCCCTCACCCCAACCCCTCTCCCACTTCGCGGGCGAGGGGCTACTGGCACCGCGCATCACATGGGGCGCCGTACGCGTTACAGCCACTTCATCCTCACCACACAGCCCGCTGAAAGACTGCGTCATCCGTTGCACTTCCCGACGATTCGAAGCCCGCATTCATGTTGCGGTGCAGCAGAGTCGTCCTAAGCTGTCCGCATGACCGTGGCCCTGCACCCCGCGCTGAGCGACCCCACCCCCTTCCTGCCCTTCTGGCTGCTCTTCACCCGCCTGGGCGAAGCCCAAGTGCTCGCGCCCCTGGCCGTCATCGCGCTACTGGGCCTCTGGGCCTGCCCAGCGCAGCGCGACGTCGCCAAGCGCTGGTTGCCCGCCTTCGCCGCAGCGCTCGCGCTCACCCTGAGCTCCAAGGTGGCCTTCATGGGCTGGGGCATCGGCAGCGCCGCCTGGGACTTCACCGGCTTCTCCGGCCACGCGATGAGCGCCGCCTCGGTGCTCCCATTGATCGCCTGGCTCGGCCTGCAAGCATCGACCTCGGCCCCGATCCGCGCCATCGGCCTGCTGCTGTCGCTCGCGCTCGCCGCCGTCATCGCCTATTCCCGTCTTCCCGTGGGCGCGCATTCGCCGTCGGAAGCGGTGCTTGGATTCCTGCTCGGCGCGACGGTCAGCGGCATCGCGCTCGCCCAGCCGCTGCGGGCCGCGCTCGCCGGCGCGTCCTCATCCGACGCCTCCCCGGCCCGCGTCCTGCGCCGCAGCGCGCTGCTGGCACTGGGCATGGCGGCGATCCTTTCGATCGCACCCTGGGCCAGCCCGCCGACGCGCAGTCACGAGTGGGTGACCGCCCTCAGCCTCAAGCTGTCCGGGCGTCAGATGCCGTTCACGCGTCCCCTTCTGCATCGCCGTGCCGGCGAGGCACCGATCCTGGCGTCGGCACGGCCGCCCGCTCGCTGATGCAGACATTCCATTCGCGGGCGCTGAGCTCGCGCACCTCCAGCCCGCGCCGAAGGACGTAACTCGAGTCATGCCAGCTCTCGACCGGACCGGCCGCCGTGCGTCGCGGGCGACCCCAGAGCCCGACTTCGCGGCTGGGATCCGGGTTGCCGAAGCTGCTGCCGGTGTCGACGAAGCCGCTGGGCCATTCGCTGTCGAGACCGCTGTCGAGTTGGCTGTCGCTGCCGTCGTTTGAACGACCGCCGGCGCGGCCGCCGCCGCCTGCCAGCGGCCTGGACGCGGCGCGCGGTGGAGGAGGGTGCTGAGACCTGGACTTCATCTCTGGACTCCGGGGACCTGGGGAGGAGGCACTCCATGGTGAGCTTCTTGCCCCGGCGCCGGGAGCCCGCAGATGGAGGGGCCGGCGGGGGAGGACAACCCCCCCTTGAAACCGCTTGATCCGAGCGGCGGTGTGTGGAATGCACGCGTGCGCACCACCGGGCATCGCCGCCAGCACCGCGCCGGCACCTCGCTGGTGCCGCTCCCGTCCCGCGGCGCCGTCCCAGGCCGCCAGCGGCCGCCTCGCGCCAGACGCGTCGCCGCGACGGCTGTCGCCGGGATCGGGCTCAGATCGGCAAGGCGCTCGTGTGCTTGACCTCCTCCATGACCGCATAGGTCCGGGTCTCGCGCACGCCGGGCAGGGTCCAGATGGACGTGCCGATGAACTCCCGGTACGCCGTCATGTCCGCCACCCGCGTCTTGAGCAGGTAATCGAAGCCGCCCGCCACCAGGTGGCATTCGAGGATCTCCGGCCGCGACTGCACCGCCGCCCGGAAGTTGTCCATGACGTCGTGCACCGTGCGATCGAGCAGGATCTCGATGAACACCAGCATCTGCGCGCCCAGCTTGGCGGGGTTCAGTCGCGCCTCGTAGCCCAGGATGTAGCCGTCCCGCGTCAAGCGCTTGACCCGTTCCAGCACGGCAGTGGGGGACAGGTGGACCTCCTCCGCCAGCTTCTGGTTGCTGATGCGCCCATCCAGCTGCAGCACGCGCAGAATGCGCAGGTCAATCTTGTCCAGGTCGTCGGCGCTCATGGTGGCTCCAGACCGGATTTCCTCCGGTCGATATGGCAATCATCCGAATTTAATCCAGGACGAACCTCTCTAGAGTCGCGCCGTTCACTATGGGGCCGGCCATGAACGGTCCCACATCCGATTCGAGGACCCCATGACCGCCTTCCCGTTGACCCCGGAAATCTCCCGCCTGCCCGACCCGTACCGCGAGGAACTCCCGCTGGTGCATGCGCTCGCCGCCGAGCTGAGCACGCTGAACTGGGCCGCGGTGATCGATCAGGCGCGGCCCTGGGTGCGCCAGGTGCGCGCGAACCCCGCGCCCTTCTGGGCCATGGAATCGCTGCTGCGCGAGTACCCCATCACCAGCGCCGAGGGCCTGGCGCTGATGCGTCTGGCCGAGGCGCTGCTGCGCGTCCCCGACGCCGAGACCGCCATCGCCCTGACCGCCGACCAGCTCGGGCGCGCCGATTTCGACGGCGGCTCCGACGGCCCGCACAAGATGCTGGCCGGCCTGGCGGCGAGCGCGATCTCTCTGTCCAAGAAGTTCCTGCCCGACGCCGAGTCCGACTCCGGCCTGATGAAGCGCCTGGGCGCGCAGACCGTGGTCGCCGCGACGGTGCGCGCGATCCAGCTGCTGGGCCGACAGTTCGTGCTGGGCCGCAACATCCAGGAAGCGATGAAGGAAGCCGACGCCGCCCGCAAGGTGCAGGCGCAGTTGCGCTTCTCCTACGACATGCTGGGCGAGGGCGCCCGGACCGAGAAGGACGCCGAGCGCTATCAGGCCTCGTACCTGAACGCGATCGCTGCCATCGCCGGCGGCCGCAAGGCCGAGTCGCCCGAAGCCAGCGACGGCATCTCGATCAAGCTGTCGGCGC
Source organism: Roseateles sp. (assembly GCF_039595295.1). Classification (GTDB taxonomy): domain Bacteria; phylum Pseudomonadota; class Gammaproteobacteria; order Burkholderiales; family Burkholderiaceae_C; genus Roseateles. The sequence continues at coordinate 134,899 of NZ_JBCNLU010000009.1, forward strand.
TGTTCTCTCGTTATGAGGTGCTGCAGCGCGAGCGCGTCTATGCCGAGCTGCTGCCGCGCGTGTGGCAGCTGGTCGAGAAGGCCGCGCAGGCCAACATCAACCTGACCATTGACGCCGAGGAAGTGGACCGGCTGGAGATGTCGCTGGACCTGCTGGACGTGCTGGCCGAGCGCATCGCCAAGCACTTCCCCCAATGGCGCGGCTTCGGCCTGGCCGTGCAGGCCTACCAGACCCGCGCCCGCGATGTGGTCGAGGCGGTCGCCGCCATCGCCCGCAAGCACGGTCTGCGCTTCATGGTGCGTCTGGTCAAGGGCGCCTATTGGGACGGCGAGATCAAGCGCGCCCAGGAGCAGGGCCTGTCGTGCTATCCCGTCTACACGCACAAGCCGCACACCGACGTCTCCTACCTGGCCTGCGCGCAGGCGCTGCTGAAGCATCACGACGTCATCTATCCGCAGTTCGCGAGCCACAACGCCGGCACCATCGCCGCGATCCTGGCGATGGCGCGCACGCTGGGCGCCAAGTTCGAGATGCAGCGCCTGCACGGCATGGGCGAGGGCGTCTACCGCGAAGTGCTCAAGGACGGCTCCATCCCCTGCCGCGTCTACGCGCCGGTCGGCGAGCACCGCGACCTGCTGGCCTATCTGGTCCGCCGCCTGCTGGAGAACGGCGCCAACTCGTCCTTCGTCCACCAGTTGGCCGATCCGACCGTCGCGCCGGAAGAGTTGCTGGCGTCGCCGCTGACGCTGATCCAGGAATCCTCCAATCTGCCGCTGCCGGTCGATCTGTACCGCGACGCGGCCGGTCAAGGCCGCGACAACTCTTCGGGCCTGGACCTGGCGGTGCCGGAGCAGCGCCAGCCGCTGCTCGACGCGCTGGCGCAATGCAGCGTCCCGGTGCTGATCGAGGACACGCCCGAAGCCGTGGACGCCGCGATGGCGCGCCTGCAAACCGGCTTCGCCGGCTGGAACGCGACGCCGGTGGCCCAGCGCGCCGCCGTGCTGCGCCGCGCTGCCGACGCGTTGCAGGCGCAGCTGCCGCAGTACTGCGCGTTGCTGGTCAAGGAGGCTTACAAGAGCCTGGGCGACGCGATCAGCGAAGTCCGCGAGGCCATCGATTTCATGCGCTATTACGCCGATGAGGCGGAGCGTCTGGCCGCCGACGGCGTCACCCTGAACGGGCGCGGCGTCTTCGTCTGCATCTCGCCGTGGAACTTCCCGCTGGCGATCTTCGCCGGCCAGGTCGTCGCGGCGCTGGCCGCGGGCAACGCGGTCGCTGCCAAGCCTGCCGAGCAGACCCCGGCCATCGCGCGCGATTGCGTCGCGCTGCTGCATGCCGCGGGCGTGCCCGAGGATGCGCTGCAGCTGCTGCACGGCCAGGGCGAGACCGTGGGCGCGCGCCTGGTCGCCGCGCCGCAAACGGCGGGCGTGTGCTTCACCGGCTCGACGCAGGTGGCGCAGATCATCAACCGCCAGCTGGCGGCCAAGCCGGGCGCCACGGCGCTGCCGCTGATCGCCGAAACCGGCGGTCTGAACGCGATGATCGTGGACTCGACGGCGCTGCCCGAGCAGGTCATCGACGCGGTCGTGCAATCGGCCTTCCGCAGCGCGGGGCAGCGCTGCTCGGCGCTGCGTCTGCTGGCGGTGCATGAGGCGGTGGCCGACGGCGTCGTCGAGATGCTGCGCGGCGCGGTCAAGGAGCTGCGTGTCGGCGACACGGCCGACCTGGCCACCGACGTCGGTCCGCTGATCGACGACGAGGCCTTCCAGGCCATCTCCGCCGACGTGCAGCGCCTCAAGCGCGAGGCCACGCTGATCGCCGAGGCCACCATCGCCGACGCGCGTCCGCGCCTGCTGCCGCCGGTGGCGGTGGAGCTGCCCAGCATCGCCTCGCTGAAGAAGGAGATCTTCGGCCCGGTGCTGCATGTGGTGCGCTGGGGCGGCGACGTCGACGGCGTGGTCCGCGAGATCAACGCGCTGGGCTACGGCCTGACGCTGGGCATCCAGACCCGCATCGACAGCCGCGCGCTGCGTCTGGCCTCGGAGGCCCGCATCGGCAACGTCTACGTGAACCGCAACATCATCGGCGCGGTGGTGGGCGTGCAGCCCTTCGGCGGCGAAGGCATGTCGGGCACGGGCCCGAAGGCCGGCGGTCCGCATTACCTGCTGCGCTTCGTCGCGCAGCCGGGTGCTGAATCGACCGAGACGGCGGCCGGCGAGAGCGCCTCGCTGACCACGACCGGCGCGGGCGCCGATCTCGCGCCGCTGTTCGATGCGCACAAGGCCTGGGCCGAGCGCGGCGTCGACGAGCGCGCCACGGCGCTGGAGCGCTCGGCCGCCGGCCAGCCGCCGGTGGTGGCGGGCGCGTGGCGCGACTTCGCGGCGGGCGCGCGCCGCGGGCTCAACGATGTCGAGCTGCCCGGCCCGACCGGCGAGAGCAACGAGCTCCGCCTGCATGGCCGCGGCGTGTTCGCAGTGCTGGCCGAGGGCGCCTCGCAGCAGGAGCTGGCGCGCGCGCTGGGCGCGGCGCTGGTGGCGGGCAATGCGGTGGCGGTAGTCGGCGGCGGCGATGCAGCGCGCGACCTGCGCAACGCGCTGATGCGCGGCGGCGTCGATGCGGCGGCGATCGCGCTGCTGCCGGTGGATCAGCTCGATGCGGTGCTGCGCGCGCCGTTGCTGGCCGGGGTCGTGGCGCCGGCGGCGCTGCGTCGCACGGCGCAGCGCGCGCTGGCCTCGCGTGACGGCGCTATCCTGCCGGTGGTGCCGATGGTGGAGCTGGCCGATGCGCGTCAGCTCTACCGCTTCGTCGCCGAGCAGACGCTGACCATCAATACGGCGGCTGCCGGCGGGAACGCGGCGCTGCTGGCGGGCGTGCACTGATCCGGCAGGCCCCCGAGGCGCCGCCGCTGGGCGCGCCGCCATGGATGCCGCCGGTCCTGCCGGCGTCGCGTCCGTCGATCCGCCACCAGCCGGTGCGCGGCAGCACGCAGACCTCGCCGGTGCGCAGCCGGCGCGGTTCCGACCAGCAGTGATCGGCCCACAGGCGCGGCGCGTCCTCGACGCAGACCTCGCCCTCGTGGACGTGCAGCACCGTGCCGCGGGCGAGCTTCAGCAGCGCCCATTGGCCGGGCACGAGCGAGAGCTCCCTCAGCCCGCCCACCTCGAACACCGCACTCGACGCCGCATCCGATGCGGCATCCGACGCCGCGCTCGGCGCCGCCTTCGAAGCGATACGCGACGCCGGTCTCGGCACGACGGCGCGCTCGGACCCGCGCGCGGTGTGACGCCAAGGGAAGGGCAGGGGCAGCAGTCGCAGAACAGCATTGATGAGCATGGCTGATCGCCCGGGCAGGGCGCCTCGTGTGGAACGTCGGGAGCCAGTGTTCCGGCGCGCGACCGGCGCGAACAGGCACAGCGCGGTTCTTTGTTCTCCATAACAGCGCGGGCAAGCCCGCTGTTCCGTATCGACTGAGCGCCCGCTGTTGCGGTCCGTGTCGCGCGCACGGCGCAGAATCCCGCGCATGCCGACGTCCGCGACCGTGTCCCAGCCCTCGACTTCCGACCCGCTCTACGCGCAGGTCGCCGCGCATTACCGCCACGCCATTGACAGCGGCACGCTGCCGCCCGGCAGCCGCATGCCCTCGGTGCGTACGCTGATGGGGCTGCATCACGTCAGCCTCAGCACGGCCTTGCAGGCCTGCCGGCTGCTCGAGAGCCAGGGCCTGCTGCAAGCCCGACAGCGCGCCGGCTACTTCGTCAGCGCGCCGCGTGCCGCGCGCCTGGCCCGCGCCGCCGAGCCGCGCCAGACGCAGGCGGACCCGGCGCGCTTCGTCGGCGTGCATGAACGCATTTCGGAGATCCTCACGCGCGGCATCTCGGCCAAGGTCAGCGTCAACCTGAGCGGCGCCTGCGCGCATCCCTCGATGTACCCGGCCAAGGTGCTCGCGCTGCAGGCGCAGCGGCTGCTGCGCCGCCGGCCCGAGGTGCTGAGCACCCAGCCCGAGCCGCAAGGCCTGCTGGCGCTGCGCACGGCGCTGGCGCGGCAGGCGCTGGGCGCGAGTATTCAGCTGCGGCCCGAGCAGATCCTCATCACCCACGGCTGCACCGAGGCGCTGGGCATCGCGCTGCGCGCGGTGACGCAACCGGGCGACGCGGTGGCCGTCGAGTCGCCGACCTACTACGGGCTGCTGCAGATCCTGGAGAGCCTCGGTCTGCGCGCGCTGGAGATCCCGACCAGCCCGCACACCGGCCTGTCGGTCGAGGCGCTGGAGGACGCCGCCGCGCGCGAGCCGCGGCTCAAGGCGGTGGTCGTCGTGCCCAACCTGCAGAACCCGTTGGGCGCGGTGATGCCCGACGCGGCCAAGCAGGCGCTGCTCGCCTGCTGCGAAGCGCGCGATCTGGCGCTCATCGAGGACGACACCTATGCGCTGCTGTGCGACACGCCGCAGCGCGCGGTGAAGTCCTGGGACACGACGGGGCGGGTGATCTTCTGCTCCTCGCTGCACAAGACGGTGGCGCCGGGCATGCGGGTGGGCTGGATGTCGGCGGGGCGCTGGCAGTCGCGGGTCGAGATCCTCAAGTACGCGCAGAGCCGGCCCAACGAGATGCTCAGCCAGGCCGTGCTCGCCGAGTTCCTGGCCGGGGGCCAGATCGACAGACACCTGCGCACGCTGCGGGCCAAGCTCGCGCAGCAACGCGAGCAGATGGCCGCCGCCATCGCCGATCACTTGCCGCGCGGCACGCGGCTGAGCATGCCCCGCGGCGGGCCCAGCCTGTGGGTCGAGCTGCCCGAGGGGCTGTCCTCGCTGACGCTGTTCGACGCAGCGCTGGAGAAGGGCATCCGGCTCGGACCGGGGCTGATGTACTCGAACTCGAATCGCTTCGACAGCTTCGTGCGCATCAACGCCGGCATCCCGATGGACGACGCGCAGCGCGCCGGCATCGCGACGCTGGGCGAGCTGTGCGACTCCATGCTGCAGAGGGGCCGCGGGCGCGCCGACTAAACTCCCGGCTCTATGAGTTCCTGCATCGCATTCATCGGCGGCGGCAACATGGCCGGCGCCATCCTCGGCGGGCTGCGCCGCGCCGGTCATCCGGCCGAGGACCTGCTGGTGGTCGAGCCCTTCGAGGCCCAGCGCGAGCGCCTGGCCGCGGAGCACGGCATCCGTCCGCTGGCCGCGGCCGACGCGTCGCTGGCGCGGGCCGGCGCGGTGATCTGGGCCGTCAAGCCGCAGCTGTTCCAGGAGGCCGTCGCGCCCGTGGCGCCGCATGTGAGCGGCGCGCTGCAGCTGTCGGTGATGGCGGGTCTGCGCAGCGACGCGGTCGCGCGCGCCACCGGCTCGGACCGCGTGGTGCGCGGCATGCCCAACACGCCGGCGCTGATCGGCGCGGGCATCACCGGGCTCTTCGCCCGCGAGGCCGCGACCGCCCGGGACCGCGCGCGGGTCGAGCAGATCCTGGCGCCGACCGGTCGCACGCTGTGGGTCCCGAGCGAGGAAGACCTCGACACGGTGACCGCGCTGTCGGGCTCGGGGCCGGCCTACTTCTTCTTCCTGGTCGAGCACATGGTCGCCGCCGCGCAGGCGCTGGGCCTGGACGAGGCCAAGGCGCGCGAACTCGCGCTGGCCACCTGCGCCGGCGCCGCCGCGCTGGCGCTGCACTCGGGCGAGCCGCCCGCGCAGTTGCGCGAGAAGGTCACGTCCAAGGGCGGCACCACGCATGCCGCGATCACCAGCCTGCAGGCCGACGAGGTCGGCGCCGCGATCGAACGCGCGGTGATCGCCGCGCATCGCCGCGCGCAGGAGCTGGGCGACGAGTTCGGGAAGGCCTGAGCGCTCCCGCCGCGACAGCGTCGGACCTGCCGATGCGTGCCCTTCAGACAGATTGACGGATTGACTTCGACCGATGGGGATAGCCGATCGCTGGGGTCTGCGCGCGTGGCTGAGCGCGCCGGGCTCGTTGAGCAAGCGTCTGGCCGCGACCGGCCGTCGCTATGAGGTGCAGGTGCTGCGCCAGACCGTCGCGCCGCTGCGCCTGCAGGAGCGCGCCGCGCTGGGCCTGCCGCCGCGCGGGCTGACGGTGGTGCGCGAGGTGCTGTTGCGCGTCGACGGGAAGCCGCTCGTGTGGGCGCGCTCGGCGGTACACGGCGACTCGCTCAAGGGCCCGTGGAAGGCGGTGAACGGGCTGGGCAGCCGGCCGCTCGGGCACCTGCTCTACGACGATCCCCGTATCCATCGCAGCGAGCTGCGACCGCGCCGCGTGACGCGTCACGGCGCGACCTGGCATCAGATGGCGGCGCAATGGCTGGCGGCCACCGGCACCGAGCCGCCCGCCCAGATGCAGTGGTCGCGCAACTCGGTGTTCACGCGGCACGGCAAGCAGCTGCGGGTGATGGAGCTGTTCGTCCCTGACGTCGCCCTGCGCGATCCCGGGCCGCTGCGGCGCAAGACCAGGACGCGGCGCTGAAGCAGGCCGCGCGGAGCTCCTCATGTCCGATTCCAAGCCTCCTGTCCCCGATGCCGCAGCCGCTGCGGCCGCCGCCAAGCCTTCTGCACTGGCACGTGGAAAGGAGGGCTTCCGCCGATGGCTGCTGGCCTTGCGCCCGGCGCCGATGCGCGTGGATGCGCGCGAGCGGCTGCGGGTGGTGGCCGGTGCCGTCGTCGGCCTGCTGCTGACGGCGCTGTTCACCGAATGGGTGGCGCGGCACACGCCGCATGCGCCGGGCCTGCCGTGGCTGGTGGCGCCGCTGGGCGCCAGCGCGGTGCTGGTTTTCGGCGTGCCGGCCAGTCCGCTGGCGCAGCCCTGGGCGGTGGTGATGGGCAACACCGCCTCGGCGCTGGTGGGCATCGCCTGCGTGCACCTCTTCGGCGACGTGCCGGAATTGGCCGCCGCGATCGCGGTCGGCTCGGCAATCGGGCTGATGTTCCTGCTGCGCTGCCTGCATCCGCCCGGCGGCGCGGCCGCGCTGCTGATGGTGTTGGCGGGCGTGCGGGATTGGCAGTTCGCGCTGGACCCGGTGCTGGTGAATTCGCTGGCCATGGTGGCCGCGGGCATGGTCTACAACAGCGTGTCGGGTCGCCGTTATCCGCATCCGCAGATCGCGGCGCCGGTGGCGCCCAAGCAGGCCGGCGCGCCGGCCTTCAGCGGCGCGGACCTGGAGACGGTGCTCGCGCATTACAACCAGGTGGTCGACCTGCCCGAGGACGACCTGCGCGCGATCGTCGACGAGGCCGGCCTGCTGGCCGCGCGCCGCCGCCTGAACACGCTGCGCTGCGAGGACGTGATGTCGCGCGATCTGAAGGTCGTCGAGTGGGGCACCTCGCTGCAGGAGGCGTGGTCGCTGCTGCGCGAGCATCACATCAAGGCCTTGCCGGTGGTGGACCGGGCGCGGCGGGTGATCGGGATCGTCACGCTGGCGGACTTCATGCGCGGCTCGGCGCTGGACGATCACGCGGACTGGGCGACCCGGCTGCGCCAGCTGATCCGCCCGACGCCGACCACGCACAGCGACAAGCCCGAAGTCGTGGGCCAGATCATGAGCCGCCAGGTGCGCGTGGCCAGCGCGGATCGTCCGCTGGCGGACCTGGTGCCGATGTTCGCGGATACCGGGCATCACCACATCCCCATCGTCGGGGACGAGGCGCGATTGGTCGGGATCCTGACGCAGTCGGACCTGGTGGCGGCGTTGGCGAAGGTGGACGGGCTCTAAGGTCGCGCTCAGGTCCGAGCGCTAGACTGCGCCGGCTCCGGCCCGCGAGGCCGGTCGTCGTGACCTTCACAGATTGCTACGCCGATGGACATCGACCCCGAAGAACTCATCGAGAGCGCCCGTCAGGCGCATGACCTGCCCGATGCGCCGTCCCAGCCGCGGCAATCGCGGCTGAACGTGGCGGTGGCCGTGACGGTCGCGCTGCTGGCGACCTTCATGGGCATCTGCAAGGTCAAGGACGACAACATCAACCAGAACATGCAGCAGGCCCAGGCCGACAAGATCGACCACTGGGCCTTCTACCAGGCGCGCAACGCCCGCGAGGAAACCGCCAAGGCCACGCTGACGCAGCTCAAGCTCCAGGCCGTGGGCGCCCCCGCCTCCGCCGCCGAGGGCTACCAGCAGGCCATCGCGCATTACGAGGCGCTCGCCGCCGAGCAGGCCGCCAAGAAGGACGAGCTGCGCAAGCAGGCCGAGGCCGACCAGCAACGCTACGACGCGCTCAACTACCGCGACGACCAGTTCGACCTGTCCGATGCGCTGCTCGCCATCGCCATCGCGATGCTGGCCATCACCGCGCTGACGCAGATGTGGTGGCTCTACGCGGTCACCATGGTCCCGACCTTCTTCGGCGTGCTCATGGGCCTGGCCGGCCTGGGCAGCTGGTCGCTGCATCCCGACGCCATCGTCCAGCTGCTGTCCTGAGAACGCCAGGACGCTCCCAACCGCCCGACTCGCCCCCGCGCCACGCCCGGCGTGGTGCACGCGCGCGGGTCGGCGCTGATGGCGGCGTCACGGGCGGCGGGCACAATCGCGGCGCGCCCGTCGATGGCGGTCCTCAAAGGACGCCGGCGCCTCACCGAACACCCCAAGCCCCATGTCCAACGTTCCGATCGAGCGGCTGCTCCAGCCCAGCCTGTCCGCCAGCGAGCCGCCGGCCCGCGCTCCCTACTCCGCGACCGTCCTGTTCCTCTGCGCCGTCTTCGGCGGCGCGCTGTCGCTGATCCTGTGCTTCGGCGTCAACATCCATCGTCTGCGCCGCTGGCGTCTCGACGCGGCCTTTCTCGCGCTGCTGGTGGTGCTGCTGACCGTCGCAATCCTGGCGCCCTACACGCCGCAGGGCGCGCCGCTGCTGGCCTGGATCCGCGAGTTCCTGGGCGGCACGCGGACCTGGGGCACCCTGTGCATCCTGCTGGCCGCGCTCGCCGCCATGCAGCGGCATGCGCGTGAGCGCCGCGCCGCCGAGCTCATGGGCCTGCGCATCAAGAACGTCTTCCTGCACGGCCTGGGCTTCGTGGCCGTGGGTCAGGGCGTCACTTATCTCCTCATCACGGCGCTGAAGGGAATGCTCTGATGGATCCGATCGACCCGACCTCCACCGCCGACGCCGATGCCACCGGGCTGCGCCCCGCCGGCGCTGCGCCGCCCGACATCGATGCGCTGCTCGAGCGCGCCCATCTGCTGATCGAGCGCCGCCGCTGGCGCGAGGCCGAGGCCGTGTTGCGGCAAGGCCTGGCCATCGAGCCCGCTCACCCCGACCTGCTGACCGAGCTCGCGCGCACGCTGTACGCGCAGGATGAGAGCGGCGAGGCGCGACATCTGCTGAGCGATGTGCTGGCCAAGGAGCCCACGCATCTGCAGGCCCGCTATCTGATGTTCAACGTGCTGCTCGACCTGGGCGAGCAGACCGAGGCCGAGCCGGTGATCCTGGGCCTGATCCGGGACTATCCCGGCTCGCCCGACTTCCTGTCGGCCTATGCGCGGCTGATGCTGCGCGCGCTGCAGATCGACAAGGCGCGCGGTCTGGTCGCCGAGGCGTTGCGGCTGGCGCCGGACGACCACGGGACGCTGCGCACCGCCGCGCTGTGCGATCTGGTCGACGGCCGGCGCGGCGACACCGAGGCGATGCGCCGATTGCTCGCCGAGGATCCCGGCAGCCGGGAGACCCTGTCCCTGGTGATCAGCGCGCTGGTCGAGCGCGGCCGGCTGCGCGAGGCGCGTCGTCTGGCCAAGGAGTTGCTGCGGGCGCAGCCCGACGATCCGTATGCGCTGGCGCGGGTGCAATCGCTGTCCGGCGACACGCACTGGGCGCTGCTGCCGCTGTGGCCCTTGCAGCGCTGGGGCTGGACCGGTTCGATCGCGATCTGGCTGGGCGCCGTCGCCTTCGGCCGCTGGCTGGAGCGCGCCGCGCCGCAGTGGGCCGAGCCCTTCTGGATCTGCTGGCTGACCTACGCGATCTACAGCTGGGTCGCGCCGCCGGTGGTGCGCTGGTTGGCGCGGCGCTGAAACCCCTCTCTGAATTCTGGATTCATCGCGATGCAGGAACTTGAACAGGCGCTGCTGAAGGCGCCCTTCGACCACGGGCTGCGGGCTCGCTACGCCCGCGCGCTGTTGCAGGCGAGCCGGACCGAGGAAGCGCTCGTCCAGGCCGATCTGCTGGCGCAGCAACGGCCTGACGACGCGCAGACGCTGGTCCTCCAGGCCTTGTGCCGTGTGGAGGACGAGCCCACCGCCGCGCTGGATTTCTACATCCGCGCGCGCAGCGCCGCGAACTTCCAGCCCGAGCCGGCGCTGGAGGACCTCGCCGCCCACGCGCATCCGGCGCGCGGCGAGCTGCCGGCGGCTGAGACGCCGCGGTTGCAACTGGTCGGCGGCGGACAGAGCGCGCGGGTCGCGGCGATCCAGCAGGTGGCGGAGGAGAAGGTGCGCTTCTCCAGCATCGTCGGCATGGACGCGCTGAAGAAGACCATCCGGCTCAAGATCATCGAGCCCTTCCTCAAGCCGGGCCTGTTCCAGCGCTTCCGCATGGGCAGCGGCGGCGGCATCCTGCTCTACGGCCCGCCGGGCTGCGGCAAGACCATGCTGGCCCGCGCCGTCGCCAACGAATGCCAGGCCGAGTTCATCTCGGTCGGTGTGTCGGACGTGCTGACCATGTGGCAGGGCGAAAGCGAACGCAATCTGGCCTCGATGTTCGAGCGCGCGCGCAGCCAGACGCCGTGCGTGCTGTTCTTCGACGAGCTGGACGCGCTGGCCTACGCGCGCTCCAAGTCCTCGAGCGCGAGCACCCGGACCGTGGTCAACGAGTTCCTGACGCAGCTCGACGGTCTGGGCAAGAACAACCAGGGTGTGCTGGTGCTGGCGGCCACGAACATGCCCTGGGACGTGGACGACGCGATGAAGCGTCCGGGCCGCTTCTCGCGGCAGATCTTCGTGCCGCCGCCGGACACGCCGGCGCGCGAGGAGATGCTGCGCATCAAGCTCACCGGGGTGCCGGCGGAGTCGCTGGATCTGGCGGCCATCGCGGCGCGCTCGCCGCATTGCTCGGGCGCGGACATCGACGGGCTGATCGAGCTGGCCAAGGAGTCGGCGCTGCTGGACGGACTCGCGGGTGAGGAGCGCGGTTTGCGCATGGCCGACTTCGAGGCCGCGATGGCGACGCTGCAGCCGTCGACGCTGGAGTGGCTGCGCACGGTGCGCAACGTGGTGAAGTACGCCGGCGAGGACGCGACCTATCGCGATGTCGGCGTCTATCTGAAGCAGCACCGCATGCTGTGAACGGCAGCGCGGGCGCCCAGGGCGCCCTGGGCGCCCGCTGCCTCACGTCGGGAGACGTGAGGAAATCGGAGACGGGCCTCAGCGCAGCGACAGATCCAGCACGGTGCCGGCGAAGATCGCGAAGCCGACCCAGTGGTTCTCGCGGAAGGCCTTGAAGCAGCCCTCGCGGCTGCGGTCTTTGATCAGCGTGTAGTGCCAGACCACCTGCGCGGCCGCGACGGCCAGGCCGGCCAGGAACCAGTGGCCCATGCCCAGGCGCAGGCCCAACACGGTCCACATCGCCAGGAACACCACGTAGAAGGCCATCACGCCGATCACGTCGAAGCGGCCCAGGGTCAGCGCGGAGGTCTTGATGCCGATGCGGATGTCGTCATCGCGGTCGACCATGGCGTACTCGGTGTCATAGGCCAGGACCCAGAACAGGTTGGCCACCAGCAGGCCCCAGGCGGCCAGCGGCACCGAGGCGGCGATGGCTTGCACGCTCCACTCGCGGCCGCCCAGCGCGGCGGAGAAAGCCATCGGAATGCCGAAGGAGAAGGCCACGCCCAGCACGGCCTGCGGCATCGAGATCCAGCGCTTGGTGAAGGGGTAGAGGAGGGTCACGCCCAGCGCCGCGAAGGACAGCAGGATGGTGGGCGCGTTGGTCGTCAGCACCAGGCCGAAGGCGACGAGGGTCAGCACGGCGCCCAGTCCGAGCGCGTCCTTGACGGTGATGGCGCCGGAGGTCACGGGCCGGTGGGCGGTGCGTTTGACGTGCTTGTCGAACTCGCGATCGGCGACGTCGTTCACGGCGCAGCCGGCGCTGCGCATCAGGAAGGTGCCGAGGGTGAAGACCACCAGCAGATGCCAGCCCGGCCAGCCGTCGGCGGCCATCCACAGCGCGGCCAGCGTGGGCCACAGCAGCAGATAGGTCCCGGCCGGCCGGTCCCAACGGATCAGGTTCAGGTACAGCGACAGGCGCGACGGCGCGGCGGGAGATGGGGCGGCGGGGGTCATGCCGGGGATTGTCGCGCCGCGACGCGCGGACGCGATGCGCGGATCGCTCAGGGGAGCTTGCGGCGAAGCGGCGCAGTCGAGACGTCGTCGAGGTGCCGGAACGCAGAGGCGATCCGATCGATCTCGCCCGCCTCCACGCCGAAGGTCTCGAAGTACATGCGCCACTGCCGCACGACCCGCCATACCTCGTCGATGGCCGAGGCCGCATCGCGTTCCGACAGCGTGAACTCGGCGCACGCCCCGAGCGCGTTGTCGAGCGTGGCGGCACGACCTTCCGGTCCCACGCCCAGATGCAGCGTTCGCTCCATGGCGATGCCCGGGCGCGGCATGACGTCGTAGAGCGGGCTCAAGCGCCAGCCTTGCAGCCGGGGATCCAGCAGGAAGCCGTGATTGCGGAGGTGGTCGTCGTCGTTGCTCACCAGGATGTTGAAGACCATCCGCTTGAAGAGCTCCAGATTGTTCGCCCGGACCTGTGAAGGATGGCCGTGTCGCCGGATGGCGCCGGCGAGATCGCCGTAGGACTTCGTGCGCGACTCCGTCTCATCGCAGGCCAACCAGGTCAGGCCGCTGTTGAAAGCCAGTCGACGCTCTTGTCGGCCGCTACCGGGGCCGTGCGCCAGCAAGGTCGGATCCTCCTCGATGCTGGGAAGCGAAGCCCCGTCACACCAATAGCGATCGAACCGACGGATCAACATGACGCGGCGACCGCCGATCAACGCCGTGCGTACCGGCGGGATGGTCAGGCCTGCCTCTCCCGCGAGCCGAAGGGCGGCGCTTTCGATCGCGGGAATGTCCATGCGATCCTGCCGACTGCTGAACTTCGCGAGCCAGAGCACGCCGTCGGCATCGCGGATGGAGGCCTTCGGGCGGGCGCCGCCGAGGGCAGTGCCGTCCATGAAGATGGCCTCGAGGTGCGCAGGCACCGGGGCGCCTTCTTCAATGCGTTCAGCGGCCTCCATCAGGTGTTCCAGCGTGTGCCAGGAACTGACCCCCGCGCTCGGCTCTGCGTTCAGCGAGGCGCGTACGTCGAGCGCGCCGACCCGCTCGCTTCCCGCGTGCAGCAGGTACTGGGATTCGGGGAGGCTGTTGGCGGGGACGCGGAGCTTGGCTTCGATGACGCGGCGGCCCCACGCATCTGGCGCGGCATCGCGAATGCCACCGAAGAAAGAAAGCGCGTTGATGGGGCGCAGCCGCTGTCCGCGGATTCGCTCCCGGTCCCCCAGGCTGAGGCTGACGGGATCGATCTCGATCGCGTCAGGCCGCTTCAGATAGTTGAGACCGTAGGCGAGCGTGGACGCCACCAGTTCCTGACCCTGCTCCTCCAGCACGAGCTGCGAGCAGGGCGACCAGTCCGCGCCAATATGGGCGAAGACGGTGAGCTTGGCTTCCTTCACGGCCATCGAGCGTTCCTCAGAAGTTCAGCTCGTCGAGCTCGGCCTGGGTCAAGCCCCGGACACGCTGACGCTGCTCTTCCCGCTGTTGCTGCAACAGCGCTGGATCGCGCTCGGTCAGCAGTTCGGCCAAGGTCATGCCGGGTGCGATGGCGTCGAGATAGCGTAGAACTTGGCCGATGGCCAAGCCGGGGTCGCCGCGCTCGATCCGGTAAGCCGTGTTGCGCGAGAGACCGGCGCGAATCGCCGCTTCCGCCTGCTTGACCTGTCGGGCCACGCGCAGGCGTGCGATGAGCTCGCCCATCTGGACGGTCTCGGCGTGCAGGTGCCCAGGCAGGGCAGAGGACTGATCGACTTTCATGCTCGTGAAATCGAGCCTTAAGGGGATAAGGCTCGATATTACGAGCATCGACAGCTCATGGCTAGCCCGGTGTCGATAAAGGAATGCTCGTGAAATCGAGCCTTAAGAGCTTAATGCTCGATTTGACGAGCATTGTTTGGCTTCCTCAGACGCTCCCACAGCGCCCCTGCCTCCCCCACCAACCCGCGCCGGAACGCCAGCACGCAGACGATGAAGATCAGCCCGGTGACCAGGCTGACCGATTCGCCCAGGCCGGTGAACCACTGCACCCCGGTGACGCCCGCCAGCCATTGGCCCAGGTCGCCGATCTTGTTCTCCAGGGCGATGATCACCAGCGCCCCGACGATCGGTCCGACCATGGTCCCCATGCCGCCCACCAGCGTCATCAGGATCACCAGCCCGGACGTGGTCCACACCGCGTCCGTCAGCGTCGCGAAGCCCAGCACCAGCGTCTTGGTCGCGCCCGCCATCCCGGCCAAGCCGGCCGACAGCACGAAGGCCAGCAGCTTGAAGCGGGCCGCGTCATAGCCCAGCGAGGTCGCGCGGGCCTCGTTCTCGCGGATCGAGGTCAGCACCTGCCCGAACGGCGAATGCACCGTCCGGTAGATCAGCCAGAAGCCCAGCACGAAGATCGCCAGCACCAGGTAGAACAGCGTGGTGTCGTTCTCCAGGTTGATGCCGAAAAGCGTGCCGCGCGGCACCGACTGCAGGCCGTCCTCGCCGCCGGTGAAGGGCGCCTGCAGGAAGTAGAAGAACAGCATCTGCGCCAACGCCAGCGTGATCATCGCGAAGTAGATGCCCGAGCGCCGGATCGCCAGCAGCCCGAACACCAGCCCCGCCAGCGCCGCCATCACCGTGCCGAAGGCGATGCCCAGCAGCGGCGGGAAGCCCCACACCTTCAGCGCATGACCGGCCGCGTAGGCCGCGGTGCCCAGGAAGGCCGCATGACCGAAGCTCAGCAGCCCGGTGAAACCGATCAGCAGGTTGAAGGCGCAGGCGAACAGCGCGTAGCACATGACCTTCATCGCGAAGATCGGATACACGCCCAGCCACGGCAGCAGCGCCACGGCGATGAAGAGGGCGGCGTAGCCCAGCGGTTTCTTGTTCATTTCTCTTTGCCGAACAGGCCGGCCGGACGCACCAGCAGCACCAGCGCCATGATGACGAACACGACGGTGTTGGAGGCCTCCGGATAGAAGACCTTGGTCAGGCCCTCGATCACGCCCAGCCCCAGCCCGGTCAGGATCGAGCCCAGGATCGAGCCCATGCCCCCGATCACCACCACCGCGAAGACGACGATGATCAGGTTGGACCCCATCAGCGAATTGACTTGAAGAATCGGCGCCGCCAGGACCCCGGCGAAGCCCGCCAGCGCCACGCCGCCGGCGTAGGTCAGCGTCACCAGCCGCGGCACGTTCACGCCGAAGGCCTGCACCAGCTTCGGGTTCTCTGTGCCCGCGCGCAGCGTCGCGCCCAGCGAGGTCTTCTCGATCAGCACCCACACCGCCAGGCACACCACCAGCGAGGCCACCACCACCCAGGCCCGGTAGTTGGGCAGGATCATGAAGCCCAGATTGGTCGCGCCCGACAGCGCCTCCGGCACTTGATACGGCTGGCCGCCCACGCCGAAGAAGGACCGGAACACGCCCTCGACCACCAGCGTCAGGCCGAAGGTCAGCAGCAGCCCGTAGAGATGGTCCAGCTTGTAGAGCCACTGCAGCAGCAGCCGCTCGATGACCAGCCCGAAGACGCCCACGATCAGCGGCGCGATCAGCAGCATCGCCCAGTAGTTGACGCCCAGGTACTCCAGCCCCATCCACGCGAGGAAGGCGCCCATCATGTACAGCGCGCCGTGCGCGAAGTTGATGATGTTCAGCATGCCGAAGATCACCGCCAGCCCCAGCGACAGCATCGCGTAGAACGAGCCGTTCACCAGGCCCAGCAAGAGCTGGCCCAGCAAGGCGGGCAAGGGAACTCCAAAGACCTCAGACATAAAGAGCGCTCTTCCTGCGTTTCAGTCCCGCCCCCCGCCGACGCGATGTCGACGGACGGGGCGATGCCATCACTCGTGCTTCACTTCTTGACCAGCGGGCACTTGGAGTCGGCCAGCTTGGTGAAGGCGTCCTCGCCCGGGATGCGGGTCACGACCTTGAAGTAGTCCCAGGGCTCGGTCGACTCCTTCTGCGACTTGACCTGCAGCAGGAACATGTCGTGCACCGCGCGGCCGTCTTCCTTGCGGATCGTGGCCTTGGTATAGAAGTCGTTGACCGGGGTGGCCTTCATCTGGGCCATGACCTTCTCGCCGTCGTCGCTCTTGATGGCCTCGACGGCCTTCAGGTAATGCGTCACCGCCGAGTAGTCCGCCGCCTGCAGCGAGGAGGGCATGCGCTTCATCTTCTCGAAGAAGCGCCGGCTCCACGTCCGGGCCTCGGGGCTCTGGTTCCAGTACCAGCTGTCGGTCAGGTACATGCCTTCCGTGGTCTTCAGGCCCAGCGAGTGCACGTCGTTGATGAACATCAGCAGACCGGCCAGCTTCATGGTCTTGGTGATGCCGAACTCGTTGGCCGCCTTGACCGCGTTGATGGTGTCGCCGCCCGCGTTGGCCAGGCCCAGGATCTGCGCCTTGGAGCTCTGCGCCTGCAGCAGGAAGGAGGAGAAGTCGCTCGCGTTCAGCGGATGCTTGACCGCGCCCAGCACCTGGCCGCCGCTCTTGGTCACCACGGCCGAGGTGTCGGCCTGCAGCGAGGTGCCGAAGGCGTAGTCCGCGGTCAGGAAGTACCAGGTCTTGCCGCCGGCCTTGGTCACCGCCGCGCCCGTGCCGTTGGCCAGGGCCACCGTGTCGTAGGCGTAATGGATGGTGAAGGGCGAGCACTCCTCGTTGGTCAGGCGCGAGGTGCCGGCGCCGATCGAGATGAAGGGCTTCTTCTTCTCCGCCGCGACCTTGGCCATGGCCAGGCTGGTGCCGGAGTTGGTGCCGCCGATCAGCAGGTCCAGGCCTTGCGTGTCGAACCACTCGCGCGCCTTGGAGGCGGCCACGTCGGCCTTGTTCTGGTGGTCGGCGAAGACCAGCTCGATCTTCTTGCCGGCCACCTGGCCCTTGAGGTCGGCGATGGCCATCCGGATGGCC
Organism: Roseateles sp.; assembly: GCF_039595295.1. Classification (GTDB taxonomy): domain Bacteria; phylum Pseudomonadota; class Gammaproteobacteria; order Burkholderiales; family Burkholderiaceae_C; genus Roseateles. The sequence goes on from NZ_JBCNLU010000009.1 coordinate 152,036, forward strand.
TCCACGCCGCCGGCACCGTCGATGTCCGCGTAGACGCTGGACATGTCGGTGATGATCCCCACCTTCACCACGTCGCCGGAAATCTGCGCCTGCGCGGCGTGGCTGCCGCAGGCCAGCACCGAGGCCAGGGCGAGGGTCTTGAGGGTCGTCTTCATCGCTTGTCTCCTTGTTGATCGGCCTCGACGGGCCTGGCGGGGTTCAGACTCGAAAACTCAAGATCAAAGATTCATACGCTGAGCAGCTCGTCGAGCAGCGCGCGCTTGCTCTCGAGCTGCGCGGCCGGGAAGGACTCGACCACCTGGCCGTGTTCCATCACGACGAAGTGGTCCGCCAGCGGCGCGGCGAAGCGGAAGTTCTGTTCCACCATCACGATGGTGAAGCCCTGCGCCTTGAGCGCCGTGATCATGCGGGCCAGCGCCTGCACGATGACCGGCGCCAGGCCTTCGGAGATCTCGTCCAGCAACAGGATGTCCGCGCCGGTGCGCAGGATGCGGGCCACCGCCAGCATCTGCTGCTCGCCGCCCGACAGCCGCGTGCCCGGGCTGTGCCGGCGCTCGGACAGGTTCGGGAACATGGCGTAGATCTCCTGCTCCGACATGACCTTGCCGCGGCCGCCCTTGAGCGGCGGCGGCAGACGCAGGTTCTCCTCGGTGCTGAGCGAGGCGAAGATGCCGCGCTCCTCCGGGCAATAGCCCAGCCCGAGCCGCGCGATGCGGTGCGTGGGCAGCTTGACCGACTCCTGGCCGTGGACCTTGATCGAGCCGCTGCGGCGGTCGGTCAGGCCCATGATGGCGCGCAGCGTGGTCGTGCGGCCGGCGCCATTGCGGCCCAGCAGCGTCAAGACCTGACCCTGCGGGACGGCCAGGTCGATGCCGTGCAGGATGTGGCTCTCTCCATACCAGGCCTGCAGGCCCTTGATCTCCAGCGCATAGCTCATCTCAATGCGCTCCTTGCAGCACGGCCGCCTCGGAGCCCATGTAGGCCTCGAGCACCTTGGGATGCTTGGACACGGCGGCGTAGTCGCCCTCGGCCAGCACGGCGCCGCGCGCCAGCACGGTGATGCGGTCGGCGATGCTGCTGATGACCTTCATGTTGTGCTCGACCATCAGCACCGTGCGGCCCTGCGCGACGCGCTTGATCAGCGCGGTGACGCGGTCCACGTCCTCATGGCCCATGCCCTGCGTGGGCTCGTCCAGCAGCATCAGCTCGGGCTCCATGGCCATGGTGGTGGCGATCTCCAGCGCGCGCTTGCGGCCATAGGGGAGGTCCGCCGCGCGGGCCGAGGCCATGTCGCGCAGGTCGACCAGCTCCAGCAACTCCAGCGCGCGGTTGTCCAGCTTGCGCAGCGCGGACAGGCCGGTCCAGAAGTGGTAACTCGTGCCGGTGAAGCGCTGCAGGCCGATGCGCACGTTCTCCAGCACCGTCAGATGCGGGAACACCGCCGAGATCTGGAACGAGCGGATCACGCCGCGTCGCGCGATCTGGGCGGGCTTCTCGCCGGTGATGTCGACGCCGTTGAAGAGGATCTGACCGCGGGTGGGGGTCAGGAACTTCGTCAGCAGGTTGAAGCAGGTGGTCTTGCCGGCGCCATTGGGGCCGATCAGGGCGTGGATGTGACCGCGCTGGACCTGCAGGTCCACGGAGTCCACGGCGGTGAAGCCCTTGAACTCCTTGGTCAGTTTGCGTGTCTCCAGGATGAGGTTGCTCATCGGCGCAATGCGGGCGCCGTTGTCGGAGCCTCGATAAGTGGAGCCAGGAATTTAGGGCTCCGGCAGGGGCCCACGACAGCGTAAAACCCTTTACGCAGCATTGCGCAAGGGCTAACCCTCGGATCGGAATCTCCTGTGGGAGAAGGGTGCTTCTCCCATGTGCGCAGCACACGAGGAGGTCACCTCGATATGCTGCGCGCCAGCCCTGACGAGACGCTGCCGATCCGCCCGCGCGGAGCGCGCCGCGTGACCGATTCAGCGACGACCCGACGACGACACCACCCAACTCCCAGAGAGGTTCCGCATGACACGATCCCTTCTTCGTTCCCCCCGATTCGCCGCGCTGGGACTGGCGCTCGCGCTGGCCGCCGCGGGCGTGCAGGCGGCCGCGCCGCAGGTGAAGACGCAGGCGCCCGGCTACTACCGGCTGATGCTGGGTGACTTCGAGATCACCGCGCTGAGCGACGGCACGATCGATCTGCCCGTCGACAAGTTGATGGACAAGGCCAAGCCCGGCACCGTAGTGAAGGCGCTCCAGAAGAACTATCTGAAGCCGCCGGTCGAGACCTCGATCAACGGCTACCTGATCAACACCGGCACCAAGCTGGTGCTGATCGACACAGGCGCCAACGGCGCCTTCGGTCCGACGACGGGCAAGCTGCTGGCCAACCTGAAGGCCGCGGGCTATCAGCCCGAGCAGGTGGACGAGGTCTACATCACCCACCTGCATCCGGACCACGCGATGGGCCTGGTGCAGGACGGAAAGGCGGTGTTCCCGAACGCCGTGGTGCGTCTGGATCAGCATGACGCGGACTTCTGGCTGAACGCGGACAACGCGGCCAAGGATCCAGCGCACAAGGACTTCTTCGGCGCGGCGGCAACGGCGCTCAAGCCCTACCAGGACGCGGGCAAGCTCAAGCCCTTCAGCGGCGAGACCGAGCTGATCCCCGGCATCCGTACGCATGCGGCCTACGGCCACACGCCGGGCCACACGGTGTACATGGTGGAGAGCCAGGGCCAGAAGCTGGCGGTGTGGGGCGACCTGATGCACGTGGCGTCGGTGCAGTTCCCGGACCCGTCGGTGACGATCAGCTTCGATACGGACTCGAAGCAGGCGATGCCGCAGCGCCAGAAGGCCTATGCGGACGCGGCGAAGAACGGCTACTGGGTCGCGATCGCCCACGTGTCCTTCCCGGGCCTGGGCCATGTCGCCGCGGACGGCAAGGGCTACCGTTGGGTGCCGGCGAACTACAGCATCAAGCCGTAAGAGAAGCAGTATGGCCGCGCCTGGAGGGGCAAGTACAGTACGCGCTTCCTCGTAGCGCGGCGTGGCATGCGCCGAGTTTCCGATCCGGTTGGAACTCGCAAGAGGTGTTAGGAGTCCGGAATGCTGATCACGCGATTGCACCTAAAGAACTGGCGCAACTTCAAAACAATCGACGTTGCGTTGCGTGAGCGCGTGTATGTGGTTGGCCCCAATGCATCAGGAAAGTCAAACCTCTTCGATGTACTGCGATTTCTGCGAGACATCGCAAAGCCGGAGGGAGGAGGCTTTCAGAAGGCTGTGAAGGATCGCGGAGGCATCCCAAAAATTCGATGTCTTGCCGCTCGGCGCGACCCCGAGATCCAAGTCGAGATCGAGGTGGCAGAGTCGGCGGACAGTCCCTCCGTTTGGCGCTATCTGTTGGCGTTCCGGAGCGAAGGAAAGGGGCAACAGCGAGCCCTCGTCAGTCGAGAGCAGGTGCAGGACCTCCGGTCCAAGAAGATGCTGCTTGATCGACCGACCAAGGAAGACCGGCAAGACCTTCAGCGTATGACGCAGACGGCGCTGGAGCAGATCAGCGCGAACCGTGAGTTCCGTGAGGTCGCTGACTTCCTGGCAACGGTGACGTATCTCCACCTTGTTCCTCAGTTGCTCAAGCATGCGGAGGACATGGGGGGGTATCGCTTGGAGAGCGATCCCTTCGGACAGGGCTTTCTGGAGCGAGTCGCAGACGTCCAGGCGCGCACGCGTGATGCACGGCTTCGAAAAATCGAGACCGCGCTTCAGGCGTGCGTGCCCAATATGCGAGAGCTTCGCTTCAACGCGGATGAGAAGGGAAAGCCGCACCTTGAAGCGCTCTACCAACACTGGCGGCCGGACGCCGGATGGCAACGCGAAGATCAGTTCTCGGACGGTACGCTTCGTCTCCTGGGCATCATGTGGAGCCTCTTGGACGGTGACTCTCTGCTTCTTCTCGAAGAGCCGGAGCTCTCGCTGAACGAGGCTATCGTTGAACGCATTCATGGCCTGATCTGGAAGATGCAGCGAAGTGCAAAGCATCGCCGTCAAGTCTTCATCTCAACCCACAGCGAAGCGTTGCTCAAGGATCACAGCATCGATCCTCGCGAAGTACTCCGTCTTGAGCCCACCGACAATGGAACGCTGGTGCACCAGATGACTCCTGACGAAGAGTCGCTGGTGGCCGCTGGCTACACCATTGCCGAGGTCGTTTTGCCAAAGACCCGGCCTCGATCCATCGAGCAGCTCGCTCAGTTCTCGCCCTAACCGATCAGATGGAAGTGATGCTCGTTGTTGAGGATGTGGCCAGCGAGCATGTCTTGAGGCGCATCGTTCGTCATGCCTTGCCCAACGCCGCTGTTGTGGGAGTCAACGTCGGCGGAGGCTTTGGCCAGATCAAGGCGCGCATGGGCCGCTACCTCAACGCTTGCAACGTCTTTCCCCATCTGGTCTTGACCGACCTCGACACTCATCGCTGCGCGACGGCCCTGATGCGCGATTGGGGGTTGCCTGAGCGGCTCCCAGAGAGGCTGATCTTCCGCGTCGCGGTACGAGAAGTGGAGGCCTGGTTGATGGCGGACCGTGAACGCATAGCGGAGTTCCTGCAGGTTCCACTGGCGAAGATCCCTGCGGATATCGAAGCCGAGATCGATCCCAAACGCTGTCTGATCAATCTGGCGCGCAGAAGTCGTTCAAAACGATTTGCTTTGGAGTTCTGCCCTGCGGCTGATTCGAAGGCTTCGCAAGGTGTGCTCTACAACGACCATCTCATCCGATTTGCTAATGAGATGTGGCGGGTCGACGTCGCTCGTAATAGTGCTCAGAGTTTGGATCGCGCGTTGCGTCGCCTCGAAGTCTGGCGCCAATTGAACTAGCCAGACCACCACGATTCAGTTGAAATAGCGCTGCCGCAGGCGGTCGTAGCGCCCGTCGCGTTTGATGCGGTCCAGCGCGTCCTGCAAGCGCCGAGCGATGACCGGATCGCCATCCGCCGGCAGGCCATACCAGTAGGACTTGTCGACGTCCATGGCCAGCACCGGCGTCAGCGTCGCATAGGGCAGCTTGAGCTCGCGCAGGTGCCAGGCCGCGGCCCAGTCCAGCAGCACGATCAGGTCCATGCGGCCGGCCAGCAGCTTGCGCAGGTTGGTCGCGTCGTCCAGGCCGAGTTCCAGCTCCACCTCCGGCCGCAGACCGTCCGCGATCAGCTGCTTGGCCGAAGCCGAATCCCGCGCCACGCCCAGGCGCAGGCCGTTCAGCTGCTTGAGGCTGGCCGGATGCGCGTCCGTGCGCTGGCTCAGGCGATAGACCAGGATGCGGCGGGGACTGATCGGACCGACCCAGCGGTATTGCGCCTCGCGCTCAGGCGTGCGGGTCAGCGAGAACAGCACGCTGTCCGGCCGCCGCGCCGCCTCCTGCACCGAGCGCTGCCAGGGCAGCACCTCAATGCGCAGCCGCAGGCCCGCCTCGGCGGCCATGGCCTTGAGCAGCTCGGTGCTGAAGCCTTGCGCCTGGCCCTTGTCGGCGTAGTTGAGCGGGGGGAGGTTCTCGGTGTACGCGACCAGTTCGCGCGCGTCCTCGTCCACCACCGATCGCGGGCCGGGCGGTGCCGCCAGCGACGGCACCGCGGCCGCGAGCATGCCCGCCGCCAGCAGGAGGCAGCACAGACGGCGCTCCGGCGGGGGCTCGATCAGGTGGGGCATCGGGGCAGTGTAGGGAGTCGGGATGACAGGCCGACAACGGTGTCGGCCCGGGGCCGCTCCCGGGGCGCCAACAAATTCACAGCGCCCAGGCGGGCGAGGGGGGATACGCGCGCGGCGGCCCGGCCAGACCTGACCCCGCGGAGGGGACGCCCCGGCGCGATGCCGGGACGGTCAGGACGACCGGGGCGACCCGGGCGATCAGGCGTCCATCTGCTTCTGGAAGACCAGGCCCGCGTGCTCGCGCAGCGCGTGGAACTTGATCTTGGGCCAGTTCTCCTGCATCGCGCGCAGCTCGCCGGCATACTCGAGCAGCACCGTCGGCGCGTTCACCGCGTCCCAGGCCACGCGATGCGCGTTGTGGTCGATGAAGCGGCGCAGCTCCTTCTCGCCGCCGTCGGCCTCGTCGCAGGTCACCCAGCGCGCGACGTTGTAGCGCGCGGCCATGACGCGGGCCTTCACGCCGTACTCGTGCTCCAGCCGATGCGCGACGACTTCGAACTGCAGCTGACCGACCGCGCCCAGCAGCAGCACGCTGCCGGCTTCCGGACGGAAGACCTGGATCGCGCCTTCCTCGCCGAGCTGGCGCAGGCCCTCGCGCAGCTGCTTGGTCTTGAGCGGGTCCGCCACTTCGACCGAGCGGAACATTTCCGGGGCGAAGAACGGCAAGCCCGTGTACTGCAGCGCCTCGCCCTCGGTGATGGTGTCGCCCAGCTGCAGCACGCCGTGGTTGGGGATGCCGATGATGTCGCCGGCGAAGGCCTCGTCCAGCAGCTCGCGGCGCTGCGACAGGAAGCTCACCACGGTGTTGGGCCGCAGCTCCTTGCCCGAGCGAACGACCTTGAGCCGCATGCCGCGCTCGAAGTGGCCCGAGGCCACGCGCAGGAAGGCGATCCGGTCGCGGTGCGCCGGGTCCATGTTGGCCTGGATCTTGAAGACCACGCCGGTGAACTTCGTCTCCTCCGGCTGCACGACGCGCTGCATCGCGGCGCGCTCGGCGGGCGCGGGCGCCAGCTCGACCAGCGCGTCCAGCACTTCCTGCACGCCGAAATTGTTCACCGCGGAGCCGAAGAACATCGGCGTCTGCTTGCCCGTCAGGAAGGCCTCTTGATCGAAAGCCGGCGCGGCCTCTTTGACCAGCTCGATCTCGCCTTGCGCGTTCTCGTACTGCATGCCGAAGCGCTCGATGTAGGCCGGGTTGTCCAGGCCGTCCAGCACTTCCTCGGTGCCCGCGGCGCGGTCCTCGCCGGGCGAGAACACGCGCATGCGTTGCTGGCGCAGGTCCATCACGCCGTGGAAATGCTTGCCCATGCCCACCGGCCAGGTGAACGGGACCACCGTCATGCCCAGCTCGCGCTCGATCTCGTCCATCAGCGCCAGCGGCTCCTGGACTTCGCGGTCCAGCTTGTTGACGAAGGTCAGGATGGGCGTGTTGCGCGCGCGGCAGACCTGCAGCAGGCGGCGGGTCTGCGGCTCCACGCCGTTGGCCGCGTCAATGACCATCAGCGCCGCGTCCACGGCGGTCAGCACGCGGTAGGTGTCTTCCGAGAAGTCCTGGTGACCCGGGGTGTCGAGCAGGTTGATGACGCAGTCGCGGTACTCCATCTGCATCACCGACGAAGCCACCGAGATGCCGCGCTGCTTTTCGATCTCCATCCAGTCGGAGGTCGCATGGCGCGAGGCCTTGCGCGCCTTCACCGAGCCGGCGATCTGGATCGCGCCCGAGAACAGCAGCAGCTTTTCCGTCAGCGTGGTCTTGCCCGCGTCAGGGTGGGAAATGATGGCGAAGGTGCGGCGGCGGCGCACTTCGGACTGGATGCGGCTGGGCTGTTCGGTGTCGGTGGACATGGCGCGAGAGAGGCTGCGCGCGCCGCGTCGAAGTCGACCGTGCGCGCTGGGATCTTGAAAGGGATCGCGCTGCGGGCGCTGGGCACCGGCGGCGAACCCGCGATTATCGGCGAAGGGCGAACGCGCGGGCTAGCCGCCGCGTTCTTCCATGAAGGGCCGCACCCGGGCGAGCAGGCGCTCGACGTACTCGGCCTTCTCGCCGACCGGGGCGGCGTAGCTCAGCGCGTCGCGCGCGGCGGACTCGCCGGCCTTGCGCCACATCAGCCAAGCCGACAGGTATTGCGAGGCCAGACAGCCGCCCGCGCTGGCCACCGGGCCGCGCGCATGGAAGGGCTCGTCCAGCACCCGCACCCCGGCTTCGACCAGCCAGGGTCGCGTCGTCGTGTCGGTGCAGGCGGGCGCGTCGCCGATCAGGCCCAGCCGCGCGGCGATCAGCGCGCCGGAGCATTGCGCCGCGATCAGCTGGCGCGTGGGATCGATCTGCAGACGGTCCAGCAGGGCGGAGTTCTCCGCGATCGCCCGGGTGTAGACGCCGGAGCCGAACCAGACCGCGTCGGCCTCGTTGGCCCATTCCAAGGGGCGCTGCAGCTGCACCGAGACCCCGTTCATCGAGGTCACCGCGGCGCCGGGGCCGCAGAGCTCGGCCGACCAGCCCAGTGGCTTGAGCCGGTTCAGCAGACCGAGCGGGACGAAGCTGTCCAGCTCGTTGAAGCCGTCGAAGGAGAGGATGGCGATGCGCATGGCGGGACCCGCGAGGCAATGCGGCCGACTGTAGCGCCGCGCCCCGGATCGCCCAAGCCGGTGGGGTTATTGCGGCGGCGGGCCTCAGGCGGCGGGCGCAGTGCCCGCATCGCCCTCGGCGGGCACGCCCAGCTGCGTGCCGATGCGCACCATCAGGTGCTGACGCACGCGCTGGATCACCTCGGCCGCGTCGGCCGGGCCGAGCTCCTCGGCCAGCCGGGTCTGGACCTCGTAGTGCAGGTAGAGCATGCCCCGCAGTTTTTCGAAGCCGCTTTCGTGGCCGTCCGGGCAGATCCGCAAGTCGTTGTCGAGCACGCGCTCGATCACGCCGGGTTCCAGCAGACGGATGCGGCACATGATCGCCAGCTGCGCGATCTCCAGGTCCACGTCCTCGACGGTCTTCTCCCATTCCTCGGCGCTGTGGCGTTGCTTGGGCGTCCTCATGGCGATGTCCTTTCAATGACGGCATGGCGGCGTGACGGGGCCCTCGGGCCGTGGATGCCGATATCACGGCCGCCGGGGAACAAGGCATGACGGGAACAAGGCGATCTCGCCAGCGGGGAATCAACGGAACAAGGAAACAAGGAATCTCGCTCGGTCATGAAAGCTGCGATCACTCGCCCGCGAGCAGCCGGAAGGTGTGCCGCGCCATCATGAGCTCCTCGTCGGTGGGAATGACCCAGGCCTCGCAGCGGCTGTCGACGGCGCTGATGCGGCGCTCCGGCGCGCCCTCGCGGTTGGCGCCATCATGGCCGGTGAGGCCCAGCCACAGACAGCGCGACATCACGCGGCGGCGGATCTCGGTGGCGTGCTCGCCGATGCCGGCGGTGAACACGACGCCATCCAGCCCGCCCATCTCGGCCGCCAGCGCGCCGATCTCGCGTGCGACGCGGTGGACGAAGACATCGATGGCGAAGCGCGCCCGCGGCGCGTCACTGGCCAGTAGCTGGCGCATGTCGCTGGACACGCCGGACAGTCCCAGCAGTCCTGATTCCTTGTAGAGCAGCGCTTCCAGCTCGCGCGCGTCCATGCGGTGCTCGTCCATCAGATAGATCAGCACGCCGGGATCGAGGGCGCCGCTGCGCGTGCCCATGGGCAGGCCGTCCAGCGCGGTGAAGCCCATGCTGCTGGCGACGCTGCGGCCGCGCTGCATCGCGCAGGCGCTCGCTCCGTTGCCCAGATGAAGCACCACCGCGCGGCCATCGGCCAGTCGCGGCGACAGCGCCGGCAGCCGCGAGGCGATGTACTCGTAGCTCAGCCCGTGGAATCCGTAGCGCCGCACACCAGCCTCGAACATCGCATAGGGCAGGGCGAAGGCGTCGGCGACATCGGACTGGCCGCGATGGAAAGCCGTGTCGAAACACGCCACCTGCGGCAAGCCCGGCAGCGCCGAGAACGCACGCCGGATCGGGGCCAGGTTGTGCGGCTGATGCAGCGGGGCGAGCGGGATCAGCGTTTCGAGCTGCCGCAGCACCTCGGGCGTCACGACGAGCGGCGCGTCGAAGCTGGTGCCGCCGTGCACCACGCGGTGGCCGATGCCCAGCATCTCGATGCCGGGAAATTCATGGCGCACGAACTCGACCAGATGGTCCAGCGCCGCCTCATGCGAGAGCCCTTCGCTGACCGGCCAGTCGCGCGAGCCGGCCGGTGAGCCGTCCGCATGACGGGCCTCGAAATGCGGCCGCGTGCCCAAGCCCTCGACCTGGGCGCGCAGCTCCAGACGCAGCGGACCGCGGCGGCGGTCCTCGTGCAGCGAGAACATCGACAGCTTGATGCTGGACGAGCCGGCATTGACGACGGCGATGAACTCGCCTTCCAGTCTTGGATCCATGGCTCACCCCATGATGTGATAGCCGCCGTCGACGAACAGCGTGGTGCCGGTGATCAGTCGCGCGTGGTCCGCGGCCAGCATGGCGGTGGCGAAGCCGACGTCGTCGATCGTGGCCAGCGCATGCGCCGGCGCCCTTGCGGCGGCGTCGGCCAGCAGATGGTCGAACTCCGCGAGGCCCGAGGCCGCGCGCGTCGCGATCGGCCCTGGAGAAATCGCATGCACGCGGATGCCCGCCGGGCCCAGCTCATGGGCCAGATAGCGCACCGAGGCCTCCAGCGCGGCCTTCACCGGGCCCATCAGGTTGTAGTGGTCCACCACGCGGGTGGACCCTTGGAAGCTCATCGTGAACAGCGTACCGCCGCCGCGCATCAGCGGCTCGGCCAATCGCGCCATGCGGATGAAGCTGTGGCACGAGATGTCCATGGCCTGCGCGAAACCGGCGGCGCTGCTGTCGACCAAGCGGCCGTGCAGGTCGTCCTTGGGCGCGAAGGCGATGGAATGCAGCGCCGCGTCCAGCACGCCCCAGCGCTCGGAGAGCGCGGCGAAGACGGCGCCGAGCGCGTCGGGCTGGCGCAGGTCCAGCGGGAGCAGCAGCTCGGCGTCCAGCGCCTCGGCCAGCGGCGCGACATGCGACAGCGCCTTGTCGTTGAGGTAGGTCAGCGCCAGGTCCGCGCCCATCGCGTGGAAGGCCTTGGCGCAGCCGTAGGCGATGGACTGGTCGTTGGCGATGCCGGTCACCAGCACCTTGCGGCCGGCCAGCAGCTGCGGTTGCGCGTGGCGCGCGCTGGCGGCGCCGTGAGCGGCGTTCATGCGGGGACCTTGCGGGGTCGCGGCGCGGCCCGGCGTGCCGTCGTCGTCGCCGTCTTGGCTGGGGTCTTTGCCGCGGTCTTGGCAGGGGTGCTCGGCGAAACCTTGGCGGCAGCCCTTCTGGGCGCGGCTGTGGCGTCGGCCACGGCCGCGGGGCGCGTACGAGGGCCAGGCACGCGAGCGGGCTTGGGCGCCGGAGACGCCGCGATCGACACGGTCGCCGCCGGTGCCGCCGACAGCGACTGCGCCAGCGCCGCCACGCGGGCCGGATCGACCTCCAGCACGCGGTGCACGTAGCGTGCCGCCGGCGACTTCGGGTCGGCGAGCTCGGCCTCGCTCATCAACACCGCGCTGGCCAGCGCGACTGCCTGCTCGCGATCGGCTGCCTCCGGCAGCAGCCGGGGCAGGGCGGCGATGGCCTCCTCCGGCGCGAAGGCCACGACCAGCGCCTGCCGGTGCAGCAGCGAGGCCCAGTCCTCCGACGGCGCCGCCGCGGCTGCGGCGCCGGCCATGCGGGTCGCCATGCGGCGATGCGAGTCCGCCAGCAGCTGACCCAGGATCAGCCCGCGCCGCTGTAGCACGCCGCGATGGGCCAGCCCGGTCAGCAGGATGCGGCAGACCGCCTCGGCGAAACCGCCCTGGTCGACCTGCGCCAGCGCCACGCGCCGGCCTTCGGCCTCGTCGGCGATCGCATGCGCCGCGCCGGACGCGACATCGTCGGCGCGCGGCGGCAGCAGCGCGCCCAGGCCGTTGGGTCCGTAGACCGCCTCCACCCAGCGCACCAGCGAGGCGTCCCGCTGCTGGCCGATGCGATCCAGGCTCTCGCTGATCCAGCGCGAGCCGAGCTGCTCCCAGCGCAGCCAGGGGTTGTCGGCCTCCACGGGCTGACGGTGCTCACGCGCCTGCTCGGCAGCGTGTCGGATCCAGGGCGCGAGCGGGTGCAGGTCGGAGATCGCCAGATGCTGCTGCCGCAGCGGATGCAGCCAGCGCAGCAACTCGCCCAGCGGCTTGCTGCCGATCGCGCGCACGGCCGGCTGCAGCCATTGGCGGTAGGCGCGGATGTTGGACTCGGACACCTGGGCGATTGTGCTGAACAGCGCCTCGTCGCGCCGCCCGTCGGCGTTGAGCGCGCGCAGATCGTCGACCTTGCGCGTCTCGAAGCTGACGCTGTAGTCGCCCGATTCCAGCGCGGCCAGCGGCGCGTCGGGATCGCGCGCGTCGATCTTCATTTCGTAGAGGCCGGGCGGCAGCGCGGCGATCTGCTGCAGCGTGTCGACGATCTGTTCATGCTCCCGCCGCGCGATCGCGCCGCCGACGAAGATGCCTAGGTGGCCGATGCGCGGATGCAGCATGTACACGATGGTGCGGCCTGCCTTGATCAGCGCCTTCTCGCTGCCCCAGACGTCGATGATCCAGTCCAGCGCCTGCTGCGGCGGGGTGATGTTGTCGCCCCAGGACGCGAAGATCACCATCGGCGCGGCGATGTTGCGCAGGTCCAGCCGGTAGCCCTCCAGCTCGACCTCGCCGCGCGCCAGGCGGTTGCCGATGAAGAGGTTCTCGACGATGGATTCGATCTCCTCGCCGGTCATGCGGAAGTAGCCGCCCCACCAGCGCTCGAAGTCCAGGAAGCGTTCGCGCTCCGTGTCCACATTGGCGTAGAGGTTGTAGTACTTGTCCCACCAGGTGTTGGCGAGGTTGAGGTTTTCGAAATTGGAGACCAGATGCGCGCCGTCGAAGCGGTCGCCGCACAGGTCGGCCGACAGCGCCGACAGCCAGGCTCCGCCCAGCGCGCCGCCCGCGTAGCGCATGGGGTTCTGCTGCGCGGAGCCGGCCCAGTAGGACAGCGGCGCCCCGTTCAGCACGATGGGCCCCATCAGGTCGCTGCGCACGGCGGCCAGCGCCGCCACGGCCCAACCGGCCTGGCAGTTGCCGATCACCGCCGGCAGGCCGGGTGCCTTCGGATGCCGGCGGCCGACTTCCTCGATGAACAGGGCCTCCGCGCGCGCCACGTCCAGCAAGGTCTGGCCCTCGACCGGTTCAGGCTCGAAGGTGATGAAGTAGACCGGATGGCCGGCGCGCAGCGCGACGCCGATTTCGGAGTCCGGCTTGAAGCCGCCGATGCCGGGTCCGTGTCCCGCGCGAGGATCGATGACGACGATGGGTCGGCGCTCGGGATCGACCACCGAGCCATCCGGCGGCAGGATGCGCAGCAGCGAGTAGTTGCAGGGCTGCGGCAGGTCGCGGCCGTCCATCAGCAGTTCGTGCTCGAACTTGAGCAGCGCCGGTTTTCCAGCGTGCAGGTGGTCCAGGAAGACGTTGCCGCGCTCGCGCATCACGTCCAGCGTCAGGACGGTGCGCTGCCAGGCGTCGGCGGCGTATCGGCCCCAAGGCGTGGCGGCGAAGTCGCCGTTGATGACTCCGCCCACTCCGCCCACTCCGCCCACCTCGCCGCCGTCGCCGGCTTGTCGCACCCACTGGAACATGTCGCTTCTCCCTGTGTCGACGGCCCGCGGCGACGGCCCGGTCGGCCCTCGCGGCGGCTTGCCATGTTGCACCGCAGCATGCATCATCGTCCGTGATCCGTCGTTAAAGTCCGAGGATCACGCAGGGTTAACGGATCTTCATGCGGAACTCGTGCGTAACCATCGCTTCAGGGAGCGCCAGTGATCTCTTCTTCGTCCGTCTCGGGCTCCGATGCCCGGATCTCGTCCGCTTCCGAGTTGAACGCGTCGACGCTGGTGGATCAAGCTCTGGGCGCGCACTCGGCGAGCGGGCACCCGCCGAGTGCCCATCCCCATTACGACCGCCTGATCGAGGCCGTGCGCCATCTGCCGTCGCTGCGCATGGCGGTGGTCCATCCCTGCAATGACGTGTCGCTGCTGGCGGCGACGGAAGCGGCGGCGCTGGGGCTGATCGAACCGGTGTTGATCGGCCCGGCCGGCAAGGTGTCCGAGGCTGCGGCGGCGGCCGGGGTCGATCTCACGCGGCTCACCCTGATCGATGTGCCGCACAGTCATGCGGCGGCCGAGGCGGCGGTGGCGATGGCGCTCAAGGGCGAGGTCGACGCCATCATGAAGGGCAGCTTGCACACCGACGAGCTGATGGGCGCGGTGGTGCGGCGTGAAGGCGGGCTGCGCACCGCGCGGCGCATCAGCCATTGCTTCGTGATGGACGTGCCGGGCCATGCGCAGCCGCTGATCATTTCGGACGCCGCGATCAACATCGTCCCGACGCTGGAGGACAAGGTCGACATCGTGCAGAACGCGATCGACCTGGCGCATGCGCTGCGGCTGCCGGAGGTGCGGGTGGCGCTGCTGTCGTCGATGGAGACGGTGAATCCCAAGGTGCCCTCGACGATGGACGCGGCGGCCCTGTGCAAGATGGCCGATCGGGGCCAGATCACCGGCGCGGTGCTGGACGGCCCGCTGGCGATGGACAACGCCATCGATCCCGAGGCCGCGCGCATCAAGGGCATCGCGTCGCCGGTGGCGGGCAAGGCCAACGTGCTGATCGTGCCGGACCTGGACGCCGGCAACATGCTGGCCAAGAGCCTGAGCTTCCTGGCCCAGGCCTATGCGGCGGGCGTGGTGCTGGGCGCCAAGGTGCCCATCGTGCTGACCAGCCGTGCGGACTCGCGCACCGCGCGGCTCGCGTCCTGCGCGCTGGCGTCGATGCTGGCGGCGGCGCGGCGGGCGGGGCGCATCAAGGCGGTGGGCTGAACGCGACACCGTGTCGCCACGCAGAAGGGGACCTTGCGGTCCCCTTCGTTCGTCAGGATCGCGTCCCCATCGGCGTGACGCGGTCCCGTGATCGGTCGATCACTCTTCCAGCAGCGAGCGCAGCATCCACGCGGTCTGCTCGTGCACCGTCAGGCGCTGCGTGAGCAGGTCGGCGGTGGGTTCGTCGCTGGCCTTGTCGACCAGGTCGAAGAGCGCGCGGGCGGTGCGGGCCACGCCTTCATGGCCGTCGACCAGGATGCGCACCATGTCCAGCGCCTTGGGCGGCGTGGCCGGGGCGTCGGGCAGGGAGCTCAGCTGCGCGAACTGGGCATAGGAACCCGGCGCCTTGTGGCCCAGCGAGCGGATGCGCTCGGCCACCGGGTCGACCGCGTTCCACAGCTCGGTGTACTGGGCCATGAACATCGCGTGCAGCGAGTTGAACATCGGCCCCGTCACGTTCCAGTGGAAGTTGTGCGTGGTCAGGTACAGGGTGTAGGTGTCGGCCAGCAGCTTGGACAGGCCTTGCGCGATCGCCGCGCGGTCCTTGTCGCTGATGCCGATCTGGATCGAGGGCGCGCCCTGGGCGGATGCCTTGGCGGTGGAGGGGCTCTTCTTGGCCATCGAGGGACTCCTTATGCGGATGAATGAAACAAGAAAGACGCCGCGCAGCCTAACCGATCCGGGTGACCGGCGATCGGGCCGCGCGAGGTCCTCTGGGCGCGACGCGACCCGATCAGGCCACGCTGTGACGCATCCAGTCGACCAGCGACTGGACGTTGAGCGCGGACCCGGCCGCGACGAGCAACCAGCCGATGGTGCGTTGTCCAGATTTCGGGGTCATGTCTTGCTCCTTGCAAATGAAATGGACGCCGACGTCCGCCGTCGACGTCGCCGGCGCCGTGGTCAGGCGGTGTGCTCGATGTCCAGTGCGGTGAGCGCGGCGCGGACGACGCGGCCGTAGTCCGGATCGGCCTTGTCGAAGTGGCCCAGCTGGCGGTCGATGATGAAGGCCGGCACGCCGCGCATGGACTCGGCGATGTTGCGACCCAGGCGCTGCTGCTGCTCCGCGCCCAGCAGGCGGAAGAGGGCGCCGGGCTGGCCGTAGTCGTCGTTGCCGGCGCGGTGGTCGAAGCGGCCCGCGTCACCGGTCAGGCGCAGGGGCGGCTCGGCCACCGAGGGATCCTGCGTCGCACCGCCGAAGCTGTTGGGCTCGTAATAGGCGTCCGCGTTGCCGGTGGGCGTGCGGAAGAACTTCATCGAGCCATCCTTGTGGTAGTGATGGACCGGGCATTGCGGCTTGTTCACCGGCAGCGCCTCGTAATGCGTGCCCAGGCGATAACGGTGCGCGTCGGCGTAGCTGAAGATGCGGGCCTGCAGCACGCGGTCGGGGCTGAAGCCGATGCCGGGCACGACGTTGCTCGGCGAGAACGCGGCCTGCTCGACCTCCTCGAAATAGTTCTCCGGATTACGGTTGAGCTCCAGCACGCCGACCTCGATCAGCGGGTAATCCGCATGCGGCCAGACCTTGGTCAGGTCGAAGGGGTTGTACGGGGTCTTGTCGGCGTCCAGCTCGGGCATGACCTGCACGAACATCGTCCATTGCGGGAACTCGCCCTTGCCGATGGCGCCGAACAGGTCTTCCTGGAAGCTTTCGCGGGTCTGCGCGATGACGGCCGAGGCCTCGGCGTTGGTCATCGTGCGATGGCCCTGCCGGGTCTTGAAGTGGAACTTGACCCAGAAGCGCTCGCCGTCGGCGTTCCAGAAGCTGAAGGTGTGGGAGCCGTAGCCGTTCATGAAGCGCGGGCTGACGGGGATGCCGCGGTCGCTCATCAGGATGGTGACCTGGTGCAGGGACTCGGGCGAGAGGCTCCAGAAATCCCAGGCGGCGGTGGCCGAGCGCAGGTTGCTGACCGGGTGGCGCTTCTGGGTGCGGATGAAGTCGGGGAACTTGAGCGGGTCGCGGATGAAGAAGACCGGCGTGTTGTTGCCCACCAGGTCCCAGTTGCCTTCGTCCGTGTAGAACTTGAGCGCGAAGCCGCGCACGTCGCGTTCGGCGTCAGCGGCGCCCTGCTCACCGGCGACGGTGGAGAAGCGGGCCAGCATCGGCGTCTGCTTGCCGACCTCGGCGAAGAGCTTGGCGCGGGTGAAGCGGGAGATGTCGTGGGTGACGGTGAGCGTGCCGAAGGCGCCCCAGCCCTTGGCGTGGACAGCGCGCTCGGGAATGCGCTCGCGGTTCTGATGGGCCAGCTTCTCGAGCAGCTGGTAATCCTGCATCAGGACGGGGCCGCGGGGGCCGACAGTGAGGGTGTTCTGGTTGTCGGCGATGGGCGCGCCGGCGGTCGTCGTCATGACCGGGCACTGGGCGGGATGTTGGGGCTTGGCGCTCATGGGCACTCCTCGATGCGTGGACTGGCTTTTTAGGCCGCTTCGATGACCCCGGCTTCTCCCGGAGGAGGGTCGTCGGGTCGGCATGAGGAGGGACTTTAGAGAATGGCTATGGGTGAAGCTATTTGAATAGCCTAAGCGACATGATTGGGAAAACCAACTGGACGCGAAGAACGAGATTGACTGGCGACGGATTTCAGGGCGACAATCGACCGCACCACTCCTCCCCTGCAGGCGTTATTTGGTTAGCCAACCTGCTTGGGACGAAAAAGCCGCTCCACCCGGGGTGGCTTTTTCACTTTCTGGGGTCCGCATTTCTTGACCTCCATCAAGTCCAGCCATCGGGTCGGCGCGTATGTCGACGGATACAACCTCTATTACGGCAGGTTGCGCGGAACTCCGCACAAGTGGCTGGGACTTTCCTCACATCGAGATCGGCATCGTCATGCCGATTCGACCGGCTCGGGCAGATGAGGATGCGCATCGCCGTCCAAGCAGCGCCTTGCGTGAGCATGCCCACTGGACGGTGGTCCAAGTGGCGGATGAATGGCTCGCTGAGGCGCAGCTGCCTGCACTTGTGCCGACACGCAAGAAGCCGATCCGCAAGCCGGCGCATTGGTAGCGCCGTCTCAGCTCAAGACAACCGCTCCACCCCCTTCAACTCGCAGGCATAGACCGCGTTGCGCAGCGCGGCGACGGCCTCGTAGCGGGTGAAGGTGCGGCGCCAGACCAGCACCACCCGGCGCGTCGGGGCCGGCGCCTCGAACGGGACGTAGCGCAGGTGCGCCGGCACCACGTCGGGCACGCTCAGCGCCGGCACCACGGTCACGCCCATCCCGGACGCCACCATGTGCTTGATCGTTTCCAGCGAGCTCCCCTCGAAGCTCTTGCGGATGCCCTCCGCGTCCGTCGAGAAGCGCGCGAATTCCGGGCACACCTCCAGCACGTGGTCTCGGAAGCAGTGACCGTTGCCCAGCAGCAGCATGGTCTCGGCCTTGAGCTCCTCGGCGCTGATGCGCTCCTTCTTGGCCAGCGGGTGCGAGGCCGGCACCGCCACGACGAAGGACTCGTCGTACAGCGGCGCCACCGCCAGCCCCGTGTCGGGAAAGGGCTCGGCCATGATGGCGCAGTCCAGCTCCCCCGTGCGCAGCATGTCCAGCAGCTTCTGCGTGAAGTTCTCCTGCAGCATCAAGGGCATGCGCGGATAGAGGTCGATGCAGTGCTTGACCAGCTCCGGCAGCAGATACGGGCCTATCGTGTAGATGATCCCCAGCCGCAGCGGCCCATCCAGCGGATCCTTGCCGCGCTTGGCGATGTCCTTGATCGCGCTGGCCTGCTCGATCACCGACTGGGCCTGGCGCACGATGTCCTCGCCCAGCGGCGTCATCGTCACCTCGTTGGCGCCGCGCTCGAAGATCTTGACGTCGAGCTCCTCCTCCAGTTTCTTGATCGCGACCGACAGCGTCGGCTGCGACACGAAACAGGCTTCGGCCGCGCGGCCGAAATGGCGCTCGCGGGCGACGGCGACGATGTAGCGCAGTTCGGTGAGGGTCATGGGCCGTCATTGTCCTCAGAAAGCGGCCTCGTGGCACCGCCGGTACACTGCCGCCCCACCCATGGGCCTCCCTTCCAGGGGACACGCATGACCGAACCGACCTCCCCCTACGCCAGCGCGCCGCGCCCGTCCGCGACCGCCGCCACGACTTCACCCGACCGCAAGCCGGTCACGCTGCAGCGCCTGCTGGACATGCACGCCGCCGGCGAGAAGATCGCCATGCTGACCGCCTACGACGCCACCTTCGCCCATGCGATGGAGGACGCCGGCGTGGACTCGATCCTGATCGGGGACTCGCTGGGCAACGTGGTGCAGGGCCTGCAGACCACCGTCCCGGTGACGCTGGACGCCATGGTCTATCACACGGGCTGCGTCGCCCGCGCCCGTCAGCGGGCCTGGATCGTCGCGGACCTGCCCTACGGGACGTATCACGAGTCGCCCCAGGTCGCCTGGCGCAACGCCATGCAGCTGGCCCAGGCCGGCGCTCACATGGTCAAGCTCGAGGGGGGCGGCTGGACCACCGAAACGGTCCGCTTCCTGACCGAGCGCGGCATCCCCGTCTGCGCCCACCTGGGCCTGACGCCGCAGACCGTGACCGCGCTGAGCGGCTACAGGGTCCAGGGCAAGGACGCCGAGAGCGCCGCCCAGATCAAGGCCCATGCGCGCGAGCTGGTCGACGCCGGCGCACAAATGCTGCTGCTGGAGATGGTGCCCGCCGTGCTGGCCGGCGAGCTGACCCGCGAACTGGGCGTGCCGGTGATCGGCATCGGCGCCGGCGCGGAATGCTCCGGCCAGGTGCTGGTGATGCACGACATGCTGGGCGTCGGAGGCGGCCGCAAGCCGCGCTTCGTGCGCGACTTCATGCAGGGCTCGGCCTCGGTGGGCGAGGCTTTCGCTCGCTACGTCGCGGACGTGAAGTCCGGCGCCTTCCCCGCGCCCGAGCACACCTACTGATCGCCCCCCTCGCCATGAAGATCCATCACGACATCGCCGGCTTGCGCGCCGCGCTCGCGGGCGGCAAGCCGGTCGCCTTCGTTCCCACCATGGGCAACCTGCACGACGGACATCTGGCGCTGGTGCGTCAGGCGCGCGGCGCGGTGGGGCCGGACGGTGTCGTCGTCGCCAGCATCTTCGTCAACCGCTTGCAGTTCGCGCCGCATGAGGACTTCGACCGCTACCCGCGCACGCTGCCCCGCGACGCCGAGCTGCTCGACAGCGCGACCTGCGACTTCATCTTCGCGCCCGACGAGAAGGAGATGTACCCCGAGCCGCAAGGCTACAAGGTGCATCCGCCGGCCGAGCTGGCCGACATCCTGGAAGGCCACTTCCGTCCGGGCTTCTTCATCGGCGTCTGCACCGTGGTGGCCAAGCTGTTCCAGATCGTGCAGCCGGACGTCGCCGTCTTCGGCAAGAAGGACTACCAGCAGCTGATGGTGATCCGCCGCATGGTCGATCAGCTGGCCATGCCGATCCGCATCCTCGCCGGCGAGACCGAGCGCAATGCCGACGGCCTGGCGCTGTCCTCGCGCAACGGCTATCTGAGCGAGCAGCAGAAGCAGGACGCGTTGCTGCTCTCGCGCACGCTCAAGGCGCTGATCGCGCGCTGGCAGGCGGGTGAACGGGACCTCGACCGCCTCGAGGCCGACGCGATGCAATCGCTGCGGGACGCGGGCTGGGCGCCGGACTATCTGACGCTGCGCCGTCGCCACGATCTGGGCCCCGCGCGCGAGGGCGAGCCGCTGGTGGCGCTGGCTGCCGCGCGCATCGGACAGACCCGTCTGATCGACAACCTCGAGTGCTGAACCGGACGGGCGCAATGCCCGTCGCCATCGGGGCGAGCCGCTCGCCGACCCAGGACTTTCCCGTCCGCTCGGTGAAGTGCAACACCGTGTTAACGAAGCGTTAGGGAAAGCCTGGGGTCTTCCCGTGCGTCGCGCGCACGTCGGCTGTCGAATGTGTCGGCGCTGACACGATACTGCGCGCTTTCCACGCCAGTTCGGAAGCCACAAGCTTCCTCGCCTCGCCCATGAAGTCCACCACCCCCCTGTCCGCCGGCCGTCTGCTGGCCCTGACCGCCGCGATCGGCGGCGCCGTGTTCCTGGCCGCTTGCGGCGGCGGCAGCGACGGCGACGCGGGCTCCAAGCCCACCTCGCCCAAGCCCAACCCGGTGACCACGCCGCCGACGCTGACCTGCAGCGCCGCCGGCATCGCCGCGTCCAACGCCAGCACGGCCGCCAGCACGGTCTGCATGCTGACCAGCGACGGCGAGATCGTCGTCGAGCTGGACGCCCGCGCGCCGCTGACGACCGCCAACTTCCTGAAGTACGTCAACGCGAAGTTCTACGACAAGACCATCTTCCATCGCGTGGTGCCCAACTTCGTCGCCCAGGGCGGCGGCTACAGCACCGGCTTCGTCGAGAAGACCGGCCTGAATCCGGCCATCAAGCTGGAGACCAACATCCCCGGCCTGTCCAACACGAAGTACACGATCGCGATGGCTCGACTGGCCTCGCCGGTGGACTCGGCGACCAGCCAGTTCTATTTCAACAGCGCCGACAACAGCAAGGACCTGGACTACAAGGACGCGCTGAACCCCGGCTACGCCGTGTTCGGTCGCGTCATCTCGGGCTCCGCCACGGTCGACAAGATCAACGCCGAGCCGGAACTGTGGGCCGGCGCCCAGACCCCGGCCACGGAAGTCCTGCTGTACTGGGCCATTCAGCTGAAGTGAGGACGGCCGGCCCTCGCGGCCGGTCCCCGCCACGCGCCGCCGCGCGGTCCGGGAGGACCGTCGGCGGCGTTGTCGTTTGAAGCAGGCTTCAGGCCTTGAGGTACTCGGTCTTGTGACCGAGCCAGCGCTCCACCTGCAGCTGCGCGGCGCGCGGCTGCTCGTCGAGCAGCTTGGGCGCCAGCGCTCGCGCCGCGCTCAGCAGTGGCGCGTCCTCCTGCAGATCGGCGAAGCGCAGCAACTGCGCGCCGCTCTGGCGCGCGCCCATGAACTCGCCGGGACCGCGGATGTCCAGGTCGCGCCGCGCGATCTCGAAGCCGTCGGTGGTCTCCGCCATCGCGCGCAGCCGCGATTTGCCGGTGTCCGACAGCGGCCCGGTGTAGATCAGCACGCACACGCTCGCCACCGAGCCCCGACCCACGCGCCCGCGCAGCTGATGCAGCTGCGACAGGCCGAAGCGCTCGGCGTGTTCGATCACCATCACGCTCGCATTGGGCACGTCGACGCCGACCTCGATTACCGTGGTGGCGACCAGCACGCTCAATTGCCCCCCGCTGAACAGCGACATCACGGCTGCCTTCTCCGCCGGCGGCATGCGCCCGTGCAGCAGCCCGACCATACGGCCGGGCAGCGCGGCGCTGAGCTCGGCATGGGTCTCGGTGGCGTTCTTCAGATCCAGCGCCTCGGACTCCTCGATCAGCGGGCAGACCCAGTAGACCTGGCGTCCGTCCTCCACCGAGGCGGCGATCTTCTCGATCACGTCGTCGCGCCGGCTGTCGGCGAAGACGCGGGTGACGATGGGGCTGCGGCCGGGCGGCAGCTCGTCGATGGTGGATACGTCCAGGTCGGCGAAGTAGGTCATCGCCAGGGTGCGCGGGATGGGCGTCGCGCTCATCATCAGCAGATGCGGCTCCAGCGGGCCTGAGCCCGGCGCCGAGGCGTCGGCCACGCCGGCCGCCTCGTCGGCGAGCTTCTTGCGCAGCGCCAGCCGCTGCGCGACGCCGAAGCGGTGCTGCTCGTCGATGATCGCCAGCCCCAGCCGGTGGAAGCGGACCTTGTCCTCGATGACCGCGTGCGTGCCGACGATCAGCGTGGCCTCGCCGGACGCGGCGGCGTCCAGCATCTTCTGCCGCGCCTTGCCCTTGACGCTGCCGGTGATCCACGCGACGCGGATGCCCAGCGGCTCCAGCCAGCCGATCAGTTTGCGGAAATGCTGCTCGGCTAGGATCTCGGTGGGCGCCATCAGTGCGCACTGCCAGCCGGCGTCGATGGCCACGGCCGCCGCGATCGCGGCCACGACGGTCTTGCCCGAGCCCACATCCCCCTGCAGCAGCCGATGCATGGGCTGCGGCCGGGCCAGGTCGGCGGCGATCTCCTCGCACACGCGCCGCTGCGCGCCGGTGAGCGCAAAGGGCAGGGCGGCGAGCAGCCGTTCATGCAGTCCGCCGGGCCGGCCGCGCAAGGCAGGCGCGCGCAGATGGGCGCGCTCACGTTGGGCGCGCTGCTGGCTGAGCTGCTGCGCCAGCAGCTCCTCGAACTTGAGCCGCTGCCAGGCCGGATGGGTGTGGTCCTCCAGCGTGGACAGACCGGCCGAGGGCGGCGGGTGGTGCAGGAAGTTGAGCGCGTCGCGCAGCGGCGGCAGGCCGCGCGGGATCAGCGCCTGGGGCAGCACCTCGTCCAGCGGCGCGCGGCGCAGGCCGGACGCGACCGCCTTGCGTAGATAGGCCTGCGGCAGCTGCGCGCTGGTCGGATAGACGGGCGTCAGCGAGGTCGCCAGCGGCGTGTCCGCCTCGACCTTGCGGAAGTTGGGATGAACCATCTCGCGGCCGAAGAAGCCGACGCGGATCTCGCCGCGCACCCGCACCCGCGCGCCGACGGCCAGCGTCTTCTGATGCGAGGGATAGAAGTGCAGGAAGCGCAGCAGCAGCAGGGCGCCGTCGTCGTCGCGCAGCTTGACCAGCAGCTGGCGCCGGCCGCGCACCTCGATGCGGCTCTCGACGACCTCGCCCTCGCATTGCAGCGTGTCGCCGTCGCGGGCGTCGCCCAGCGGGGTCAGCGTGGTCTCGTCCTCGTAGCGCAGCGGCAGGTGCAGCGCCAGGTCGATGTCGCGCGTCAGGCCGAGTTTTTCCATCGCCTTCTGCGGCGCGGATTTCTGCGCGGGCACCGCCTTGGCCGGCGCGCGGCCGCCGGCCACGCCGGTCGCGGCGGACGGCGGCTGGGACGACGGAGCGGAACGGGCCTCTGACATGGGGCGGCATTCTGCCTGCGTCGATACCCGGGTCTGCGAGAACGCGCAGGGCGTCGCCGCCTGCTAGGCTCGCGCTCGTGCGGCCCCCGGAGCGGGCCGCGTCATCGGTCGATATGGCCCCCGCTCATGACCACCCGCCGCGACTGTCTGCTCCACCTGGCCGCCTCGGCCGTCTCCGCCGTCTCCGCCGCCTCCGCCGTCGCCGGGGGGCTGCCCTTGCCCGCGCGCGCTGCCGACTCGCCGGTACGCCTGGTCGCGACGGAGTTCCCGCCCTATACCGGCAGCACGCTGCCCGGCGGCGGCATCGCCTGCGAGATCACCCGGGCCGCGCTCGCCCAGGCCGGGCAGACGGTGACGCTCAGCTTCCGCCCCTGGGCGCGCGCGCTACTGGAGTTCCAGCGCGGCGACTTCGACGCCGTCGTCGGCGCCTGGCGCAGCGCCGAGCGCGAACGCACGATGCGCTTTCCCGCGCCGCTGGGCATCCTCAACCAAGTCGGCTTCATGGCGCGGGCCGGCGCGGGCATCCGCGTGGACGACCTGAACGCGTTGCGCGGCCGACGCATCGGCGTCGTCAACGGCTATGCGAATCCGGAGCGCTTCGAGGCCGCCAAGCTGCCCGTCGAAGGCGCGGTCGACGATCTGGCCAATCTGCGCAAGCTGCTGGCCGGACGTATCGAACTGGCGCTGATCGACAAGGGCGTGGCGATGCATCTGCTCGAGACCCAGCTGCACGAGGGCGCCGGCAAGCTGGTCTGGACCGAACCCGCGATCACGGAGATTCCGCTGTACACGGCGTTCTCGCGCACTCGCGGCGACGGCGAGCGCATCGCCGCCGCGTTCGCTCGCGGCCTGGGCGACATGCAGTCCAACGGCAAGCTTGCGGCGCTGCTGCATCAGAGCGCGCGCTGGCAGTGAGGCGGGTTCGGAAGGAGGCGCTGACTCAGTCCGCCGGGATGCGGCGTTTGCGCGTCACCAAGAGCTCTTCGAGCGCGTCGGGAGTCTCGCTCGTCGAGCTGCCTGACAAGAAGACGAGCAAGTGGGGCATGCTGACCGATCCCCCAGCGATTGGCACAGGGGCCTCCGTAAGGCCGGTGATCGGCCACACCGGTTCGCTGTCCAGGATGTCCGCCGTCCAGTCCTGTGCTCGGTGAAAGTGCATGCGTCCCCTCGCATCGACGCGCAGGGCCAATGTGACGCGACCATCGAGAAGCGGCGGATCGATGCTGGCGAATGGCTTCCGCGCGGTGATGCCGACCTTGCCGTCGTCTTCCACGCGCTGCTCGTAAGGGTAGCCCCGACCCTTTGCATCGTCCGCAAACAGGCCGATCCCCATGCTCGCCCCCTTGCCGACCGTGGCGCGCAGGATCCATGCGGGCTCATCCTTGGACGTCCATGGCGCCAAGAAGAATCGCGGCGATGCCCGGCCGTCCAGTTCTGCCCCTCGCTTCCGAGTCAGGATCTCGCGCGAGTTGCACCAATGGCCGGGCGTGTCGTAGCCGCTGGCACCGCCCCATTGGGCGGCGTGCTTCGCGCCGCAGACCAGCGGTCGCAGTTCTTCGGGACGAGCGGGCTGGTCGCCGTCCGTGCTGTCCAAGCTCCAGTTGCATTTCTTGCCGTCGTAGGACTCGCACATGGCGTGTCCCTGGAGCGAGCGGGACAGTCGCACGCCGAATCCCACCGACGAGTAGTTGAACCAAGTGGCGAACTTGGCGGCGAACGCGCGCTCGCACCAGTCGCCGTCGGGGCCGTCGGCGCGGCACTCGCGGGGCGCGGGATAGGCGGCGTCCGGCGCGGTGGGCGAGGCGGTCACGCAGGCCGTTCCGTCCAGGCTGTAGCAGCTGAAGCTGCCCGACTCCGCGTCGTAGCGGACGTATTTGCCTTCGAAGGGCCTCCAGCCACGTTGCCATTCCAAAAGGGAGCTGTCGACGCCGTGCTCGGGGAGGGGGGGTGGACGGGGATGGGGACCGGGTCGGTTTCCGCTCGCAGGAGTGGCGAAACCAGCAGGGGGAGCAGAGCCATCGAGATGGCGACAAGCCCTTGAGCTCGCAGAGGAGATCGCACGGGAGA